>NZ_JBQTCI010000004.1:0-475477 GCF_052380015.1 Rheinheimera sp. NSM | reverse complement strand
CGAGGAGTTACAACATTGAATGGGAGGGCTAAATTCGTGGGGATCCCTCAGGATCAGATCACAATTATACAAAAATAGGCAGTTTTCGGGATCTATCGAAATTATATAGATTAATGTCTGTGAGACACCATTGATTAATTTAGTGTCGTTAATTAGAAACAGCCACGCTGTTAGCCGAAATCTTGGAGGGTTAAAAGGTGCGTAGATTGTTATTAGGGCTGGCGGCACTGGCTGCTGATAGAACCGTTGATATGTATATAGATGACCAAAACGGCGCTTTCACTTGCAGCACTTTGACCAATTACGAAAAGGCCAGATACATTATAATTAGACAATAATGGAAATAACTATCTTTGGTTTGGGTGAAGATAACATAATATCTGCAATGATATTTTTAATTATTAAGTGGTGTTTAAATTGAAATTCATTTTAAAGTGTATGGCAGCTGTTTCTTTAGTATTTCCACTGTTATCGCATGCTAATTCTGTGAATGGGAGAATAACTCAAATTCAGGTTCCGACAAATGATGATGTGAATTCAGTTTATTTCAAAATTGATCCAATGCCGGCAGGGGTAGCACAATGGTTTTATATCAGGTATGGAACGGGTGATTCAGCTGGTTGCAGTGTCAGAGGTAACGAAGACTCTTTTTCGCGTGCCTATTCTACACTTCTGGCTGCTCATTTAGCCAAGAGAACTATCAATATAGTATATTGCGTAGACAGTAATGGATATGGGCTTGTAAATCAGCATATTGGAGTTTTGGAGTAATTATTGGCGAAAATTCGGTCTGTTGTAATTACGATTTTTGTCAGGTTTACTGGTGTTTTATTTGTTATTAGGAAAGGGCGCAAAATGAAATTTATATTCCTGGCCGCAGCTGCTGTAATGCTATTACCTAAAGTTTATGCAAATGATTTAGAGGCGAGTAATGTCTCTGTCATTGAGCAGGTTCAGGCATATTCGTACTATGGTGGTGGCGACTTTATTTTCTTAATTGCCGATAAAGCAGATATTTGCAAAGGTTACTGGGTTCCAAAAGACGCACCGGGTGCTGCAAATGTTACTGCTATGGTGATCGCAGCGCAAAAATCAAAATCAAAAATTAAAGTGTATGCGAATACCAGCAGCGAAAAACGATGGACAGGTTCAGGCACGCATTTCTGCCTTGTTGATACATTTATTGATATTAACTAAGAGTAAAGTTGCAATAAAATCACGACAGACATGTTGGAATAACACAGTCAGTCAATGTGTAATGTTTAACAGGCTGGTGAGTTTTCTGGGGGGAGTAACATGAATAAAATGATATCAGGAATGATTTTGGCGATGCTGGGTGTTATATCAAGTGCAGCTGACGCCGGCGGATCGCTACCGGCAAATGCAATTAATAAACTGGCATTCCAAACCGGCGGCTTGTTTATTTATGCCAGCAACTGGGGGAATCCTAACTCTTGTGCAAGAAATATGGCAGTTGTGTTGTTGGATAATGATCCTAACTATGACAAGGCCTACTCCCTGATTTTGGCTGCTTATATGTCGGGCAAAAAGGTATCCGGTTACTCAGATGGCTGTACTGAATTTGACGGACACACCTATAACACTATACGCGGCTACAAGTATTTGGTTATTGAGTAGCGGCAGAACGAGGAAGAGTCAATGTTGCGATACTTTATTCTGTTAGCTGCGCTCTACCCAATGTCAGCGTCAGCTTATGACGGCTGGTCTGGCGTTCATAAAGTGCAGTCGGTACGGGTTTATTCCGAAAACCATGTGCTGGTTACCATGCCGCAAACCAGTAATCCCGGTGGTTGTGAAAGCACGCAGTATCTGGTGTTAAATAATGCTGACAGCGAGGCTGGTAAGCGCTTGTATTCCGCATTGTTAAGCGCCTATGCCGCAGATAAGAGCGTCAATTTGGCCCTGACAGGTTGCTCGAGCGGTGAAAAATTGGGTTGGCCTGTAATAGAACAAGTTTGGCTGAAATAACAGCTGTTTTACTTTTTAAATTAGGACGGATTTTTACATGAAACCATTTGTTGCACTGAAATTATTACTTGCCTTATTGCCGTTCTGCTGCTCTGCATCTGCAGTGGAATATACCGGCTCTGGCATCAGCACCATTAAATTTATAACATCATATAACGGTAATGGTGATGTGATGTTTAGACTGGAAAATCCCATCGAGGCCTGTGTAAAAGGCTATTGGATGAGCAGTTCTGATGTTGGTTTTCAAGCCAATATGTCGATGCTGCTGGCGGCGTTTCAGGCTAACTCAAACGTCAGGATATACGGTTTGCCCGGGCAAGATTGGCCCGGTAGCAGTGGCTCATACTGTAAAGTGTACAGTGTTGAATACCATAAATAATTTAAAGGATGTGCTATGCACTATTTTTTCAGAGTGTTTTTATTTTGCTTGGTATCGTTTTCAGCATTAACAAATGCTGCTGAAGTACCTGCTGCGACGGTTAAGCGGGTAATGATGGATCAACAGTACGGCACTAAGGTGTTTATTCAGCTGGATACGGACCAAAGCGAGCGCGTTTTGTGCCATACCAGTTCCGGCTGGCATTTTGTTATGGATGTAGCAGACCCTATTGGTAAAGAGTTCTACTCTATGCTGTTAACGTTGTATGCATCCGGAAAAACCGGCCGCTTCGTTGGTATTGATAGTTGTGAGCTATTCTCCAATATAGAAACGCTTGGCCGTATTGAACTGAAATAGAGTTTTAAAAGCTCTGTTTCGAAACAGCCCCCAAATAAAACTAGTTTTTAAGTTCCCGAGGTTTTTTTGAAAAATTTAACATTATCTGTAGTTGTTCTGCTGCTTATCTCAAGTTTTCCTGCACTTGCCAGAAAAGACTGCCCCGCTGCACTAGTGCAGAATATTCAGATAGAGTCCAACCATGTGCTGTACATACAGAAAGGTTATCCCTGGCGGCGTCTTGGCACTTTAGATGAACCAGGCACTCGTGAGCGTTTGTCGGCTTTATTGGCAGCACAAATGGCCGGTAAGAAAGTAAGTATTGCTTATAAAGATTCGGCTTATGATTGTACAGCAACTAACTATAGCGTTAGCGCCTATTTGCTGCGTACATACAACGAGTAAATGCAATGAAGAATAGAATAGCTTTTATAGCCATCTCTTCGCTACTAAGCAGTCCTGTATGTTTAGCCGCCCGTTATTGGCCAGCCGCCGACCTCACGGAATGGAGCCTGATGCTGAACAATGGTGTTGCCTATATTAGCTCACCGCAGATGGCGACACATTGTTCCTATTCCAGAGCGCAGATTAATATGTCCGGCACTGATTTTGATAAAGCACTGTACGCTTATGCATTATCGGCGAAAGCCAGGGGTAAAAGCTTGCGCTACGTTGTTGATAATGAACAAACAACTTGTGTGGTTTCTGGCTTATCAGAGAAAGATTAGAACATTATTTAGCGAGCAGCGATAAAGCTCCTTTTTACTTCTATTCGTTGCGAAAATGACTTGTAGCAATAGCGTTATATACCGTTGTTACTTAAACAAAACACACCTGGTCTTACAAGGATTGCCCATGCATACTGCTGTTCGTTACTTACTATTTTTTATGCTTGTTGTAGTTACTACTACAACACAAGCCGATACCGGGGAGTACCTGATTTACAGTGATTCGTCCGGCAATATTTATTTGCAAGCGCCAAAACAGTTTGTATTAATTCATGGCGAAGTTGCCATACCACTGCTAATTACCCCTAAGAATGGCCTGCTAAAGTTGGCTAAATCAGGCAGCAGTTGGCAGCTGACAGTGTTAACGCCATCACAATGGCAACTGCTGCAATTAACACCCGGAAGCGCAATAGTAAGAAGCATTAGCTATGCCGATTTTGATGGGGATGGCTTGGCAGATATCCGGCTTATATTCAACAATGGTCAACCTGCTATTACAGTGACCGGCTTAACTACGATTGTAAAAATTATAACTCCCGTGGTTACCTATTTACACACTGATGTACTTGGTTCTGTTATTGCTGAGTCCGATAGCGGCGGCAATATAATTAAAAAGACAGATTACAAGCCTTTTGGTCAAAATTCGGACCAACAATAATTATGAATATTGCTCAAGATTTTGGCAGAGGTTTTATGAGATTGAATAAATTAATAGTGTTGAGCATTCTATTGTTCTCCGGCTCAAATGGTTACGCACTTGAAGAAAACAACCCAATAATTGATAAAGCAAACTGGGACCGAACCGAAGACTTGATGCCATTGCTAAGCAACAGTTTTCAAGGCGATCAATACAGCATTCAATCTGGTCTACTTGCCTTCCAAAATACAGATTTAGACATACCCGGGAACTTTCCAATTAATGTTGACGTCGTTCGGGGGCGCTCAGTCTTGTACAGTAGCGGTGCAAGTACGCGTGAGTTTGGCGATTGGAGCCTCAAAGTGCCTCAAATCGTTACAAGACTGGCAGCCTATGACAATAAAGTACAAGCGTGGGGTACAGATAACTCTTTCAGCACGCCGCTGGAATGTTCAGGCAACCTGGGGCATGGCGGTTTTATGTACCACAATGGCCATCTACGCACCGGAGTTGGTTCTCATACCTATTGGAACGCCGATAATTTAGAAATTCCCAATGTAGCCACTGAGAGATTACTAGCCGGGGCCGGTAATTCCCGTGTTACTAAAAACCATTTTAAAGTTAGTTGTATTACCCGGCCTGGCGGTGGGCAGGGCTTTGCCGTAACTACAACCAATGGCATTAAATACACATTTAATGTTCCTAAAGTTTTCTCTCCTGGTACCTCATTTTATTCGCTGAGAGATTTTGTTGCTGTTATGCGAGTGTCTTCAATTACTGACAGACATGGTAATTTTGTAAACTACAACTATGAAGCAGATGAGTTAAAATCTATAACATCTTCAGATGGTAGAGAAATAAATTTTATTTGGGATGATTATGTACTTAATGGAAAGCCTGCCCGCTTTATTCATAAGGTAACCTCTTCAGGAAGTAGTGAAGATAGAACTGTAGAGTATTTTTATAATAATGGTGTTTTGACAAAGGTTTTACTACCTGACAACACAACTTGGTTATACGATCTCAATAGAACAGTTACCGAGCCGTTTCGCAGAAACGGAGATTGGGATGCCAGTTATCTTGGTCAATGCGATATCCGGGAGTCGGAGCAAAATAGTTCTGTTACGCTAAGTGTTACTGATCCTTATGGGAATAATGGGCAGTATAAGCTTAAACCTGTTTATCACGGCAGAACAGAGTTTCCCGTGCATATAGACCAGATTGTCAGCGGAATTGGCGGCGGGATAGGAGGTACAGTAACCACGAAAATATTTAAGAATGTGAACTGTTCCGTAAACTATTCGCTAACCGAGAAAACTCTTACTTTAGCAACAGGCGAGGCTTATGTTTGGCAGTATGTTTACTCGCAGAACTCGGGTGGCTATGCCGCCAACAGCTATAGTAATCAAACAGGAAATGCCCCGTATGTGTACGGCAGTTTACCGGACAATATTATTGATGTAGTTAACTATAAAACTGTAAAGCAGATCAACCCTGATTCGAGTTATGAAGTGAGTTATATTAACAGAGATTCGACTTCATATATTGAAGGGAAGGTTGTAGCAACTGACTATTTTTCCGATGGTAACAAAAAAGACAAGACGGAAATGTTTTATTATGCGCCAGGAAGATTTATTGGGGCCGCAAAGGTTGCTTTTGATAACGCCAAGCCTTTGGAAAATGAAATAAATATAATAAAAAGCAAAGTTGTTTTGTATTCAGATGCCTTGGCCACATCTTATTCTGTTAGCTATTCTGACTTTAACAGCTATGGTGTGCCAATCTTAACGGAAGAACACAGCACTGCCGGTAACAATACCCGTTATACGCAGCAAAGTTACTTGCATGATACGGTAAACTGGGTACTGAACCTGCCCTCCAAGACAGAAGTGTCAGATGACGGCAGTAGCTGGACGACAGTAAAGTCGCAGACATACTATAGTAGCAATCATACAGCTAAGTCGCGTCTGCATCAGCAATTCCGGTTCGGGCAACTATACAATACCAATACCTATCACAGTGACGGCAACCTAAAACTGAAGAGTTTTAATCTTGCTAATCGCTGGGTGGAATACAGCAATTACAAGCGCGGTCAGCCGCAGCTGATTAAACAACCACAGCGTTATACCGCCAGCTGTACTAACCCTGCCAGCTGTTACATCAGCGCCAGCCAAACCGTTAATAATGATGGCACAGTGGCTCAGGTTACGGATTTTAACGGTAACCGTACCAATTATCAGTATGATGCTTTGCGCCGCTTAACCAACATCACCCCAGCCGATACCAGCTGGAGCCCGACGGCAATTAGCTATACCACATCCGACGGTTATTTTACGCAAACCATTGAACGTGGAAACTTCCGCAAAAAGATCCAATATGACGGTTTACTGCGACCGGTCCTGACGCAGGAATGGGATAACAGTAAGGCGGCGGCTACGCGCCGTTATACTGTTCAGCGTTTTAATGCTTATAACCAGCCGGAATTTATCTCTTATCCCAGTACCAGCAGTACAGAAAGCCAGGGTACAGCGTTTGAATATGACGGCCTGCAGCGCTTAACCCGGCAATACAGTACGATAGATAATAAAGGCGTAGATTACGCTTACCTGGCGGGTAACCAGATACGCACTACTGACGCTCGTGGTAACAGCACCACTACAACCTACCGCGCTTTTGGTACTCCAAGCCAGGATTTGCCGACCAAAATTGAGCAACCTGAAGCTGTAACCACTGATATTAGCTACAATCTGTTTGATAATATCAAAACGATTAGTCAGGGGGATATAACTGAAAGCCGCATTTACAACGCCCAGCAGCAACTATGCCGACTGGTGCGGCCGGATGTGGGCCATACAGCCTACAGTTATAATACGCTGGGCCAGCCGGTGTGGATAGCGCAAGGTGCCTCCGGCGGTGCCACTGCTTGTAATGCAGCTTCAGTCACTGCGGCGCAAAAAGTCAGTTACGGTTACGATAACCTGGGCTCACAGCGCACAATAAACTACCCGGACAGCACGCCGGATAAAACCTACACCTATGACAACCAGGGTAACCTTACCGCACTGGTTGCCGGCACGGCAGTATGGGATTACACGTACAACAGCGCCAACCTGATGGAAACAGAGGTTCTGACGCTGGACAATATTAGCTGGATAACAGACCCGACGTACAACGCCATGGGCCATGTCAGCAGTGTAATTTACCCGTCAGGCAAAAGCATAAGCTACGTGCCAAATGCATTGGGCCAGCCAACACGGGTGGGTAGCTATGCAACGGCAGCCAGCTACTACCCTAATGGCCAGTTAAAAGGCTTCACCTATGGTAATGGCTTAAGCTTCAGCCAATTGCTGGATACCCAGCAAAGGCCGGAATATCAAACGGTAAAACGCAGCAGTAGCAATGTGCTGAATCATCGCTACCAGTATGACAACAACCATAATATCGATACGATAAGCGACCTTATCACGCCAGCAAAAAACATCAGCCTGACTTATGATGACTTAGACCGGTTAGATACAGCGACAGGCTTTTGGGGCAGTGGCAGTTTTGATTATGACAGTGTAGGTAATATTACCCAAAAGACCCTGGGCAACCAGAGCCTGACGTATGTCTACAATACCAGCAACCGCTTAACCGGAATTAGTGGTGGAGTGAGCAGAACCTTTGCTTACGATAGCCGCGGTAATGTGACCAATAATGGCCAGCGCGCTTTTAGTTTTAACCTGGCTAATCAGCTGATTACCTCAGGCACTAACAGCTACCAGTACGACGGTTATAACCGCAGAGTTAAAAAGGTTAGCAACGGCAAAACGCAATTGAGTTTGTATAGTGCAGCTGGTCAGTTATTGATGACAGACGGCGATAAAGGCCTGACGGAATACTTTTACCTGGGCAACAAGCTTATTGCCAAAGAAAGCGCAGTGCCGACCAGCGAAGACACCCCGGGCTATACCGGGCATCTGGAAGATGACGACCTGCAGTTAACCTATATGCAGCAGCGGTATTATGACCCGCTAATCGGACGGTTTTATAGCAATGACCCGGTTGATATGCTGGGGCATATGAGGCGCGGCAATCCGACTATGGGGTTTAACCGATACGCTTATGCCAACAACAACCCTTATAAGTTTACTGATCCTGACGGACGTGCTGCATTTCTAATTGTTTTCGCTCCCGAAATAATTGCTTTTGGTAAGGCCGCGTTTTTTGTCGGCAGTGCGGGAGCTGCTGGATATGCCGGTTCTAAAGCAATTCAGCATCTGAATGAGTCCTCTGAAGGGCAATCGGATGTTAAAATTGACGACAAAATAAAGGATCAACTTGGCCCAAGAGGATGGACAGAGGGTGAAGTCAACGATATTACTAAGACTGAACCAACAGGGTCCTCTACAGACAAACGGAGTCCGAGCAAAACCGCTGATGGCCAAGGTAGGAATGATCCTGCTTCTGTTTATGGGAGCAAAAATGGTGGTCATGTAGTTGTTAATGACAATACCAAGGAAGTAGTTCACGTCAGTGACAAGAATGACCCCAATTGGATACCAGATAGTCGTATAGAGTGGAAAGAGGAACAACAATGAGTTTCGACAGAACTGCCTGTTACAAAGATCCATATTTGTTTTTTTCATTAAATGGCAATGCAGTGATGAAACTTGAGGTAGATGCCGCAATAAAACTATGTGATCTCGCGCTAGACTTTGACTGCATCATAGCCAGAGTTGAAGGTGGCATATGGCATAACCCTGGTTTTGAATCACGTCTAGATTGTATATGGGACAGAAATAATATCTTTGATGAACAACCAGAAGAAGCTAATAAATCTGCTAAGGAATTCATTAAAGAAGAAAGCTCCGAGCACAATGCTTTTATTATAACTACGCAAAAAATTGTAGAATAATCAAAACTACTGACCAAAAGAACACCCATAACGCGGGTGTTCTTTTTCTTCCTGAACCGCGCAAAACCACCAGCAGCATGGGCAGTGGATTCCGGCAGAGGTGATCAGTGCTCACCAGCAGGTCGGGCAATGTGGTGCAGCGCCGACAATTGGCGGTGCTGCAGGGTATGAATTGGAGTGTTTGGGCTGATAAGTATATTGCTTGTTATATAACTATTTATTAAAAAGGTGTTTACATTTTAAAGTCAAACACGTTTTTTCAGATATTCACAGCCAATTGTTCATGTTAGCTGCAACAGGCGGTATGACCGGGCAGGTGAATTTTGTCAACGATGGCACGGAAGGGTTGTGGAGTGAGTGTAAGATAAAGGGCTTAAAACTTAAGCCTTGAGATTATAATCAGAGGTTACAAAGATGAAGATAAAAGTGTTCGTTTTGCTACTGTTGTTTTGTGCATCAGCTAATGCTGCGCCGGTTTGGAGTGGTTATACAGAAGTTACTAATTTGTACCCGACTGTAGAAGGGCTGATGTTTAATACCTTGTATAAAAACCCGCAACTGAGCAGTTGTGATGATGGTGGTCGATTTGTGTTAAATATGGCAGTTCCTGATTACAATACGCAGGTATCAGTACTAATAGCTGCTTTTATGGCAGGTAAGAGAGTTAACCTTTATATCGAAGACCAGCCTGCGCGTTGTGCTGCTGTAATAATTCGCTTCAAAGTTGCACGATAGCCTAGCTAAGGTAGTAGCCGGCGCTTAGCACAAGTAACCAAAGCTTTTTCTGGCGTTATCGCACCGGGTATTAAGTCTTTTAATTGCGCCGGCGCGTCAGTCTCAGGTATTATCCGCCGCTTTATGTTAATGATGTAAACAAAGGATCTGAATATGCGGCTTGGTAGTGTAGTGACAGCGGGTCTGGTGCTGGCGGCCGCGTTGGCGGTATTGCCGCTGCAGGCGGCCGCTTGGGGCGGCAATGAGCACATGATGATATCGCTGTTTACCGAGCAAGGCGATAAAGCGGAAAGCTCCGGTTTCTCGCTGGCGTTGCGCCGCGTTGAGCGCAACGATCTTTATATGCAGGCGGGTATCAGTTATCAGCGTATTACGCTAAAAGCCACGCCTGCCGGTTACGCCGATGGCCGTGTCAGGCCGGTGTTTATTTATGGCCGCGTAGGTATGGATTGGTGGCTCAGCCCCTATATTCAGGCTGGGCTGGATATTAATGACAGCTTGTTTTACTGGTTAAACAGTGCCGATGACAATTGTTGCCATGTTATGGCAAAAACCGGGCTGGAAGTTAAGCTGCATGACAATTTACGGCTTGAGCTGTACGGTAATTGGTACAGCTTACGCTATCAAACCGGCTATGAGCCGGCGATGTTTCCGGACTATCAGGACAGGGCGCACTACAGCCGGTTTAGCCGTACTACGCTGGGGGCGCAGCTATCTTTAGTGTTTTAAGCTGTAGTAGCGCTGTACCACTTACCACAAATAATCAAAGCTGATTTCCAGCGGCAAGCCTTCAATATCCGGCAGTGGTTGCTGTGGCGTTAATGTCAGTCGCAGTACCGCTTGCTCGCCGTCAAAAGGGCCGGCCAGATTGGCCGGCAGGCGCTGCAGTAACTCGGCTGGTTCGGTGATGCTGGCGCGCACCTTATCGCCGTTCGGCAGTTTTACGCTGGCCTGCTGGCCTGGTTTGGCGTAGTTCATGTATTTGGGCGGCAGGTAAGCGAAAATAACCGGCTGCGGCCGGTTAGATAAAATCAGCAGTGGTTGGTCCTGGTGCAGGTATTCACCGGGTTTTACCTGAATAGCGATAACCTTGCCCGGCTGGGTGGCGCGAAGCTGTAGCTGGTTACGCTGCGCCTGCAGCTGTGCCAGGCTAAGCTGCAGCTGACGTTGCGCCTGGGCCACACTGCCGGCCAGCGCCTGAATTTCCTGCTGCTGGCGTAGCTGGATCACTTCGGTTTTGGCCTGCTCCAGCGCCAGCTTAGCGTTAGTCAGCGTTTGTTGTACTACCGCCATCTCATGGGTTGATACCAAACCGGAGCGCTTAAAATCCTGATAGCTTTGCAGATAAGCCGCTTGTTGCGTGACGGCGTCACCGGCAATGGCGATGGCGGCTTCACGCTGTTGTAGTACGCTCAGGTCGCTGGTATTCACCGGCAGGGCCAGCCGCGCCAGTTGGCTTTGTAGTTCGGCAATCTGGGCATCTAACTGTGGGTTATGTAACTGCAATAGCACGCTGCCGGCCTGCAGTTGCTGGCCTTCGCTTACTTCTATGCTAAGCAACCTGGCGGCCACCGGCGCGCGCAGCTCTACCGGGTCGGTGGTCACTATACCCGGCGCCAATACCAACAGCTTGGGCCGCAGCAGCAGCCAGAGGATCAGCAGCATGGGCAGGATGATTACCGCCAGCAACATATACCAACGGGCTTTGTAGGCGCCGCGTTTAGCGGCAGCGTAGTCTACCTTCAGGCCTTGTTCTATGGTTGGCCTGGTGCTTTTGCTGCCGGCGGAGTAACTGATCTTCATTAAAACTTTCTTCCACGTTTGAGCACCCACCAGGGCGCCATTGAGCTTTCTTCATGTGAGCGGCGCACCACTTCATTGAGCAGGGCGAATAAACACACCAGCCGCATAAAGAAGGCATAAAAAGGGTAGAGCGGTAACCAGGGCAGCAGGCGCAGGTCTTGCTTTAGCCGCTCGGAGATGGCAATCAGCACCAGCGCATAAAAAAAGCTCAGGATTGCCAAATACAGCAGATACACGCTGATGCCGATAGTGGCGTAAATTTGCCACGGATAGCTCAGCGCCAGCCCTATGCTGTACGCCACGATAACAAAGGGCATTAACACGTTTTGCACCACGCCATACAGCAGGGTAAAGATAAAGGTGCTGCTACCGAGCAGGCGCGGGCTAAACGCCGGCCAGTGTTTACGCAGGTACAGAAAGAGTAAATCACCGTCCCAACGCAGCCGTTGCAGCACCAGGGTTTTTAAATCGGCCGGGGCGTCGGTATGGCCAATGGCCCGGGTGGCAAACGGAATACGCATCTTGGGGTGGCGGCCAAAGTACTGTTTTATGCGGACGGTTAGATCGAGATCTTCGGCAGTATGGGTATCCCAGCCGCCGATTTGTTGCAAAAAGCTGCGGCGAAAGGCGCCGAAAGCGCCGGAGATATTATTCAGCAGGTTCCATTGGCTCAGGCCGGTTTTGCCGCCCTGCATGGAGATCAGATATTCAATGGCCTGCATCCGCGTCAGCAGGCTGTCCTGCACATTGCGCACCCGCAGTGCACCGCCTAAAGCCGGTACATTGGGGTCGGCAAAGTAGGGCACTATTTCGCTTATCATAGTGTTATCAAAGGAGGTATCGGCATCGGCGTTCATTACTATTTCGCCGCTGGCAATGCTTAACCCGGCATTCAGGGTGGACACCCGGCCGCCGCGCTGCCATTTCGGCAAGACAATAACGCGCCGGTTCGGCAGCTTACAGGCGGCTGCCGCCGCTTTGGCGACGCTGTAGGTCAGGGCGTTTTGTACCGCGCCGTCTACCACGGCAATAATTTCTATTTCGCCGTCGTAGCTTTGTTCGGCCAGCGAATCTATGGTGGCCTTCACCGCCCCGCCTTCGGCATAGCAGGTAATAATGCAGCTGACTTTAGGCCGGTACAGCGATTGCTTTGGTACCGTCAAATAGCGCTGATGATAGAACCGCACTATGCCGCTTACCACCAGCAGCATCAGCGGCAACTCGTACAGCAGTACCAAAGGCAGCAACCACACCAGCAAGGATAAATGCGTTGCCAGCGTATGCCACATACCCAACAGGATATAGGCCAGGGTGTTTAAATCACTCATAGCGGCGTGGCTTTGATCAGCTCGTCGGTTAACCAGTCGGCAATATTGTCACCGGTATCTGCCGGCAGGGTAATGGCTTTAACACTGAGCTGCAGCGCCGGCGTTTCTTGCTTTTGCTGAATATCCAACAGCTTAGTGTAAACATGTTTTATCTGCGCCAGCCCGGTCAGGGGGAGTAGCATCAGCAGGCCGTCGCGGCTGTAGTTGCTGCAGGCATCGGTGATCCGAATCATATTACGCAGCCGGTCCTGCAGTGCATCTAATTGCGCAAAGCCTTTGGCCTCGCCGGCGCTGGCGAGGAACTGCTCCAGATTCAACAACTGCACCGACAAAATACAGTGGCTTTGTTTATGCCGCCTGGCTAGCTTATTTTGCCAGTCTATCAGCCAGTAAAACTGTGCCATCGGCATTTGCTCGCCGGGTGTCAGGCTAAACACGCTGTGGCTGCGGCCCTGACGTAGCAGGCTGCGGGCACTGGCTGCCAGCTTATAGCTGTAGACATTGCGCACCTGCAAATCGGTCAGGCTGCTGTTACTGTGGCAATGTAAGCATTCGGCCTGCACTAATGCATCGGTAAACAAGGTGTCGCAGCTGTTGCAGTGCTGGTTTTCAATCGGCCTGTCGTAATCTACACCGATATGGCGCAATTGCTGCAGACAGTTCGGGCAGCTTAAAGTGGACATTTTGCGAAACGAAGCCTGAGCGCCGACATGGCCGCAGCTGAAACAATGCAAACTGCTTTGTGATTCGGTATCTATGCTGTGGCACTGCGGGCACACATCAATGTAATTTAAATGGCCGGAATGGCAGCAGGGGCAAAAGCGCACGCGGTTTTCCAGCTTGCCGGCATCGAGCCAGCTTTGCTGTTTTAAGCCACTGAGCCAGCTGAAACTGTCTTCCGGTTTAATCCCCCACGCCTTTAACAGCGGGTATTGATACAGCCAGGGTTTGGCCGGTACAGCGTGCGGTTGTAGTGTTTCATCATGCAGCCACAGGTAGGCCAGTAGCTTGTGGCCGGTGTCGTCGTGGTACGCCAGTTTCAGCTGCTGTTTACGCAGCAAATATGCCTGATATTGCTCTTTATACTGCGTTTGCCATAAGCCGTTGGCCAGAAAAGGCGATAAGGCACTTTCGTGCCGCGTCAGGATCAGGCAATGCGAGGTGAGCCCGGCACGGCGTAAATTGATTAACAGCGCATCCTGCTCCTCAGCCTGGGCAGCAATGACAATCAGTTCCGGCGTTTTGCCGGCTGCTATGACTTCATCGGCAGAGTGAAAGGCATCAAACCACGGGTGCCAGGGCTCGGCATCATGTTGCCCCAACCAAACAAAATATGGGTGGGGTAGTGTTAAAGTACGTGGCTTCCCGGAAACGTCTGACATGCTACAACCTGATCTACAACTTAGGGTACTACTGTCCGTGAGGCATACTTAGGCTGGCGTCACTGCCGGCTGCACAATTATTGTGTATTAATTGTTTAATCTTTTAATGCAATGATGATGTAACATTGTTTTAAATGAATTTTATCTAATTTAGGAAATTGCCCTGCATCAGGCCGGCGATTATATATGCAATTTGGTTATTTTTTAAGTCGCCGGGCGATTTAATAAGCAAATAATGCCGGCTTATTTATAGTGGTAGCAGCGTTAAGTATATTATTTAATTATATTGCGTCATTTTGTTTATTTATTGTTTCGTTGTGGCTGTTGATCAGGGGTATTAACACCGTTTCTGCCACGGCGGCAGACCAGTAAAATCCCTGGCCTTCATCACAGCCCAGCGCTTGCAGCCGTTGCAAGGTTGCGGCGTCTTCAATGCCTTCGGCTACCGTTTTCAGGCCTAAGCCGGCGGCCATATTAATAATGGCCTGTACCAGTGGCTCGTCACGCTCTGAGACACATAATGAGGCAATAAAAGAGCGGTCTATTTTTAAGGTAGTGGCATTAAAGCTGCGTAAATAACTCAGGTTAGAATAACCGGTGCCAAAATCATCAATAGCAAAGGTTACGCCCAGTTGGCTTAGCGCATTAAGTTGGTGCTGAATAAAGTCAGTGTCACCGATTAACAGCGATTCGGTCAGCTCCAGCTCCAGCGCTGCTGCAGGCAGACCGGCACTGCGCAGTGCTTGTTGCACTACCTGCTCCAGCCCGGTGTTTTTAAATTGTACGTAAGACAGGTTTACCGCTATGCGCAGCTCACTAAAGCCTTGCGCTCTTAACCGTGCGGCGGCCCGGCAGGCTTCATGAATTACCCAGCTACCCAGTTCGCTGATCAGGCCGCTGTGTTCGGCCAGCGGAATAAATTCGGCCGGGCTTATCATGCTGCCGTCACTCTGCGGCCAGCGCAGCAAGGCTTCAACCGAGCTGATACGACCGCTACGCAAATCTATTTTCGGTTGATAATACAGCTCAAAGCCGTGCGCTTTAATGGCCAGGCGCAGACGCTGCAATAAATTAAACTTGTCGACATTGTCCTGATCCAATTTGTCGTCGTAGAAACGAAAGGTATTGCGGCCATCTTCCTTGGCTTTATACATGGCTAAATCGGCTTTGCGGCACAAGACGTTAAATTCGCTGCCGTCACCCGGCGCTATGGCAATACCCACCGAGCCGGACACGCTGACATCAGTTTGCATAATGCTAAACGGCTTGGTGACTTCCGTAATCAGCTGCGTTGCCAACTGACTGAGCTGCTGTTTGTCGGCGTCGGTGGGAATTAGAAACAGGAACTCATCGCCGCCAAAGCGGATAACTTTTTGTTCTGCATGTAGTACCTGCTGCAGCCGCTGCGCTAATTGGCGCAGCAAAATGTCGCCGGCTGAGTGGCCTAAGGAATCATTTACCGGCTTAAAGTTATCCAGATCAAGAAACAATACCGCCAGTTGCTGCTGTTGCTCGCGACAGTGTTGCAGTAACTGGTTATACAACTGCTCGCCCAAAATACGGTTGGGTAAGGTGGTTAACGGATCATGATGTGCCAGCCGTTCAATCTCTTTGCGGCTGTGGCGTACTTTCTCGTTCTCCTGTTGCAGCGACAGCATTAACCGGCGCATATCGCGCACCATTAAATACACGCTAAAACCGGTTGCGGCCAAAATAACGGCCACAAACAACAAATGCTGCCAACCCAGCGCCGGGAGCACCGGGTGTAGCCGGCCGCTAAGGGTTAACGCGGTAACCAGGCTGCAAAATGCCATCACAAAGCACAGCAGTGAATAGAACAGCCCGACACTGCCTAAAATAGCGGCATAGACCAATAAGCCCGGGAAGCCCAGCAGAGCCAGATCGCGCAGGCCGCCGGAGACATAGGCCAGAGCCGATAACATCAGCGCCATCGACCACAGCAGGATATAGGCAGAGATCAGCGCTTGCTGCTTCAGAGCAAAGCCGCCGGCAACCAACAGCGCAATGCAGCCGGCCAAAATAAGCAGCTTAGTGGTGCCCCCGGCGACGGCCATAGCCAAAATTAAGCCAAATAAGGTAAAGCCGGTAATTTGCAGCAAACGGCGGATGCGGAAATGGCTGATTTGCTGTTGGAAATCGGCAGTGGTATTCGCGGCAAGGTACTGTTCCGGCATACTGCGCTGGCGCCATATTAGTTTAGCTGGGTCTGATTAACTGTAGCGCTGAATGTTAAAAACACCAGTTAATCAGTGGTTTTTGGTTCGATATGTACCACCAGTTCCACCCCCAGTTGCTGTATCGCCAGTTCGGCATCATCGGCCAGCTGATGCGCTTGCTGCACGGTCCAATGCGGTGGCACCTGCATATCTACCTGGGCAAATTGTAAGGTGGCCGCCGCGCGGGTGCGTAAATTACTAAACTGCACTTTGCTGCCGGCAAACTGGGCTAAGGCCTGTTCAATATCATTGATGCGTTGCGGTGGCAGTGCTTTGTCCATTAAGCCATTAACGGCGCGATATAAGATGCCGCCGCCTTCATGCAGTATGTGCAGCGCTACGGCGATGGCCACCAGCGGGTCCAGCCAATATTGGCCGCTTACTGCCGCCAGACTCACGCCTGCTACAACCCCGGCGGTGGTCCAGACATCGGTCATTAAATGTTTGCCATCACCTTCCAGCGCCGGCGAATTATGTTGTTTGCCACCACGTAACAACAGCAGGGCAATACCGAGGTTAATTAAACTGGCCAGCACCGTAAGGGCGGTGCCTAAGCCCAGACTGGCCAACGGCTGCGGATTAATTAAGCGCGCGCCGGCAGTGATAAAAATGGCCAGCGCAGCAAGGAAAATCATGCCACCTTCAAAGGCGGCCGATAAATATTCGGCTTTGCTGTGGCCATAGGGGTGGCTGTCATCGGCGGGGCGGCGGGCGATACTAACCATTATCAGCGCAAAGCCGGCACCGGCAACATTGACCAGAGATTCTATTGCATCAGATAAAAAACCGACCGAGCCGGTTAGATACCAGGCCAGAGTTTTCAGCGCCATAGTGGCAAAAGCGGCCAGCAACGACAGCAGCAGTAATTGGCGCGGGCGCAGGTTTAGCATGCAGTATTCCAATCGGTATCAGCGGCTTGCTGCAGTGTAGAGCAGCTACCGGGGAATGTCATGCGCTGCGTTTGGGTAAAAACAGTGATACCAGCACGGTAGTCACCAGCATGCCAGACGAAATCCACAAACATGCCGTTAAGCCCGCCACTTGATACACCCAGCCCGACAGCACAGTGCCGATAAGGCGGCCCATGGCATTGGCCATATAGTAAAAACCGACATCCAGTGACACTCCATCGCTGTTGGCATAGCGGACAATCATATAGCTGTGCAAAGAGGAGTTAACCGCAAACACCGCGCCAAACAGCAGCAAGCCAGCCAGCAGCGCATATTCGCTGTGCCATTGCTGATCAAGCGCCACGGCAATAGCTGCCGGTATGGCGCACAGCAGCAGTGCCCACAGTGTTAAGGTACTGCCATCAGGCAGGCGGCTGTCAGCTGTTGTAGTACCGCTTGCTTTACTGCCACTTAACAGCGGTGCCACGCTTTGCACTGCGCCATAACCAATAACCCACAGTGCCAGAAAACTGCCCACTGCCCAGTGGTTCCAGCCAAACTGGCTGGCCAGGGTTAACGGCAGTGCAATAACAAACCACACATCGCGGGCGCCAAACAGCAACATGCGCGCGGCGGATAACACATTAATGGCGCGGCTTTTCGATAACAACTCGGTAAATTTCGGCTTGGTTTTGCTTTTGCCCAAATCAGCCTTTAAGCGCCATAAGCTGAACAACCACACCGCGGCCAACATCAGCAGCATCAGCAATATGGCCATGCTAAAGCCATACAGGCTCAGCAGTATGCCGCCGAGGAAAAAACCGATGCCTTTCAGTGCGTTTTTCGAGCCGGTAAGAATGGCAACCCATTTAAACAAGGTGCTTTGCGCATCATCGGCTACCAGCAACTTAATGCTGCTTTTAGCGCTCATTTTGTTCAGGTCTTTGGCGATGCCCGATAACGCTTGGGCGGCCATTACCCAGGGCACAATTAAATACTGCGCCGGCAGTAACAGCATACCCAGCGCCAGTATTTGCAGCAACAGGCCGATATTCATAGTGTTGTTCAGGCCGATGCGCGCACCCAGCCAGCCGCCGACCAGGTTAGTAATAACGCCAAAAATTTCGTAAAACAAAAACAGCATGGCAATCGCCAGACCGCTGTAACCCAAGCTGTAAAAGTGCAGCACCACCAGCATGCGCAGCGCGCCGTCGGTTAAGGTAAAGGCCCAGTAATTCGCCGTTACCAGCATATACTGGCGCAGCTGCGGGCTTAGTGTGCTTAGCATAGACATTATCCGATTTGCACTGTTTAGGGTTTATCCCGCAGGCCAACCAGTTTAGCCAGTTCCACCGTGCGGTTGGCGTAACCCCATTCGTTATCATACCAGGCATAAATTTTTACCTGGGTGGCGTTAATCACCATGGTGGATAAGGCATCAATAATGCTTGAGCGCGGATCGGTTTTATAATCTACCGACACCAAAGGCCGTGTTTCATAGCCAAGAATATCTTTTAACTCCCCCTCTGCGGCAGCTTTAAGCAAGGCATTGACTTCTTCTGCGGTGGTGGCACGTTCTACTTCAAATACGCAGTCGGTTAAGGAGGCATTGGCCAGCGGTACCCGCACAGCATGACCGTTTAAGCGGCCTTTTAACTCGGGGAAAATTTCGGTAATGGCGGTAGCCGAACCGGTGGTAGTGGGAATTAAACTGCTGCCGCAAGCACGGGCGCGGCGTAAGTCTTTGTGCGGTGTGTCCAGAATGCTCTGGGTATTGGTTAAATCATGGATAGTGGTAATGCTGCCATGCTTAATGCCCAGTTGTTCGTGGATGACTTTTACCACCGGTGCCAGGCAGTTAGTGGTGCAACTGGCGGCGGTAACAATGCGGTGCAGCTCTTTGTTATACAACTGCTGGTTTACACCCATCACCACGTTTAATACGCCAGGCTCTTTTACCGGCGCACTAACCACCACCCGTTTTACACCCTGTGCTAAGTACGCATTTAACACTTCTGTGCTTTTCATCTTGCCGGAGGCTTCAATGACCACATCGCAGTGTGACCAGTCAGTATCACTAATGGCTTTGTTTTGGCTTACGGCGATGGTTTTGCCGTTAATGACGATGTTATTGCCATTGGCTGCGGCATTGTGGCGCCAGATACCGTGTACCGAGTCAAAGTTCAGCAGATGGGCGAAGGTGGCGGCATCGGCGGCCGGGTCGTTAATCTGCACAAACTCAAATTCCGGCCAGTCAAACGCCGCGCGCAGTGCCAACCGGCCAATACGGCCAAAACCATTGATGCCTACTTTAATTGTCATTTAGCTATTCCTTAGTCTCAGTTACACAGCGCGGCGCGTTGCGGCCGGTCGCCCATTTGTTCAAGTTTGTCCAGGTTAGTGGCAATAAGGTCGCTGTTATTGCTTGCGGTAAGCCGAAGCACTTCTAATGCCCAGGCCGGTAGGTTATCGGCCAGGCGGTAAAATACCCACTGGCCGTGGCGGCGGTCCTGTAAGATGGCCGCTTTGCGCAATTGCGCCAAATGGCGTGAAATCTTCGGCTGGGTTTCATCCAGCGCTGCGGTTAGCTCGCAAACACACAGCTCCTGTTGCTGCTGAATAAGCAACAGGGTTTTTAACCGCGTATCATCGGCCAGGGCTTTATAAAAGCTTAATGCATCGCTTAGGCGCTCTGCTTTAGCGCGGTATTTTTGGCTAAACAGTAAGAAGTATTTAATCCGCTCGCTCAGCTCGTTTAGCACCACGTCAAAGGCTTTAGTGCCCGCCTTCGGTTTAGGGTCGGCAAAATCCCACGCCAGAATTTGCGCTGCTTTTACCCGGGTTACACAACTTTGATGGGCTTTGTCACAGAGCGTAATGGCATAGTCGAAGTTATGCTCATTTAAGCCGGACAGGTCTTTGCTATGCAGGTTTTCTGCGGAAATATTTCGTGCAGCCAATACTGTAAATACCCGTGGGTCTACCGGCTCGGGTGCAGTGCCGGCACTGTAAACGTCAAACTCTGCTCCGGCCATTTGGCGGAACAGTGCTTCTGCCAACTGTGAGCGGGCAGAGTTACCGGTACAGATAAACAGCAGTGATTTTTTCTGCATTTTGCATATCCTTAATTCTAGATATGTGAAATATCATATATACATATTAAGTTATGTCAATATTGACTGGTACGATGTCATGTAAGTGTCATAAGACCATTTTACACTGCGCCCGACTTTAAGCCGTATGCCAGGGGGCAGTGATGTTGTCTAAGTTGAAAATTTCCGGCAGGGTAATGTTATTGGGTGTATTACCTTTGGTGATGCTGTTGTTGGTAATTATCGCCGCGTTTTGGTCGGCGCAACAAAAAGACAAGCTGTTTAATCAGTTGTACGACAATCATCTGGCGATTTTGTCTGACGTTATGGCGGTGCAGCAAATTCTGCAACAAACAGCACTGCAGGACATCCGTAAATACCGCACCGGCTGGGCCTCTGCTGAAGCGACCGAGCAGGTGATTAAGCAACATCTGGCTTTGGCAGAACAGCATTGGCAAGGTTTTGTGCAAAGCCGGCCGCTGCAGACTGACCCTGAGTTTTATGCCGGCCTGGATCAGGCATTTGCAGCGGCTATTAAACATTATCAAGAATGGATTAGCTATGCCGGCAGTGATGCGCTGCTGGTGCGTATCCTCAATGAATCTACTGTTAACAGTGAAATTGAGCTACGTATAACCGGGTTAACCGCGCTGACTGAAGCTTTTATTCAGCAGCAAATTGCAGCTGCGGCTAACGTAAGAGACTCGGCGGAGCGCTTTACCGCACAGTTAATCCGGGCTTATATCATCGGTGGCAGCCTGTTGCTGTTGCTGATCTGCAGTTTAATATGGGCGGTACAGCGCTCTGTATGCCGGCCGTTGTGGGCACTGCGCGATATACTCAAACAGGTTCAGCAAAGCTCAGACTTAAGTTTAAGAGCCAGTGATTCGGGAACCGATGAGGTTGCCGAAGCAGCACAGGCATTAAATCAAATGATTAGCCATTTTGAGCAGTTGGTGGCGAAGCTGGGTAATAGCTCGACGGTACTGGGTGAGCAGGCGGCATTAGTATTTCAAAGCAGTGATGATGTTAGCCAGAGTGCGGTGCGTCAGGCCGGTCAGGCCAATCAATTGGCCACTGCCGTTGAGCAACTGAGTGTGAGTGTGCAAGATGTTGCCGATAATGCGAAAGGCGCTGCTGATGCTGCGCAACAAGCAAAGTCGCTGTGTGCTTCAGGACGTGGTGTTGCCACTGCAAGTGCTGCAGGGATAACTGCGCTGGCGCAACAGCTTGAGCATAGTGCTCAGGTAGTGCGACAGCTGCAGCAAGAGTCCGGTCAGATTTCCGGAGTACTGGATGTGATCCGTAAAATTTCAGAACAAACTAATTTACTGGCCTTGAACGCTGCCATCGAAGCTGCACGTGCCGGTGAAGCCGGGCGCGGGTTTTCGGTAGTGGCAGATGAAGTACGCACCTTATCGGCCAATACCCAACATGCGACAGAGTCGATTAACAAGATGATAAGCCAGTTGCAACAGCAAGCTGCCAGTGCTGTAGAGGCTATGCAACAGGCGCATAAGGATGCCGACAGTAACATGCAACTGGCGCAAGATGCCGGGGCGCGTTTTACCGAGCTTGCCGGTGCGGTGGAAAGCATCGCAGATGCCAATTTAACCATTTGCACTGCCACAGAGCAGCAGCAGGTAGTTTCAACCAATATCGCGCATAATATTCACCTGCTAAATGGTGATATTGTGCAACTTAGTGACGGCGCAGCCCGTGCTGCCGGCGCCAGTGAGCAATTAAACCAACTGGCGATGCAACTAACCGATGACTGGCAGGTGTTTAATACTGCAGGTGGCCGGGTTTAAGTCGCACCACAAGCACGGTAAAGCGCCATCATTTGGCTGCCGGTTTGCATCAGGCTTAGCAACACGCTGGCAAGATAAATTAACCCCAGGCTTAGCAGCGCAGAAAACACAATTTTGCTGCTGCTCAGCTGCTGCTGTTTGCCATAGGCAAACCAGGCAACAAACAACCAACAGATCAGCACCAGCAGTACCATAGCTTGTAAACCCAGCCCCAACAAAAACAATGGCCGTTCTGTCGCCTGTTGATATATCGTCTGTGCCTGCTGCAGTTGTTGCTGCAGCGCGTCGCTTGCTGCCTCGTCGGCGACTAACTCACCGGTAGCACCGGTATTACACAACAACTGCGCTGTCATAGGCTGCAAGGCCTGAGCGCTTTGCTCCAGTTGGATCCAGCTTTTGGCAACAACCGGATCTATCATGCCGATATTGGTCAGCGCATTGGCAAATACCAGCAGTACCAGCGTAGCACCGCAAAAAAAAGCAAACAGGCGGAAAAAGGCAAAGAAGCTACTGGTAACGCCGACTATTCTCAAACAACCAAAGGCGATAGCGGCGGCAAAAAACAACAGAAATAAATCAAATAGCGCACTGCTGGCCAGATGCGTAAAAGCCGCATCGTCGCCGGGTAAGGTTACCGGATTTACCGCTTCAGGCAATAACTGACTGATAAACAACGCAATAAGAAACGACAGTATTAAAAATTCGACGCCTTTGCTGATCTCATCGGGCTGCTCAGCAATAGCCAGTTGCTGTTGAATAAAGCGCTTGGGACGGAATAAACACTGGCTGAAGTGGGTAAAAAACAGCGGGATTTCAGCAATAACGCGCTCGATATAGCTTTTCATAGTTTGTCCTTGTCAGCGGCTGATACGCGGATACAGCATGACTCCGTAACAACTATAGGCGTTTAGCCGTCCTTTGCACATTGCATGCGCAAATAAAAGGCTTTACACTTGCCGCGCAACCAAGGGGTGCAATAGCTGAGATGCCGTAAGGCGAACCCTTAGAACCTGATCCGGATTATACCGGCGGAGGGATGGTGCTAACTCCTCAAGCTGGTGTGATCTCTGAAGTTTTGGAGATTCATACAACAATGCGTTTTATACCCTCGTTACTTACTCTGGCTGTGTGCAGCAGTTTTTCTATTCAGGCCAATGAAGCTGAAGCTTTTATTGAGCGTATTCGCGTGCAGGGCGATTTCCGGCAGCAATCGGTACAACAGGTTGCCGGCAGTATTGCTATTGTTGGCGAGCAGGATGTTAAACGTACCTCAGCGCAGCATCTGGATGATTTGCTCAGCCAGTTTGCCAATGTGAATTTCAGTGCCGGCGCCTCGCGCGGCCGCTATATTCAGATGCGCGGCATTGGTGAGCGCAGCGAGTTTGTTGATACCATTAACCCGTCGGTCGGTATTTTAATTGATGGTATTGATTACTCCGGCTTGGGCATCAGCGGTATCAGTGATTTAGCGCAACTGGAAGTGTTTCGTGGCCCGGAAGCCAGCCGCTTTGGCGCCAATGCGTTAGCCGGTATGTTAAACCTGACCAGCAAAGGCCCTACAGCCACGCCGGAAGGCAAACTCAGTGCCACCCTGGCTAACTATGACAGCCGCCAGTTGGCCGCGCAGTTTAGTAACAGCATTAATCAGCAACTGGGCTACAGCCTGTCGCTGGAGCAGCAAAACTCTGATGGCTTTATCGACAATGCCTTTTTAAACCGTGACGACACCAACAATATCGATGAATTTACCGGCCGGTTTAAGCTGCGTTATCAGCCAATGGATACGCTGGCACTGCAGCTGGTTACACATTTTGTCGACCAGGATAACGGCTATGACGCCTTCTCACTGGACCGTAACCGCACCACCTTATCTGATCAGCCCGGCCAAGATCAGATCCGCAGTAAAGCAATAGCATTGCAGGCGGATTACAGCGCGTTGCGCTTTGCTACGTTGCAGGCGCAGCTTAGCTGGTTAACCGCCGACAGTGATTACGGCTTTGATGAAGACTGGAGCTATGTTGGTATTCACCCGGATGAATATTCCACCACCGACCGTTACTTGCGCACGCGCGATCAACTAACGCTGGACTACCGTTTTATCTCCACGCCTGAAGGCAAGCTGGGCAACAGCGACTGGGTATTTGGCCTGTATGCAGCCAATAAAAGCTTTGATTTAACCCGGCAGTTTTGGAACTGGGATTTATGGCAGGCCGACAGCTTTGTCAGCAGCTTAAGCCGTAGTAATGCTGCGCTGTACGGCGAGCTGACCACGCCCTTTAGTGCCGGTTGGAGTTTGGTGTCGGGCCTGCGCTTAGAGCGTTATGACGATGACTACAGCGACAGCAGCGGCAACGCCATTAAAAACCACGATACTATGTGGGGTGCCAAATTAAGCCTGAATTATCAGGTAAACCCACAGGCATTGGTGTATCTGCTGGCATCCCGTGGCTATAAAGCCGGTGGTGTAAACGGCGATGCCCTGGCCAAAGCTGCCGATGACAATTTAAGTGAGTTAAACAGCAAAGCCAGTTTTAAACCGGAAACTTTGTATAACGCCGAATTTGGCGTGAAGGGCAGTGCGCTGGACCAAAGCATTACCGCACGGGTGGCGGCATTTTATATGTGGCGCGACGATATGCAGGTAAAAGGCTGGCTGAACCCGGATAGCGGCCCGCAATTTGCCGGCTTTATCGACAATGCCGGCAGTGGCCGCAACTACGGTATTGAAATGGAAAACCGCCTGCAGTTACATCCGCAGCTGGCGCTGTTTTTATCTGCCAGCTGGCTGAAAACCAAACTGGGTAACTATATTACGCTGGATGAAGAAAACTTCAGTGGGCGTGAGCAGGCGCAGGCGCCGCGTTTTTCGTACAGTGTCGCCACCGATTGGTATATCACGGAAGCGCTGACCTTTAACCTGAGCCTGCAAGGCAAAGACGCGTTCTTTTACTCCGACGGCCACAATGCCCGTTCATCACGCTATGAGCTGTTGGGTGCACGGTTAAGTTATCAGCTGGCCAATTGGGAGCTGGCGCTATGGACGCGCAACGCACTGGATCAGGATATCGGCGTGCGCGGCTTTTACTTTGGTAACGACCCGAGGGATGGCTACCAGAGCCATGTATACGAGCAATTTGCTGAGCCGCGCCGTTTTGGTGCCAGCGCCAGCTATCAGTTCTGACAATAATGACCATTGTTAACGTCATTGGTCATGCGAAAGGAGAGAGCTATGCAATTATCAGTTGAGATCAGTAAATACCCGTTAGCAGAAGATTATATCGGCCCGATTAAAGGCTTTATTGCCGAGCTGAACAAATACCCGGACGTAACAGTACTGACCAATACCATGAGTACTCAGCTGTTTGGTGACTACGACGCCGTAATGCAAGCGCTGCAGGCCTGTATCAAATGGTCGTTTGAGCAATACGGTAAGGTGGTGTTTGTTTGTAAGTTTATTCATGGTGATTTGCGGCCATGAACGAGCTGTTAAGCCAGGCGATAGCGCAGTGGCAGCTGATGCACAGCATTGAGCTGGCTGCGACCCTGCTGGCGCTGGCTTATGTGGTGTTAGCGCTGAAACAAAGCCTGTGGTGCTGGCCGGCCGCGCTGTTAAGCACCATATTATTTACCCATGTTATGTGGCAGTCGGCGTTATTATCTGACGCCTTATTACAGCTGTATTATGCCGGTATGGCGCTGTATGGCTGGTGGCGCTGGCAACAGTTGAAGCAGGGCAGCGCCGGCGCACGTGGCCCGGTATACGAGTGGCCCTGGCAGCGTCATACCTGGTTAATCGCCGTTACCGCTGTGACGGGGTTGGTGCTGGGCGCGGTGATGGCTAACTACACCCATGCTGAATTTGCTTATCTGGATGCGCAAACCACGGTATTCAGTATCATGGCCACCTGGCTGGTGGCGCGGAAACTGGTGTCTAACTGGCTGTACTGGGTGGTGATAGATGCGGTATCCATTTATGTTTATGCGCAAAAACATCTGTATTTCCTCACCGGCTTGTTTATGCTGTATACGGTTATCGCTATTGCAGGGTACTTTATTTGGCGCAGTCATTATCAGCAACAACCGGCAGTGAGATTGAGCGTGTAACGCGGTTATGCCGGCGGCTGGAGTTTTTTGTTGCCAGGCCACCGCTACAAGTAAAGCCGTTATCACACGGCGAAAGTAACCAGAGCTATTATGTCAAAACGGCGCAGGGCGAATATGTGCTGCGCTGCTATCCGGCTGATTCTGCCGTTTGCCGCCAACAGGAACTGCGCTGCCAACATGCCGCCGCCGCCCTGGGCCTGGCACCGGCGCCTTTGTGTTTAAATAATCATTATCAGGTTATGCTGAGCGACTATATCAGTGCTGGCCAGCCGTTTGATTATCAGCACCATGGCAGTGCTGCGTTATTATCGACTTTGGCAGCCTTTCATCAACTCAGTGTGCAAACGGCGGTGCTGGAGCCGTACGGCTATTTACAGCAACAACTGGCGGCGCTGCCCGCAGCGGTAACCGCAACGCCAGCGCTGTTAGCCCGGTTGTACCTGGCGGCAACAAAGCTGGCACAGCAAACTGCAGATATAGTGTTGTGTCACCTGGACTTGCATGCCGGTAATCTACTTTGGGCACAGCAGCGGCTGTGGTTGCTGGATTTTGAATACAGCCAACAGGCCGACAGCAGCCTGGATCTGGCGGCGCTGAGTTTACACTTTGACCTGGATGCAACAGCAGAGCAGCGGTTGTTAAGCCAATATGCGGCTTGTCGTGGTGCTACAGAATTAATGCCGCAGTTACAGCAAAAGATACTGCCGGCAAAACAGTTATACAGCGGCTTTTGCTGGCTGTGGTATTTAAGTTTACCCGGTGCGCAGGCGCAGGCCGCTTACTGGCAGCACAGAATTGAGCAATTAACGGCGTTATAAGCCGCCTAAGCGCTCGGCCAGAGTTTTGTAGCGTTTTACGTCTTCTTCACTGAACATTGGTTTGCCGTTGGCATCCTTGTCTGCCGGCACCAACAAGTTTTCCCGGGCTAATCGTTCCACTCTTATCGTTTGCACGCCCAGAAACTCAGCTACCTGGTCGACGGTCATTAACGCCATGTTATTTTCCTTATCTCTAATAAACTTAGAAGTAATAGCCTAAAATCAGCCATTTGTGAATAGCTATAGCGCAAGCTGGGCGGATATTTCCGGCCTAACATACTCCGTTACACTTTTTTGCCGGGTTAGGCTAGGTTGGATGTTTTAATTATGTTAATTTTCAGCTACTAAGATCAGGAGAGCAGCAAAATGTATAAAAGTTATCTTGCCCTGCTATTGGGCGCCGGTTGTCTGAACAGTTACTGGCTTAATGCCGCTGAGCTAAGCGCACCGCTGGCAGTGCAGCAACCTTACACCGTAGCCTCGCCACATGGTGATCGGCAAGACCCGTACTACTGGCTGCGTGACGACAGCCGCACTTCGCCCACGGTGCTGGATTATTTACATCGCGAAAATGATTACGCTAACAGTTACGCCAGTGCCTATCAGCCGCTGAGTGACAAATTGACGGCAGAAATTATCAGCCGCATTAAGCAGGACGACAGTTCAGTACCTTATACCAAGGGTGATTACAGCTATTACAGCCGGGTTGAAAGCGGCAAAGAGTACCCGATTTATGCCCGCAAAGCCTTAGCCGATGGCACCGAGCAAATAATGCTGGATGTAAACGAGCTGGCCAAAGGCAAAAGTTATTATGCGGTATCTAACTGGCAGGTTAGCCCGGATCAAAACTTTATTGCTTATATGGAAGATGACAGTGGCCGGCGCCAGTACACGTTGAAAGTACGCGATTTACGCAGCGGTAAAGATTTACCCGACCAACTGAGCGGCTTGTCGTCCAGCCTGGCTTGGGCCAAAGACAGCAAAACCCTGTACCTGGTAAAAAATGATCCGGTAACCTTGCTCAGTACCCAAGTGCTGCAGCATAGCTTGGGCAATGACCCGGCGCAGGCGCAGCTGGTATACGAAGAAAAAGATAACAGTTTTTATATGGGCGTGGGTAACACCACAGATGATAACTATGTGGTGATTTACTCCAGCAGCACAGTATCAAGCGAAATGCAGGTTATGGACGCCGCTAAACCCGGTAGCGGCTTTCGCACCCTGGCACCGCGTGAGCGTGATGTAAAATATCGTGCTGATCATTTGAACGGGCGCTGGATTATCCAAACCGACTGGCAAGCACCTAACTACCGCATTATGGCGGTTGCTGCCGATAAAATTGGCGATCGTGCGCGCTGGCAGCCGGTAATTGCGCACCGCGACGACGTGTTTATTCAGGGCTTTACTGCCTTTGACAATTATCTGGCCATTAACGAGCGTAGCGATGGCTTGCGCCGGATGAAAATAATGCCCTGGGCAGCGCCGGCTAAGTCGGTTTATATTGCCTCAGATGAAGCCGCTTACGTTACCGGTTTTGAAGTTAACCCACAGCAAAACACCGACTGGCTGCGTTATACCTATACCTCGTTGACTACCCCGGCCAGTGTGTACCGGCTTAATATGCAAACCGGCGAGAAGCAGCTGCTAAAGCAAACCGAAGTGCCAGGTGGCTTTGATAAAAACAACTATGCCACCGAGCGGGTATGGGCCACGGCTCGCGATGGCGTAAAAGTGCCGGTATCCTTGTTGTATAAAAAAGGCGTTAAACGCGATGGTACAGCGCCGCTGTATCAGTATGCTTATGGCTCTTACGGTGCCTCAATGGACCCGTCATTCCGCTCCGGTGTATTGTCGCTGGTAGACCGCGGCTTTGTTTATGCCATTGCCCATATCCGCGGCGGCCAGGAAATGGGCCGGCATTGGTATGAAGACGGCAAACTGCTGCACAAAATTAATACCTTTACCGACTATATCGATGTAACCGACTATCTGGTAGCCAACAACTATGTGGCCAAAGACAAAGTATTTGGTATGGGCGGCAGCGCAGGCGGCTTGCTGATGGGCGCGGTGGCTAATATGGCACCGCAGAAATACCGCGGCTTAGTGGCGCATGTGCCTTTTGTCGATGTGGTTACCACTATGCTGGACGAAAGCATTCCGCTCACCACCAACGAGTTTGACGAGTGGGGCAACCCAAAGCAAAAGGCTTATTATGACTATATGCTGTCGTACTCACCTTATGATCAAATCAGCAAGCAGGATTATCCGGCCATGCTGGTGACCACAGGCCTGCATGACTCTCAGGTGCAGTATTTTGAACCGGCAAAATGGGTAGCCAAATTACGTACCCACAAAACTGATGCTAACCCGTTGTTGTTTAAAACCACGATGGAAGCCGGCCACGGTGGTAAATCCGGCCGTTTTGCCCGGCAGGCACAAACCGGCGAAGAATACGCTTTTATTCTGAACCTGCTTGGCATCACCGACTAGTTTGCTGTTGCGGCAAAAATTGAACCGGGCCTGTGCCCGGTTTTTTCTTGTCTTAAGTTATTCAAATAAGATCAATTATCATTTGCAACTGATTCTCAATTAGATTAAAGTGCGGCTCGAAAGTTAATAAGAACTATTATCATTAAGGAGCCGTTATGTCGTTGCCGCTTAACCGTGCCATGTTAGTTGCTGTTATGCTGGGGGGCAGCTTTGCCGCCCATTTTGCGGCAGAAGCCCATGTGCCGTATTTGCAGCCTGCCAGTTTTGAACCTATCCGTGGTGGTTGGGTAAGCCTGGATGCCGCCTTTGCCGACCGTTTTTTCATCCCCGAAGTGGCATTTGATAACAGCCGTTTCAGTGTGCTGACACCGGCCGGCACAGCGGTTACGCCAACTCTGCTGCAATACAGCCACACCCGTACCACAGCAGAGCATCAGTTAACCGACGACGGCACTTACCGTTTTAGCACCGGCCTGCGTTACGGCGCGACCTTTCATACTTATGAGCAAAACGGTGAGCGCAAAAACAGCCGCGATGAAAACTTTGTGTTACCGGCCGGGGCAAAATCTATTGCGCACTTTCAGGCGGTAACTCGTGCCGAAACCTACGTTAGCAAAGGTGCACCAAACCATAAGGCGTTAAAACCCGGCGGCGAAGCACTGGAACTGGAGTTTCTCAGTCACCCGAATGATCTGTACAGCGACAGCACCCTGCGGGCACGCGTGCTGTTTAACGGCAAGCCGCTGCCACAGCAGCCGGTGAATGCCTATTTTGTTGAAGCCGGCGCTAACGACGAAAAAGTAACGCATCAGCTCACTACCGATGCCGCCGGTATTATCAGCTTTGTGCCGGAAAAAGCCGGTACTTATTTGCTGCTAAGCCGCTACCGTGCCGACGCACCGGCCGGTGCCAAAGTACCGCAATACAGTTACAGCTACAGCGTTGTGCTGGAAGTTACCCAATAGCGCTCACCCGTTACCGCAGGAGTTTTACTGATGAATAAACAGCATTTATATACCACGTTGTTTTTGGCCCTGAGCAGTGCTTACCTTAGCGCCTGCAGCAGCTCTGTAGCCGCAGACAAACCGCGTTTAGACGAAGCTCAGCAACAGCAACTGGCCGCCGAGCGCGCCGGCCATTTACGCCAAACCCATGTGCGTTTTAATGCGCTGGATAAAGATGAAGACGGTTATATCAGCCGTGCTGAGTTTGACCGCTCCGGTGACAGCGCTTTCAGCCGCATGGACACCAATAAAGACGGCGTGTTATCCGCCGCCGACCCTAAACCGGCGCCGCGTGGTGAAGACACCCGCTCTGAGCAAACCAGGACAGAGCAGATCCGCACAGAGCAAGCCCGGCAACAACAGGGGCAAACTCAGCAACTGCGGCGTGAACGCCTGCTGCAAATGCCAACGACTCATTCCGTTGCCGGCATGCTGGCGATGTACGACAGCAATAACGATGGCGTGGTTAGCCGGGCGGAATATGAGCAAGGCCGCGCCGCCCAGTTTGCCGGCGTTGACAGCAACCGCAACGGCGTACTGAGCTATGACGAATATGTGCTGGAGTTTGCTACCCGGCTGGACCAGCAGATTGCCCGTACCGTCATTGATCATATTGCGGTCACTAAATAAAACGCCAAAGGAGAGTATTACTATGCAGTACACCTTATTGGCGCTGGCTATCAGTCATGCCATCGCCTTACCGCTGTTGGCAGAAACCGCAACTCCGGAGCTGGATACCGTATCGGTAACCGCGCAGGCGGTACAAACGCAGGCCAATAGTAAGCAAGCGCAACAGCTTAATGCCACTGAGTTGCAACAGCAACAGGCACAAAATATTGCTGATGTGGTGCGCTTTGTACCTGGCGTCACCACCACTGATATGGGCCGTTTTGGCAGTAACGGCTTTAATATCCGTGGCCTGGATGGCGACCGGGTTGCCATTACCGTCGACGGTTTATCGCTGGGGGAAACTCTGGACCCGCCTACCTTTGTCGCCTATGAGTTTTTCCGCTCTGCCCGCGGCGGCGTGGATATTGATGCGTTAAAGCAGGTAGAAATTATCAAAGGTGCTGATGCTATTGCTGCCGGTAGCGGTGCTTTGGCCGGTGCCGTATTGTTCGTCACCAAAGATCCGGCTGACTATCTTGCACCACAGGGCGACGACAACCATCTGGGGTTAAAAGCCGGCTTCAGCGGTTTAAATGATGAAACCTCGTTCAGTACGACAGTGGCGAACCGCAGCGGCAAGCTGGAATCTTTACTGGTGTATACGCGCCGTGATGGCAGTGAAAACAACACCGCCCGCTCCGGCGAAAATATCAGTGGCGCCGGCCGCACTATCGCAGATCCGCTGGATTACCGCAGCAACAATGTGCTGGCCAAACTGCAGTACCAGCTTAGTGACAGCCAACGGCTGGGCTGGATTGGTGAATACTTTAACCAAAGCAGTGAGTTGGACAATCAGTCGCGGTTAGACAACGTATACCTGTCACGCCATGGCGATGATGAAATTGAGCGCAAGCGCTTTGGCCTGCAGTATGAGTGGCTGGCCGCGAAAGCTTTTGCTGACAGCGTAAATGCCACCCTGGATTACCAGTCCAATTACACTAATGGTGTTACCACCATGCTGACCACCGGCTGCAGCGGCGCAACCAATGGCGAAGTATCGCCTTGCCTGCGCAGTGAAGACCGTGACTTTAAGCAACAGCAATTAAAACTGGCTGTAGCGCTGGATAAAGAACTGTTTGGTGACAGCGTGCAGCAGCAATGGCTGTATGGCGGCTCAGTTGAGCAGCGCAGTGTGGAATACTCTGCGATAGACCGGCGTTATATCGGCCAAACCGGCGAGCTGGCCAGCCCACCGGTGATCGACCCGGACCAGGTGCCACAAACTGACGTAACGGCAATAAGCTTGTATGCCCGCGACGTTATTAAGCTGGCCCCGCGCTGGACATTAAGCCTGGGCGGACGTTTTGACTCATTAAAATACCGCCCGCAGTTAGATGAACAGTTCAGCGACAATACGCAAACTGTTGCCGATGTTGATTTTTCGTCCTTTACCTGGCAAAGCAATCTGACTTATCAGCTGGCCACTACGCAGCAGCTGTGGTTACAAGCCGGCCGTGGTTTTCGGGCGCCGACAGTGGCAGAAATGTATGCGCCGACATCTCTGGTCAGCCGTACAGAAAAAGCCTCAGGTTTATTGGTAGAAGGCTTACTGGGTAGCATAGCCAACCCCGATTTAAAAGCCGAGCGCAGCCTGAATCTGGAAGCAGGCTATCGCTACCAAACCGACAGCTTGTTGCTAGCAGTGTCGGTATTCAACGATCAGTACAGCGACATGATAGATACTGTGGTGCTGCTGCAAAACCCGGACACAGTATACGAGAGCTGCTTTCGCGGCGTTTGTACGGAATCTCAGGGTAATCAATATACCACTATGGCCAATACCGGCGAAGCCGACGTAAAGGGGATAGAACTGGAAGCCGGTTGGCGCATCAGCCGTGCTGTCAGCTCGCGTTTGGCGGTATCATATAACGAAGGTGAAACCGCCGCTGGCGAGCCGCTGCGTAGTGTTAACCCGGCCTCTGCCGTATTGGGCCTGCGTTATGATGGCGCCAATTGGGACTTGACGGCGAATGTTAGCCATAGTGCGGCGAAAAAAGCCAAAGATGCTTATAACGCCGATGGCAGTGATGCGGCAACCTATCCGTATCTGACCGACAGTTACACTGTAGTGGACTTAATGGCCAACTATGATATCAGCCCGCAGTGGCGCTTAAGTGCCGGCATCTACAACCTGTTTGACGAAGAATACTATCAATGGCAACGCGTGCGTTTCGTCACCAACTGGGTAGGCAGCGGGGTGCGTGGCGGTGTACTGCCCGGCGGTGAAGGTTTGCAACGTTACAGCGAACCCGGCCGCTACGCCAAACTGGCTATCAGCTACAGCTTTTAATGTTCTCTCCCGCCGCTATGCAACCGCTGGCGCACAGCCTTCCCCCTGCTGTTAAAGCAGGGGGCTTTTTGCTTACGCTGGGCAGTGTTTTAACAGCACATTTATTACCGTTGCTGTGGTATCTGACGGCAGGCAACAGCAGTGTTGTAACCCTAACGCCGCCGCTGTTAACCGGGGTGTTTGTACAGCAGCCGGCGTCAAAAGCCGCAGTCGCGGCAGCGCAGTCGCCAGCTAAGCCAGCGCCATCACAGCCAACGCCAGCAGAGCCGGAACCAGACCGGCCGCCGCCAACGCCAACTGCGGTTAAACCAGTCAGCGTTAAGTCAGCTGAGCCTGATAGTGCGGTAACCAAAACGATTTTGCCGGCAGAGCCAACCACACGCCAGCATGAGCGTGTTATTCAAGCTGAACCGGCACCTCAACCGCCCGGCGCTGCAGCCCCGGGCGCCGCAGCAAAAGACAGTGCCGCTGCCAGCGCCGTGCCGGTATCGGCACCGGTGTTAAATGCCACGGCGCACTATAACGCACCACCGCACTATCCGCGCTTATCACGCAAATTACGTGAGCAGGGTACGGTTGTGCTGCAGCTTACTGTGCTGGCCAGCGGCAAGGTGGCCGACGTAACCGTGCAGCAAAGCAGCGGTTACGCCAGATTAGACCAGGCGGCGTTGTTGGCGGTGCAGCACTGGCGTTATCAACCGGCACAGCGTGGCGGCGAAGCAATAGATCACCGCTACCGCCAGCGGGTGGAATTTTCCTTAACCGAAGGAGTTAACTAATGACGCAACTTACAAATAACCCCTATGGCCTGGCGGCGCTGTGGGCGCAGGGCGATTGGGTAATTAAAGGTGTGGCAATCTTGCTGCTGTTAATGTCAGTGGCCAGCTGGAGCGTGATTATCTGGCGTAGCCTGATGCTGTGGCGCCTGCGCCCGGCCAATACTGCCTCACGCGATTTCTGGCATGCGCAAAGTTTTGCCGAAGGCCTGCAGTTATTGCAACCCGGCAACAGTACCAGCCCGTATCGTATGTTGGCGGAAGAAGGTCAGGCGGCAGTAGATCACCACCGGCTGCATAAAGCCGATTTACACGGCCAGCTTAGTTTAAACGACTGGTTAAGCGCTTGTTTGCGTAACGCCATTGACGACAATGTGCAGCAGCTGCAGCGTGGCCTGCCGGTGTTGGCGTCGGTGGGCTCAACCGCGCCCTTTATCGGTTTGTTTGGCACTGTGTGGGGTATTTATCATGCCCTGGTTAGCATAGGCGTATCCGGCCAGGCCGGTATTGATAAGGTAGCAGGCCCGGTAGGTGAAGCACTGATTATGACGGCAGTAGGCCTGGCGGTAGCGATACCGGCCGTGCTGGGTTATAACGCGTTGCAGCGGGCCAATAAAGGCGTAATTACGCGGCTTAACCGTTTTGCCCATCAGTTACATGCGTACTTTCTAACCGGTGCAGCGCCTAAAGCCAATGTCAGCGTGTTAAACGCTAAGCAGGAGAGTGCGTAAATGGCTTTTTCTGCTGATTCGCAGGATGATGAAATCATCAGTGAGATTAATATGACGCCGCTGGTGGATGTAATGCTGGTATTGTTGATTATTTTTATGATCACTATGCCGGTATTAACCCAATCAGTGCTGGTGGAGTTGCCGCAAGCCAGAGCAGAGCCCACTACGATACAGCCCGACAGCATCGCCATCAGCGTATTGCGCGATGGCACAGTGCAGTGGAACAGCGAAGCGGTAACGGCAGCACAACTGCAACAAAAGCTGATACAAGTAGCAGAGTTACCACAACAACTACCGTTGCAGCTGATGGCCGATAAAGCGGTGGAGTACCGGCATGTACTTAATGTTATGGCGCTGGCGCAGCAGTTGGGTATTACGCAATTGGGGTTTGTCACTGAGCCGATACATTAATGCTTACTGTCGCAGTTGCCGCGTCAGCGCTGGTAACAGCGACTGCCAATTGTGGTTAAGGATATGGCAGACATCAAAATCAGCCACCTGCAGCATGGCAATACCGGCCAATTCAGGCTGCTGTGTTAAAAACCGCTCTGCGGTGCGGCCGTCTTCCAGCACTATTTCTACCCGGCCTTGCAACATCAGGCCAAAAGCTTGTTCGTCACTGTTAACCAGTACCCTTACTCCGGCAAATTCCTGCTGCTCTGCCATCTTAAAACCACGAATATGGCTTATCAGCAAATCGCTGCGCTGTCGCCAGTTAACCAGCTTATCTGCCGACAGGCTGTAAGCATTCAGCCGTAAGGTATCCAAAGGGACCGGCACCACAAGCAGCTCCGGGTGTGTTTCATCCAGCTGGCAAATGCGGAATAAATCGGCATCAATCAACCCGTCTTTTAGCAGCCGGAAGCGCCGTTGCGACGGCAGGGCAATAAACTGCGGCTGATAACCCAGGGCGGTATAAACCGCAGTTAGCTGCAGTTGCAGCTTTTGCCGCAACGCGGAGTCACCCAGCGGCATACCAATACGCACCGGTTGCGCCAAAGCACAACTACAGGCCAGTAATAGCAAAGCAAGCACAGATGGTTTCACACAGATGCCCGGGATAAGCAGGTAAATACAGTATAGCCAGGCTGGCAATTTGCCAAGCCGGAGGCTGCATAACAACATCGTCTCGGGCAGCAAGCTCCTGTTCAAGGCCTTCTGTGGAATCGACAGAAAGCTGGCTTTCGCTTTCAGACTTATATTTGTTCCAATTAATTATCAAAATGTTTAATATTCGGCTCAATTAAATGTCTCTATGTGATCGAAAAAAGGAATTTATGTCTGCACTTAGCTTAAACGCATCCGAAAAACAGGATATCCAACACTTTGTTGAATCTTTGCAGAAAGTTGAACAAACAGAGAAAGATCGTTTCCTTGCGAATTTTGCCGGTAGTAACGAAGCAGCCTGGCGTAGGTTTATTAAAGGTGGGTACAACCATCCCATTACATGGTGGATTGGAATATTTCAGCTACAGATGCAAATGGGAATGTGGGGGCACGGACACAAAGGTGCTGCAAGCATCAGAGCTAATGAACTCTGGAAAATTACTCAGCCATTGCGTGATGAAATTACCGGTAAAGTAACGGGTGGTAAAACGCCGATACTTTCAGACATTGTTCGTTATAATTTTAAATACCGTAAAGCCGATATTGCCGGTCGTCTTTTGGGCGGAAAATTTACCAACTATGCCAGTACGGGTGGAAAGTTAGGCAATAAAAATCTGCCGGGCAGTGCCAAAGTTGCTGTGGCAATTACTAATTTTGGCATAGCGTCTTACGGAGCAGGTATAAAGGCTATCGCTGAGGGGCACAAATCGCTCGATGCAGTTATTCAATCAGTTTTAACCGGTAGACCCGATGGTTTGCCACCGGGATATAACAAGTTGGCGGATAATTCTGTAACACCCCAAGAGCTGGAACTGGTGCACGGCTTAGAGTTGGGGATGTCAGAAATAATGACCCTGTCACAAGTTGAGCCTGCGCCACTACCAATTAAAGAGTTTTGTGCTAAGCCAGAAAATATAAATTTAAAGGGCATCTGTAAATGAGTGGAACCTCTCGCTTTGTAATGGGGGTGCGTCGTTTTCTGGCGGACCTGTCTTTTGAGATTTTTCTGTATGCCGGCTTAATTTCTGCTGCGGTGATCTGGTGGCAGACCGGATCTTTGTATGCTGCTATTGCCGGCTTTGTTGTGGTAACTGCAGTGCTTGGCACGGTTTCATACCACTTGATTGGTGCAAAGCAAGCGGATGGCCATACACGCTCCTGGCTGCCGCTGTTTGGAGTGGTTGGTGTTATTGCCGTCGGCACCTTGTTGGCTTATCTGTGGCAGCATTTCGCCTAATCCAATAGCAACAACAAGCGCGGAACTAATGGCCGGCAGGGGCTTTCAGCAGGCCGGATGCTAACATCCGGAACGCCTCAACGGCCTTGGCTGTAACCTCTGCCGGCGTGGCACTGGCAGCAATCCATAGCGCGGCATTCAGTGCCGCACCACTGAGCAGCCTGGCAGCGGCTTCGGCATCCACCGTTTTTAATACACCTTGTGCCATCAGCTGCTCCAGCTTCTGTCTGGTGGCCTGCAGGCAACTACTTTGGCTGGGCCATTGTGACGGGTCACCCAGTACTGCCGGGCCATCCAGTAATACAATGCGCTGCACTTCGGGCTCCAGTGCCATGCGGATATAGGCAGCGCCTTCGGCCAGTAGCGCTTGCCAGTCGTCTTTTTCCTGCGCGCCAATCTGTTGGGCGCGCTGTGCCATATCAGAATCTATTTGATCGACCACCGCAGCCAGCAACCCGCGTTTGTCGCCGAAATTGTGGTACAGCGCACCCCTGGTTAAACCTGCTTCTGCCGTTAGCTCATCCATAGATGCGGCGGCGTAGCCTTTTTCGGCAAAGGCTTTTCTCGCCGCGGAGATTAGCTTGGCACGGTTATCCGCCATTGTTACAGCGCGTCGGTTCAATGGTTTATCCTCAATGTCACATACGGTTCGTATATTAATTTGACATACGTCGCGTATAATTGTAATTTATATACGCGGCGTATATGTGTTTTTCTCTGTGTATCGTATACCAGAAACAACAGCCGCTTGTGAAGAGCCGCAGTGCATTGTTGTAGCTGTCTGGCGTAATTATCTAACCTGAGGTGAAAACTATGTCCAAGCGCGAAGCTATTTTCCCGGCCAACCGGCATGCACTGTATGAAGAGCACGGCTACTCTGCAGCTATCCGCTCCGGTGATCTGCTGTTTGTTTCCGGTCAGGTTGGCAGCCGTGCAGATGGCAGCCCGGAACCGGATTTTACCCGCCAGGTTGAGCTGGCATTTGACAACCTGCAGGCTACATTGGCAGCTGCCGGTTGTACATTGGATGACATTGTGGATGTCACGACCTTTCACACCGACCCGCAAAACCAGTTTGATACCATTATGCAGCTAAAACAAAAAGTGTTTCCTGCTCAGCCTTATCCAAACTGGACTGCGGTTGGTGTTACCTGGTTGGCGGGGTTTGATTTTGAAATCAAGGTTATTGCGCGTATTCCGTAGCGGCATACCGTAGCACCACCGGCTCAGCGCTGAAATGAAAAGCCCCTGCAGTGCAGGGGCTTTTGTGATACAAAACTGTTTTATTACGCTATCAGTATTTGGCCGCAACACCTTCGGCCGGTAAGGCGCCGAGGATAAACTCGCGCAGGTCGTCGTTGGATTTTTTCAGATCTTCACGGCGCAGGTACATCATGTGACCGCTGCGGTAGCCTTTAAAGCTCAGGCGATGTTTCATTTTACCGCCCGGGTCTAACTGCCACATATTGTATTTGCCGTCGAAGTAGTTGGTGGCGCCATCAAAGTAGCCAGACTGTGTCATTACTTTAAGATAGGGGTTTTGTGCCATTGCCTGGCGCAGGTTTTCGCCGGTGCTGTCGTCACTTCTGTCCCACGGATGTACCGGGCCAAACATATTGTATTTAATGTCGGTTTTGTAATTCAGCTCGTTACGCAGGTAGTAGTTAATGGCCGGGGTAAACGAGTGCAGCCAGGATGTCAGCTCAGCGTTATAATCCGGCTTGTCACCGGCATCACGTTTATCAATGCCTAAGTAGCGTGAGTCCAGCCGGCCAACCGTTTGGCCGCGGTCACGCAGCAGTTCTTTCCAAAAATAGTTGGTGGGGATATCCAGGTTATTTTGCAGCACGGCCTCAACTGACAGGCCGGCATAAGTGGCCACCTGTTGCGCTACGCGCTGTTTTTCTTCCGCACTTATCGCATTGCCTTTGGCCAGCGCCGGCAAGTACTGATTTAAGGTGAACTCTTCTACCAGCGGCAGAATGTCATATAAGTCTTGTTGCTGCAGCTCGTTGCTGAGCTTTTTATGATACCAGGCAGTGGCGGCAAAGTATGGCAGACGGTTAGCGGCTTTTACCGGGCCGGCGCGTTCTATGCCTAAGTCGGTAGGTGATACCAGCACCACGCCGTTTAAGTACATCCACTGTTGGTTTTGCAGTGCCAGCGCCAGGCCGGACACCCGGGTGGTGCCGTAGCTTTCACCGATTAAAAACTTCGGTGACTGCCAGCGCTCATTACGGGTTACAAAGGTATTGACCCATTCGGCCAGGTATTTCACATCGGCATTTACACCAAAGAACATTTTTTGTTGCTGCTCTTTTGACGGCATTTTACCGTCTTTGCCCGGCAACACGCGCGAGTAGCCGGTATTTACCGGGTTAACAAACACAATGTCGGCCACGTCGAGCACGGAATAGGGGTTGGTTTTTACACCGTATGGCTGTACCGGGTAGCCTTCGTCGTCAATTACCAACGATTTTGGCCCGGTGTAGGCGACATGCATCCATACCGAGGCTGAGCCCGGGCCGCCGTTAAAGGAGATCAGCAGCGGGCGTTTGCTACGATCTTTAATATCGCTGCGCTGATAATAGGTATAAAACAGCGTGGCAGCAGGCATACCGTCTTCATCCCACACGGGCTGAGTGCCGGTGGTGGCGGTATAGCTGAAGCGTTTACCGTTAACTTCAGTTTTATGCTCGCTTACCACAGTGCTGTCAATTTCTATCTGCCGCTCGCTGGCCAGCACCACTGTGCTGCACAGCAACAACAGCAGGGCAAAAGGTTTGAATCGTTGCATAGGATCCTCGGATTTTGCTGGTTATTATAATTTCTGCCTGTTCTGTTTAACGTAAAAGCGCCCACAATTCAAAGCACTTGAGACCAGCCGACGAAAAAACGCTGCCATGTACTGTGGCGAAAGCGGGAAGCGAAACAAGTTAATAACGCGAATTGTTATCAGTAGTATGTTGTTGAAATTAAACATAATTTTGCTTATGGAGGCTTTTTGCTCTACACTTGTCAACATATTTTCTGCTTAGATAAACAAGGTTAGCGCAATGAAAGGTAATCCACAGGTGCTGTCAAAACTGAACGAAGTGCTGACAGCCGAATTAACTTCGATTAATCAATATTTTTTGCATGCCCGCATTTATAAGAATCGCGGCTTAAAAGCCCTGAACGACGCCTGCTATAAAAAGTCGATTAAAGATATGAAGCAGGCCGATGAGCTGATTGAGCGCATCTTAATGCTCGAAGGTCTGCCGAATTTACAGGCACTGGGCAAATTACGTATTGGTGAAGACAGCGAAGAAATGCTGCAGTGCGATATGGATTTTCAGCTTGAGCAATTGCCGTTGCTGCGCGCTACCATAGCGTTGTGCGAAGCTGAGCAGGATTATGTCAGCCGCGATATGCTGACCGAAATACTGGAATACGAAGAAGAGCACCTGGACTGGCTGGAAACGCAGCAGCATCAAATTGGTATTATGGGGCTGGCGAATTACCTGCAGGCGCAGCTGGGAGGCGAGTAAATGAAAGGCAACAGCAAGATTATTGACGCACTGAACGTACTGCTGGCCAATGAGCTGGCGGCAATGGATCAGTATTTTATTCACTCTCGCATGTACCACGATTGGGGTTTGCATAAGCTGTTTGAGCGTATCGACCACGAGTTTGATGATGAAAAAGGCCATGCGTCGAAACTGATTGAACGCATTATCTTCTTAGAAGGTGTGCCGGATATGAGCAAGCGTGATGCTATTCACGTTGGCAAAGATGTACCGGCCATGCTGCAAAACGACTTAAATGTGGAATACACGGTGCAAAAGCTGTTAAAGCAAACCATGGCACTGTGTGAGCAAGAGCGGGACTATGTTACCCGCGCTATGCTGCAGCAGTTATTGGATGATACCGAGGTAGACCACGCCCACTGGCTGGAGCAACAGCTTAACCTGATTAAACTGCTGGGCCTGCCCAACTATCTGCAATCGCAGATGTAACTGCTACCTGCAATCGCAAATCTAATTACTGTGGTTAATGGCATGCAAAACAATGTTTTAGTTTTGCATGCAGTGCCGCCAGCTCTGCCTGGCCCTCTGGTTGACAGCGGTACAGTCTGGTAAGGGCTATCAGCGGCATATACAGCATATCCAAACAAAGGTGTTTTTGTTCGTCGCTATGGCTGGCATCTACCGCCGCGTCGGCCAGAGTAAACAGGGCATAACGCAAACACCACTCCTGCAACAGGCTGTTACGTTGCAATGCCAACTGCGTGGCCAGCCGGCAACAGCAGCCGCAATAATCAGACACCAGCCGGTAGTAGTCGCCTGGTTGCACATCACTTTGCTTTAACAGCCGGCTCAGACGGCTGAAATCCTGCCACAGCGCGGTATCGATCAGCATAAAGTTCACCTCCGGTTTCAATGTTCAGCAGTTAATGCAAGGCGCGTGATGCTGGCAGCGTATGTGCCAATACAGCGCAAGGCGCCGTCGGCGCAGCCAACTGACTAAAGCGGTACAGCTCGCGGCGCAGGTTGCAGCTTTCCCGCAGCAGGGCGATATTGGCCGGATGCGCCGGCGGTATTTGTTGCTGCAGCTGTATTACCTGGTGTAAGGCGCGGTTTAAGGTGCTGAGGCAGCGGCGCCAGCGCTGTTGCCTGGCATAAGTTTCTGCCAGATTTTGCACGCTGATTGATAAACAGATAATCAGCAAGGCGGTGCCGTCCTGGTTAGGCGCTAAGGCCGGGACGGCCAGCAAGGCTTCATGTTGTGGCCAGCTTTGTGCCAACAACAGTGTGGCTTGTTGATACAAGTCGGCGGCCAGGGCGTAATGGTCATGGGCAAAGGCGCTGTTTGCCTGGCGGATAATGTGTTTCCAGTGTTCTATTGCATCCATATCACTCACCTTGTCGGAAGTTCGGTTAAAAATATGGCTTGTTTTTCGCTTAAATGCAAATGATAATGGTTATCATTAAATAAATTGGAGTGCAGCATGCCATTTACTTTGCCGGATTTACCCTATGCCTATACGGCGCTGGAACCGCACCTTGATGCGTTAACCATGCAAATTCACCACAGCCGGCATCATCAAGCTTATGTCAACGGCTTAAATGCAGCGCTGCAAGGCAGCACCTATACTGACTGGTCTTTGCCGCGTTTGCTGCGCGAAATACACAGCCTGCCGCAAGCGTTACAGCAAGCAGTACGTAACCATGGGGGTGGCCACGCTAACCATAGTCTGTTTTGGCAGGTGATGGCACCGGACGGCGGCGGCGAGCCGGCCGGGCAATTGGCGCAGGCAATACAACAGCGCTTTGGCAGCTTCGCTGAGTTTAAACAGCAGTTTATTCAGGCGGCACTAAGCCGGTTCGGCAGCGGCTGGGCCTGGCTGGTAACAGACCCGCAAGGACAGTTAGCGGTGAGTAGCAGTGCGAATCAGGACAGCCCTCTGATGGACGGCTTAACACCGATACTGGGATTGGATGTGTGGGAGCATGCGTATTATTTACAGTACCAGAACAAGCGGCCGGACTATGTCGCGGCCTTTTTCAACGTAATTAACTGGCCACAGGTAGCACAGTGGTATTCGGAGCAGGCATGAAGTTATCGTTGTTGCAGTCGCCCTGGCGCAGTGGCCGCAAGCTGTCGGGGGCGGCTATAGTGTTGTTGGGGACCGGCTATGGCTTGCAACAACTGGTAATGTTGATGCAGCAGCAAGCCAATGTGCGCTATGCCTTTTATGCCGGTATGGTGGCGGCCACAGCAACGGCTGCCGGTGCTGTGCCGGCCTTGTTTATGCGCCGGTTATCACAAAAGCTGCTGGATCTGATGCTGGGCTTTGGTGCCGGGGTAATGCTGGCAGCTTGTATGTTTTCGCTGATCGTACCGGCGCTGGCTTTGTTAACTGACAGCGGCGCTTCGCCATGGCGCAGCTCCGGCAGTGTGGCGTTAGCTATTCTACTTGGCGGTGCCTTTATGCTACTGCTGGAACGGCTGGTGCCGCATCAGCATTTTATTAAAGACGAAGATAGGCTGCGCGGCCAAACCTTGCGCCGCAGCTGGTTATTTGTCTTTGCCATAGCGCTGCATAATATTCCCGAAGGCCTGGCCATCGGCGCTTCTTTTGCCGGCGGTGACACTGCCGCTGCTACGGCTCTGGCTACCGGCATAGCTGTGCAGGACATTCCCGAGGGCCTGGTAGTAGCCATGGCCTTGTTGGCGGTGGGGTATAGCCGCGCACTGGCAGTGGGTATAGCGGTGTTGTCTGGTTTAACCGAGCCGGTAATGGCGATTATTGGTGCGGCGGTGCTGGGCGAGTCCAGCTTGTTGCTGCCCTGGGGCCTGGCATTGGCCGCCGGTGCTATGTTGTTTGTCATAAGCCATGAAATGATCCCGGAGTCACATCGCCAGGGCCACGAACTGGCTGCTACTAATGGTTTAATGTTGGGCTTTGTTTTGATGATGTTATTGGATACAGCCCTGACGTGACGAATATAAGACATTGCTATCATTCACAGCTTTTATGTAATTAATTCACGTTGAATAAATAAAACTCTTGCTTATTTTATTGTTTAACCAGAGTATTTCGCGTTGAATTTTACATTATTTACATAAGTTGATGGAGTTAGCATGGAAGTTAAGTACAAGATGTTACAAGTGGCGGCGGTATTATCAGCGGCCTGTGGTATGGCAGCTTGCGGTGGTGGCAGTAGCTCTGAGACGGCACCGGTAAGTTTTACTGTAACGGCCACAGCGGGTGCCGGCGGTACTATTTCGCCCGGCGATCGTGCTGTTACTGCCGGTCAAAGTACCAGCTTTACGGTTAACGCTAATGATGGTTATGCTATAGCGTCAGTGACCGGCTGCGGCGGAACATTAAATGGCGCTACTTTTACTACCGCGTCAATCAGCGCTGCTTGTACGGTAACTGCCGGCTTTGAACTGCTGCCTGTGGCAACGTCGTTGTTGAATGGCAAGGTTATTGATGGCTATGTTAGCGGTGCCACGGTATGGCTGGATATTAACGGTAATGGCTTACAGGATGAAGATGAGCCTTCTACAGTATCAATTGCGGCTGGTGACTATGCATTGGAATTAACCGAAGAGCAGCGCGCCTGCGTACCTTATGCCACCTTGTATGTTGATGTACCGGTAGGTGCGATAGATGAAGACAGCGGTGAAGTAACAGCAGCGTATCAAATGGCGCGGCCGGCGCAGTTTCAGCCGTTAGATGAAGCGGCATTGTTGCATATCTCGCCGTTAACGTCGGTGTTATGGCAGCAGGTGCAAGGGCAGTTATCCAACAGCGGTCAGCAGCATTTGTCGTGCGCTGCTCTGAAAGATAACGTTGAACTGGGTGTGCAAATCAGTAATGAGATTAAAGACATCATCCTGACTACGGTAGGTAAGTATAATATCGCCGCAGATAAAATCTTTGCAGACTTTATTGCCGCTGACGATGAGGCAAGTTACCAGTTGGCACAAAGCATCGTTAAAGGCTTAAAAGCCAGTTATGCCTACAAGCAGCAATTGAAGCAACAGCACCCTACCGCAAACTATATCCGCAGCCAGTTTTATCAGGGCAGCGACATAGATAACAATAATGCCTACCCACAGGCGTGGTATCGCGACACTATGTTGTCATTTGATACAGGCTACAGTACCGAGCTGGTAAAGATGAATAACGAGCTTACGGAAGTGGTGCGGGAAATTTACCTGCGTGAAAATACTAAAACCACCTGGGGTGACGGTGTACTGAGCCAAACCAAAGATATATACAGCTACGGTGGTGATGATGCGGAATATAGCTGCACTAACAGCGAAGCCGTATCAGTAATAGTAAATGGCATCAGCTATGGCCTGTCAAACGATGGCAGTTCGGCTACTGCTGCCTCTGTGGCACAATGTGTAAATACTAGCTTTAGTAATGGCCCTTACAAATATTACAGCGTCGATTATGCTGAAAACGCGGTTGGTTATCACACCAGATTTGTTATCGCGGCAGATACAGCTGAGTATCAAACCTTTGTGCAATGGTATGACCTGCAGGCTAAAGCTGCTACATTAAATCTGGCAGATTTAACTACGCACCTGAACAATAGCGGTTATGAGTTCGACGATACGGTATTGCTTGATGTTAGTAGCTGGCATAAAAGATCTACCGACGATCGCACAACTAACCGTGTCCAGGTGGATAAATATTCCGATCAGCCGTGGGAAAAATTGGTTTATCAGGCCGATGGCACCTACAGCAAAACCTGCAGTACTGATAACGGCCAGTCTTGGGTAGCCTGCAACTAGTTTCAGCATAATTTTACTCAGTAACTAAGGCAGTCTGACTAATCCTCAGACTGCCGACACATTTTATTACAATCCCGTTTCAGCCTTTGCTGGTAGCCTGTCGGCCAATTCATTACATTAAAGCAAACAGACACTCACCTTTTGTTTATACACAGGTATTAAGATGAAAAAACTATTCGTGATCAGCGCAGTAGCGCTGGCCGTGTTGACCGGTTGTGCCGGTGAACGTAGCTTATCTGCCGATGCACAAGCGGCGCAGCAACAGCTGCAGGGCCAGGTGTTGGTAAGCCCGAATGACAACCGCGCTTATAAAACGCTGCTGCTGCCGAATAAACTGGAAGTGCTGCTGGTGTCTGATCCCACGGCAGAGAAATCTGCTGCGGCCTTAAGTGTTGGTGTGGGCTTATTGCAAGACCCGATGAGCCAGCAGGGTATGGCGCATTATTTAGAACACATGCTGTTTCTGGGCACCGAACGTTACCCGGATACCAAGGGCTATAGCGAGTTTATGACCGCCAATGGCGGTGCGCAAAATGCCTACACCTGGCTTGATATTACCAACTATATGTTCAAAGTGAACAATGCCGCCTATGACGAAGCGCTGGACCGTTTTTCCGATTTTTTCAAAGCGCCCAAGTTATATCCGGAATATACCGATAAAGAAAAAAATGCGGTAAATGCAGAGTGGTCAATGCGCCGTGAGATGGACTTTTTCGGCCAATACAATTTATCGCGCGGTATGATGGGCAGCCATCCGGCGAACCGTTTTTTAATTGGCAACCTGGAAACCCTTGGCGATAAAGACGACAGCAAGTTGCACCCGGAAACCGTGGCGTTCTACCAAAAATACTATTCGGCCAATATTATGAAAGTGGCGCTGCTGAGTAATTTGCCGTTGCAGGATATGGAGCAACTGGCAGCGAAGCATTTCAGCAGCATTGAAAATAAAAACATTGCGAAGCCGGCCGTTACGGCGCAGTTAGACTTTAGCCAATTGGGCGCCAAGCGCATTCACTATGTACCGAACCAGGATGTTAAACAGCTGCGGTTGGACTTTACCATCAGCAATAACAGCGACCGCTTCGCGGTTAAACCAAACGAATTTATCAGCTACCTGCTGGGTTCAGAGATGCCCGGTACCCCGGCAGAGCAGTTAAAAGCCATGGGATTGATTTCTAAACTTAACGCCAGTGCCACGCCGGACTTATACGGCAACTACGGCTCGTTAAGTATTGATGTTGAGCTAACCGATGCCGGTATGCAAGCACGTGAAGGCATAGTAGCCACCATTATGCAGTACATCGAACTGGTGAAACGCCGGGGCGTGGACAGCAAATACTTCAGCGAAATTCAAACCAGCCTGAACAACCAATTCCGCTTTTTAGAAAAAGGCGATGAGTTTGGTTATGTGTCCAACCTGGCCGATGCAATGCAAAAGGTGCCGGCGCGCAATGCTGTTAATGCGCCGTTTTACTACCAGCGTTTTGACGCTGATGCGATCCGTGATGTGCTGGCGCAGTTAACGCCGCAGCGTTTACGGGTGTGGTATATCAGCAAGCAGGAGCCGCATAACAGCAGCCTGCATTTTTATGATGGCAAATACAAAATTGCCGATATCAGCGCGGAAGAGCAGCAAAGCTGGCAACAAAGCCCGCAGCTGGCGCTGAATTTACCGGCGGTAAACCGCTTACTGCCGGAAAACTTTGCCGTTAAAGCGCCACAGGCTCAGCAAAAGCCGGAATTAGTGCTGCAGCAAGATGGTATCAGTGCCTGGTTGTACCCCAGCCAACAGTTTGCCGATCAGCCGCGTGGTGTGTTGGAAATTTTCTTTAACACTAAGGCGCCGCTGCAAGACATTAAAGCCAAAGTATTGCTGGCACTGTGGCACGACTTATACAACCTGCAGCAAAGTGCCCTGGCCACTGAGGCCGATATTGCCGGTATGCAGTTACGCCTGACAGCCGGCAGTGGTATGGCGCTGACGGTGGCCGGTTTTACTGACAAACAACCACAGCTATTACAACAGGCGCTGGCCGGTTTAACGCTGAACAGCGACGCGCAAAGCTTTGCTCAGGCCAAAGATCGCTATGTGCGTGGTTTGCAAAACCAGGCTAAACAGTTCCCGTTTTATCAGGCGTTTAATGCTTACAACAGCCTGGTTCGTAACGGTAATTATGAAACAGAGCAATTAATAGCAACCGCAAATGCGTTAGCTGCAGATGAGCTGCAGGCCTTTATTGCCACTACACTGGCGCAAAACCAACTGCGTATTTTTGCCTTTGGTAACTACGACAAAGCGGCGGTAGAGCAAGTAGTAACCACGGTAAAACAAGCCTTACCGGCACAGCGCACTGAGCTGCCATACAGCCGCACCGCCTATTGGCAACCGGCTGTGGGCGAGACTCTGGTACTGCAAAAAGATATCGATGTGGCCGACGTTGCCCTGGTGGATGTGCATGTGCATCCCGAGCCATCTTATGCCCAGCTGGCACGTGCGACGGTGCTGAAAAGCCACTTCAGCAATGTTGCCTTTGATAAACTGCGCACCGAAGAGCAACTGGCGTACGCCGTAGGCGGTACTGCCATGCAGTTGGAAGATTATGTCGGCTTTGCCATGTATATTCAGACCCCGGTAAAAGGTGTCGCGGCTATTCAGGCCAGATTTGACTTGTTTAAGCAGCAGTATGCCAAAGAGCTGGATGGTTTGAGCGAAGAGGCGTTTGCGCAGTTAAAAGCCAGCAGCCTGGTCACGTTAAAAGAGCCACCAAAGAACCTGCAGGATGAAGTGGGGCCGTTAATTACTGACTGGTACCGCGAGAAATTCAGCTTTGACAGTAAGCAGCAGTTAATCGCTGCAGTAGAGCAGGTAACCCTGGCAGATGTTAAAGCCTTTTACCGCGAAACCATGTTAAACGCCAAAGCACCGCGGGTTTCGGTGCAGATGCGCGGCACTAAATTCCGCGATCAGCCGTTTGCCGATTTACCCGGCCAGAAAAAAGTGACCGACATTGCCGCCTTTCATCAGTTGATGACAAAGCAGTAGCCGGCGCTGATACAGAAAAACGCAGCTTCGGCTGCGTTTTTTATTTATTTGTCTGCAGGGCGTCATGTATTCCGGCAGCAAGATAGTATTGGCAAACAGAAAAATAATTTGAGTAATCACTTTAAACAGCAGTTTAAACCGCTGGCTGCCGCTTTATAACGAATAAGGCAGGTGGTTAAACCAGCTGCGACATTCACATTTATCTCACTATTGGGTAATTAAAACAGGCTGCTGCTTTTTTCAGCGCTTTGCCGCGCCAAAGCAGTAAAACCGTGTATTGCATTCAAATTGAACTGGTCTATCTTGTTGGTGGAGTTGTAACCAGTCACATGGACGAGACGCAAAAATAATAACGATAATCTCAGCAAGAACCCTGTTTCAGCAGAGAAAAGGCGAGGACAACCCAATGAAAAAATCTACCCTGCTGCTATTAGCAGGCCTGCTTAGCGCTTCGGCGCAGGCGGCTGTTGGCGGCTACCCTGTTGTATTAGTACACGGCTTTCAGCCGGATAATTTAGCCAGCCGGCCTACCGGCAGCCAGGTAAGCAACAATGGCGCAGAGTACTGGGCCGAATATTGGCGCGACCGCGCCGATGTGCGCATTGACTGGCCGTCACAAGAGCGGGTGGCCGGTAAAATTGCCAGTGATTATGTTTGGCCAAAGCTGCAGCAAATGGCCCAAAATGGCACCTGCGCCAGCGGCTGTATTTTTGTATCGCACTCTACCGGTGATTTAGTTACCCGCTACATTATTGACAACCAGGCGCTGTGGCTGCAAAACGCCGGTCTGCAACCGCTGAATATTGTCGCCAGCTTCGATTTCGCCGGAGCCGGTGGCGGGGTGGAATTGGCCGATTTAGCGGTAAACGTGGCGGGCGGCTCCGGTCTGATTGATGGCGCGCTGCGTTTAGCCTTGTCATTGTGGCTCGGTGAAATTCCTACCCCCGCAACAGTAGGGGTGTTAAATGATTTACGCGTAAACACCGCCCGCCAGCTAGCCCCGTTTCCGGATAGCCGCGTACCGCGTTTACGCTTTGTGGGCGCCGGGTCAGATTTTTTAGGTGCTACCGGAGCATTTTTACCGGGTGAGGACGACGGTGTAGTGGCCAGCCACTCCAGTTGCGGCGCTTCGGTTGTGGCCAGCTTTAACAGTTGCTCGCGCAGTGTGGCCTTTGATGGCAAATTGGCCTCAGTCAGCGGCCCATCCGGCTTTATGCCGTACCACTACCCGATGCTGATGAGTGAAGGTTACAGTCACAGCAAGGTGATTGCTAACCGCGCTGAGGATGAAATTACCGCCGCCAATAGTGGCGCTGATTACTTAAACGGTGAGCGCTTGCAGTTCAATACCTATGATGAAAACCGTGGCTGGTGGATTTTCAGCTCACGTTATCGCGTGGTGCGTAACTCAAATAACACCAGTATGTCGGCACTGGTGTATCAGGCCGCGAATTAAACATGAACAAGAAGTGGTTGTTAGTACTAAGCCTGTCAGCTTTGCTGGCAGGCTTAGGGTTATTCTGGCCACAACCGGCACCGCCGCAACAACAGCCAAAGCCGGAATTGGCCCGGCCTGATACGGTGGCTAAAGTACCGTCACAGCCTGCCGCTGCTGCGCCACAGCAAATTACCGTAACCGAGAAAGTCCCGCAGCCAATCAGCGAGAGCTTTAAACTGCTGGCCAGCGCCTATGCCGCCGAGTTGGAGTTGCCGGGCTATTCGCGGCCGCTAAGCGCGGATGATGAGCATTTACTTAACCCCAACCGCTATGTCCCACAAAGCGTGCCCCTGCAAGGCGGTGCCAGCGCCACCATAGTGCTGCCGAAATACCGCTTTAGTTACCCCGAAACCGTGCCGGTAACGCTGGAAATAAATGGCTTACAGGTATTTGATGTCAGTGTGCAGCTGGTACAAGAAAGCAGCGCTGATAGTGCAGCAAGTGCAGAGATGCACGGCACGCCACAGCGTTATAGTGCCACGCTGGAGCCGGAAGATAACTGGAACGGCGCTTTTGAAGTACAGGTTAGTTTTAGTGCTAATGGCCGGAATCAGGTACTAAAAACCGGGATTGAATACCATAACCCGGTCGCCACCATAACCGGCGTCGGTGAGGTACGCGGCTTGGGTAGTGATATGCAGATCCCGCTGCAGCTTGAGGTAAAACAAGCTGGCTACTACCGCCTGCGTGCAAATTTATATACCGACAAACGTCAGCCACTGGCACTGTTAACCGCAACTGAAAAACTGGGCAGCGGCAAGCAGGAAATCACCTTACGCGCCTTTAAAACTGTGCTGCGTAATAACAGCGGGCCTTATATTTTAGGCAGCTTTGTATTGGAAAAACGCCCGGCGGTACCGGGTGAGCTCACGCAATACGGCGGCAGTGAAAAAGCCGAATACCCGTTAGACAGTTTTTCGCTTAACCAGCTAAGCGATGAGCCCTGGCAACCCGACGAACAAGAGCTGCAGCGCCTGCAGTTTTTGCAGCAGATGGCTGAACAGCAATAAGCCAGATTAAGGTCAGTGCTTGGCTATAACACCACAGAAAAAGCGCGTATATTCCAAACTATCAAGCTGTTATGAACCCGAACGGAGGCATAAATGAAATCGATTACGACCTGCTCACAAGTTTAACCTTACACCCCTCTGTTGGCTACATCGGGTCCAGCGTCAGCAGCACCCGGGGCGTGTCAGATGCCGGTGAGCGGTGCACTATGGCCTGTTGCTCATTGCCCTCCCAGCCGGAGCCTTTGAGTAAAGTCACAGAAAATGTCCGGGCTTGTGCCGGCTTGCCATCCGTATCCAGCCACTCGGTGCCGGGGCCAAGGTAAGTGGCTACCAGGCGGCATACCAGATGATCGGTATGAAATTTCGGACACATGGGTTTGCTCAGGGTTTCCAGCCGCAGGCCCAGTTGCCGGCAGTCCATTAAGCAGCTGAACATCTGGCACAATAAGGCGATATCAGCCAAAAAGGCGTCTTTACCCGGCGCATCGGGCAGGGCAAAGCCAATATCGTTTTGCACATTGTCGGCGCTGACAATACGCTTTAGCGGCATAGCCAAGCTAAGTGCCCGGCAATAATCTGCGATGGCCGCATTGCTGCGGCGCTGCCAGCAGGCTAAATTAACCTCGTCAGCAAAAATACCGGTCAGTATCTCAGCCGTGGTAGAGACCAGCTGGCGGCCAGGCAAGCGAAAGTCAGTGAATGATAGCGCACTCACGCCAGTTGCTCCTGCGCAAACGGGCTGGGCAGTTGCTGCCATTGCTGCTCACCCGGTTCAAGTTCTGCTTCGGTTAGCAGGCAGGCCTCCAGCTGAGCCAGCATGGCGGCTTTATCCAGTTGCTGGCCAATAAACACCAGCTCCTGACGGCGGTCGCCGTAGGGCTCTGCCCAGGTTTGGAAAATGGCTTCCTGCAATTCCGGCTCTTGCGGCCATTGCTCTGCCGGCACCGCCTGCCAGAATAAACCGGCCATATTATAGCGGGCAATGCCACCTGCCTGATGCCAGAGCCAGGCGTGTTCGGGCGTGCTGGCCAGCCAGAAATAACCTTTAGAGCGCAGCAGGCGGCCGGTGGGCCAGTCCTGATGTAAAAAGGCATGAAAGCGCTGCGGGTGAAACGGCCTGCGGGAGGTAAAGGCAAAGCTGCTGATACCGTACTCTTCGGTTTCCGGCTTATGCTCACCTCGTAGTTCAGCCAGCCAGCCGGGCGCTTGTTGCGCCTGCTCAAAGTTAAACAAGCCGGTATTAAGGATCTGCGTTATATCAACTTTGCCTTTGTCAGCATGAATAATACGGGCGCGGCTGTTTAAACTGCGTAAAATGGCTATCAGGCGCTGTAACTGAGGTGTGCTGACCAGATCGGCTTTGCTGACGACCAATACATCGCAAAATTCAACTTGCTCGATTAATAAGTCGGCTACGCTGCGCTCGTCGTCTTCGCCTAAGCTTTCGCCACGCTCGTTTAAGTCTTGTGCGGCTTCAAAATCCTGCAAAAAGTTAACCGCATCCACTACTGTTACCAAGGTGTCCAGCCTGGCAATATCGGCCAGGCTCTGGCCGTCTTCATGCTCAAAGGTAAAGGTTTCAGCTATCGGTAGCGGCTCGGAAATGCCGGTGGATTCAATCAGTAAGTAATCAAAGCGGCCGGCTTTGGCCAGTTTACCCACTTCCAGCAGTAAATCCTCGCGCAAGGTGCAACAAATACAGCCGTTGCTCATTTCCACCAGCTTTTCTTCGGCGCGGTTCAGGCTAACTTCCTTATTTAGTTGGCTAGCATCGATATTTACATCACTCATATCGTTAACAATAACCGCCACGCGCAAACCGTCGCGGTTATGCAGTATATGGTTAAGCAAGGTAGTCTTACCGGCACCTAAAAAGCCGGATAACACCGTTACCGGTAAGCGTTTGTCTGATGCGATGTTAGTTGGCAGCATGTTGGGGCCCTTGCAGCTTATGCAGTAGTTTACGGTTATATAAATGGGCGCAGATAAGCAGCAGCCCGCCGCTTATTGATAGCGCGGTTTCGGCCTCGTGCGGCGAAAACAGCGCGGCAATCAACACTAAGAAGCCGCTTAAACCCAGCAAAAAAGGCGTTTTACGCTGATGTACACACCAACCACCCGGTAGGCTCCAGGCCAGCATAGCGCTGATGGGCAGCAGCATCAGGTAGTGAAACCATTCTGAACTGAATACTCCCAGCAGCAGGCCGGAACTGCCCAGTGCCAGCAACAGCGGCGTAGCGAGGCAATGCACGACGCAAAGGCCGGATAAGGCAGCTGCAATAAGGTCTTTCATAAGGTCTCTTTATTAAGTTAGTGGCGCGGGCGCCTGCGACGGAGTGATGTTATTTGGCAGCAGGCGTTGCACTGTCACCAAATAATGTTATAACATCACAAAAGTTAAAGGATGTTATAACATAACAATTGTGTCGTCAAATGCAGCAGCCGTGCCGTGCAGCTGCAAAACGGCGCTATTTATGGGGAATAAGATGTTTAAGAAAACCATATTGGCCACGGTAGTGAGTAGCTGTTTGCTGGCGGGTTATGCCAGTGCGGAGTCTATTAGCGGCGTGGTTACTGATGAAAATGGTCAGCCGGTAGCCGGGGCTGAAATTAGCGTGGTGGGGGAGAATCAGCGGGTATTTACCGATGAAAATGGTCGCTTTGTGGTAAGCAAGCTGTTGGCCGCTGAAGCGGAATTGCATATAGAGGCGCGCCGCTTTGGCCACCGCAATTTTCATTTCACTGTGCCACAACAAGGCTTAAACGATGTAAGCCTTACGCTGCTTAGCAGCACCATTGAAGTAATAGATGTAAAAGCCAGCCCGTTTCATGCTTCGGCTACGGAATCGGCCTTACCGGTTAGCGTACTGGCCGGCGATGCGCTGAAAATGCGTCAGGCGTCGACACTGGGGGATACACTGAAAAACGAAGTCGGCGTGCACTCTAATTTTTATGGTGGTGTTGCCAGCAGCCCGATTATCCGTGGTCTGGACGGCCCGCGCGTGCTGATCACGCAAAATGGCCTCGATGCCGGTGATGCCTCACGCGTTGGCCCGGATCATAGTGTAGCCGCGGAAGCCAGTACCGCTACACAAATTGAAGTATTGCGCGGCCCGGCCACCTTATTTTACGGCAGTGGCGCCATTGGTGGTGTGGTAAACGTGGTGGACGAGCGTATTCCTACTGATAACACTAGCCGTGCCGAATGGATGCTGCAGCGTGGGTCCGTTAACAATGAAAAATTAGCCGCAGGTTCTTTGGTTACCGGTGTCGATAACATTGGCGTTTACGTCGATGGTTTCTGGCGCGACAACGGCAACTACAGTATTCCCGGCTTTGCCGATATAGCGCCGGATGAAGATGCAGTAAAAGGCAAGGTGGCTAATACCGCCGCTACTGCTAAAGGTTTTACCCTCGGTGGCAGTTATTTGCTGGATAACGGCTATATTGGTGTGTCTTACGGCCGGCTGGACCGCGAGTACGGTATTCCCGGCCACTCGCATGGTGGCCATGATGAGCACGATGAGCATGACGACCAGGATGACCACAGTGCAGAAGAAGAGGTGTTTGCCGACTTAAACCAGAACCGCTATCAGTTGCTAAGTGAGCTGAACTTTTCATCCGGGTTAATCCGTGCAGTTAACAGCAAACTGGCATTTACTGATTATGAGCATGCTGAAATTGAGCATGGCGAAATTGGCACTACCTTTAAAAACCAAAGCCGTGAAGCCCGCATTGAAATTTTACACCGGCCTTATCAGGACTGGCGCGGCGGCTTAAGCCTGCACTACAAATACAGCGATTTTGAGGCCATCGGTGCAGAAGCCTTTACCCCGCCGTCAGAAACGCAAATGCTGGCGCTGGGCTGGATGGAAGAGCGCCACTTCGGTCCCTGGTTAGTGCAATTAGGCGCCCGCATTGAACGGGTAACGCTTGACGCTACTGATGTATTGCTGCCCGATATCGGCGCGCATGGTCACGATGGCGACGAGCACGATCATGATGAACATGACCATGGCGCAGAGCTTATCCGCGTATTTGATGTCAGCCAAAAATTCACACCTTACAGCCTGTCGGCCGGTGCGGTATGGGATCTTGCGGAAGGCTATAACCTCGGCTTATCGGTATCACGTTCGCAGCGGGCACCTTCCGCATCTGAGTTACTGTCATTTGGCCCTCACATTGGTACGGCGGCCTATGAAGTTGGTGCCTTGTTTGTGCTGGATGACGATGAGTTTGTGTTAAATGCTCAACCAATAAAAATGGAAACGGCGAATAACCTGGATATTACGCTGCGTAAATTCAGCGGTAATACCGGCTTTGTATTAAATGCCTTCTATAACCAGGTGGATAACTACTACTACCAGCAAAATACCGGCTTATTTGCCGAAGACGGCCATGATCATGGCGATGACCACGATCACGGCGATGAGCATGATCACAGCGGTGAGTTGCCGGTGTATCTGTTTACCGCTGCTGATGTAACGCTGCACGGTTTAGAGGCGCAGTATGTCTGGCAGCTAAATGAGCCGTTTAAACTAACCTTGCAAGGCGATTATATCCGTGCCCGCTTAAAAGGTGGTGGTGACTTACCCCGTACGCCGCCACTGCGTTTTTCCGCAGAGCTGGCTTATGAGCAAGATGCCATCAGCGCGGATTTACGCGCCACCCGCTACATGAAGCAGGACAGAACCGCCGCGCTGGAAACGGCCACTGACGGTTATAGCTTGCTCGATGCCAGCGTCAGCTACCGCTTTAACCTTGGCTCTTCGCAGCTTACTGCCTACCTCAAAGGCCAGAATCTGACAGATGAAGATGTTCGGGTACATACCTCATTTTTAAAAGATAAAACACCACTGCCGGGTCGTTCGATGGCACTGGGTGTGCGCGGTAGTTTTTAACGTTTTTGTCGCAGGTATGTGTGGTTCCTGGCCTGCGGCAACTTTTTATTTAGCAAGGAGATTTCATGTTACAGTCCATGTTACAAACTAAATTAAGCCTGGCGGCGGTGCTGATCAGCGTATCTTTACTCAGCGCCTGTGGTGACAGCACGACTAACGTTGTCGAAAAAGACCCGATAGCCGGAGACGATGATCACGACCATGATCATGATGAGGTTAGCACGGTAGGGCGGTTGGCAATTTCGGCGAAAGATTCTAACCTGGTATCGGTGTACGAACTGCAAGATGGCAGCCTGCTGGATACCTTTGCTGTAGCTGATGTGCCCTCGGCATTGGCCGCATCACCGGGCAAACGCTATGCCCTGGCAGTGCAGCGCACCACAGACCGTGTAGAATTTATCGATGGCGGCCTGTTTCAGGAAGATCATGTTGATCACCTGCACGATTATCAGCAAGCACCGGCGCTAACCAGCTTTGTGTTAAGTGACAGCCGGCCAACCCATATCACCGCTACCGACAGCCAACTGGCGGTGTTTTTTGACGGTGATGCTGCAAGCTCCTCCCCGGCAGCCGTAGCGGTAATTACTGAAGCCGATATTACTACCGACAGCAATGGCTACCCGGTGCTGAATTATAGTGTGAACATGCACGGTGCTGCTCAGGCACGTGGTGATTACTTAATCTCGACAATACGCGATGCTGACAGTGCAACCACGTTGCCGGACAAGGTAGCGGTGTACGAACAGCATGGCGACCATTACCACGAAGAGCTGGTATTTGACGAGTTATGCCCCGGTTTACACGGCAGTGCGCAAAACGAGCATTTTATCGGCTTTGGCTGTACCGACGGTGTGTTGTTGATTGAGCAAGACGGCACCGGCTTTACTGCCGTCAAGCTGGCGAATACTGCCGATTTTACCGACACTATGCGTATCGGCACCCTGGTAGGTACTGAACACGCTGAGCATTTTGTTGGCTTTGCCGGCGCCAATGCTTTTGCTATTCATGCCCATGACGGCGAAATGGAACTGATTGACTGGCAAGCAGCAGAAGGCGCAGCGCTTACCGGCTACGGCTTTGCCGATAACGGCAGTAAATTTGTGCTGCTGGATAACCAGGGCTATTTAACCATCCTGAACTATCATGGTCACGAACATGAGGGTACAGCTGAGCCGGCGTTTGAATTTGCTGCCAAAGTGCAGCTGACTACTGCCGATGTAGCGACTATGCCAGAGGGCAGCCGCTTTGAATTGGCAATATCAGCCAGCGATGACAAAGTGTATGTAATTAACCCGATAGACAGCAGCTTGCTGACGGTTGATACTGCCGATGCTGAAGTCGTAGCAAGCCAACAGCTGAACTTTGTACCGCATAAGTTAGTTTGGTTAGGTATTGCACAACCGGCGGAGGCGCATGACCACTAAGGTTGTGCTGCTGTAAGCTTGCTGAAAAGGCCGTTAAGCATATTTAACGGCCTTTTTTGTTTATCTGGCTTGCATCTCATTGAGAATAATTCGTATTTATGCTTATATAGCCTATCTTTTCTACCTTAACACCCTGCAGGAGTGGCAGTATGAAATCAGCTTACGCATTAAGTTTATTAGGCGCCGGTATCGCCGGTGCATTTATCAATATTGCCGCCGCACAGGCCGCAGAAGTAAACATCTATTCAGCCCGCCAGGAAGAGCTTATTAAACCGCTGTTGGACAAATTTACTGCCGACACCGGCATTAAAGTAAACCTGATCACCGGTAAGCCGGATGAACTGATCAGCCGGATGGTTAGCGAAGGCCGCAATAGCCCGGCGGATATTCTAATCAGTACCGACGTGGGCCGTTTATACCGTGCTAAACAACAGGATGTGCTGCAAAGCGTTGAGTCTGAAGTATTAACCGCCACTATTCCGCAAGCGCTGCGCGACCCTGCCGGGCAATGGTATGGCCTGACCATGCGGGCAAGGCCCATTTTATATGTGCCGGGTAAAGTAAAGCCGGAACAACTGTCTACTTATGAAGATTTAGCCAGCCCGCAGTGGAAAGGCCGTATTTGTATCCGCTCGTCGGACAATATTTATAACCAGTCGATGACCGCCAGCATGATTGCCCACGACGGCGCGGCACAAGCAGAGAGCTGGGCCAAAGGCCTGGTAGCCAACTTTGCTATGCCACCCAAGGGCGGAGATCGTGACCAAATCAAAGCCGCTGCAGCCGGTGTGTGTGATATTGCTATTGCCAACACTTATTACTTAGGCGGCATGCTGGCCGATGCGAAAGAGAAGGCTGCAGCAGAGAAAGTTAAAGTATTTTGGCCAAATCAGGACGGCCGCGGTGCCCATGTTAATATCTCCGGCGCCGGCGTGGCTAAATATGCACCCAACAAAGCGCAAGCGGTTAAGTTACTGGAATATATGACGACTGCAGATGCCCAGCAGTGGTATGCCGAAGTAAACCACGAATACCCGGTGCGTGAGGGCGTAAAAGCCAGTGCTATTTTACAAGGCTTTGGTGAATTTAAAGCAGACCAGTTACAATTGGACAAATTAGGGGAATTAAATGCCGAAGCCATTCGTGTAATGGATCGCGCTGGCTGGAAATAGTCTTTGAATTCAATTTGTTGTAATGTGGTAAGCGTTTTATGACGCAGGGTTGGCGTGATATCTGGCGTTGGTCGGTATTGCTGCCGGCCTTGGTGCTGGCGCTGCCGGTAGTGGTGATCTTTGCCAGCGTATTAACGCCGCAAGCTGAGGTATGGCGGCATTTACGCCAAACCGTATTGGCCGACTATGTTGTCAATTCGCTGCTACTGGCCTTTGGTACCGGGCTTGGTGCTTTACTGATTGGCACGGCTGCTGCCTGGATCATTACCCGCTACCAGTTTGTTGGCCGGCGCATTCTGGAATGGCTGCTGTTACTGCCGCTGGCCATGCCGGCCTATATTATTGCTTACACCTATACCGGCATGCTGGACTTTGCCGGCCCGGTGCAAAGCGCGCTCAGGGCGCAGTTTGACTGGCGCTACGGTGATTACTGGTTTCCGCAAATCCGTTCATTAACCGGCGCCATTATTATGCTGGCGCTGGTGCTGTATCCCTATGTGTATATGCTGGCGCGCAGTGCATTTCGCGAACAGTCGGCTTCGTTAGCGGAAGCCAGCCGGACTTTGGGCTTAACATCACGTCGGCATTTTTGGCGGGTGGCGTTACCTTTGGCACGGCCGGCTATTTTAACCGGCACCGCGCTGGCGATGATGGAAGCTTTTGCTGATTACGGCACCGTGCAGTACTTTGGTGTTACCACCTTTACCACCGGCATCTTCCGCACCTGGTTTGGCATGGGCAATCAGCCGGCGGCTGCACAGTTGGCGGCGATGTTAACCGGCTTTGTACTGCTGTTGCTGCTGCTGGAGCGTTGGTCCAGGCGTAAAATCCGTTACTACCACCAGGGCCAGCGCACTCAGGCCGCGGCCGGGCGTACTGTCAGCCCGCTGCGGCAATTGATGTTGTTGGCGCTGTGTTTGCTACCGGTACTGTTTGGCTTTGTTATCCCTGCGGCACAGTTAATCAGCTGGGCTATGTCGAATTACAGCGTTACGCTGAACAGCCAGTTTGGCCAACTGGTGTGGAACAGTTTTTCACTGGCCGCGCTGGCGGCGGTCATTTCGGTATTGCTGGCATTGTTGTTTGCCTACGGCAAGCGGCTGCGGCGTGACGTACTGGTGCAGGCGCCGGTGCGTGTGGCAGCTCTGGGTTATGCGGTGCCCGGCACCGTTATTGCTATTGGCGTAATGTTGCCGTTGGCCTGGCTGGATAGCCACATAGACCTGCTGGCCGAACAATGGTTTGGTGTGCGCACCGGGCTGATATTCTCCGGTACCCTATTTGCGCTGCTGCTGGCGTACAGCGTGCGCTTTTTGGCGGTGTCATTGCATAGCGTAGAAGCGGGACTGGAGCGGATTAAACCCGGCATGGACAATGCGGCGCGCTCCTTAGGGTATGCGCCGTTTAAAGTATTGCAAAAGGTGCATGTGCCGCTGCTGCGCGCCAGTGTGTTAACGGCGCTGTTGCTGGTGTTTGTTGATGTATTAAAAGAGTTGCCGGCAACGCTGATACTGCGGCCGTTTAACTTTAATACTCTGGCGGTGCGCACGTACGAGCTGGCATCTGATGAGCGCCTGGCCGATGCCGCTTTACCGGCGCTGGCTATTGTAATAGTAAGCTTATTGCCGGTGATATTACTGGCGCGCTCGGTAGACTCAAGTATGAAGGGATCGCATTAATGCTGGATTTACAACAGGTTGCTGTGGCCTACGGCGGCCATACTGTAGTGAAAGATATCAGCTTGTCGTTAGCACAGGGCCAGATTGGTTGCCTGGTCGGGCCGTCCGGTTGCGGTAAAACCACCTTATTGCGCGCCATTGCCGGTTTTGAACCGGTGTCAGAAGGTTGTATCAGCCTGCAGCAGCAAGCGGTAAGCAGTGCCACGCAAATGTTGGCACCGGAGCGGCGCCAGGTGGGCATGGTGTTTCAGGATTTCGCCTTATTCCCGCATCTTAATGTGGCAGACAATATCAGTTTTGGTTTATTCAACCTTGGCAAAGCCGGCAAGGCGGAAAAGGTAAAGCAGTTACTGCAACTGGTCGGCCTGCCGGATTTGGGCCAGCGCTATATTCATCAGCTGTCCGGCGGCCAGCAGCAACGTGTCGCCTTAGCCCGGGCGCTGGCGCCGCAACCGAAAATACTGCTGCTGGACGAACCCTTTTCCAGCCTCGATACTGAGCTGCGCGAAGGCTTAGCGCGTGAAATCCGCCAGATTTTACAACAGCTGCATATTACTGCAGTGATGGTAACGCATGATCAAAACGAAGCCTTTACCATGGCCGATATGATCGGCGTAATGCAGCATGGCCGCTTGCAGCAGTGGGCAACGCCTTATGAGCTGTATCACAAGCCGCTAAACCGTTTTGTCGCTGATTTTATCGGCCGCGGCGTACTGCTGCCGGGCACCATGCTGGATGCGCAGCAGGTGCAAACCAATCTGGGCGTGTTTCGCCAGCGCTATGCCAGTGCGGCGCAACAGGGTGACAAGGTAGACGTATTGATCCGTCCGGACGATATAGTGCACGACGACAGCAGTGGCATTACCGCCCAGGTGGTAGAAAAAGCCTTTCGCGGCTCGCATATTTTGTATCAGCTGAAATTACACAGTGGTGAGCTGGTGCAATGCCTGGCGCTGAGCCATCACAACCACGCTATTGGCGAGCAAATTGGCATCCGGCTGGATTTAGATCACCTGGTGTTATTTGCCCGCAGTTAGCTGCCGGTTAATGCAGATTATGCTGTGGCAGTAAGTTATCGATAATCTGCTGGTAGCGGCCGGATTGGCGCAGCTCAGTCAGGCCGGTATTAAAGCGTTGTATCAGCGCTTCTGAGCGCGGGTCTTGCTTCGACAGCAACAGGTACATAGGCCGCAGCTCCAACGCCGGCGTCATCCAATCCAGTGAGCCGGCAAACTGCGGCATTTTCTCATCAAGTAAATACAAGCCATTGAGCTTATCCGCCGGTACTAAATCTACTCTGCCGCGCGCCAGCATATGAAAGGCTTGCTCATCTGTGGCTACCTGCTCTGTGGCAATACCACTCTCCAGCAAGCCCGGCAAATGCAGGTAACCCTGCACCACAGCCAGGCGCAAATGTTGCTGTGCTAAATCGCTATATTCGCGATAGCTTATCGGCTGATCTTTGCGTTTAAAAAATACGATCTGGTTGGCATACAACGGCTGGGAATAGTAAAAGTGCTGCGCCCGTTTATCATCGTACCAGGCGGCCACCAGGCCAATATAATTTGCCTGCCGACTTTCACGATAAGCGCGGGCAAACGGCATAAAATCAATGCTGATGTCGATACCCTGCAGTAAAAACGCCTGGCGGATAATTTCACTTACCGCGCCCTGCTGCGGCAAATCAGCAGCGTAGTGCGGGTAATAATTGCTGCTGGCCAGCAGCAAGCTGTCAGTCTGTGCTTTTAAGGGGCTGCAAAGCAGCAAAATAGTAAGCAGAACAATAAGTCGCAAGCTGTTCATCAAACACCTGCAGTACGCATCAGGGCCGTTAAGTGTGGCACAGGCAGATAGAAATGCTAACAATGACAAAGTAAAAATGTAATAGGCAGGCGGAAAACTCTAATCCAGGCTGCCACTAAGAACGGAGTGTTTACATAAATATAGTGTATTGCTAACTGGGTGAGCCGGTATCGTAGCGAGTAATTTCACCGGGCACAGCAATTTGTTAACTCTCGACTTCTGGCGGGGAGATAAACTTGCTAAGCTGAGGATGTAAACGACGTCCGAACTGGATTCTGGTTACACCTTGCTGCTTTCCAATACCTCAAGTGATGGTGCTCTTGTGGAAATTCAGATAAACCGGAACTCAAGTTCCGGTATTCTAGTCTCAGCTCCCGATCAAAATCTTATTAAGTACCTCATCCAAAGAGAAAAGCCATTGTTGCCAGTGCCGTCAAGCGAGCTCTGGTACCTTACCTCACCACCTAGTTTTTGATTGCGGCCCAAACGCAATTCACCGCCAATTCCGATTTCGCCCAATGTATAGGAAGACTGTGACGTCAGTGTTGTACCTGACGCATTTGTTTTTTGTTCACCCGAAAAATCTCGCAGCACATTGCCCAATATATAATACTGCCCACTCCGTGTTAGATCTGAATCATAGGTAAGGCCAAGTCGCAAAACAGTACTCTCATTGGTTCCGGGGACAATCACGTTACCTGCAAAGTCGGTAAAGCTGTCACCATCAACAAGGCCCCAGGTAAGTTGGACTTGAGGGGTCAGAGCTCCGGCTGAAGTAAGGCTGAAACGCTGACCCAACTCGACGCCAAACGAATAGGCCTTGCTATTATGGCTTTTTACTAGGCTGCCCATTGTGGATGAAGCAATGTCGCTGTCAAGCCAATTCAGCTGACCCTGTAGGTCGGCATAAAACCCTGAATCCCCGAAAAAAGTTACCGTAGAACCAATCCCGGAACCCGTGGTTCTAATGCTTCCGGTACCTTTGGAATTCTGTACGTCCGCGCTGATTTGGCCATGTTGCAGAGTCGCACCAAGTATCCAGTCGCCTGTGGACCCGGACACGAGTGAAAAGTCCAGCCCGGCCTGCAGGCCCCATTGATTGCTCTCAAAGCTTAATTTGCTCGTGCTGGAGTCAGGCTCCGCATTCATCAAATCTCCGCTAAAACGAAGCCAGATGGGTTGGGCTTCTGTCGATACCCGCAGATGGCGCCGCTGGTTAAAATCAGACAACTTGTTGAATCCACCAAGAATTAGCGGCAAAGCCTCATACACAGCGCCAGTTGCGTTCACGGCACCAGTTAGCAACCATTGCGTGTCAGTATTCGCAAGATCGTAGTCAAAAACCCCCGAGGTTATCGGTCCTCCTGAAAGCGCAAAATCTCCTGCTCGGGTCGTGCCAGAAACTTCCACCAAAACAACATCTTTGCCTGAGGCATTACCTTCCGTTACGTCGGCGACGCTGACCAGTGTTGTTCCACCAGTGACATTTCCGTTTACAATTAATTGGTCGGACTTATTCGCCGCAAAGTCAACATCTACTTGAAGGCTCCCCGAGCCAGAGTAATCTCCCGTCACCGTGAAACTGTCGCTGGCGCTGCTATCCAGCATCGTAAGCGTACCGCCATTGCTAAAATTGCCGAACAGTTGAAATTGATTGCCGGACACATCCAGAACACCGTCACTCATCGTTTCCAGTGTACCTGCTGTCAGCATGCTGTCGCTAAATGAAATTCTAGATCCACTGGCTACCACCAGGCGTTCCCAATTTAGTACAGAAGCACCAGTTAGTTCCCCACTGGAATTTATAAAAGTCAAGACATCGCTAAAGCCGTCGGCTGTCCCAACGTCATCACCGCCGTCAAAAATGGTCACTCCGCTGAAGTCGCCACCGGCAAAGGTCAGACTGTCCGAGCCACTGCCCAGCCGAATTTCACCTGAAACCGACGCGCCGGTGTAAACAGTCGTGAAGGAGTTTCCTTGATTGTTTTCAATTGCAAGGCCTGAAGTCGAACTTACATGGGCTCCCTTCTGCAAGATAATTTCGGTCGTGTTATCCGCTAACGTTTCGGTTTTTATACCAAAATCGGCTCCACCCTTGACAATCCCTTTTACTGTAATGCTTTGCAATCCTGCTCCATTGTTAATCGCGAAAATCCCATTGGTCCTACCGCTAACGTCCGCAGTGGACACAATGAGATCGGTGCCTGCAGCTGAGTTTGACACGTAAATCCCATCTGAATTTGTACCCTTCACGCTGCCGGTCGAGGTCACACTGACCGCGCCAGTGCCGGAATTGTAAACGCGAATACCATTTCTGTTTCCCACAACGTTCACGGCGGACACAGTAATATCCGTTCCAATACCCCCTTTGCCATACGCGTAGATTCCGTCCAACCCAGATCCCGAGACATTGCCGGTGGATGTCACTGTAACAGCGCCAGTACCAAAGTGGGCCGCGCCAATTCCATACTCTCCACCGTTAACATTCACGGCGGAGATAGTTAGATCAGTACCAGCATTAAAAGCACCGATTCCAGGGCCGTTCGTTCCCACAACGGTACCCGTTGCCGTCACGCTTAAGGAACCCGTGCCGAAATTAGCCGCTCCAATCCCATACTCAGATCCGGTAGCGTTGGCGGCGGAGATAATTAGGTCTGAACCGTAATTATACGCACCGATCCCAAGGCCGTTCGTTCCGACCACGGTGCCAGAAGACGTCACGCTCAAAGCGCCATCGCTATAGTTGCGGACGATAATTCCGTCGTTTTCGCCTGAAATTATAGAGCCAAAATTATCAAAAAAGGTGACACCGGAGTTTCCGGAGGCGTTGGTGATTTCAATCGCATCTCCATCCGCGACAGTGATGCCAAAACCTTCTACAGTTTGAACAATAATGTTGCCTTCTACCGAAGGTGAAAGCGACTGTGACACATCTGCAACACCAGGTCCCGAGCAGGTCCAAATTCCTGAACCGACTCCACCAGTTTCTGCACAAGAGCCGGCATGAGCAACAACTGTTGTTCCTAGTGTGATCGCACTTGCCATCAAAACTGAATTGACGGCAACGGCGACCGGGTGCCGTGGTATTAAATGCAATTTCGCTGAGCTCTCGCCGCGCAAAACAGTGCTGCGATGATTACCGCAAATTGTGGATGAACCGGTCATGCTTGCTCCCTCTGCTTTATGATCAACTCGACAAACATCTGGTTAATTTAAGAGGCAAATTGAATGTTCCGACGTTGAAAAACTTCGCTTCCCTCTTTGGCTTCCTCAGTAACATTTTATTTATCCTCTAACTTTTTCCTTTAATCCCCCAATTGCAATCCTTGCAATGATTTGCGGGCTTGGGATATTAGCTATGGTCGAAGCATGCTTCAAATCAACGGTGCTCTTCTGCCGGTTTCACTGAACGCGTAGTGGTGGACAGCAAACTGTCCATTGGTGACAATGTTGAACGCGGTTTAGCTTTAGTTGTTTGAGTGAATAGAACAAATGGTATAATCAGAAATGAATATAACCGCTTCCCTTCTAAGAACATCGTCACTCCCTGACACCGTCACAAATTTGCTTGCATTTTAGGTATGTAAAAATATTATTGCTAGCGTGTCAATATAATTTAGAAAAAAATAACGTACAACTCAGCAATTTTAAACAAGAAATCTTTTCTGACCTCTTTCGTGACGGTCAATTCTTATGCTCAGGAAAATGACACTCAGGGTGAAATCGCGAACATGTTTTGAGCAACTAGTTTAAACTTAAGTTGCCAAAACTAAGATCACCGCTTGTCAGCCAAGTTTATCAAGCCGCTATTTGATTACTACTTTATCGCCATGTGCGCCACAATTTCTTGGGCTGGCGGTTGGAAGGATATCTAGGATTTCGGCGAGTCGGACCTATTTAGGGCGCAAACTAATAGTCTGTACCGGGAAGGCTAAACGGCAGACGATTCAATACAAACATTTCTTTTACCTTCGCAAGCACCACCGGCGTTAGTTAATGTTCCAGGTCACTCAACACAGCATGAGCAATAGTCCTTAATATTTTCAGGGCCCGTTTTTGCTTTCCCCGCAAAACACTAGCTGATAAGGATTCAACAGTGACTGTTCTTACAAATTAGGCAACATTATGATTGTTAATCTGTTTTAGCAGCTACAAACCTCACATCAAACGAATGGGTTTGGCTGTATCAATTTTACCGCTGGCAAGGTTTGAAATAGCCTGCTCTAATTCAGACTGGTTTAAGGCGTTGCCAATGTCCTGCAATAGGGGAGTTGAGTATGGCAAAAATCCGGACTGCGGGGAGACGGATGGATTTGTTGGTTACATTTTACTGTTCCATTTTGACCAAGGATTGACAGAAATTCTGTCAATCCTTGGTCAAAATTGTCGATCGAATTATCAATTTTAACAATTGGATAAGTGTTTTTCAGATGCAGCAATGTTTTTTAGATGGCCAAAAAAGGGGGCCGCATGCAGCTTGTCCAGCCAATGGCTGAGTTTTAAGAATTCGAGTTTGCTGGTTCAAACTGCTAGTTTGTTAGATCCAACGATGCTTCGGTTCTATTCCAAGTGATTAGTTTGGCTAGCTCAGGCGAACCAAGCGACAATGCCATGGGCGAATGAAAACCGGGCAGAATCTCCACGTCATAAAGTTCAGCCACATCACCATCGATCCTGAACCATTCAACACAAGACCCCGTTTTTAGATCTATAATCTGAACTCCGCACCAAGGCGAACTATCGGCCTCTTTTAAACGCTGTTCAAGCGGCAGGCCTTCAAATCGCTTGTAGCGAGGTTTCGATAACGCTACGATTGCGTAGTTACCGCAAAATGCAAGACCACGCAGAAAACCCGGGCAAAACGCAACAGGTCTGAAATGCCCGATCTGGGATCCGGAGTGTTCCCCCTCACGACCCAGCCCCTCGACCACACCAAGTTCTCCTGTGCCGGAGTTCAGAAGCCATAAACGACCATCATGCCACCGGGGCGAATGCGGCATCGACAATCCATCGCAGACAATACGACCGGTTTGAACCTCAACAACAACACCACCACCAACGCGCCGATCGCGCCAACCATCAACGGTGTTTGATCGCGAGACAGCCGTCACAAAGGCTGGTTTGCCGTCGCGCATCGCAAGTCCATTTAGATGGCAGCGATCCTCGTCCACAATTCGGTCAATAAACGGAGGCAGCCAAATAGGTGTGAAACTGTGCCGCGACGATAGGGTGGCCAGACAATTGAAACGAGTATTCACAAAGATTACCTGGCCATCGGAAGCAACACCAACATCATGGGCGTCGAGTCTTCCGGTCGTATGGACATTGCGTGGCACGAAGCATGCGTCAAAGCTGCCGTTTAACCTTTCATGGGGCCCGAGAATGTTCTCAAAACGCAGGATTTCCATGCCGCCAGCTAAGATCAGCTGGCCATTCTCATGCCAACTTAGCCCCATCGGTTTGGGCATCGCAGCTTCATGAACATTCAAGCCGCCCATTGGATTCCGCCCGATCAAATAAAGTAGGCCTGCTTGATAAGAGGACACGGCAAGCGAAACGCTGAGTTGGGTCAACAGTGTCACGAGTCCGCCAGACTGGCTGTACTCAACCTGAAGAGCAGAATCTGCTGCCCCAGTGCCACGTTGCGCACCATTTGAATTCCTTAAATTTCCCATTCAGATCTCACAATTGTACTAAATCAAATAATAAACCCGAACCAGACCCATGAAGAAAAGAAAGACGCTGGAATCGCACCATTAATCCTGGTCAGGTGTTAATACAACCCAACTGCAAACAGAAAGCTGCGAGCCTCTGCTTGAAAATCAAGCGATGGCGATAATTGCTTTACAATTCCCTCAAAAACGACCAGTGCCAAAATTACGGTAACAAAATCGGTAGAACCACGTAGACCGTTGCGCCGAAATAACTCAAAGAGTTCTTTCGCGAAGTGAGCTACCTCGAACAGTTCTGCGCTCTTACCTGAGTTTGCGTTGACAAGTTCACACATCTCTTTTTCGAAGCGGTTCCAGTCGAAGAGCTTGGAGCGCCAAGTCGATGTTGAGAGAGCTATTTTCGCGCACTCGCAGCCATTATTTGTTGCAATAGACAAGAAAAATCTAGTGAACTCAGACTGTCTCTTGGAATCCAAGAGAACGACTAAACCGCAATCGAGTAATACGAGCTCTTCATCATTCTTAAACCTGACGTTGCCTGAATGCAGGTCGCCGTGGACGAATCCGTCGATAAAAATCATTTGGAAAAGTGCTCGGAGGCAAGTTTTGGCGAGTACATCTGAGCAGCCCACTTTTTTAGCAACTTGCTCGACTCTTTGCAGCCCGTCGAGGTACTCCATTGTCAGCATTCGGCCGTTAGAGAGCTCACTGTGAATCCGGGGCAGCTGAACGTGAGACGAACTGCAAAAATTCTCTCTGAATTTTGTATAATTGCAAGCCTCGGCAGACAAATCAAGCTGACAAATCAGAACATGCCGAAGTTCCTCCACCATTGGAGCCATTGGGATTAACCTCATCCGCGGCACCAAACTTAGTATTTTAGCCGTTGCCGAAAAGAGTACCATGTCACAAATCATCCGCCATCGCACTCCAGGTCGCACGATCTTAACCGCGACCACAGAGCCGTCTAACAGTACCGCCCGATACACATGGGCTACGCTACCAGCTGCAATTGGTTCTTCTTCAAAATGTCCGAAGACGCTGTTGAGCTTCCGGCCAAGGAATTGTGATATCAGATGCTTTACTTGCGCGGGTTTTCTGGACTCCACTTGTTCTTGCAGGACGGCTAGCCGAGATGAGATTTCTGGCGACACTAAGTCCGGTCTGGAACTGAGGACTTGGCCAAGCTTGATGAAAGTCGGCCCGAGAGCCTGCAGCGCTTCACGCAGGGTATTTCCCTGTGAATTAAAATAAGCACTTCTTGAGCTGAACCGCCTCAGAGACCAACTAAAGAACATTTTCAGGGCGTAGGCTATGACAACAAAGCATATTTCTGTTAAACGCACTGGCAGAAGTATTACGAGTTTGGCGGAGTCACGCAATCGACCAACTTGGTTCGTCGTATGCGTTCCACAACAGCCCTTGTAGTTATTATGCGTTTTTGATTCGTTTCGCATCGCTCTCCCGCTTTAAAGACAATTAGTCGGCTCCTTCCTGGAGAAACGCTTGCAAAGCGATGACCTGAATTTGGATTAAGCGCAAGGACTGGATTTCTCATTTCTTTCCGGCCCAATTTTACTCTCTTTTTACTGCACTATATTTCAACGCCCGACCGATTACGACAACAAATTCTTAAAATTTCAAAAAATCCAGAAGGCCCTGTTCGAAGGAATTACGCGCGTGTCCAGCTGAAGTAAAAATTACAGAATACTCAGACGAACTAAAATCTCAAAGGCCACGTGCTCATCAGAGGGGCTACATTCTGCTGGATGATAGAAATTCGAAATTTTTCGCCCGGGTAGCGCTTTGCCCCGCCGGCGGCAGAGCAGCCTCAGCCTCTTTGACCATAAGTTAGATGACACCTTCGCATCAATTTCCTCGATGAGTATCAAGCACAGTTTCAATTTCCGCTCGTCGGCGCCACCAAGGCTGACTTTTACCTTTTCCCTTATTCTTGAATTGGGCAATTTGCCATCGATGAATCCTTCCTCAGGCTTTTACCATTCTCTTACGAATTTAATCCTCAGTTCATCGGATCTTGGACTTTGGATGTTCCGTTTTCCTTACCATCCCTTCTTTCTGGAACAAGTTTAAGTAGACGAATGTTCAAATTGGCATAGCCATGCCATTTTCCGTCTCAGTTATGCCAGAAGATTGGCTGGCTCAGCACCTAGACATGGCGCGATTCTGAGCTCTAATATAAATCCGTTATATAACGCAACTATATCCACAAGAAACCCAACAACGTGAAAGGAAAACTTATGATAGAACTTGCAGATATGATGTTAGAGGAGGTTGGCCCTGCTCTCCCAGATGAAATTGCAACGCCTTGGAAGGCACTCCGTAACCGCGCAAGCGAAATATTGCTGAGAATGGAGCCGCGACGCACATTCCCAGATGGTTCGCGCGGCTACAAAGCAACGTCGCAGACAACTATTGAAGTGGTTGTCGGAACTAAACATGACGACCCAAATGCCCTGCGCGAGCGGTTCGAGTTCCCTGAGGCTGAGTTCGAAATCCTTGTACATGACCCGGTCTTTAGCATGAACGGCACAGTTCGGCTGGATCTGGAAATTAAGAACTACCGAACTGAGACTATCAGCAAAGTCCTTTTCCCCGGCCAAACTGTTGCTCTCGGCGTGGGCACTTCTTTTAATGCCACTCTTGAGCCTTCTATTGGCCGCCTGGAAATTCCTCTTGGAGTAGAGTTCGGGCCGGAGTCTGTCCGTAGCCAGCAATTCATCCATTTGGCTGTTGAAACTCCTATGGGAGTTCTGCACAACCCAGATGCAGCTCACATGCAAGCAGCCGTAAACCAAGTTCCTCCAGTTGGGTCTGTTTATAGCCAAAAAGGGCTTGTACCGATGGCAAATGCACAAGGCGAAATCGTTGCCATTAAAACACTTACTGAGACGAAAATAGTCAAGCTGTTGCCTCTGACGGAGTGATCTCCACTAATCGCTTTGTAGCCTGGTTGAGCCTCAACCTGTGAAACCCAGGTTGCAAAGCAAATTCAAAAATTTAAACAAAGCAGACAATAATAACAATTATGCACAGCTCACGAAATAAAAACTGCTCCAATCGACAACCAGATTGTAGAATTTGCGGTCAGCGTCTCCATCAATTTATTGATCTGGGTAGGCATCCCCGGGCAGATTCATATCGCCGACCTGATGAGCATTCGCCTGAGTTAATGTTTGAGTTGAAAGTCGGCATATGTGAGTCTTGTCAACTAGTGCAACTTATTGACGAAGTCCCCCCCGAATTGATGTTTACTTCGGACTACCCATTTCGAACTTCTTCCTCCCAACGGATGCAGCAGCATTTCCGTAAAACGGCTCTTGAAATTCTCGACTTAGAAAGGCACGCTGACACAGTGCCATTTATTGTTGAGTTTGGCTGTAATGATGGCACCTTTCTGGAAACATTTGCCAAGTTGGGTTTTATGCAGCTCGGCATTGATCCTGCTTCCAATCTCGTTGCGGAAGCCGTGGCTCGTGGAGTAAATGCCAAGACTGGTTGGTTCAACGCTGAGACCGCTGCCGAAATATTGGAATCGGCTAAACCGGCAACTGTAATATATGCAGCGAACACCCTTTGCCACATTTCTGATCTAGCATCAGTCTTCAAAGGAGTTGACCTTCTTCTTGCTGAAGATGGCCGCTTTATTTTCGAGGACCCATACCTGGGCGATATCGTTACTAATTGTGCCTTTGATCAGATCTATGACGAGCATATCTACTACTTCAGCGCAACAAGTATGGATTTGATTGCCAGAAAGTTTGGCATGAAACTGATCGACGTAGAACACCTGGGAACCCATGGGGGACAACTTCGGTTTACGGTTGGGCGTCTACACAGAACACAGTCACAATCGGTTGTGGACTTTATAGAAAATGAACGCAAGACTGGCCTTCATTCCGTAGATCATTTGAAGAAATTTGCGGAAGCCGTTGAGGTTCGCCGCTCCGAATTGCTGAAAGTTCTTCGTGTATTAGCTTCTACTGGTAAGACTGTTGCCGGATACGCAGCAACTGCAAAAAGCTCAACAGTTTTAAACTACTGCGGAATCGACTGCAACCTCCTCCCGGTCATTTACGACACGACTCCCGAGAAACAAGGGAAATTAACCCCCGGAACAGGCATACCAATTGAGCCGTTTCCTCAAAGTATTGAAGATTATCCCGACATTTACCTGCTCTTCGCTTGGAATCATGAGGAAGAGATCATTTCTCGAGAATCCGCTTTCCGTGCTCAGGGTGGGTCATGGCTAAAATTTGTTCCAAACGTCACGTTCTCGCTCGATCCTAGTTAATGAATTCACGAGCTCATCAACACTTTGCCCGGGCTTCCGGGGCTGACGAGTTTTTAGAATTGCAGAGTTGGCGGCTGGAAGCCAGAAAATGGTCTTCTGCAACGGCAACTCGGATCCCTCTTTCCGAAGTTAGGCTATGGGAAACGTCAGAGTTAAGCCCGGCTTATAGTCACTCGAGCGGTAAGTACTTCTCGGTTGTTGGTGTTACGCACGGTTTTCACGGTGAGGAGTGCACTACCGCCACCGCAATGATCGATCAGCCAGAGGTCGGACTTCTTGGCCTTGCAGTTGCGAGAGCCAGCTTTGGTTTGTTTGCCTTGGTCCAGGCCAAAGCAGAACCGGGAACTATACACGGTTGTCAGATTTCGCCAACCGTTCAGGCAACACGAAGCAACCAGCTCCGGGCGCACGGTGGTAAGCCTGTTCTCTTTCTTGAACTTTTTCATGCTCCGCGCGTGGTATTGCTCGACACTGTTCAATCCGAACACGGCAGCGTCTTTTGGCAAAAACGCAATCAATCGATGATAGTCGAAGTGCCTTACTTTGAGCCGCCTGTTGGATTTCGCTGGGTAGAAATCAATGATCTTATCAGGCACCTTTCGGTGAGCAACTTGATCCACTCAGATCTGCGAACAATTCTTGCTTTAGGTCCGTTCTGGCAAAGCCGAAATGCACCAACTCTAGTCGTCGAAGCTGATCGAATTCAAAAATGGCTCAGCCATCATCGTTCCAGAATCGCATATTCGGCAACTCGCGTTCCTCTGAGTGATCTGATGGGCTGGCGCCGGCAGCTTGACAAGCTCCATCGCATTGACGGCTCCGGGCACGAGGTAATCGGTGTTCGCGTCGACGCGATCGGCAGAGAAGTCGATTTCTGGGATCAACTCATGGTAAAACCCAAGGCGGTTGGACTAGTCATTCTTGCGGTTCGTGAACGCGAAGGCGCACTTCAGGCTTTGTTCAGAACTTGTGTTGAGCCGGGCATTCTGGATTTTGCGGAAATCGGTCCAACGGTCCAAATTTCTGGCGGAGACCAGCCTTCTGACAAAATGCAGAGTCAGCTGGAACGTGCACTGGCGCCCGACTGCGGAAAAATACAAAAAGCGCGAATTCTTTATGATAATTTTCACTCTGATGAAGGCGGGCGCTTTTTTCAAAGTGCAGTCCGTTACGTCTTAGTTAACTGTGACATCCCACCTCCGAGCGATGAGTACCGTTGGTGTGACGTCAAAACGCTCATTTCAATTGCACAGCAGGGAAACCTCCTAAATATTCAAGCCAGAGATACATTGGCTTTTCTGTTATTTCTTACTCAAGTTTGACGCGATTCGGTTAGAATCCCCTTGTTTTGAACTATGATAAATGCAGGGATTCTAACTAACAGGCCTTCGTCGCAAGTAGAAAGCCCTTAGACCTCACACCCAAACCTGACAGGCTTTAAGCGTCTATTGCCGAAATGAATTGCCGTCCAAAAACAAAGCAATCCAACAATAATCACTGAACCGCTAAACAGCGCGAGCTTCATATCCATGGGTAGTATTATCAAGGCGCCAAGGTATTGGAACACAATAGAAGCATACAGAATTCTCGCAATAAACTTACGTGACTTATTGCGAATAAAACAAGCTCCTAATGGTGCGCCAATCACCACAATCGGGATGCAAACCAGCCAATAATCCCAGGCGGCCTCGGCAACACCCGAGCCAAACCCCTCCATCCAGAGAAACGCCATGACTGAATTGATCGCCATTAATACCACTGAAGTGGGTGTGGCCACGGTTTCGCAGGTACGGTAAAACAGCACTAGCAGCGAAAAGGTGATGATATCCAAGCCACTGCCTGTGAGTCCGCTTACCGTCCCGCCAATAAAACCAACAGCAAGCAGCCTAATAATATCTGAATTTGTTGCCGGCCCCATATCCCTCACAACCTGGCGATCCGCATGTCGGTTGGTCCAGAATAGAACACAGCCAAACGAAAGCCAGAGGCTGGTAAAGAAAAGCTTTACCAGCGGTGGGGCCATCATTGGCTGTATAACTTCGATGCCGAAGATTACGCCACAAACTCCACCCACTGATGCCAGCACTACCGCCCGCCACACAATTGGTATTCTCAGCATGATGATCGACACAGCCGCGGCTACCATGCCAACTGACTGAATCATCAATGAAAAATCGCGGGCAGTACTGGGGGGTATTTCAAAAACCAGTACCATCATCGGAAAGGCAACGGCCCCCCCCCCCTCACTGGTTGCTCCGGCAATGAAGGAACCTAATGCCATGGTCACACTCATAAACCAGTTACCCTCAAATAGATTCCAAGCATCGGCGTATGTCATATACGCTCCCCAGATTGCCCAAGTAAATAGTGCCCAATAGATGGGGACAAATCGTTTATTCAATATCATTCAGCGCTCCATATTATTGTTATCTAAACCTTAAATACCCAACGCTCATCAATTGTTACCAACAAATCATAAACGCCAAGGGCACTGCACTGTGGTAGTTTCTCGATTAATTATCGGATCGAGTCGCCACCACCCGGTACTTTTTAAACTTAAAAAACATTTTCAACCAAACAAGGAAATTTACATAAACACCCATCAACGTCCTTATCGCCCACCTTGAGTTTCTAAACGACAACAAAGGAGATTTCTCCACGGCAAATTGTTTGTTTTCCTACCTTTGCTGTTCCTCGTGCTTTTCCATACCGGCTTCCTAAGCTTATGATCTCGACAGATAGGTAAACCGTGCTGTCGACAGAGTAAGGCTGGAGGAACTCAACCTTTTCAAGGCCGACCAGAAACGGTTTGCGGCCACGGTAGCGTTCAATAGCAAAAACTGCACAAGCCCCAAGCTGCGCAAGAGCCTCCATTGGCAAAGTTAGTAACAGATTGGTGGAATTTGGGTGTGACCTCAGCCAACAGATACGTGAAGGTTGCCATTCGCCTGTTGCACTAACACCTGGTTCCAACGACAAGATGTTGTCTACAAACAACATCTCGCCTCTGTGTGGTATGAGTTCTGTTGCATCGTAGTTCATAGTATTAAAAGAAATTATTTCCTGTGACCGTCGGAATGCACATCGTTGCGCGGTGATGTTGACCCTCCAACTGGTCAATGATTATTTGCGGCAGACTGCTTCTAGAGGCTCCCCAATTCAACAACTTTCTTGCGGCCAAGAGGTCACTGGTTCGCGGAGCAGGTTCTATGCGGCAACTAACACTTCGCTTTTTGATTTCAACTCCCGTTATTCGCTCAACTGTTTCTACAACTGTTGACACGTGTTGTGGTAACCCAGTGCCAATATCTATTACAGAATGTCCCTCTATGGGAGCTAAGCAGGCAGCAACGATTGCTGAAGCTGCATCGGCGACATGGAGATACTCTCGAGGTGGCGCTTGCCGAAAAATCTTGAGCGGCGTGCCTTCGCGGGCTGCGCGAAGCGCATTGCCGATTAGTCCGAAACACGGTTCGCGATGTGCACCTGCTAAGGCTTGAAAACGCAGAGATAAACTACTTGCTTTGTAACCCGCGTAATCTGCGACCAAGGCCTCAGCTGCTCTCTTGGAACTCGCGTAAGCCAAGAGACCCTGATTAGCCATCGGCAGTATCTTTTCCTCTGAAGCCATTGCGCTGGAGGCAAATACAATTCGACTGGCATTCTGGGCTGCAGCGAGCAGCTTTTTCGTTCCAACAACGTTTGCTTCCCAATATAAATTATCAGACTGAGTTATTGTCTGGTGAGGATGGACGCCCGCGAGGTGACAAACCACGTCAGCTTGTTGCAGCATGCGCAAAGCAGTTGGCTCGGCTGCGCCTCTTAAGAATTTACTAAAAGAAATTGATTCAATTTTTACATTGGTCGCCTTAAGCGCCGCCAAAACTTGTTTGCCAAGGTAGCCGTTGGAGCCAGTTAAGACGAGACTCGGTGCTTTCTTCACAATCATTTCTTTGAGACCGTTGCCAAAAGAACAAGCTCGGACCCGACGCTGTTGATTGCAATGTCAGATTTGAGATCTGCATCGCAGATTGCTAGCTGCCAATCTTCCGAAGAGAGGAAACGGCTGGAGCAACCTCGTCTATGTTCAGGAAGGGGAAGTAGGTTCAGAAAAAACTCTTGATGGACTTGTTCACCCAAGCAACAAATCGACTCGCTAATTACAATGACACCTCCTTCATTGAGAAGCGAAGACAAAATTCGAAGTGAAGCCGGGAGAAAATGAGCATTGTGAAGTGCATTGACTGCAAACACAACATCGAAGCCTCCTGTTGAAACTTGTTTCCTCGTTGGCGCAGCATTAAAATCATAAGGTTCGAAATTGACTTCTATCAGCTCGGTAGCGCGTTGATTCAGTGTGTCCGCAGTTGAACGGAGAAGACGAGTACTTATGTCGGTAGCAAGATAGCTAACGGGTGCGGTTGCAACCTGTTCGAGAACATTCAATGCGGTTGTGGTCGCACCACCGGTACCGGCACCGATTTCGAGTACCCGCATTGGAACACCTTCTTTTACTCTTCCCGCCAGAGCGGTCGCCGCCGCTTGATTTAGAGGAGCATAGAATGGATTTGACGAACTGTAGTAATCCTGCCAGATTTGAAGCCCATCGCCAGAAAAAAGTAAATTAGTTCCGTTCGATTCACCCGCAAGGAAACTTGGGTAGGCATCTCGTGCCAGTTTCATAAAAGACATCGCCGATCCGCTTGGTAATGCAGAGGATTTGAGTGTTACTTCACGTGCCGAAGCCAATTGCAGCCATTCCAAAGCTTGCGCGCTGGAGGTGGTTGCGGATTCATTGACTCCAAATTCTGAAACTATGTCTCGCGCATAGCCGCTTACTTTTACCCATGCAGCTTCAATAAGTCGCAGGTACTCTTCATCTATGAGACTATCAACAATTGCTAGATTTCCATTTTTCATAGGCCGTTACGGTCTTCCTTGCATAGATTTAGTTTCCGTTTCCACTGATTAACATTCGTATCAACGAAGCCAACTTTGAACTGCGTTACTTTGCACATCAGGCGCAGAGAGCGCTTCAGCGACACGCCTGTTAGTTATTGCCAAGAGAATTCCGCGGCCGGTACATACAATCATCAACGCGACAAAAACACCGAAAACCACGTGAAACTCCATGAGCAAGCCATAAACAAAGGCTACTGAAAGCCCAAATACAATTTGGCCACGAGTCGAACGTGGTGTAGTGCCCGGGTCAGTTACCATATAGAGGGTGAACAGAATGAGTGCCATACCGGTTAACGGTGCTAGCGCGGCATCGAAGTCAACGTTTGGATCCAAGCTTGAGCGCAACGCCGCTTGAAGTACAAAGCCACCGAGCCAAGCAGCAATGAGGGGGATGCGTGCGGTAAAAACTATGTTCAGAAACAAACCGATAGCCGCAACAAAGATAGGAAGCATTATGTCGGCTCTGGCTCCAAGTTCTGCTGTAAATTGATATGGCGCCGCAATGCTGATTGTTTCAGGAAAAAGCAAAATCATAACCACGATTCCAAAGTTGGAAGGATTGAAAAAATGGCTGCTGCGCTGTCCAGTCCAAACTCTAAAGCAGTACTTGCTACTCATTGCGACAACCGCAGCGACGATAAAAAGATCCAAGCGATTGCTTGCGTACAGGAGCATACCCAGTGCTAGTCCCGAAATATGGGCAGGAAGCAGAAAGTCGAAAAGGGTAATCGCTTTGACCCGAACCGAAGAGCCGGCAACAGAAGCATACAAGGGGCGACGTTGTTCATGGCGTGATGCCACGGTCTCCATAAAGAGCTCAATTATGTAGCAAGTAAGCACGGCGACAAGCGGCTGCGCGATGCTTTGCTCAAAACCGAGGAAAGCATGACCGGCAATTGTGAGCAATGTTATCCCGGTTGCGAATCGACGCAGCGCTGCTACACGAAGAGCGGCAGGAGTGGCCGGACGAAGTCTTTCAACCAACCGTGTCCATGCGCCTTTATTTGGGATTACGACGGCAGTAGTATCGTTTGCCATTTTTGATTTACCTCGATAGTAGTTGAACGGACGTTTCCTTCAAAATCCCGCCATGTAATTGTCACAATTAGGGGGGATGTTGTTTTTTCAGCGAGACCCAAATGGATGTCGGTACTTTGTTGCCCGCTGTGACCGTTGCCGCCATTGACAAACGCAATTTTTCGGTCCCCAGACGGTGACTCTAAAGAGACAGTTGCACCAATTGCAGTCGACCCGCCGACGGAATGAGCGGGTTTCAGCCCGTCGAGTTTAATTGGGAGATCTTGCTCACGAACTCGAAGTAATCGAAGCCCTACATACGCTCCGCATGGCGCGCATTCGTTAACCACCAGCCGAGAATCGGCAAAATGGTTTGCTTCGACCCAATCAAGATCGCCGTCTCCATCAATATCGGCCAGAGCAATCCCTCGACTAATTCCAGCGTCATCGAGACCAGAGGCTTCGGCGACATTTTGAAATGGACTTTTCGTGTCTGCCCGACTTAAAACCACTCGCGGTGCTTCACCACTTATGTCGCCGCCGACTAAGTTAGGCCAGTTTTCCGCGTTGGGAACCAGCGCGTCATTTGCAAGAGCTATTTCTTGAATTTCAGGCCAACGGTCAATTTTTCCTCGAACAAACCCTGTGGCCTGGAGAATTTCCGGAATTCCGTCATTATCTAAATCTGCGATCTTGTTATCCCAGCTAAAGGCAGTACGCGCGGTTGCGAGCTCTTCACTGGCGTTGTAGAATTCAAGCGGGTCGTCTTCGGACCCAGAATTCAGAAAAAGCATTTGAGTTTCAAAGAGCCCCCAACGTTGCGTAATATTACTTACTACAATGTCCAAGAACCCGTCGTTGTTGAGATCGTCAATTGATACGCCCATGCCCTTGAAGGAATCTCTGCCCAGACCATGGGAAAGTGGTTCGCCGAATTTTTTGCTCCGTGCTTTGCGTGGCTCCAGCTGCAACTTTCCATTGCCTGACCTGTTGAGAAAAATCTGATCTGGACCAAAATCATTGGCGACAAAAAGTTCCGGCAAGAGGTCGCCGGTAAGATCCGCCGATGCTGAAGCAAGAGTCCAACCTTGCCCATAGTCGGGTGCAAAAATGTCGAGAGCCATCTCGAAATTTCCAGGCTCTCCCGGCTTTTGGAGCAGGATTCGATTCATGCCGCCATTAAAAGCCCGCGAGAAAGAAGAATGCATCGAGACCCTTCGGCGCGATTTAGTATCGAGCAGTTCTGAACCGTCTGGGAAGTAATTGCCGACGAAGATATCCAATAATCCATCGCCGTTAAAATCGGCGATGTGCACAGTGTTTGTATACCAATCGTATGCTTGTTTTTGAGTATCAAGGATATCCGATGCGGAGAAACTCCAATTACCTCTGTTTACGAAGAGGGCTGGCGCACGTCCCCAGTAATAAACCAACACATCGGACCAGCCGTCGCTATTTAGATCGACGATTCGACACCCCATTGGCGCTATTGCGTCTGCAGCGCCGGGCGGGCGCAGAAAACCATGGACACTATGCGCAGGTTTACTTGGATCGGAAGATACAGTGCCAATCGAAACCGTATCAGAACGAGGATCCACAAGGCACAAGTTATTCATAAGGCCATCACCATCCAGATCACCTAATGCAGCACTAGCCCCGGCGGCACTGATCCAAGACGCAATGTGTTTGACAGAAGGGTTTACTAATCGCTCTTTTTGCAAAGGAGTAGTGGCCGGAGGCAGCGGACGCAACGTTAATGGAAGTGACTTTGAAGTTTTCGCAACCGGATAAGTGGTTGCGAAAAATCCAAATGCCAACGCCAATGCAAGCACAAGAAACTTAATAGTTTTCAAAAAAAATCTCCTCCAAGTAACTGTTATTTCACATCTGTTTAATAAATCCGTGCTTTACGGCGGCGACGATTGCCTCGTAACGGTTCTCTGCTCCGAGACTGCGATAAAGAGCTTTCATCCGACGGTGCATGGTGCGTTCTGAGGCGTGTTCTTCACGGGAGATTTCCGCGATACTGAGCCCCGCAGCTAATTTGTTGAGAGTTCTGACAGATCGGTTGTCTAGAACGACTGGCCGACTGTCTGTAAGTTGACTCAAGAATTCACCGACGATTGAATGTGGCAGTCGCACAGCCCCCTCAAAAGTGGCTGCGAGGGTTTTGATAATCTCCGCGGGATTAGCGCCGTAGCAGACCGCTCCGGATGCTCCCGCGTTCAAAACGCGGGCGTAACGATCACTGGTGTTTTCGAGTAGAAGAGCGATCGTTTGAACCCTCGGGTCGAATTTCTGAATACGACCCAGGGTCACAAAATCTTCCTCTTCTCTAATAGAGTGCAGAATCGCGAAACGGCAATCACTAACGCCTTGGGCTGCCCGAAATTGTGCGAGCCAACTCAGGACATCCTCGGGCTCGGCTACCTCGTAGCCGGCGATTTTGAGGGCATCCATAAGTCCGCGGCGATAGGCTGGTATCACGTCTCGGACAGCGCAAATGTACCGTTCAAAACTCATCATGAGATCTCGTATTGTTGGAAGTCGGCCCGAAGTTCATCCTGCCAGTCTGTATAAACATTTGTTGGGCAGTCATTGATTGAGCGCGGTTCAACTAAACATCTCGAAATGAGTCCCTGGGCGAACTGTTTTTTGCAGGGAGTCATCGACGAAAGCCAGCTGGAAAAAATAGCCGGAGTTGACATGGCCCTGGCAGTTAATCCAAATGCATAGCCCTGCATATAAGCTGATTTGTTAGCACAGATCGTGGATGGGAATGTGGAAGTCGGCGAAACCATCCCTGCGAAGCCTGAGGCTAAACCAAGACCAGAATCGAGGTCTGCGGATAACTCTTTTCCCACTCTTTGCCTCTGGCGTTCAATAATTGAAACGTTCGCAGTTGTGAGGAACCATAAAGCTCTGCCGTATCCCTGAACCCACAGCCTTTTCTTTGCGTTTGAAACAGACGGGATCTTTAAATCAAAGTATGGAGGGCGGGCGAAAAGGAAGGCACGCGCAAAGGCCGCACCATCAATTGTAATCGCACTGAAGACACTAGCTGCACTAATTGAGTTTTGAAAACTTTGTGTGTAACGTGGCATAAACGCGTACCACCAACCCCATCCGGCGTATATAACATGCTTGAATCCGGGTAGATGGTAAAGTAATTCAGCCGGCCCTTCAGAAGCCTTAAAAACAGGCAATACACGAGAAGCAGTGAGTGCCAACGAGGCTCCTTCAACGTAGAAAGGCTTGAAGAATTCCTCGCAGTTGCCTTCAACGTGCCTAATCGAAGCGCCTGAATCGCCGGTTGTAATGGTTTCGCTGAAGCCAGAAAAGAACGTCGAAGCTATCTTTGTAACTAAGCTCCTATTCGAATTGGTACAACGAAAGGCAGAAACGCGCCGCTCCACGATCCATTTTAGAATACCAGGAAGCTTGGCCGGCAGTGAATTTTCGCCTAATACTGAAGCGTCCGTCATCGGTTTGCCTTTGTTGCGACGTTTTCAATGAACCGGACCGCATCATCGTCGATTGGGGGGACAGCCAACGCCTCCCTTTGAAGCTTACGTGCTTGTCGCCGGAATTTTGGATTCTCCAAAACAAGTTTCACGGCGTCAGCAACTTCAGAAGAACTCAGTGTTGTCCAGTCAAGTTGAACTGCCGACCCTTTTTCGCAAAGTCTATTTGCAATCTCAAAGCCATCAAAGAGCAGGGGAACTGCAACGATCGGCACGCCGCAGACGATGGCTTGTCGTGTTGTTGATGGGCCACCATGCGTTACCAAAAGGTCGATGTTTCGCATCAAGAGCGGTTGCGGCGCCCAATCGACCACGTGGACGTTTTTGGGAATCTCATGTTCATCAATAACCTGTTCACCGTTCCAGTTTAGACTCTTGCCAACCGAAACAATTGCATTAGCGTCAATCAAACCGAGACCGTCGACGACGTTTCGCAGCGCAGTCCCAAAACCAGGAATTGTTGCAGCAGCAGTACCGAAACTTGCATAAATCAATGGTTTTTCGGCGTCTGAAATGTTGGCAATCCAATCAGGGAGAGTATCTCCCCTGCCGACACCGTCAACTCGAACAGAGAAAGTGTTCGGCAGCGTTAGTTCTTCAGGCGCAAATGTTGGGCACATCATATTGATGTGTCCAAATGCATATTGTCTTGAACCATCCGCATCAACTGGCAAACCGAGTTCTGCTCGTCGTTCATTTAATGCTGCGACAATGCGGTCCCCCAGAAACATGCCATTGAAATCTAAAACGCCTAAAGAAATGTGCGGTAGATCGGCCATCTCGGCTGCTAACATTCCTCCCATCTCGCCAGAGTCACGCAAAACGATGTCGGGTTTCCAACCATCGATAATTGCTTTGACATCTTTTGCCATCGAGGTGGCGGCCGGCCCGCATAGCATTTGGGCCATGAAGTCTTGTGTAAACTCCTCCATCTTTTCGGGGAGAATCTCATCCACGCTGTCATCAATCGCTTTGGGTATCCAGTCCTCGCCGGCATCGAAATGCTTCAAGCCTGCGCTAGTCACAACTTCCTTAAAATGTTCCAACACTGCGATTGCCACGTCGTGGCCTTCACGCATCGCTGCTTCCGCAATCGGAAGTAATCCCAGCAGGTGATCGTGGGCGGGTGGACAAGTTACTAAAATTCTCATTACTTTTACCTTAATATTTATTGTTCAACGTTGCTTCGAAGTGAATCTGAGCAGGTAATTCGATTTTGTAGCATGGTAACAGCGTCGAAAGCCGCCTCTAGGGCGCCGTCGAGAAATGGCCGGTCAGTAACGTCCGCACCAGCGATGGCTATGCGCCCGACGCCGCGCGCAAGTCCTTTTTTTTCTTCGAAAGAAGCGACCGATTCGTCTCTATAATCAAGCGAGGTTGTGTAGCATGGGTAGCCATTGGGCCATAGCTCAACCTGACAGGCGTGAATGTCTTTTTGCGCATCAAATCCATAAGGACCAAGTGCGCATTCCAGTAACCGTATCAGTTCATCGCGCAGTTTTTCTGCTTGATTCGGCTGATTTAGAAATTCGCGCCCCATGGCTGCGGCGACTGAAGGTCTTTCATTAAGGTAAGTTGTTGCGCCGATTGCAGTAATAGTGTTTGGTTTGTCAGGCGAGTCAGGCGGAGTAAAAGCACCAATTTTGACTGGAAATCCAAGTTCAGCGCGTTGCCAAGACGGGTGGCCGGGCCAACTCAGGCTAGAGACGCCAAGTTGAACCCATGGCCTCCAATTTGACACTGCCACTGTGGCAGTTAAAATCGGCAGCCGGCCCATTGCCGACGCGGTCGTCTTTTGCTCTTTGCTTAAAGCTGGAATAATTGCTTCACACTCGGTCGCCCAAGTCGCTACAATTACAGCAGAACCACAGTATTTGGCACAACGACCATCTGACGTTGTTGTTTCAACGATAACTTTCTCTTCGCCTGCCGACTTGATGTTCCTAACAGTTTCATTGACATGGAAGCGACGTGACGCCGCTGGATTGCGCAATTTTTCGAAGTCAATGGTTTCGCCTAATCGGGTGGCTGCAGAGTCACCGTTGAAAATGTCGGGGCGGAGCCACGCTAAAAAGGCTCGTGCAATTGTGGCGTTACCGTCAGGAAATCGATAGGTCGCCCGTGAAGAACTGTTGAAAAACTGTGAACCAGCTTGGGTTAAACCTGGCCATGGTCCCGGCAAGTCAGGTGCCAGCGCTCCTATTGGCGGATATCCAACAAGCGCTGCATCAAGCGCAGGGTGCAGGCTAAAAGGCAAGCCAGAACTTGGTGAAGTCCAATATGCAAAGAAACGTTCAACTTCAGGGTGACATTTACCGAAGTCAGTTAGAACTTCTGTACATGACCGGGATTGAAGTGCCTGAAGCTTTGCAGTTTCGTCAAGTCCTTCGAACCAAGGGACTTCGCCCTTGAAAATCTTTGAAATCTGGCTCTTGGCTTCATCGCAGAGCGGGGCATCCGAAAGCACGATGCCTTCGGAACTCCATAAAGCTATACCATCTCGCCCCCATTGATCTGCAGAAAAGCAAAACGCATGATTTTTTGCCCCGCGGCTACGATAGTGCGAAAAATCAATGCTCTTCAACAGGTCGTCAATGTCGATGCCGATCGTGGTCATTGTTGATCTGACAATGGAAGAAAATGACTCCGGAAAGGTCAGCTCTTGCGCACCACCAGGTGCCGCCATGGAATGTCCATTGACCTTGAAATGATGAGCAACAGATGACCCGCCAATCCTGGAGCTCGCTTCAATTATTAAAATTTTCGCTGAGGCATCAATCCGCGAACACCAATAGAATGCAGCTGCCAGACCTGAAAGGCCTCCACCAACTACTATTAGATCAAAGTCAGAACTAGACATCGTCGAAATTCACCCTTTTGATTCCTGTTTGTTAGCTATATCACGCTGGTAAGATTTGGCATTGCAACGGCCAAGTACGATGGCTCCATAGAACCCAGCGAAAGCTGCGGATGCTTTCACCGCCACGTTAATTTCGGTAGAGCGCCAATCGCAGATCTCTGCAAATAACAGGTCTGTTTGGGAAGTATCTTGCGGAACGTTGTGCGGAAGTTGCTGGGCGTCGATTATCTTTGCCAGGATTGCGGCTTCCAGAATTGAAGAGCCTCCCAGATTGTGGCCGAACAGTGGTTTCAGGGGCAGGCAATAGGGCGCTTTTGTGCTCTTTGCCCAAACATCTTGTAAACAACGTCGCTCGTACTGATTAGTCGATCGTATGCCCGTAAAATGTGGGATAACAACGTTGACATGCTCTGGATCAACGAAAGCAGCACTGAGAGCTCTTCGAATGGCACGTGCCTGATTGGCCTTCTGAGGGTGGGGGGCGCTCACACGCCAACCGTCTTGGGTGAATCCGGCACCGAGGTATTCGGCATAAATTCGAGCTCCACGGGCTATAGCATGATCGCGGTCCTCGAACACAAGTGCCGTACCTCCATCACCGAACACAGTCCCACTGGCATCCGAAGAGCAAGCCGACAGTTTACCGCTAAGCTCGTAAAGACCTCGCTTCGCAAACCACTCAAATTTTCCGGAGCTTAGCGGATCATCGCAGCCTGCCGCTATTGCGATAGGAGCTCTATTATTGCGGATTTGCGATGCCGCGCAGTCCATCGCGTTTAGACCGGAAGTGCACGCTGAATTAACATGAAAGCACTCGCCGCCTAATCCAAATACGCGGGCAACCCTGTACGGCACAAGGAATGAATTAAGTTCAAAGACTTTATCTGAAAGAGATGCGCTTTTTGCGTCAGAAAAACCTTGGTAGAGCTCTCTGGAGAGCTGCTCGACGCCAGGATGTTCATCAGCGACAACAACACCGATTTCATCAAAGTCAACATCGGCAGACCGAACGTTGGCATCATCAAGCGCAAGACCTACAGCTGCTATCAGGTGCTTCAGGTCGCGAGGGTAGTCAAGGCACTCTTTTTCAAGCTGAACTCTTGAAAGTGCAGTTTCGAACATACCGCTAATTGAGTATTCAGGTGCCATGTAGGCTTGAAACTGTGTCATAGCTCCAGCTGGACCGGGAACCTTAACTGCGGTTGCTAACGGTCGCTTGGTGCGGATGCTCTGCCAAGTTTCCTCGATTCCAATTCCTGCAGCGGAGACGATGCCAATGCCGGTTATGACTGGACGAGGTTGGGGTCTGTTCATGCCGACAGGCCCCCATCGACTGTAAACGTCTGACCTGTGATGTAGCTTGCTTGTTCAGAAGTCAGGAAAGCGACAAGCGTTGCGACTTCATGGGGCTGCCCAAAACGCCGGAAAGGAATATTGGCGAGGAAATGTCGGGTTGCTGCGGGAGGCAAGTCGGCTGTCATTTCGGATTCAATCAATCCGGGTGCTACAGCATTTATAGAAACGCCAAATTGACCGACTTCTCGAGAGACAGAACGAACGAAAGCTTCCATACCTGCTTTGCTGGCTCCATAATTGCTTTGTCCCGCCAGACCGTTGCTCCCCGAAACAGAGGTAATAAAGACTATGCAACCACTCTTTGCCTGTGTCATCGACTTCAAGGCCAAGCGAACAAAGTCTGCAGCACCTCTTAAGTTTGTGTTCAGGACCGCGTCCCAATCCTCCGTTGTTTGGAAGATTTGTGGCCTGTCCCTACGAATTCCCGCGCAATATATTAAGTTGTCGGGCTCCCCCAACCGGGCAACAAGGTTAGAATAGGCCTCTGCAACGCTTTGACGATTGCTGGTATCGCATTGAACTGCACAGTGCAGACTCTTCTCTGGATCAATGTTTGCGATTAAAGTGAGCAGTTCTTCTTTCCGTGAGTGATAGGTTCCACCAACCCGTTGACCTTTTGCTGAAAGCTCAGCAAAAACAGCCTGACCTATTGCACCGCTGGCTCCGATCACAAAGCTCACGGGCTGCTTCTTGTATGTATCCTTTGAACTGTCTTTCATGAAATGCGCTCCTCAGTTCGGAGCTCACTTTTATTGAATTTATTGGCCCAGTTTATAACGCTTTCTGCGCTGCCAATTGCCGCCTCTAAAGTCAGCTGTTCGACTGAGCCAGCATAATTTCTTCCAAGGAATTCTGGTCTTGTTGCCAACGCTGTAATCGAAGCGACTGTCCCATCAGAATCGCCATCAGACTCATACACACCGCAAAATACTAAGTCAGCGCAGCCTGCCTCAAGTAACGCAAGCGACTGTTGAAACGCAGAGCTATAGCTGAACGTTCCAGACGAGACCACGATGTTGGGGCCACGGCAATCGGCGGCTATAGCCGCAGCGCCTACAGCTGCATTGTGAACCGTCCATGGAAACAATCCCGGATTAACGAGCGCGTCGCCTTTTTCTAGTGACTCGGTTAAGAACAGTTCAATGTCTGCACCGGCTCCTGTTTCGGTTCCAAGAACAATTCCACGTCTTTGAGGATCGGGAAGTACAGCTTTCTCGGCATTTTCAAGCCAACGCTCTATAGCCGCTACGACAATTGCTGCACGTTTAGACCGAAAACGCCGGACGAGAAACTGCAACCTGTCCCGGTCGAGCTCGGGCAAGCATTCATCGCTCCCCTGATTGAGCGGGTAGTCAAATGCGATACTAGCTGTAGCGTAGTAAATTTTCGGCTGTTCAGATTTGGACCTAATTACCCGAGGAACGCCTCGCTGTTGAGGGCGGCCAAGCGCTATGCTTGTGTTGTTTCCGAAAAACGCAAATGCATTGTTGAGAACCAGATCTATTTTGCAGTTGGTTTCGCTACCTGACACGAAATTCAAGTTCAGCATTGTCTGGTCTTTTACACCCAGTTGAGGTATTAACTTCTGATTTTGAATGCCCAAAACACACGCGACCAGTTCAATTGCACTGGCAGCCCCAAGCGAATGTCCAATTGTGCCTTTTAGCGAACTTAAGGGGGGGCATTTTGAGCCAAAGAAGTTTGTGTAGCCCTCTGCTTCAGCGGCATCATTCTGTGGTGTCCCGGTTCCATGGGCGCAAACGTAGTCGACTTGAGTAGAAGATAAGCTTCCCAATGCGGACCGCATGGCTCGCACAATGCCTTCGCCTTCTGAATCAGGCGCAGTTGGATGCTTAGCATCGCAGGTCATGCCGTAGCCAAGGATTTCAGCAAGCGGTTTGATCCCCCGGGCTGCTGCATGTTCTGCCGACTCGATTACAACGAAAGCTGCACCTTCGCCCAAAAGCATGCCATCGCGGTCTTCGGAAAAGGGTCGACATTTTTGCGCAGCCATGCCACGCATTCGGGCGAAGCCGACGAATGCCATCTGTGAAAGTTCTTCAGCGCCACCTGCAACGACTAGTTCTGCTAAACCGGATTCGACAAGTTGACAAGCTCGAATTACTGCAAGATTTCCGGCGGAACATGCAGTTAGAAACATTTGAACAGGTAGGTTGTCTCGAGAAAGTGAAATGGCTCGTTGCAAACTTTGATCAACTTTAAGCTGCATCGGGATGTCGATACCGTTAGATTTGCGGGCCCGAATCTCCACTTCGAGAGATGCAATGTCGCCGACAGTTGTCCCAACCAAAACTTGATCCACATCTGATGCATTACAGTTTGCCTGAGCCATTGCCTCTTTTTGAGCTGCCGCCGCGAACGCACAAATTCGGGATTCAGACAATAGTTCTTTATCTAGCGTTTCAAAACCGGGAACCCAGGGGCCGATTTCGCTAGCAATCCGATTTGGGATTCCGGTTGGCGAGAATAGCGAAATTTCCCGGAATCGATCTTCTGGCGATTGTATTCCTGTCCAGAAACGCTCAGCACCAATTCCTGCACTGGAAACGACGCCAACGCCTGTAATTACCGGTGTTCTGCTACTCATGCGCTGGAAGCCTCTGAAATTTCTTTCACGACGCGTTCTGCGTAATTGATGATCTCATTAACTGTATCGAGCTTCGGAATGTTTTTTTCAGGAAACATGAAACCAAAATGACCCTCGACTCGCGCGACAAGCTCAATACTCCCAAGCGAGTCCAATCCAATGTCCGACAACGAGGTATTTGGTGTGACGTCTTCAGGATCGACCCAAGCCAGCGTCGCCGCAAGCTCGCAAAGGTCTTTCTCCAGTTTTCCGCTGGTATTGTTTGTCATAGACTAAGCCCTCTCACTTTGGATTTAACTGGTTTTCGGAGACTCTCCGTGATGCGCCTTAGTTCGCCAATAACGCGAAGTTGGTCGTCAATTTGAAGCGACGGGTACATTGGCAGAGAAAATATCTCATTTGCCGATCTCTCGGTGATTGGAAGATCCCCGACTTTCATACCGAGATATCCAAATCCCGACATCAAATGAATTGGCCAGCGATAGGAAACATTAAGGTTAATACCGACCTGCTTAAGCTCGTTAAGAATCACATCTCGTTCGGGATGTCTAACAACGTAGAGATAGTATGCGTGTTCATTTCCAGGTGAAATTGTCGGAATCCCAATTTCAGTGTCTGCCAGCCATTCGTCATAACGTGCAGCAATCGCTCGCCTTGCGCTTAGATAGCCCGGCAGCTTCTTTAACTTATAACGTAGTATTTCAGCGTGAACTTCATCCAGTCGACTGTTGAAACCTGGTGTATCTTCTACAAAATATCGGTCCTTCATACCATAGTAGCGTAGTTGACGAACGCGTTCCGCGATCTCGTCATCATTGGTGATAACAGCCCCGCCATCACCATAAGCTCCAAGGATTTTCGTCGGATAAAACGAGAAAGCTGCAGCGTTCCCGAAGGTGCCGACAATTTTCCCATTATGGGTGGCTCCGTGAGCCTGTGCGCAGTCCTCAACGACAGTAAGTCCGTATTTTTGCGCTATTTCACAAATTGAACTCATATCTGCCGCCTGCCCATAAAGATGGACAACGACGATGCAAGTTGTTTTTGCCGTTATGGCTTCCTCAATCTTAGAAGCATCGACGAGAAAGCTGCCATTTTCCTCTATATCGACAAGTACGGGTTGAGCTCCAATTGAATTGATAGCGACAGCTGTTGGAGCTGCAGTATTAGCTACTGTGATTACTTCATCCCCAGCACAAATACCGACAGCTCTTAGTGATAGAATTAAAGCGTTCGTGCCATTATCGACGCCGATACAATGACGAGAGCCATGGTACGAAGCGAATTCATCCTCGAACCCCGCTACGCTTCTGCCCAAAATCAATTGACCCGAGCTAAATACTCTGTCAACCGACGCAAGTATTTCCTCTCGATCATTTTCGTATTCTCTTCTATAGCTCCAAACGCCAACGTCCGTGTTTTGAAACATTTCTACTCCCTAAGAATTCACGTCGCCAATCAAGACAGCTCTACATTTCTTGAACGAACAGCACGGTGTTTCCGGCTGGATCGCTGACTTGCGCAAGCTTGATGAATCCCAGGTCCTCAGTCTCGCTAGCAGCAACACCAGCATTTTTACAAGTTGTTCTCTGTGTTTCGATATTGCGGACGCCGCAAACTACAAATGATTTACCTGCAAGGCTTGGATCAGGAGCAACCGAAACTTGAATCCAGGCGTTTTCTGCCAGCTGCCATTCGGCGATTCCCTCATCAGGTGTAACATCTGGCTTGCGCCCAAGCCATTTGGCGTACCATTCGACGGCGCCATCGAAATCAATCACGTGAAGTACGGAAACGACACTAGTAAAGTTGTTATTCGACATTCCTGACTCTCCTAATTAAATTAACTTGATGTATCTGTGGGTTAAGTATATGTAAACATTGTTGTTGCACTGGATGCTAAACGCAAAAAAAGTTAATTGCAACTGGAAAATTAAAAATAAAAAGATATTTAATGTTAAATTATGTGTGAAAAGTGAGCGCTGCAAAGGCAGGGTTCGAAAAGGACATGCATATCCGCTTTTAAGCCAGAGGCTTGTAATCCATAGTATGCTTTTAAAAGATACTTAGCCTTATAGGATAGTCGTGCTTCTAAGTACGCGGCCCCTCCGAAAGAAGGGGGGCATTACTTTCAAACTGAATCAGTTTCCTTTCTTCCAGTGCATATCGCGCTATATGATGGCGACGTCACACATATATTGCCAAATGAAGGAATGTCGTATTTAACCAAGCCGGTAAACAATTAGAGTGAGTTATGCCAGGGGGTCGGTAGCACAGAGGGAGTACCGAGCTATTTTCAGGAAGTAGGGTAAAACGACAAGCCTTTAAAAATGGTGGCCCCAGCTGGACTCGAACCAGCGACCGATCGATTATGAGTCGAGCGCTCTAACCAACTGAGCTATGGGGCCATTTCCGCTTTGAATACCAGACGGTATAAGCAGCGGCGTGCAGTATAAGAAGTTTTGCCGGCTTTGTCATCTGGCTTATCTGTCCGGCCGGGTTTAACTGCTTATTTTTTGTGCGGTATAAAGTAAAAAGGCGCCGTAAGGCGCCTTTTTGTCTACTTAGCTTACTCGTCCAGGAAGCTTTTTAATACTTCAGAGCGTGACGGGTGGCGTAGTTTACGCAGTGCTTTGGCTTCAATTTGGCGAATACGCTCACGTGTTACGTCAAACTGTTTGCCCACTTCTTCCAGCGTATGATCGGTATTCATATCAATACCAAAGCGCATGCGCAGCACTTTGGCTTCGCGCGCAGTTAAACCTGCCAACACTTCGTTAGTCGCGTTTTTCAGGCTTTCCATGGTGGCTGAATCCAGCGGTGATTCACCGGTGGCATCTTCAATAAAGTCACCCAGATGCGAGTCTTCATCATCACCAATCGGCGTTTCCATTGAAATCGGCTCTTTGGCAATTTTCAGCACCTTACGGATTTTATCTTCCGGCATTTGCATGCGCTCAGACAATTCCTCCGGTGACGGCTCGCGGCCCATTTCCTGCAACATCTGGCGGGAAATACGGTTTAACTTGTTGATGGTTTCAATCATATGCACCGGAATACGGATGGTGCGGGCCTGGTCCGCGATAGAGCGGGTAATGGCCTGACGGATCCACCAGGTAGCATAGGTAGAAAACTTGTAACCACGACGGTATTCAAACTTATCTACTGCTTTCATCAAGCCGATGTTGCCTTCCTGAATTAAATCAAGGAACTGCAGACCACGGTTGGTGTATTTCTTCGCGATAGAGATAACCAGACGTAAGTTAGCTTCTACCATCTCTTTCTTGGCGCGGCGGGCTTTGGCTTCGCCAATCGACATGCGACGGTTAATATCTTTAATTTTAAAGATACTTAAGCCGGTTTCTTCTTCTACTTTTTTCAGTTTTTCAATGCTGCGAACCAACTCTTCCTGCATTTCTTTCAGCTTGGCGGAGTAAGGCTTATTGGCAGCAATTTCAGCGTCTACCCAAGCGGTAGAGGTTTCAAAACCGGTAAAGGCTTTAACGAAGTTTTTCTTCGGCATCTTGGCGTATTCAACGCAGTGCTTCATGACGATGCGTTCCTGCACCCGCACACGGTCCATCATTTCGCGCATGTTTTTAACCAGGCGATCGAACTGTTTTGGTACCAGACGGAAGCAGCGGAACACTTCGCTTAATTTTTCAATTTCTACTTTGGTGGTGGCGTGTTCGCGGCCGTTTTTCACAATAGAGTTACGGGTAACGTCGTACTGGGTACGCAGTTCGCCGAACTTCAGCCGGGCCATTTCCGGATCCGGGCCGGTGTCGCCGTCGTCAGCATCGCTGTCATCGTCGTCATCGTCGTCGCTGTCATCGTCGTCCATCTTATCTTCCGGCACGTCAGAACCGATATGGCTACCGGCAACCGGTGCCTCATCAATTTCGTTCGGGTCGATAAAAGCAGTAACAATGTCGCTTAAGCGAATTTCTTCGGCTTCGTACTTGTCCCACTGTTCCAGCAGATAAGTAATGGCTTCCGGATATTCGGCTACTGAGCTTTGCACGGTGTTGATACCGTCTTCAATCCGTTTGGCGATGTCAATTTCGCCTTCGCGGGTTAATAGCTCAACGGTGCCCATTTCCCGCATGTACATCCGTACCGGGTCGGTAGTGCGGCCCAGTTCTTTGTCTACGCTGACTAAGGCTTGCGCAGCTTCTTCCACTGCGTCTTCATCTGTGGTGGCATCGGTCATGATCAGATCGTCGGCATCCGGGGCGCTTTCAAACACCTGAATGCCCATGTCATTGATCATGCGGATAATGTCTTCTATCTGATCTGAATCGATAATGTCTTGCGGCAGGTGATCGTTCACCTCAGCAAAGGTAAGATAACCTTGCTCTTTACCTTTAATGATCAGGAGTTTTAACTGCGACTGAGGATTTTGCTCCATAGAGACTTATCTTCCACCAATTTGATTAATGTAAAATTGCGAACTAGCGATTATAACAAAGCGCGGCTTTTCTAGCCAGCCGCATTAGGTCGCAAGCTTTGGTTTTTTGCTTTTTAATGCCTGCAGCAACAGTTTGTATTCATGCCATTCGGCTTTACTCAGCTGTTGCAGCTTGTCTTTCCGTTCCAGGGCTTCCAGCCGTTGTTGCAGATACTGATCCTCAATAGAGTGAAAGGTATCGACAAATTCCTGTGATAACTGTTCCGGTGCTATCTGGTGATCCCAGGCCGCCAGCGTCATTAAAATATTGTGCTCGGGTAAATCACGCCACTGTTCGATCAATTGTGCCGTGGTTAAATCCGCTTGTTGTTGCAGCCGTTGCTGCAGCGCCAGTAACAAGCCAATGCCCGGAATATTGGCATCGCCAAGCTCGGGCGCGTCCGGCATCACGTTCACTAAATTGGGGTACTGCAGCAATAAACCAATAGCACGGCGCATCGGCGTTATTTTCATCGCCGCCGGTTTTACCCGGTTTGAGGCGCGGCTTACTGCGGCTTTGCTGCGCTCACGCGGCTTGCCCAGCAGGTTGGCCAATTTATCGCTTAAACTGTCGCGGTAAAATTCACTGGGAATTTGTTTAATCAGTTCAGTTGCTTTTACCGATAACGCCGATTTGCCGCCGTCTGTGGTCGGGTCAAATTCTTGTACCAAGTGCTCAAAAAAGTATTGGTTTAGCGGCATAGCGCCGGCGATACGTTGTAAAAAGGCGTCTTTACCTTCTTTTTGTACTAATGAATCCGGGTCTTCGCCGTCCGGCAAAAACACAAAATTTAACTCTACGCCATCTTTTAATTGCGGCAGGGCGCTTTGCAATGCACGCCAGGCGGCATCACGGCCGGCACGGTCTCCGTCGTAGCAGCACACTACTTTAGGCGTGTAGCGAAACAGCGTATGCATATGATCCGACGTAGTGGCAGTGCCTAAACAGGCGACAGCAAAGCGGATATCGTGCTCGGCCAGCGCGACCACATCCATATAGCCTTCTACCACCAGTATTTGTTCGACATGGCCCGGTTGCTGGCGTACTTCATATAAGCCATACAGCTCGCGGCCTTTGTGAAACAGCCGGCTTTCCGGTGAATTCAAATATTTTGGCGTGCCATCACCCAATACGCGGCCACCAAAGGCAATAACGCGGCCACGCTTGTCGCGGATTGGAAACATTAAGCGTTCGCGAAAAAAATCATACTCGCGGCCATTGTCGTTACGGTTTATCAACCGCAGCTCAAACAGCTGATCGCGCAGCGCTTTATTATTGTTCGGGCTTAAGCGTTTTAACAGGTTATCCCAGCCATCCGGGGCATAACCTATGGCAAAATCGGCCAGGGTTTTACTGCTTAAGCCGCGCTTGGCCACATACTGCTGCACCATGGCAGCATTGGGGTGGCTTTGCAGTTGTTGCTGATAAAACTCAGCGGCTTGCTGCATTAAGTGGTAGTCATCGGCTTGGGCCACAGGGCGTTTGGGGCCGGCACCTTGCTCGCGCGGCACTTCAAGATGGTGCTGCTGCGCCAGCTCTTCAATGGCTTCAACAAACTCGAGTTGTTCAAACTCCATCATAAAGCTGATGGCATTACCGTGCGCGCCACAGCCAAAGCAATGGTAAAACTGCTTGTCGGGGCTAACGGTGAAAGAGGGCGATTTTTCGCTATGGAACGGACAACAGGCAGCGTAATTTCTACCGGCTTTTTTCAGCGGTACGCGCTGGTCTATCAGTTCAACGATGTCGGTGCGGGCCAACAACTCGTCGATAAACTGTCTGGGGATTTGTCCTGCCACCTTTTTCCTTCGGCGTTATTCAGAAAAAGACAAACCGTGCCTTGCGGGCACGGTATGCAGATGTCGACTTTGCGCTGTTACATCGGGCTGGTCTTTGCTATTAGCGTTGCTGGCAATAATGTGCGCAGCAGACAGCACCGGTGTCGCTAAGCGGGTACTAAAAGCCGGTTAGGCTTAGTACAGCTTGATGCGACGTGCGTTTTCGCGAGACAGCTTCTTAGCATGACGCTTAACAGCTGCTGCTTTTTTACGCTTACGGATCCAGGTTGGCTTCTCGTAGAATTCTTTAGCGCGTACGTCAGCTAATACACCAGCTTTTTCGCATGAGCGCTTGAAACGACGTAATGCTACGTCAAACGGTTCGTTTTCTTTTACTTTAACAACAGGCATTAAATTCTCACCTCAGGGCCAAATTGGTTATCTGTGAACCAATACGATTAAAAATGGTGCGGCATTTTACGCAAAAAGACTGGGCGATGTAAAGCAGTTCTGCGATCTAAATCCGATCCTCTGGCTCTGAGTGAACTGAGCCGGTACAATGGCCGCCATTTTAGCGGATTTGAGACACAGATGCGAGTTTTAGGTATAGAAACGTCCTGCGATGAAACCGGTATTGCCGTGTATGACGACAAGCTGGGTTTATTAAGCCATGTACTGTACAGCCAGATCCCGCTGCACGCCGATTACGGCGGTGTGGTGCCGGAGCTGGCCTCGCGCGACCATATCCGTAAAACCATTCCGCTGATAAAACAAGCACTGCGCGAAGCCAACTGCGCTGCCGCCGATATTGATGGCGTGGCCTATACTGCAGGCCCGGGCCTGGCCGGTGCTTTGCTGGTAGGCGCGGCTATCGGCCGTTCATTAGCCATGGCGTGGGGCAAACCGGCGCTGGCGGTGCACCATATGGAAGGCCATTTATTGGCGCCGATGCTGGAAGCTAACCCGCCGCAGTTTCCGTTTCTGGCACTGTTGGTATCCGGTGGCCACACCCAGTTGGTGGCGGTAGAAGGTATTGGCCGTTATGAGCTGTTAGGCGAGTCTATTGATGATGCAGCCGGCGAAGCCTTTGATAAAACGGCCAAGTTAATGGGGCTGGATTACCCTGGCGGCCCGTTGCTGGCTAAGTTGGCGGTGCAGGGCGACAGCAAAAAATATAAGTTTCCGCGGCCGATGACCGATCGGCCGGGACTGGATTTCAGCTTTAGCGGACTAAAGACCTCGGCGGCGAATGTAATAGCCAAAGAAGGTAACAGTGCGCAGGTGCAGGCTGATATCGCCGCGTCGTTTCAGCAGGCTGTGGTAGATACTTTGGTGATTAAATGCGAGCGGGCGCTGCTGCAAACCGGTTACAAACGCCTGGTGATAGCCGGTGGTGTCAGCGCCAATACTTCGCTACGTGAGCAATTAGCGCAGTTACTTAAGCGCCACGGTGGTGAGGTGTTTTACCCGCGTAAAGAGTTTTGCACCGACAATGGTGCCATGATAGCGCTGGCGGGGTATTACCGCTTAGCAGCCGGGCAGCAGCAGGATTTAACTATTGGGGTAACGCCGCGCTGGCCAATGCAGGATTTGCCGGCGGTTTAACTACTCCCGGATCCGCTTGGACTTATCCCAGACTTTACTTTCCTTACCTTGCCATAGCCGGACGATATTCTCGCGGTGGCGTACAATAATCAGAATGCTCAGCATCAACACCGGTATGGTATACAGCGGTTTAATAAACCAGGTAAACAGCGGCGCTAAGCTGACGGTTAAAATAGCTGCCAGCGAGGAATAGCCACTTAGTGCCACGATAATCAGCCAGCTGGCAATCAGCAAACCGGCCAAATCCAGCCCAATCGGCATCATGGCGCCAAAGGCCGTAGCCACCGCTTTGCCACCTTTAAAGCCAAAAAACAGCGGAAAAATATGGCCGACACAGGCACAAATAGCAATTAAGCCGAGAAACAGCGGCTCAATTTTAAGAAAGTAAGAACCCCATACCGGAATGGTGCCTTTTAAAATATCAAACAGCAGTACCAAAATGGCCGGCAATTTACCGCCCAGACGCAGCACATTAGTGGCGCCCGGGTTGCAAGAACCGTGTAAGCGGGGATCGGGTAAGCGAAACAGCTTGCTGACCAGCACTGCCGACGAAACGGAGCCTAATAAATAGGCAGCCAGCATCATAATTCCAATCAGCGGGGTCATTAAGGCGGTTCCTCAGCACCAGTTTTTACGTTAAGATTGCCCTATGGCGTAGCGCCAGCAGAATATAGGGTTTTCGCGGTTTTGCCTATCCGACCAGCCTACCTGAAACGAGAAATAACGCAATGCGGATGTAACTGAATGGACATAGTTTTTATAAAACAGCTACAAGTTGATACCGTGATTGGCGTATACGATTGGGAAAAGGCGATAACGCAAAGCTTATTTCTCGACCTGGCGCTAACGGCAGATCAACGCAGTGCGGCAGCAACAGACGATATTAAATTAACGCTGGACTATGCGGTGATTGCCGAAAAAGTCACAGCGCTGATTACTGCTGCGCCGATAGAGCTGATTGAAACCGTCGCTGAACGTGTGGCACAGCTGCTGCTGAGCGAGTTTGCCACCACTAAGGTGGAAGTAACGGTAAGCAAACCCGGCGCGGTTAAGCAGGCGCAAACAGTGGGTGTGCATATTGTCAGGAGCCGCAGCTAATGGCGCGTATTTATATCAGCATTGGCAGCAATATAGAGCGCGACTATTATGTCCGGGCCGGAGTACAGGCATTGCAGCAGCACTTTACCGCCGTGCAGCTGTCGTCTGTGTATGAGAGCGAGGCGGTCGGTTTTAGCGGTGATGCGTTTTACAATATGGTGGCCGGTGCCGATACCGATTTAACCATTGCGCAGTGCGTAGCGCTGTTAAAGCAGATAGAAGATCAATACGGCAGAGTACGTGGCGGCGAAAAGTTCAGTGGCCGTACGCTGGATTTAGACCTGCTGACCTATGACGACGTAATATGTAACACCCCCGTTATTTTGCCGCGGCAGGAAATAACCGAAAATGCTTTTGTGCTGTGGCCGTTGGCCGAGTTAGCGCCGGCTATGTTGCATCCGGGCAGCGGACAAAGCTATGCCAGCCTGTGGCAAAACTATCGTAAACAACAAAAACTATGGCCGGTGCCATTTAACTGGAGTGACAAGCATTGAGTACAGTGGAAGTTATCATTTTAGCTATTATTCAAGGTCTTACTGAGTTTTTACCTATTTCGTCTTCAGCCCATCTTATTTTACCTTCTGCTGTATTTGGCTGGCAGGATCAGGGCATTGCCTTTGACGTGGCGGTGCATGTTGGCACCTTGCTGGCGGTAATGTTGTACTTCCGGCAGGATATTGGTCGCTTAACCGTGGGCTGGGTACACAGCTTTAGCGGCCGGCACAGTACTGACAGTAAACTGGCGTGGTGGGTAATACTGGCCACTATCCCGGCCGGTTTGGCCGGTTTGTTGGCAGCAAAAGCAGATTTGGTTGAAACCCTGCTGCGTTCGCCCTGGGTTATTGCCTGCACCACTATAGTGTTTGGTTTGGCATTGTGGTGGGCGGATGCTACCGCGAAGCAGCAACAGGCTATGGACAAATTAAGCTGGAAGCAAGCGCTGTTTATTGGTGCGGCGCAGGCGTTGTCAATTATTCCCGGCACCTCACGCTCTGGTATCACCATGACTGCAGCTATGTTAATCGGGCTGGATAAAGTCAGTGCTGCGCGGTTCTCATTTTTATTGTCTATTCCTATTATTGTGCTCAGCGGCGGTTATCAGGGCAGTAAATTATTGGCTGAACCGCAGCAGTATGACGTAGCCGGTATTTTACTGGGTACAGTGCTGGCTTTTATCAGTGCCTTAATTTGTATTCATTTTTTCCTGAAAATTATCAGCCGTATGGGCATGTTACCTTTTGTTATTTACCGTTTGGCATTAGGTGCCGGCCTGATTATTTTCCTTGGCTGGTTTGCCGGCTAAGCATTAAGCCATTGCTGCTTCGCGGCCTTTATGGCCGCAAGGCGGCAGCGCTGTAAGCCCTGCTTTATCGCCTCACCGCTCAAACCCTGTGCTACCAAATCTTTGGCGTTTACCTGGCGCGCCGCGCTTGCCAGCGCCTGCAGGTAGGCTGCCTGCGGGTATTCTGCCTGTTCAAAGCCGGTACGGCCGCGCAAGTCTGCTGTACAGCACAGCAATATCGCTTCTAAGCGCTCTGGTTTACGCCACACATCTATCGCATTAAACAGTTTTAATACCGTGCTGCTTTTAAGCTCGCGGGCGCGATGAATAAGCTGATGATACTCACACACCAGTAACGCCAGCTCACGGCAATCATTAGGTACCCGTAATCTGTCGCACAGCTGCTTGATCAGTGGCAGACCACTGTGTTCATGGCCATGATGCGCCGGCCAAAGCTCCGGTTTGGTGGCACCTTTACCTAAGTCATGCACCAGGGCGGCAAAGCGGATATCCAACCGTGCTGATAAAGCCGCGGCTTGCTGCAGCACCATTAAGGTGTGCACGCCGCTATCAATTTCCGGATGCCACTGCGGTGGTTGCGGTACGCCCCATAAGACGGCCAGCTCCGGCATCAGCACCTGCAAGGCGCCGGTATCATACAGCAGTTGAAAATACGCCTGCGGCGTTTGTTCGCTCAGCGCTTTGGCGGTTTCCTGCCACACCCGCTCCGGTGTCAGGCTGCTAAGCTCATCACTTAACCGCTGCATTAACGCTTGGGTTTCGCTTGCAACAGTAAAGCCTAAATGGGCATAGCGGGCATAAAATCGTGCTACCCGCAGCACGCGCAGCGGGTCTTCAGCAAAGGCGTCGGAGACATGGCGCAGAATCTTATTTTCGATATCGGCTGCACCAGCAAAGGGGTCAACTAAAGTGCCGTCATCGGCCTGCGCAATAGCGTTTATCGTTAAATCGCGGCGCAGTAAATCCTGCTCCAGTGTAACGTCCGGAGCGGCATAGACGCTAAAGCCGGTGTAACCTTTACCGCTTTTACGCTCGGTCCGGGCCAGCGCATGTTCTTCTTTGGTTTGTGGATGCAAAAATACCGGAAAGTCTTTACCCACCTGCTGATAACCGGCATCGAGCATTTGTCGTGGGGTGGCGCCCACTACCACCCAGTCCCGCTCGTGAAACGGGTAGCCCAAAAGACTGTCGCGTACTGCTCCACCTACCAGATATCGTTGCACCGGCTTTCCTGTTGGCTGATTTTTTGCCATTATACCTGTCGTCTTTCAAAATGCACGGTCGCAACAGATGGCGGCGCCCTAACCAGCAGGATGCAGTATGTATACCGGATTTTTCGGCTTAAGCAGTGCCCCGTTTTCCATTGCGCCTAACCCTGACTTTATGTATTTAAGCCCGCGTCACGCAGAAGCGCTGGCGCATTTGCGCTATGGCTTGGGTGAAGCCGGTGGTTTTGTGCTGCTGACCGGTGAAGTGGGCACCGGTAAAACCACGGTGTCGCGCTGTTTATTACAGGAGTTGGACGAACGTGCTGAGGTGGCCTTTATTTTAAACCCCACTTTATCCGAGCTGGAGCTGCTGGCGGCAGTTTGCGATGAGCTGAAAATCCGCTACAAAAAAAACGATGCCAGCTTAAAGCTGCTGGGCGATAAAATAAAAGCCCGCTTGTTGAAAAACCATGAGGCCGGTAAACATACACTGTTAATTATTGACGAAGCCCAGCACCTGCAACCGGCGGTGCTGGAGCAACTGCGTTTGCTGACTAATCTGGAAACCAATACCCGTAAGTTGCTGCAGGTGATTTTAATTGGCCAACCTGAGCTGCAGCAGCTGTTAAAACGCAATGATTTACGCCAGTTAGCCCAGCGTATTACCGCGCGCTATCATTTGCTGCCGCTGAGTCTGGAGGAAGTAAGGCACTATCTGAAGTTCCGTTTACAGGTAGCGGGTTGCAGCCGGCCGGTATTTAGCGACAGCGCAGTAAAGTGCTTATATCAGCTCAGCGGCGGCATACCGCGGTTGCTGAATCTGATGGCCGACCGCGCCTTGCTCGGTGCTTACAGCCAGCAGCAGGCTATGGTCAGCGACAAGCTGGTGCAACAAGCGGCAAGCGAGATTTTGCCGCTGTCAGATCAGCTAAAGCCGGCGGCAGTGCCGCGCTGGTTCTGGCCTGTGCTGGGCCTTTGCGCTATAGTGCTGGGCTTTAGTCTGGCGGTGGTTATACTGCCGCTGATGCAAAACGGATAACGTAGGGCCCACCGGGCCGGGGACTTTATGTCAATTTTAATGCAAGCATTGAAACAACAGCATCAGGCTACGCCGCTGGCGGCAGATGGCAGTGCATTTTGGCGTAAACTGGCGCTGGCGCTGGCTTTGTTGTTGGCGCTGCTAACCGGTGCTGTCGCCGCCTATCTGTTAATGCCGTTAGCCAAGCCCGCGGCAACACCCGCTGCAGAGGCGGTGATACCGGCGCAACCCGATGCTATTTTGGCAGCATTAAGCCGTGCCGATAACGCTTTAGCGGCGGAGAAAGCACAGCCGGCTGTTGTCAGCGAATTGGCGCAGGCACTGACGCCGCAGCCGCAGGTGGTGCAGGAGCAGCTGGTCAGCAAACCTGCGATGGCGACGGTGACAGCCGGCACTGCAGCGGCGGAACCTGAGCCGTTAGTCGCAGCTACGCCTGAGCCTGCGGTGTCAGCAGAGTTGCGGGATAAATTTGCTTCGGCGATAGAGGCAACAGAGGGCAGAGTAGCGGCTGGCGGCCAGCGCAACCAGAGTGCGCCGGCGCGCGATATCGGTAGCCTGGAGCGGCAACTGCAGCAACAAATTCCGCCGCTGCGCTTTGATGCTCATGTTTATGCCACTACGGTGAGCCAGCGCTGGGTTAAAGTAAATGGTAAAACCTTGCAGGAGGGCCAGTGGGTAACGGCAGATATCCGTATTAAAGAAATTACGCCGCAATTTGTGCTACTGCAGCTGGGTAATCAGCTGTTCAGTATGGCGGCCTTGACCGAATGGCCTGGCAGCGGCGGCTAGCCCGCTGGTGTCAGACTTTTAGCATAAACTGATTAAAAAACTTCTTCAGATCAATCTTATATTCGAGGGCGTCTACAGCGGTGTTAATGGCATCGTTGCAACGGGCGTTGGTTAAATCCAGCGTCACCGGGGTTAAATAGTGCCGCTTGCTGCCATGGTAGAACACTTTCACAATAGGGCAGGTCAGGCTGGCCGGGTTGTGTTCCAGCACCAGTGCCAGTTTCTCGCTGTCCAGTTTTACCAGGGTGCCGGGCGGGTACATGCCTATGGCGCTGATAAACTGTTTTACCAACACCGGGTCGAAATGATGCGGGCTGTCAGCGAGTAAAATCTTCAGCGCTTTAACGCTGGTTTGGCCGCTTTTATACACCCGCTGTGCGGTGATGGCGTCATAGCTATCGACAATGGCGATCATCCGGCTGTACAAGGATATTTGCTCACCCGTTAAGCCGGCAGGGTAGCCTTTGCCATCGAGGCGTTCATGATGGTTTGCTGCCACATCCAGGCTGATGTCTGAAATGCCTTCGGTTTTTTGCAAAATATCGCGGCTGTATTCTACGTGCTTGCGCATTTGCACAAACTCGTCTTCCGTCAGCCGGCCCGGTTTATTTAACACGGCGTCCGGCACCTGAATTTTGCCGATGTCGTGCAGCAGCGCTCCGGTAGCCAGTTGCTCAATAACCGACTCTTCCATATTGAGAAACTTGGCAAAGATGCTCATCAGAATAGAGACGTTAACCGAGTGCTCCAGCAGGTAGGCGTCTTTATCGCGGATCCGGCTCATGCACAGCAATGCATCCTGATTGCGGAATACTGAGTCAATAATGCCATCGGCACAATTACGAAAGTCAGCAATATCAATGGTTTTGCCGTTGCTGATATCACGAAAGGCGCGCTTTTGCAGATTTTTCGCTTCGGCATAAAGTTTTTCTGCTTTTGCCAGCTCCTGCATCATGCCGGTTTTTTTGATACCTTGCCGTGTACTTAACGCCGCTGCAGAGGGCGTTGGCACTGCAGAGGCATGGGTAAAGTTGCTGCTGTCGGCAATATCTAAGGCAACAACCTGCTGTTTGGCCGGGTCAATCACCACTGCGGTTACGCCCTTACGTTTAAGTAAAGCAATTTGCGCGGGCTCTTTTATCAGCCCCTGTACGCTCAGGCCGGCGCCGGGCTGTTGTTGGGCTATTTTGACAATAAACATACCGCAGATCAGTTGATCAATGGGAATTGTCTTCACGATGGGCAAACTTCAGTGATGGTATATTCTCAGAATACTAGTGCCTGGCGCCTGCTTAAACAAGGGCGGAGTTGAATGAGTGTTCTTACAGGCAGTTTTTTACAACAGTTTTTACAAATAGTTACGTACGTCCAGACCAAACTTTTTCAAATCGACACAAGCTTCAATTTGTTCATCCTGCTGCCGCGCCAGGTCGAGCACTTTCGCCGGAATATGGTGCTGATGTACGCTGTGGTAAAACACTTTTACCTTGGGTTGCACCGGCTTTTTCGGGTTATTTTCCAGTACCAGCGCCAACCGGCCACTGCTCAGTTTTACCACTGAACCCGGCGGATAAATGCCGATACATTTAATAAACAGTTGCAGCAGGTCGCCATCCAATTGCTTAGGAGTCAGGTCCAGCAACTGGCGTGACGCGCTAAGCGGCCCTTGTTTGCCAAGATGGGCTGATGTCAGGTTTTCATAATGATTGACGATAGCCAGCATGCGGCTGCCTTTATCAATTTGCTTGCTGCTGATTTTCGGCGAGCCGCTGCCATCAAGATAAGCGCAGTGCTGACTGATCCACAGTGAGATTTCGCCGGCCAGATGCGGCGTTTTTTGCAATGCCGTCATGCTGGCCGCTATCGCAACGTGATCTTCAGCGTTAAGGTAATCCGGATTGGTGGTTTTACCGATATCATGCAATAACGCTGCGGTGATCAACGCTTGCACCTTATGTGGTGGCAAGCCGAGGTAACGGCCAAAAGCTGCCATATAAACCGCGCAGCTGATGCTGTGTTGTAACAGGGTGTCGCTTTGTTCAGCAATACGGGCCAGGCACAACAGTACGTCCTGGTTGCGGGCAACAGACTCAGATAAGCCGGCACTGACTTCATAAATTAAGCTCAGATCAATGGCTCTTTCCTGGCGTACCGCATCGAGTAACTGGCGCTGTGCTTTGCCGGTTTGTTGCAACATCCGCTCAGCTCTGGGCCATTCCGTGCTGAATAAGCTACGCGGTGGTGGTTCATCCACGGTAACCGGGGCGGCAGGTGCGGGTAATTCAGTAATTTGGCTAACGAGTTTTTTATCAGGGTCAATCAGCAATACCCGTACGCCTTTTTGGCGTAATACGTCAACAGCCTGTGTTGTACGCACCCAACCGGCATGTTTGACGACTATTTCACCGGTTTGCTGCAATACCTGCACCACATAGCTTCCCGGCTGCAAATCGGCGATGTTAACTTCCTGATATGCCATCTTGTGTTTAACCTGAACCCCATCGTTACATCAGCCGTGCAGTATACCTGATATTGCTTAACTGCATATTAACAAAGAGCTGATTTGTCATAATGCTGCGATAGCATGCTGTATAACATAGCATAAAGCCCGCAACTGCGGGCTTTCGCCAGATTGAAGCAGAGTATCGCTGTGGTTAAGCTTAACCGGCGTTATCTGCCATTGTCATCAGTGACGCATTACCGCCGGCCGCCGTGGTATTGATGGTAACGGTTTTTTCGGTAATTAAACGCTGCAACAGGCGCTGTCCGGCCGGGGCGGTGATCAGCGGCAGAATCGCGCCTTCGCGGCTGGCCAACAGCTCAGCGCACAGCGGCTTTACAGCACTGCTCACTTCCACTATAGCGCCGGCCAAATCGGCATGTGCCAACAGGGTGGTCAGGCAGTCTAACCGCACTACCGCCAGCAGATGCGCCGGCATACCGGCCTGTAGCAATGCTTTAATACAGGCTTCAGCTTCGGCTACATCGGCTTCTTCTACGGCTGTTATTACGGCATTACCGGCTGCCAGCGCGGTAATAATTACTACTAACCAGTGGCTGAACGAGCTGGTTTCATCACGTACCAGTGCCAAAATACCGCGCGGGTCCAGCAGCAGCATATTTGTTTCACCCGTGGGCCCTGGCAGCATTACCGGTTTTTGCAGCTCGCGCTCTACCCGTTGCAGTTTCTGTTGTGCCAACGTCAGCACTTGCTCTAAGTCCGGTTCCAGCTTATTTACTACCGCGTTCGACGCCAGCGATGCGAGGAACTGGCGCAGTACAGAAGTACGCTGATTAATGCTCAGCAGTGCCCATTGTTGCTGTGCTACAGCAGCTGTTGGCATAGCGTAGGCTACGGCATTGCTGGTAGTTTCACTGAGCAGGCGGTGGCGTTTTTGTTCGCTTAGTTCTGCGCAGCTGACATCAAGGTTATCTTTAACCAGCCGGGTTAAATACAAGGGGCCGCCGGCTTTGGGGCCGGTACCGGATAAGCCGCGGCCACCGAACGGCTGTACGCCGACCACGGCACCAATCATATTGCGGTTTACGTAGATATTGCCGGCTTTAATATCGCGGGCAATACGTTGGGTAAACTGTTCAATGCGGCTGTGTACGCCCATAGTCAGGCCGTAGCCGGTGGCATTGATCTGGTTAATAATGTTATCCAGCTGATTGGCGTTAAAGCGGATAATATGTACCACCGGGCCAAACACTTCGCGCTCCAGTACGGTTAAATCGCTGATCTCGTACAGCCGCGGTGCGAAGAAATAATGCCGGTCGCCGGCCGGAACCGCACATTCGTAGTGCAGAGTGGCTTTATCCGCCAGGTACTGCACATGGCTGTTTAACCGCTCCAGCGCTTTGGCATCAATGACCGGGCCTAAATCTGTACTGAGCCACATTGGGTCACCAACGTGCAACTGCGCCATAGCGCCTTTTAGCATGGTGATAATTTTATCGGCCACGTCTTCTTGCAAGAACAGCACCCGCAGGGCTGAGCAGCGCTGGCCGGCGCTTTGGAAACCCGACGAGATAACATCATCCACCACTTGTTCCGGCAGGGCGGTCGAGTCGACAATCATACAGTTCTGGCCACCGGTTTCGGCAATCAGCGGCACCGGCTCACCGCCACGCTCTGCCAGTTTGCGCGCTATCCAGCAGCCGGTTTCGGTAGAACCGGTAAACATTACGCCCTGAATGCGGCTGTCCGGTACTATATGTTCCCCCACCTGGCGGCCCGGCGCGATAACCAGCTGTACCACGTGTTCCGGCATACCACATTGGCGCATCAGTTCGACAGTGCGGATGGCAATTAAACTGGTTTGTTCAGCCGGCTTGGCTACGACAGTATTGCCGGCAACGATGGCGGCGGCCACCTGGCCTAAGAAAATGGCCAACGGAAAGTTCCACGGGCTGATACATAAGAACACGCCGCGGGCTTGTTGTGGTTTAGCAAACAGCTCTTCGGCACGGGCCGCATAGTAACGGCAGAAGTCGACAGCTTCACGCACTTCAGCGACGCTGTCGCCTAAGGTTTTACCGGCTTCTTTTACGCACAATGCCAACAGTTCATCACGGTGCGTTTCCAGCGCATCACCAATGCGGCGCAATAAGGCCGAGCGCTCTGTTACCGTGCTTGCAGACCAGTTGGCAAAGGCGGCTTCGGCGTTGGCCAATATCTGTTGCATCTGGTTTTTGTCGGCATAATGCAGATAACCGATAATCTCATCGAGGTTAGCCGGGTTGGTTACCGCTATTGCATCGTGTTCTACCGGCAACTGCTTAATGCTGTCGAACCACTGCGCCATCGCGGTCTTAACCGGCTCTACCAGGTCAATGTCAGTTAAATCCAGGCCATTGGAGTTTGGCCGTTCAGTGCCGTATAAGGCAGCAGGTAACGGAATTTGTTGGTTGCGCTTTTTGCTCCAGCCACGTACCGTTTCTACCGGGTCGCCCAGCAGTGATTCTACCGGGATGCTTTCATCGACAATATTATTAACGAAAGAGCTGTTGGCGCCGTTTTCCAGCAAACGGCGCACTAAATAGGCCAGCAAGTCGGAGTGTTCACCCACAGGCGCATAAATGCGGCAGGGGATCTTGTCTTTAATGACGATTTCGTCGTACAGCGCATCGCCCATGCCGTGCAAACGCTGGAACTCAAAGCCGCTGTAATCCTTGGTCATCTCCATAATGGTGGCAACAGTGTAGGCATTATGGGTGGCAAATTGCGGGTAAATGCTGTCGCGGTAGCTGAGCATTTTTTTCGCACAGGACTGGTAAGAAACGTCGGTAGCGGGCTTGCGGCTGAATACCGGAAAGTCGCTGAAGCCTTCCAACTGGCTGAGTTTAATCTCGGTATCCCAGTAAGCGCCTTTTACCAGCCGCACCATCATTTTACGGCCAACTTTCAGCGTTAAATCACGCAGCCATTCAATCACATGGATACCGCGTTTCTGATAGGCCTGCACCGCTAAGCCAAAACCTTCCCAGCCATCCAGCGCCGGGTCACTGAACACAGCTTCAATAATATCCAGTGACAGATCCAGCCGGTCGGCTTCTTCGGCGTCGATGGTAAAGCCGATATCATAAGCTTTGGCCGCCAGCGCCAGCTGTTTTACCCGCGGTATCAGCTCTGCGATAACGCGGTCACGGTGGCTGAATTCATAACGTGGGTGAATGGCCGACAGTTTGACCGAGATGCCCGGGCTGTTAAACGGGCCACGACCTTTAGCTGCTTTGCCAATGGTATCAATCGCTTGCATATAGCTGTCGAAATAGCGATCGGCATCGGCCATAGTGCGGGCGCCTTCGCCCAGCATATCGTAGGAGTAACGAAAACCTTTGCTTTCCATCTCAGTGGCGCGCTCCAGTGCTGCGCCTATGGTGGTGCCCATGACAAACTGGGCGCCCATAATTTGCATGGCATAACGCACGGCCTGGCGGATCACCGGCTCGCCTAAACGGCCACAGGTGCGCTTGAGCAAACCAAATTGTTGTTTTTTCTGCTCGTCAGAGTAGTTCACCAGCTTGCCGGTTAACAATAAGCCCCAGGCGGAAGCATTAACAAATAATGAGCTGCTGTTGCCTAAATGCGCACTCCAGTCACCTTGCGCCAGCTTGTCGCGAATAAGCCGGTCAGCCGTGGTTTTGTCCGGTACGCGCAGTAAGGCTTCGGCCAGACACATTAATACCAAACCTTCGTCGGTTGACAGCGAAAACTCATTCAGCAACGCATCAACACCGCCTTTTCCTACCTGCGCCTGGCGGATAGTGAGTACTAACCGGCGCGCCCGCTCCCAGGCGCGGCTACGGGCATTTACGCCAATGTCGGCCAGTGGTAGCAGATAATCCAATACCTTATCTTCATCGGCACGGTAGAAATCACGAATAGTTTGACGCAGCGGTTGAGTGGCAACCAGGGAACCGTTATACAGCATGGCAGTAAGCTTCCTGACAAGATTTGAGAATGCGGCATTCTAGTGAAAAGTCTGCCGCATAGGGTGGTTATTTTTTTGCTTTAACCCTATATAATTCTGCCAATGTTAACCAAAACCAGAAAAATTGCTGCTATGAGTATACCTGTAAAAAGTAAAGGGCTGGACCGGATAGATATCAGCATTCTGGATACGCTGCAGCGTGACGGCCGCATTGCTAATGTTGATTTGGCCAGAAAAGTGAATTTAAGCGCCAGCCCTTGTATTGACAGGGTCAAGCGGCTGGAGAAAGAAGGCTATATCGACGGTTTTGGTGCCAGATTAAACGCCGCCAGGTTGGGTTTTGGTACCGCCGCTTTTATTCAGGTTACGCTGGACAGAACTACCAGTGAGGTGTTTGATAAGTTCCGTGATGCAGTAGTGCAAATTCCACAGGTGGCCGAGTGCCATATGGTAGCCGGTGGTTTTGATTATTTATTAAAGCTGCGACTGCCGAATATGGATGCTTATCGTAACATCCTGGCATTAATCGTCGATTTGCCGGGCGTAGCGCAAACCCATACTTATGTGGTGATTGAACAGGTAAAGAGTGATACCGGCTTGCCGTTAAAAACCACAGAGACGGGGCAGAGTTAATATTCTGCTTGTAACCGCACGGCAGGGCGCCGGCGTTACAAGCAAAACAGTCTGTTGTTACATCCAGCGCTCACTGTCGCGGCGTTTGGGCATCAGTAGTGGCAGTAATAAGCCGAAAATTAACCCTGCCAGCAGGATTAATGAACCCAGCACCATAGGTTTTTGCCAGATCGAGCTTTGGGTAGCTTCCACCTGGCCTTTTAACTGCTCATAGGCGCGGTTAGCCTGTTCCAGCTGCTCCAGCGCGGTTTGCCGCTCCGACACGGCTTTATTTAACTGGCTGTTCAGCTGATCACGCTGTTGTTCTAACTGGTTAATATTCTCGTTGTGGTTAGCGTAGTCGGCTTTCAGCTGTTCTAACTGACTGACCAGGCCCGGCGTGTAGGTTACATATTCTTTTGGCAGCCAGCCGGTCTTGTTGCCTTCAAACTGAATTTGCGCATAACCGGTATCAGCATCTTCAGACAAAAAGGTCACACTCTGGCCGGCATTTACCGTACCGATAATACGATACTGGTTGCTGGGGCCGGAATGCAGGTAGACAAATAACGCATCGCTGATAAAGGCCGGTTTGCTTTCTGCCTGGGCGCTGGCTGCGCCGGCAAGGACTAAGCAGTACGCCGAAAATAATACCAGCAGGGAGCTTTTAATTAATCTGAACATAGGTATCCTGAGCTTATTTGTACAAAACAGCTTTGCAGCCAACATCTTGGATGATAGGGAGTTGCGCGGCAATTGACAAGGGTTAAAACGGTAAGCGGGCACAGCGCCGTTACCGTAGCAAACAGAGTAGCAGATGAGTACTGAACTGGAACTGAAGTTTTTAATGCCGCCGCAGTATTTGGCGCAACTTATCGCCATGCTGCCACAGTTGGGTACTACGCAAAGCAGCGATGACACCAGCTTGCTGAATGCTTATTTTGACACGAAGGATAAATGGTTTCGCCGCCATGATATGGGCTTGCGTAGCCGCCTTAAGCGCGACCGCTATGAACAAACCATCAAGTTGGCCGGCAGCCAGCATGGTGCTATGCAAATGCGGCCGGAATACAATGTAGCCTGCGCCGGCGTGGAGCCGCAACTTAGCGCTTTCCCTGCGCATATCTGGCCGGCCGGCACTGATATAGCGCTGCTGCAACAGCAATTAACCGAGTTGTTTCGCACCGACTTTAACCGCAAAAGCTGGCAGCTGCAGTGTTCAGACGGCAGCATGGTTGAACTGGTGTACGACCAGGGCCAGGTATTGGCCGGCACGCGCACTGAGCCGATTGCCGAGCTGGAATTAGAGCTGCTGAGCGGGGACGCACAGCAATTGTTTAATCTGGCACGACAGCTGTTGCAGCATTTGCCGTTAGTTACCGGCTGGCAGAGTAAAGCCGCGCGCGGTTATGCCCTGGCAGCACAACAACCGCTGACATTGCCGCTGCATAGCGGTGATAGCCTGCTGGCGCAAATTAACGCCTTACAACAAGCCGCTGCTTGCTATCAACAACAGGGTAGCAACAGTGCCTTAGTTGCAGCAGCACAAGCCCTGGCAGCCCTGGCTGACAGTATACAAGCGCTGCCGGCATTACAGCTGTTGAGCCGCAGGGCGGCAGCGCTGGCTACGCAGCTGCGCTCAGATGACAAGGTGTTGGCACAGCAAGATTACCACTTGTTGCTGTTGGCGGTGTCTGAATACCTGTACCACAACGGCTGAAGCGGAGGCAGTGATGACTGATAACAGTGCGGCGTTAACCGCGTATCTGGCGCAAATACTCAGCCGGTTTGAGCTGAATGCCTTTGGCAGCGCAGCGCAGCAGCAACTGCGCACCTTGCTCAGTGCCAGCAGCTTTATCGGCCGTACTTTACAGCAGCAACCGGCACTACTGGCAGAGTTCTGTCATGCGTCAACGCTACGCCAACAGTTGCGCCAGTCCGGCGAGGTGTTGCCGGCAGATACAGTGCTGACAGACGACGCTGCAGTGTTCGCCGCGCTGCGCCGCTACCGTAACGCCCAACTGTGTCGCATTCTGGCGGCTGATATTTTGCAATTTCAGCATATCGAAACCAGTTTACAACAGGTATCGCAGTTGGCAGATTTGCTGATCAATACCGCCTACCACTGGGCCTATCAGCAACTGAGCGCGCAGTGGGGCACACCGCTGGACGAGCGTGGCCAGCCGATGCCGCTGCTTATTCTGGGAATGGGCAAGCTGGGCGGGGGCGAGCTGAATTTTTCCTCCGATATCGATTTAATTTTTACTTACCCGGCTAATGGCGAAACCAGTGGTGGCCGGCGCAGCACCGAACATCAGCAGTTTTTTACCAAGCTTGGGCAAAAGCTGATCGCGGCGCTGCATCAGGTTACTGCCGATGGTTTTGCCTACCGCGTGGATATGCGGTTACGCCCCTTTGGTGACAGCGGTCCTTTAGTGCTGAGCTTTGCTGCGATGGAAGATTACTACCAGGAGCAGGGCCGCGAGTGGGAACGCTACGCCATGCTAAAAGCGCGGGTACTGAACCCGGATGGCCGCCACAGCACCGAGCTGCAACAGCTGCTGAAACCCTTTATTTACCGCCGTTATATCGATTTCTCTGCCATTGAATCGTTGCGGCGGATGAAGCAACAAATTGAACAGGAAAACCGCCGTTTAAACCGGCGCGATAATATTAAGCTTGGCATCGGCGGCATCCGCGAAGTGGAATTTATTGTGCAAACGCTGCAGCTTATTCGCGGCGGCCGCATTCCGGCGATGCAACAACCTTCGTTATTAACAGCACTGACAGTACTGGCAGACGAAGCGGTGCTAACGCCACAGCAGGCCGCTGAACTGCGCACAGATTATTTGCTGCTGCGCCGTGTTGAGCAGGCGCTGCAGGGTATAGACGATCAGCAAACGCAAACGCTGCCACAAGATGCCTTGCTGCGCGCGCAGTTGCTGGCGTCATTACAACTGGGTAGTTGGGCACAGTTACAACAGCAGGTTGATGCGGCGATGGCGCGGGTGCATCAGCAGTTTAAACTGGTGATTGATAACGGTGAAGAGCCGGAGCAGCAGGACACCAGTGTGGGGAAATTGTTGTGGGACAGCGAGCAGCCGGCTGAGGATTTGGCTACGCAGCTGGATTGGCTGCAGCTGCCGGACGCTATGGCACTGATAGCGCAATTACAACAGTTTAAACAAGACTGCCAAAAGCGCAGCGTCGGGCCGCGTGGCCGCGATTTTCTCGCTAAATTAGTGCCGTTATTACTGCATATGTTGCAGCAGCAACAATGTCAGCCGACAGTACTGGCCAGGGTGTTAGGTGTGTTCCGGCAAATTGTAACCCGCACGGCTTATCTGGAACTGTTGTTTGAAAACACCGCCGCGCTGCAGCAACTGGTGTTGTTGTGTAACCAAAGCGGCTGGCTGGCAGAGCAACTGGCGCGTTACCCGATGTTGCTGGATGAGCTGATAGACCCGGCCCAACTGTATCAGGTTGCCAGCCGCACCGATTACAGCGACCGGCTGCGCCAGCATATGCTGCGCGTACCGGCAGATGATTTAGAGCTGTTGATGGAAACCCTGCGCCAGTATAAACAAGCGCAGCAGTTACGTATTGCCGCTGCCGATATCAGCGGTGTACTGCCCCTGATGAAGGTAAGCGATCATCTGACCTGGCTGGCAGAAGCAGTAATGGCGCAAGTGGTTGAGCTGGCCTGGCAGCAAATGACAGAGCGCTATGGTGCGCCGGCCAATGCTACGGCAGAAGATAAAGGCTTTGCTGTTATTGCCTACGGTAAACTGGGCGGGCTGGAGCTGGGCTATGGCTCGGATCTGGACCTGGTGTTTGTACACAATTGTGACAGCCAGGATGCCACCGACGGTGAGCGCAGCATTGACTCGAAACAGTTTTATTTAAAACTGGTGCAGCGGGTGTTGCATCTTTGTACCACCCGTACCAACAGTGGCGTGTTGTACGATATCGACACCCGGCTGCGACCGTCCGGCAACTCCGGCTTATTGGCAATTAATATTGATACCTATGCACAGTATTTGCAGCAGGAAGCCTGGACCTGGGAGCATCAGGCGCTGGTGCGGGCTCGGGCGATCTATGGCAGCCCTGCCTTAGTGCAACAGTTTGACCACATCCGGCAGCAAATTCTCAGCCTGCCGCGCGAGGCCGTCAAACTGCGCAGTGACGTGGTGCAAATGCGTGACAAGCTGCGCCAGCACCATGCTGCTGATGCGCTGGACCCCAAACACAGCAGCGGTGGCATTGTTGACCTGGAATTTATCAGCCAATATCTGGTACTGGCGCATGCGGCCAGCGATGCCGGCTTGTACCGCTACAGCGATAATATGCGTATTCTGGATGCTGCAGCGGCCGGCGGGTTACTCAGCGCAGAGCAGGTGACACAGTTGCAGCAGGCGTATCAGTTATTGCGTGGTGCCGGCCACCGCCATACCCTGGCGCCTGCTACGCTGCCATCCCTTGACAGTCTGCAACAGGCCAAACAGCAGGTTGAACAGGTCTGGCAGCAGTTATTCGGCGTGGCTTAGAGCTCAGCCTTGTTTGGCTTTGGGCCTGGTATCGGCGGGAATACAGTTTTGCTGCAGGTACGCGTTGGCTTTATCAGTAATAACGGCGGCACGCTCGCGCGGGCAATAGTAGGATAATACCGGCGAAGAAAAATCCGGCGCTATGGCAACGCCAACCTCATAGATAGTTTCTATTAAGGTGCTGTCGGTCTGAAAATACTGCTTTACCACGTAATCGCGCGGTAAGGTCCAAAACAGCTCAACGCCTTCAGCTCTGGCATATTCGGTCAGTTTGGTTTTAATGGTATCGCCTTCGCGAAAGCGGCGGTCGGTTACCTGGCCGCGCCAGTTTTCATCGCCCGGCACCACCACTTTGGCGCGCTGCTTTAACTGGCCGGTTAATTTATCGCTGGTATCCGGCAATGTCAGCCGGAATTCGGATATTTCGCGGGCGCCATCGGCAATAGAACCACGAATTTTGCTGTAAAACTGGCTGAAACCTTCTGCTGCCACATTGGCAGAGTCTTTACGGATCAGAAAGTCCGGTTTTGTCAGAATAAGATAGGCTAAACCACCCAGTACCACCAATATTGTCAGATTACGCAGCCAAAACCACATACTTTAATCTCCTTTATACAACGAAGGCGCATCTGCCTGCGGTCGGGTTTTAAACCGGCGGTGCAGCCACATATACTGTTCAGGGTGGCGCAGTACTGCCTGCTCTACCCATTGATTAACTCTGGTGACATCAGCCTTGTTATCCCCGGTTGGAAAGGGGGTTAACGGCGGCAATACATCAATATGATAGCCCTTATTACCGGGTAAGCGGCTGGTGACGACCGGTATCACCACGCAGTTAGCCGCGTTAGCGAACAACAGTGTACCTGTGGTAGTGGCTGTTTCACTAACGGCAAAAAACGGCACAAACTCGGCACGGTTGCGGCCATAATCCTGATCGGGCAGGTAAAAGCACACTTCCTGTTGGTTCAACGCGCCAATCAGGCCTTTAACATCGCGTTTGCCGACCATATATTTGTTGGCTTTGTTGCGGCCATGATACTGCAGGTAATCCATCAGCGGATTATTGTGCGGCCGGTAAAAGCCGACGCTGGGGTGGGTTAAGCCAAATACGCGGCAAGCCCCTTCCAGATGCAGAAAATGTGCCGCCAGCAGCAGCACGCCTTTACCTTGTGCTACGGCAGCCTCAATATGCTGATAACCGTTGAAATGGGCCAGTTTTTTAATGCGCCAGTCCGGCCACCACCAGCCAATCACAGTATCAAACAGCGCTTTGCCGGTTTCTTCAAAATTGCGTTTTACCAATGCAGCCTGTTCGGCGGCGGGCATATCAGGAAAGCACAGGGCAATATTACGTGCAGCCACCTTGCGGCGCGATTTTAAGCTGCGGTGCAGCAAACGGCCAAAGCCGCTGCCCAACCACATTAATACAGGGTAAGGTAACCAGCTGATTAACCAGAGTAAGGCGGCACCGAGCCACAATAACCAATATTTTGGCAGTAGAAAACGCCAGCTAAACTGCGGAGCCTGAACCACGCGCTATCCTCAGCAAAAAAATAATGCGCTATTGTAACGAAAATCGGCGGCGGCGATAGTGAAAACTGGTAAGAGGTTCACCGCAACTGCGGTGAACTCTGAAGGTAGTGAATACTGAATTAGCTGGTCAAGGCCTGGTTAATGGCCGCTAAGTCCTGTTCTGATAAGCTACCGGCGGCTTGTTTCAACTGCAGCATAGTCACAATATAGGTGTAACGGGCGCTGGATAAATTACGGCGTGCCTCAAACAGGTTACGAGTGCTTTGCAGCACGTCTACAATAGTACGGGTACCTACTTCAAAGCCGGCTTCTGTAGCGTTTAATGCACTTTCAGCGGATACTACGGCTTGCTCTAAGGCGCGGATAGAGGAAATTTGCGCATTCACACCGTTAAATGAGCTGCGTACCTGGCGGATCACCGCACGGTGATTCAGCTCCAGCGTTTGGCCTACTTCAACATAGTTAGCCTTCGCCACTTCTACCCCGGCAGATACTCCACCACCGCTGTAAATAGGCACAGCCAGTTCAACACCGATGGAGCTGGTATCGCCGCGCTCACCACCGGAAACTTTAGCGGTACCCATACGCGCTGTTAACCCCAGAGTCGGGTAATGACCGGCTTTGGCTAAGTCGATATCTTTATCAGCAATATCCAACAGTACGCGCTGGCTTTTTAATACTAAATTGTAATCCTGGGCTAATTTTACCCAATCTTGCACCGCAGCCGGTGATGGTGCGCCCGGAGCAAATTTATCGGTGTTTAGCAGGGCTAAATCTTCGTGGTACTGGCCGGTAATTTCACGTAAAAACTCGCGGGCATTTTCCAACTCGTTCTCAGCCGCAATTTCACGCGCCACGGCGCTATCATATTGTGCCTGGGCTTCATGCACGTCGGTAATAGCCGTTAAACCTACCGCAAAGCGTTGTTTGGTTTGTTCCAACTGACGTTCAATGGCGCGTTTTTCGGCCTGAGCAAAACCCAGATCATCAATAGCACCCAACACATTAAAGTAAGATTGGGTTACGCGGACAATTAAATTTTGTACTTCGCTGTCGTAAACGGTTTGCACTTGCAGTGCAACCTGCTCGGCGCGGGATAAACGGCCCCAGTCGCCCCAGTTAAACAGGCTTTGCTGCAACGTTATGCCGGCGGAGGTGCTGTTAGGAGCATCAAAGCTGCTACTGGTTCTGTCGTCGCGGCCAAAGCCGGCGCTGGCGGTAATATTTGGTAACAGTGACGCCCGTGACACATCAATGCTCAGCGCCGCGGCATCACGCGATGCGGCAGCACGTAATACGGTTGGGTCTTTCTGTGTGGCTAACTGATAGATTTCCTGCAGATCTGCTGCAGCGGCTTGCCAGCTTAACAGCGCGAAAGAAGAGGCTAACAAAGTGCTTAATAAGGTTTTTTTCATTTTTACCAATCCTGGCCAGCTAAAAGGAACTGCACGAATAATACTCTGATACTGTAAACTAAGTAATCATTAAACCGTAAAGTTACCCGCAAGAGTGTAACAGAATGTGAGTGCAGTTATGTCTGAAATCAATGCGCAGCAGTATCCATCATTTGGCGCGACGGATCTGGAAATTCTCGACAAAAGCACGGTTTTTCAAGGTTTTTTCCGCTTAGACCGTTATACGCTGCGGCATCGTTTGTTTAACGGTGGCTGGAGTGAACCAATGCAGCGGGAGATTTTCGAACGTGGCCATGCTGCTGTGGTGTTACCGTACAACGCCGAAACTGACGAAGTGGTGCTGATAGAACAAGTGCGGCTTGGCGCGGCCTTTAGCAGCAACAGTCCCTGGTTGCTTGAAGCGATAGCCGGTATGATAGAGCCGGGCGAAACGGCAGAGCAGGTGGCGCAGCGCGAGGCTGAAGAAGAAGCAGGGTTAACAATCAGCGAACTTTGGCCTATGCTTAGCTACTTGTCGAGCCCGGGCGGCACTACCGAGCGCATTCAACTGTTTTTAGGCCGGCTGACCCGGCCGGTACAAAGCGGCATTTTTGGCCTGGCCGACGAGCATGAAGATATTAAAGTACATCTGGTTACACGGCCGGCGGCGATGCAGTTGTTGGCTGAACAAAAGATAGATAACGCCGCCAGTGTCATTGCGCTGCAATGGCTGGCACTTAACCTTGATAAAGTACAGCAGGCCTGGAGGGCGTAACGTGTGGTTAAAACGCCGGAAATATGTACCCAAGCTGCCGGATTTTCTGGCGTTGTGCGAGCGTAACTATGCCCAGCTGAACCGCTACCTGGCGGACGATACTGTGCCTGGCCATACTACGGTGATCCGCGTTACTGAGCAGCATCATTACCGTATCAGCGTAACGGAAGTGGCACGCTTTACCACCACCTTACAAATTGAACTGACCGACGCGCGCGAGCACTATTTTCGCCCCGGGTTTGTCGTGCGCCTGTATCATGATGCGCAGGTTGCTGAAGTGCTGTCGTGTCAGCATATCAGCCGCTTTAAAGCGCGTTACGATTATCCCAACCCCGGGATGCTGCTACCGGACGAAAAACGCCAGATAAACCTGTTGCTGCGTGACTGGTTAAAGCTGTGTGCCGGTCAGGGCTATATTAACCGGGAGTTGGCATTCGGTTGATGCAGTATTCGTTCAGTGCCAAAGCGCAGTACCGGCTGGCGCAAATCACCGATTGTCATTTGCTGGCCAGCGCTGAAGGTATATATAAGCAGGTACAACCGGCAGCACATTTGGCAGCCATTGTCGCCACCCTGGTTACTGAGCAAGCCGATGCGGTGCTGCTAACCGGTGACTTAACTCAGGATCATACGCCGGCGTCTTATCAGCTGCTGGCGCAACTATTGGCGCCGCTTAGCTGCCCGGTATTTTGCTTGCCCGGCAACCATGATGATATCGCCATGCTGGAGCAATTATGTCGCCAGCCACCGTTTCAACCAGCGCGCAATATACAGCTGGGGAACTGGCAATTACTGTTGCTTAACAGCAAAGGCGATACCCCTGCCGGTGCTTTTCCTGTGGCAGAGCAAGCCTGGTTGCAGGCACAGTGCCGGCACAGCAGTGCGGCGGCTATCTGGTTGTTTTGCCATCATCATCCGGCACCGTTACACTGCTTTATTGATAAACACGGTCAGCAGGATGCCGCTGCATTATGGCAAGCGATTGCGGCAGAGCCGCGTATTGCCGGCATAGGCCATGGCCATGCGCACTATGCTTATCAGTCGCAGCAGCAGGGCGTCACTATTGTCGGCTGCCCGGCCAGCTCGGTGCAGTTTTTAGCAACGCCGGACTGGCAAACTAAAGACGAGGGGCCACAGTGGTGCGATTGGTATTTTACCGCCACGGGCAGTGTCAGCTGGCAGTTTCGCCGGCTGCAGTTAAGTAGAAAGTTAAGTAAAAAGTTAAGTAGTAAGAATAAATAATGAATAACAAAGTAGTGTATTTACATGGTTTTGCCAGCTCATCGCAGTCAGATAAAGCCGTACAAACCCGCGATTTTTTCCTGCAGCATTACCCGCATATTGACTTTAGTGCGCCGGATTTACCCTATGATCCGGCTCTGGCAATGCAGCTATTGCAACAGCTTATCGGCACGCGGCGTGATGTGGCGTTAATCGGCAGTTCGCTGGGCGGCTTTTTGGCCACCTGTATCGCTGAGCAGATTAACTGCCGTGCCTGCCTGATTAATCCGGCCGTGGCACCACATACTGTATTAAATCAACATTTGGGTCGCTACTACCATCCGGTACTGCAACAACACTATGATGTCAGCGCAGAACAAATTGGCGTATTAGCGCAATTAATGCCGCCGCGCCTGCTGCAGCCAGAGAATTACCTGCTGTTGTTGCAAAGCGGCGATGAAGTGTTAGATTACCGTCTTGCGCTTAGTTACTATCAGGGCGCAAACATAAACCTGAGCGAAGGTGGCGATCACAGCTACGTCGGCTATGCCGGCCAATTGCAGACTATTGCCAATTTTTGCCAACTCGCGTAAAAACGCGCTTAATCCTATCAGCCAGTGACGAGACTATGACTGCACAACAATACAATGCCGATTCGATTGAAGTACTAACCGGATTAGAGCCGGTGCAACGTCGCCCGGGAATGTATACCGATACCACCCGACCTAACCATTTAGGCCAGGAGGTTATTGATAACAGTGTGGATGAAGCCTTAGCCGGACACGCTGATACTGTGCAGGTGATTTTGCACGATGATCAATCGCTGGAAGTGATTGATAACGGCCGCGGCATGCCGGTTGATATTCACCCGGAAGAGGGCGTCACCGGTGTCGAGCTGATCTTCTGCCGCCTGCACGCCGGCGGTAAGTTTTCCAATAAAAATTATCAATTCTCCGGTGGTTTGCACGGCGTGGGTATTTCCGTGGTTAACGCCTTATCCAGCCGCGTTGATGTGACAGTGCGCCGCGACGGCAATATTTATGAAATGGCGTTTGAACACGGCAATAAAGTAGCTGAGCTGACCATTACCGGCACTGTAGGCAAGCGTAATACCGGCACCCGGGTAAGGTTTTGGCCGACGCCGTCTTATTTTGACTCGCCAAAGTTCTCTGTCAGCCGCATGTTGCATGTGCTCAAAGCCAAGGCGGTACTGTGCCCTGGCTTAACCGTCAGCTTTGACGATAAAGTTAACCAACAGCAATATCAGTGGTGTTATCAAAACGGTATTAAAGATTATCTGGCCGAGTCAGTTAAAGACTATATTTGCTTGCCGGAAAAACCCTTTCCCGGCAGCTTCAGTGCCAGTACCGAAGCGGTAGAGTGGGCGCTGTTATGGCTGCCGGAAGGTGGCGAGCTGGTCACTGAAAGCTACGTGAACTTAATTCCGACCGCCCAGGGCGGTACTCACGTTAATGGTTTACGCCAGGGCTTGCTTGAAGCGCTGCGCGAATTTTGCGAATTCCGCAACTTACTGCCACGCGGCATTAAATTATCGCCGGAAGATGTCTGGGACCGTTGCTCTTATATTTTATCGTTAAAAATGCAGGACCCGCAGTTTGCCGGCCAAACCAAAGAGCGTTTATCGTCGCGCCAGTCTTCGGCTTTTGTCTCCGGTATTGTTAAAGATGCCTTTAGCTTATGGCTGAACGAACACACGGATATTGCGGAAAGTCTGGCGGACTTCTGCATTAACAACGCCCAAAAGCGCTTAAAAGCGGCAAAAAAGGTAGTGCGAAAAAAGATCACCTCCGGCCCGGCCCTGCCCGGTAAACTGGCAGACTGCTCGGCGCAGGATCTTAACCGCACTGAACTGTTTCTGGTAGAGGGCGACTCGGCCGGTGGCAGTGCCAAGCAAGCGCGCGATCGTGAGTTTCAGGCAGTGATGCCGCTGCGCGGTAAAATTCTTAATACCTGGGAAGTGGAGTCAGGCCAAATCCTCGCCTCGCAGGAAGTGCATGATATTTCTGTTGCCATTGGTATGGACCCGGACAGTGAGGACTTAAGCGGCTTACGTTACGGCAAATTGTGTATTTTAGCCGATGCTGACTCCGACGGTTTGCACATTGCTACCTTATTATGCGCGCTGTTTATGCGCCATTTCCGCAGCCTGGTGGAAGCCGGCCATGTGTATGTGGCTATGCCGCCGCTGTACCGTATTGATATCGGTAAAGAAGTCTATTATGCGCTGGATGAGGATGAGAAGAACGGCATTCTCGACCGGATAGAGGCGGAGAAAAAACGTGGCAAGGTGAATGTGCAGCGCTTTAAAGGCTTGGGCGAAATGAACCCGCTACAATTGCGTGAAACCACCATGGACCCGAATACCAGACGTTTAGTGCAGCTCACCATAGACGATGTGGCGCAAACAATGGAGTTGATGGATATGTTGTTGGCAAAAAAACGCGCGACAGACCGGCGTGACTGGTTGGAATTAAAAGGCGATAAAGCCGCTATCAGTGTGTAACGCGCACCGGACAACAAGGCCCTGAATACCGTGAAAACATATTTTACTCTGACGCTGTTAGGCTGCTGCACGCTGTTTGGTGCGCCGGTTGCGGCAACTGCGCAGGACGCCGTGCAAGCGACATCTCAGGCAACAGTAATAACGACAGATTTGCCGGATTGGCTGCAACAGGTGGCAGCAGAAAAGCGCCGGCAACCGGAAGCAATGCTGGCGCTGTTGCAGCAGCATCAACATAAATTGGACAGCTTGAACCCGCAGCAGCAAGCTTATTACTATTACCTGCAGGCCGCGATTTTTGATGGCTTGGGCCGGCATCAGCAACAACAGCAAGCGGCTGAACAGGGCCTGGTTTTGCTGGGAGAAGAACAATCGGCTCTAAAAGTAAAGTTGTGGTATGAGCTGGGCTTTGCCAGAGAAATGCAAACCGATTATCAGGCGGCATTGGCGCATTATCAGCAGGGCATAGCGCTGGCAACCTTGCTGGAAGATAAAAAACAGCTGCTGATGGGGCAAATTAATCAGGCGGCTATTTTCAGTGCGCAAAATCAGCAACAGCAGGCGCTGGCCCTGCTGCAAGATGTGTATCAGCGCGCTATGCGGTTAAATGATACTGAGCTGTCGGCAGAGATAAACGGCGAGCTCGGTTTGTTGTATGCCTCGTTGGCGTATGAAGAAGAAGCGGTAGAACTGCTGCAAAATGCGCTTAGCCTGTATGAGCAATTGGGTTGGCAGAAAAATCAGATCACCGTGTTGTTTAACCTGGCCCGTACTTACAGCTTTTTACAGCGCTATGAGTTGTCGTTGCAAACCTACAATAAAATGCTGCAAAAAAGCCTGCAGATGCAAGACTTCGTCAACCTGTACCACGCCTATTTAGGCCTGGCCATTACCAGCAGTGACAGCGGCCGCTCTGATGCAGCGTTATCCTATATCAGCAAAGCCGAAGAGTATTTGCCGCAATTGCAATCCAGCTCGCATATGTCTACGCATTACTATGAAAAGGCACTGATCTACCGCAAGCTGAAGCAAACCTCGCTGGCACTACAACAGGTGATGTTGTACGAAAGCAGCTTGACCGGTGAAGGTATAGCCGTCGACAGCCCAACGCGGTTAAATGTATGGTATTTAAAGGCGCAGTTGCTGGCCGATCAGGGCGAATACCAACGTGCTTATCAGCAATTGCACGATTTTGTCTTTGCTTTTCAGGAAGAGCGCAACAAAGAAAACGAGCTGGCAATTGAGCAAATGCGGCTGAACTTTGATCACGAACGCCAATTACAATTACAGCGCTTGCTGGAGCAGGATAACGAATTAAAAGCCTTGCGGCTGGAACAGGCCGGGCGGGACCGGCAGTTACAATTTTTATGGTTGGGCATTCTGGGTTGCACTACCCTGGTATTGCTGATTTTATTGCTGTGGCAGCTGACGCGGCGCACTGGTAAAAACACCGCAGCGGGCGCAGATAGCCCGGTGCAGACAGGATAAGCTATGACAGAAACCGTAATATCTCATGATGGCGTAGAGCAGTTACCACTGCGCCGCTTTACCGAAGACGCCTACTTAAACTATTCAATGTACGTCATTATGGACCGCGCCCTGCCGCATATCGGCGACGGGTTAAAACCGGTACAGCGGCGTATTATCTATGCCATGTCAGAGCTGGGTTTGTCGCATCTGGCCAAGTTTAAAAAGTCGGCCCGTACTGTCGGTGACGTGCTGGGTAAATTTCACCCGCACGGCGATTCGGCCTGTTATGAAGCCATGGTACTGATGGCGCAGCCGTTCTCTTACCGCTACCCGCTGGTCGACGGCCAGGGCAACTGGGGTGCGCCGGACGATCCGAAATCTTTCGCCGCCATGCGTTACACCGAAGCCAAACTATCGCGCTTTTCTGAAGTGTTATTGTCGGAGTTAGGCGCCGGCACCACCGACTGGCTGCCAAACTTTGACGGCACCCTGGAAGAGCCCAAGGTATTACCGGCCAGATTACCGCATATATTGCTAAACGGTATTACCGGTATTGCTGTAGGTATGGCCACCGATATTCCGCCGCATAACGCCCGTGAAGTGGCGCATGCCTGTGCCGCCTTACTGGATAACCCGCACAGTAGCGTGGCGGATTTAATGCAGTACGTAAAAGGCCCGGATTACCCCACCGATGCTGAGATTATCAGCCCGGCAGCTGAGCTGGCAGCTATTTATGAAACCGGCCGTGGCAGCGTAAAAATGCGTGCTGTTTATATGCAGGAAGACGGCGACATTGTTATTACCGCACTGCCGCATCAAACGTCCGGCTCTAAAGTGTTAGAGCAAATTGCCGCCCAGATGCAGGCGAAAAAACTGCCGATGGTTAGCGATTTACGCGACGAGTCGGATCATGAAAACCCGACGCGGATTGTGATAGTGCCGCGCTCCAACCGCATTGATGTTGAACAGTTAATGCAGCATCTGTTTGCTACTACCGATCTGGAAAAAAGCTATCGGGTTAATATCAATATTCTTGGCCTGGATCAGCGGCCGCGGGTGAAAAACCTGCTGGAAATTCTCAGCGAATGGTTAGTCTTCCGCCGCGATACGGTGCGCCGGCGCTTGCAGTATCGCTTAGATAAAGTGTTGGATCGCTTACACGTATTAGAAGGTTTATTAATCGCCTTTTTAAATATTGATGATGTGATCCGTATTATCCGCACCTTTGATGAGCCCAAGCCGGAGCTGATTGCCTTTTTCGGTATCAGCGAGCGCCAGGCCGAAGCTATTTTAGAGTTAAAGTTACGCCACTTAGCCAAACTGGAAGAAACCAAGATCCGCGGCGAGCAGGATGAGCTGGCCAAAGAGCGTGACAAGCTAGCCGGTATTTTAGGTTCAGAGAAAAAGCTGACCAAGCTGATCCGCGATGAGCTGCTAGCTGATGCACAAAAGTACGGCGATGACAGGCGCAGCCCGCTGGTGCAGCGTGGTGAAGCCAAAGCACTTAGCGAGAAAGAGCTGCTACCCAGCGAGCCAGTCACGGTAGTGCTGTCGGAAAAAGGCTGGGTGCGCTGTGCCAAAGGCCATGATGTCGATGGCAATGCATTAAGTTACAAAGCCGGTGATGCCTTTAAGGCGCTGGCCAGTGGCCGCTCGAACCAGCTGGCGGTATTTATTGATTCTTCCGGCCGCAGTTTTGCCACTGAAGCACACGAGTTGCCATCTGCTCGCGGCCAGGGCGAGCCGCTAAGCGGCCGTTTTGCTGTAGTGGCCGGTGAGTCGTTCGACCATGTGTTGTTGGGCGATGATAAACAAACGCTGTTGTTGGCCTCTGACGCCGGTTATGGTTTTGTCGCACAGTACAGTGATTTACTCAGCCGCAATAAGGCCGGTAAAGCGGTGCTGAGTTTGCCAACCGCTGCCAAAGTGTTGCCGCCGTTAGTGGTAAAACAGCCGGATACCGACTTAGTGCTGTGTATCTCTAACGAAGGCCGCATGCTGGTGTTCCCGGTGGCAGATTTGCCGAAACTTAGCAAAGGCAAGGGTAATAAGCTGATGTCTATCCCTTCAGCCCGCGCCGCCAGCCGGGAAGAATATGTTTGTCAGCTGGCGATAGTGCCGGCAGATGGCAGCGTTACTTTAGTGGCCGGTAAACGTAAGTTAGGCCTTAAAGCCGACGACCTGGCGCACTACCACGGTGAGCGTGGCCGGCGCGGCAATAAGTTACCGCGTGGTTTGCAGCGTATTGACGAAATATTGCTGAATCAAAGTGCAGAAAGCGCCAGTGATCAAACCAGCACTACAGAGTAAAGCCGTTATACTGGGCGCCTTTTTTACGGCGCCCTTGTGTTGCGCCAGTGACAACAGCCGGGACAAAACGGCAAAGCGGAGTATGCGGTGATAGCGGTAGTCAGGTTAATTTTATTGGTGCTGTTTTTTCTTATCAGTACTGTGGCGGGCTTACTGATTTGTCTGGTGCGGCCATTTCACCCGAATAATGTGTATATCTTTTCGCATTGGTACGGTTGGGTATCGCGTATTTTCGGCCTCAGCGTGGAAGTGCGTCGTCATGCCGATATCGACCCGGCCACCCCCTATGTTTATATTGCCAACCATCAGAATAACCTCGATTTATTTACCATCAGTAACGGTGTGCAGCCGCGTACCGTCACCATTGGTAAGAAAAGCCTGAAGTACATTCCGTTCTTTGGCCAGCTGTATTGGCTCAGCGGTAATATTTTAATCGACCGGCAGAATAAAAGCCGCGCGCTGGGCACTATGCTGGGTGCGGCCGAGCGGATCAGTAAGCACAATATTTCGGTTTGGATGTTTCCCGAAGGTACCCGCAGCTACGGCCGTGGCCTGTTACCGTTTAAAACCGGCGCCTTTCATATAGCGCTGGAAGCAAAAGTAGCGCTGGTGCCGGTCTGTATGAGCAGCACCCATGACAAGTTCAGGCTAAACCGTTGGAATAACGGCAAGGTGATTATTGAGCTGATGGCGCCGGTAGAACTGCCGAAAGAGCAGTTGAATATCCGTGAGTTTGCACAAAACATGCACGCTCAGATGCAGACAAAAATCGCTGAACTTGATAGCGAACTGAGCAACGACTACACTGCCGGTAATATTGCAGCTAAAGAGTAATTTTATGGAAAACTGGCAGGAATTTACCGAAGACACCATCGCCGCCTTGTTAGAAGATGGCAGCGATCCGGATGCGCTTTACACCATCGAACATCACTTCTACGACAAAGACTTTGCCAAGCTGGAAAAGCTGGCAGTTGAGCTGTTTAAGCTGGGTTACGAAGTCACCGACGCTGAAGAAGTAGAGTTTGAAGACGGTGGCAATGCCTGGGTATTCGATGCCATTCGTGAGCAACCGCTGGATGCCGACAGCATAGTGGCCGACGCAATCAAATTAGAAGAGCTGGCGCACAAGCATAAAGTAGAGTACGACGGCTGGGGCACCTATTTTGAAAGCGACGAAGATGAAGTAGAGCTGGATGACGACGAAGAATAATGCTTACTGAACACAAAAAAGCCGCTCTATAGCGGCTTTTTTGTGTTTTGGTTCCGGCGGCCGGTTAACTTAGTAAGGCGCGGTATTTTTAATCAGTTCCGGCTGGTTAAAGATACTGCGGCTGATGGCAGTCAGATGTTGTTCCGGTTGTTCAAAGTTCACCAGCTCGTATGCCAGTTCCGGGTTATCCAGCTCGCATTGCAGTTGTTGCAGCAGAATATCGATACTCTTGTGGGTTAAGGCCTGATCCGCGCTGATATACCACAGCGCCAGCGCTTCGCCGTCGGTTTTCAGGTAAACCTCCTGGCGAAAGTGGTTTTTAAACCAGGCGCGTGTTATCACACTTTTCGGCGCAAACTGAAAGCGGCCCTGCTCATCGGTAAGCGCTTCGTCGACATAGTGTGTCTCGCCGTGTGTTAAAGCGCGCACTACACAGGCACCCTGATAGGGCGCACCGCCGCGGGTAACCCGGCCTTTAACTTCGGGTGACAGCAGATGCTCACGCTTTTTATCCAGCAGCAGTAAGCCGGCAAAATATGCCGCCAGGGTGGCAAACGGCAAGGCAAAAATCCAGTAGCCGTCGGCACCGGCGCCACTGCGGTAATTACCGATCCCCAGCACAATAGCCAGAATACCTGAACCCGGCAGCCAGGCCCAGGCGCTAACCACATAGTAATTCAGCAACTTGCCATATTGTTGTAAGCCAAAGGCGGTAACAAAGCCGATGGCTAATACCACATAAGACAGAAAGAAAGTGCCGATGCAGGCGAAGATAGTCCAACCCAAAGTCATACCGGTTCCTTTAAGCAACGCATTGCTTCGATTAAACAGGTAGGCCTGAGTTTGCATTAATTTAAACTAAATGTAAAACAAATGATTTTATTTGTGGTTAAAAAAGGGCCGCGTGGCAGCGGCCGCTTTAGCTTTGCGATACTGTCTGGCCATCCTGCAGCCGCTCAGCACCGCGGGTTACCACATTCTCACCGGGTTGTAAGCCTTCATCAATGGTTACCCATTCGCCGTTACCATCGCTGACTTTCACCGCTTTGCGATGGGCAACGTTATTCTCGTCTACGGTAACCACATAGGTGCCGTCGCTGCGCAGCAGCAGAGCATCACGGTGCACGGTAACCGCCGCTTTAGCATCGCGGGTTGCTACTTTTACGTTCACCAGTTCACCGGCCAGCCAATCGCCGGAGGTGTTACCCAATTTTAGTCGCAGTTCGGCGCGCTGGCTTTGCGCATCTGCCGCCGGGATCAGCGCGCTAACGGCAGCGCTGCCTTGCTGCTGCGCACTGCTGATGCTAAGCGTATCACCGGGCCGGACAAAGCGCAGGTAATGCAGCGGCACATAGGCCCGTACTTCCAGCTGATAAATATCCTGCAAGCGTAGCAGCGCTGTGCTGCGTGACACATCGCCGCCGGCTTCGCGCAGCCTTTGGGCAACCACACCGGCAAAAGGCGCTCTTACTTCTGTGCGGCTGAGCTGATCATTCAGCTGAGCAATGCGCGCCGCCATAATATCGGCATCGGCTTGTGCCAGCTGCGCATCCGAGCGGGCTTTATCCAGCTGTAACAGCGAGATGCTCTGGCTTTGCTGCAAATCCTGCAACCTGTTGTACTCACGTTCAAAGTAGCCGGCCTGCAATTTGGCCCGTGTATGCTGGGCATCCAGCTCGGCTTTTTGCAATTGCAGCGGCAACGGGTCCAGTTGTGCCAGTAAATCGCCGGCTTTTACCAGGGTGCCGGCCTCCGCCACCCAGCTCAGGCGGCCGTCTATGCCGGCGGTCAGTTCTGTGTTGTTCAGGCTGTACACCGTGCCGGCCACGTCTATGGTGGGTACCTCATAGGATAAGCGGCTTTGGCTAAGTTGCACTGAGGTAACCGGTGCGGTTTGCGCCGATGCCAGGCCAGAGCAAAACCAACTGAGGATAAGTAAAGTATTACGCATTATGCGCTCCTTGGGCTGAAACGGGGGTAACGACGCGGCGTAGCGCTGCCGGGCGCTGCATTTGTAACACGGCCGGCAGCAAAATCAGCGTGAAAATGGCGCTGACCGCCATGCCACCAACGATAACGGTTGCCAGACCGCGGTATATTTCGGCGCCAACGCCCGGGATCAGCATTAACGGCAGCATGCCGAATAAGCTGGTCAGGGTGCTCATATACACCGGGCGGGCACGCAGTAATATGGCCTGCTGCACCGCATCGTGCCGGCTTAAACCTGCGCGCTCGCCGCTGCGGGTTTGGTCTACTAATAAAATGGCGTTGTTTACCACCAGACCAAGCAGAATAATAAAACCAATCATCGTCAACAGGTCGAGTGACTGCACCGCAAACAAATTCACCAGCGCCAGAGCAGCGACACCACCGGCAATCGCCAGCGGCATGACCAACAGCACCAGCAGAGCGTCACGCAAGGATTTGAACAGGGCTGTCATTAATAACAACAGGATCAGCAGTGCCATGGCAAAATTCAGCAGCATTTCATCGATGGCTGAATTCATTTGGCTGGCATTACCGCTCAGCAGCAGGCTGGCACCTTGCGGCAGGGCCTGTTGCATTGGCGGCAGCACATGCTGCTGCAGAATATCCATGCTTTCATCCAGCGACATTCCCTCCGGTGGCCGTACTATTAAGCTGATAGTACGCTTACCGCCAATACGGCGCAGCTGTGATGGCCCCACAGTCTGGCGCACATAAACCAGATCAGACAGCGTTTGGTTACCGGCCCGCGGCGTAACCACAGGCATAGCGGCCAGCTGCTCCGGTGTTTGCCAGGCTTGGGCGCGCAAAATTACATTCATGCGATCATTGCCGTCAAAATACTCCGACACAAACAAGCCGCTGGTAAAGGCCTGCACATAGCCGGCAATGTCGGCGCGGTTCAGTCCGGCCTGGCTGATAGCTCTGTCGTTGGGCAGCAATTGCAACTCCGGTTCGGCCATATCCAGTGCCGGTACCGGTTGGGCACTGCCGCCCGGCAAGTGTTGCTGTACGGCATTAACGCCAATGCGGGCGGCTTTTATCAGCTCGGCCAGCTCAGGCCCCTGCAGGTTCAGTTCAATATTGCGGCCATCGCCGCCACCGGAGACGTTAATCATCGAACCGCGAAACAAAAACACCTGCGTATCGGGGATGCCGGCAAACACTTCATTGCGTACCAGCTCCATTAATTGCTCAACCTGAGTCGGGTCGGCGGCGTAAATAAAGCCGCCGCTGGCATTAGGGCCGTAGGAGTAAAAATTGTAACTTTTAATGCCCGGCGTTTTGCCGCCGCTGTAATAAGGTTGCAGCCGCTCTACTACGCGGTTAGCCAGCTCCTGCTCGATAAACTCGATATTGCCGCCTGGCGGCAAACTGAAATTGAAGAAAAAGCCGTCTATCGGTGCCCGTGGCATAAAGTCGGTGCGCGGCAGCAATAGCAGTGTCAGCGCCACAGAGCCGGCCAGCAAGCCGGCGACCCAGCTCAGCCGTTTACTGCTGCTGTTGGTCAGGCGCAGTATCAGCTGGCTCAGGCGTTGCCAGTAAACGGCAAAAGGGTCTGCTTGCTGCTGTGCCGGCAGCCAGTAGCGACTGGCCAGCGGCACTACGGTAATGGCAGCAACAAAACTGCTGCACACCGCGACGGATAAGGTCAGCGCCAAATCGGAAAACAACTGACCTTCAATACCGGCCATAAACAAGATGGGTAAAAAGATCGCCACTGTAGTGGCGGTAGAGGCCAGCAGGGCGCCGCTAACCTGTGCTGCGCCACGCAGCGCGGCTTTTTTATCATCCATACCGCCGCTTTTTAAACGCAGGATATTTTCCTGCACTATGATGGCGGCATCCAGCACCAAACCCACCGCAAACGCCAGCCCGGCCAGTGAAATAACGTTAAGGCTGCGGCCCAGCAGTTGTAGCGCCAGCAGGGCAATAGCCAGTGACAGCGGAATCGTTAGTGCAATAATGGCGGTAGCGCGCCAGCCGCGCATAAATAACCACAGCAGCGCCAGTGCCAGCAGTACGCCAAGGCCTAAATTGCTTTTCACCAGCGCCAGCGCATTGCGGATATGTACAGAGGCATCGAAGCTTAAATCCATCATCAGGCCGGCTTCCAGCAATGCGCCCTCGTTCAGCTCTTTAATGGCCAGGTTAATGTCGTCGAGCAGGGCAACGGTATTGGCGTCGTTATTGCGCGCCACCGTAATATAATAAGCGTGGGCGCCGTTACGCAGCGTAAAGCCGGTACGATCACTAAAGCCGGTCTCTGCGGTGGCAACATCGCGCAGGTATATCGGCCTTTCGCCGCTGTAAGCCAGGATCATATCGCCCAGCGATTGCGGGGTAAACTGGCCGGCAAAACGCACGGTATACTGGCGCCGGCCAACATCGGCAAAGCCGCCGGAGGTATCCGTGGCCGCGCGGATTTGCGTGGCTATGTTGTTAATACTCAAGCCCAGCGCTGCGGCCCGCTGCGGATCAAAGCTGATGCGCAGCTCACGCGGGCGCTGGCTGTTTAAATTAACCTGACCTACGCCCTGAATGCGGCTTAAACGCGGATACACCACATCTTCTATCAGCTGTTGGTACTGCGCGACATCGCGGATGTTATTTCCGGGCAATGGCCGGATCAGTAGCGAAGCGGCATTAGGTGCGTTCTGGCCACCGCCGGCTACTACTGTGGGTTCGAAGGCATCCAGTGGTAAGGGGGGAGCCTGGTTCAGGTTATTAATCACATCCAGCGTAGCCTGCTGCATATCAGCGCCGACATCGAAGGTTAGCGTAATGGAGCCAAAACCGCGTTGAATGTTGGTTTCTACCTTCACCACACCACGGGTATTTTTAATGGCGTTTTCTATCGGCTCAATAATTACCGCTTCCACTTCCTGCGGCGCTGCCGAGCGCCAGCCGGTAAATACCGATATTTGCGGTTGTTCAATATCCGGTGTGATCTGGATCGGTAATTTCAACAGGCTAATCACACCAAACAGTAAAATCAGAATGGCGATAACAATAATACTGGCCGGGCTTTTCAGTGCCGCGCGGGTAAGGTTCATGCTGCGTGATTCCATGCACTTATGTGGCCTGAAATCTAAGCGTTGGCAGAATAAAAGCGATAGCGATGGGGTAAACGGAGGCAATTATGCGCCCGGCGGGGGCGTATTAATAAAGCCTTACAAGCTGTAACACCCGGTTACAGCTTGTAAGTAGAGCAGCTTAGTTACCACCACCGAGTTTATTCAGCAGTTTGTCTTTCAGCTTGTCTTTGGCCTGATCTTTTACATCGGCCAGTTTGGCATTCAGCATAGTGTCAATACTGCTGCCGGCATCTGTTACTGCGCCATCTTGCTGTGTCAGCAGTGCCGCCCAGTCTTGTTGGCCGGCCAGACCGCTTTGCAGCTGGCTGTTCAGTTTAGCTTGTAACTCGCTTTGGTAAGCGGCTACTTTTTGTTTGGCTTCACCCAGCAGCGCGTCGCCCAGCAGCTTATCTAACGAGGAGCGGATACTCACCTCCGGGGCACTGATTAAGCCGGTGGTGGCAATATTCAGCGGAATTTGCTGTTGCTGGTTTAGCAGCGAAGCCAGTTGCTGCAGATACTTATTACCGCTGCTGTTAAAGTTTGCCGCGCTTAATACGACATTGGCTTGTTGTTTAATCCGGTTATCGGTCAGGTTTAGTTTGCCACCGGAGCTGATAAGCCCAGCCGCCAGATCCAGCGCGCTGTCACCTTTACCTAAGGTCATCGGCTTAAGGTTTAAGCCATCAAGCTGCCAGTTCAGGTTAGTCACCATTTGCTCTAAAATGGCAAAGTCGCCGCTTAAGTTAAACGCTGCCAGTTGCGGTAGCTGTTTTACATCCAGCGAGAACTTAGTCGCGCTGTTAATCAGCGCATGCTGCGCCGTTATATCCTGCAGCGCTATGGTGGCTTCACCGCCGCCAATCAGCCAGTTAACCCGTGCCTGTTTTACCCAAAAATCGGGGTAGGGCTGGCCCGGCAACGGTAAAATACGGTTGGGCAAGACCACTTCCGGTTCAGTTGGGCTATCCTCGCTGCCTTGCGGCAGGCTGTCCGGTAAATAGGGTTTGGCTAACAGATACAGGCTTTGCAGCTGGGCAATGCGCTGGCCCCATAAATCGCCGAGCAAAATCTGGCTGATGCCGGCTAAACCGCCGTCGCTTAAATTAGCCAGTTGCTGCACTTTGGCGTAATCCGCGCTGCTGGCCGCCTTTAGCTCAGCAACGGCCTGCTGCAGGCTGTTTTTGCTTTGCGTCAGTTGCTGTTTTACCTGTTGCAGTTTGGCTTTTTCGGCGTTTAACTTGTCTTTCAGCTGTTGCAGTTGTTGTGCTTTAGCGGCCAAATCGGCGGCGTCGGCAATTTTGCTGTCGGTTAGGGCTTTTACTTCGGCCTGGTACTGCGCCAGGGTATCTTTGGTCGGCAATTGGTCTTGCAGGCCTTTCAGTTGTTGTTGCTCTGTTGCGGCTAACTGTTTTAATGCTTCGGCTTTGGCCGGGGTTTGCAGGTTAGCCCTGGCAATCAGCTCATCGGCATCGGGTAAATCAACCTGCAGCAGTTTGGCTATATCAACTTTTTCGCCCTCAACGCCGGGTTTACGGTACACGGCACCTTCACTGCTACGCTGTGCACCGTATTGCAGGCCATCTACCGTCAGCTCTTCAATAACATAATAACCCAGCAGGGCCGGCCACAACTCCAGCGCGGCGCGGGCGTGGCCAAAGCTTAGACTGTTGTGTGTGGGCTGTGCCGCGTCGGTTATTTGCAGGTTGTTCACCCGCAGCGCCAGCGGCGCCAGCTCAAGCGATACCTTGCTGATATTCACCTCAGCACCGACGGCTTTTTCCAGGCTATACACCATACCAATACGAATGGCCGGGCCGGCAAGCAGATACACCAGCGCCAGCAAGGCGGCGAAGAACACAATAAAGACTAACCAACCGGATTTACGGATCATTTTGTGCTCCTTAATTTAATTTTTCGTACAATGCAAACAGCTTGCTGGCTTTGAGCATCTGCATAATCTTCCATTTTTGCACGCTGTTCATCACCCGTACCCGGTATTGCATTACCAGGGTTTTGCTTAGCCAGGCAATGGGTAGCAGCAGTACTGCGCCCAGCACAAAGGCGCCTAATGTCAGGGTGTGGTGTAAATGCAGCAGCTGCAGCGTTTCGGTGTTGGCTAACAGTTGCAACAAGTTGTCGTGTTGCGCGTACTGCCAGGTCAGGCGCTCCAGCGGGTCGGCAAACAGTAACATCAGGCCGGAAGTCAGGCCCCATACCACGATAAAGGTCGACAAATTAATGGTCAGCAGGCAGACAATTAAGATGATAAGTAAGGTAAGCAGGCCAAACGGCAATATGCCGGCAAACAGGCCCAGTGCAATGGCCCAGCCAATTTGCCAGGGTGAGGCTTCAGAGTTAAGTACTTTCAGAATTTTAGCCACTAAGGTAAGCATAAAGGCTCCGGTAAACAGGCTGTATAAAGTTGTTGTATAAGGTTGTTATATAAGGTTGCTATATAAGGTAACAGTGTAGCGGCATTTTGTCAGGGATAAAAAAGTGACAAAGTGTTGAAACTGCGCCGCTTTGTTTGTTGAGGATAAGATAAAGGCGCTGTAATAAGCGCCTTTATCCGTATTGTTGTCTGCAGCGTTATTTACGCCAAGGCGAGAAAGCCAAAAAACGCCAGTACCGCTGCCATAAAGGCATAGGGGAACTGGGTTAACGCATGGCTCATCAGGTTACAGCCTGAGCCCTGGGCGGCCAGTACGGTAGAGTCGCTGTAGAAACAAGCCTGGCTACCAAAAGAGCTGGCCGATAACAGCGCACCTATTACCAGCGGAATATTGGCTTCTACCGCAAACGCCAGTGGCATCACAATCGGAATAGACACAGCAAAAATACCCCAGGACGAGCCGGTAGCAAAGGCCAGGATCGCCATCGAGAAGAACACCAAGGCCGGCAGCAGTTGCGCGCTCATATAGGGCGCGAGGTTCTCAATAACATATTGCGGCAAACCCAGCTGGTCGCAGACATCTTTAAAGGTAAAGGCGGCGATCACGGTACAAATAGCCGGTAACATGGTTTTAAAACCATGCATCATCAGCTCCATCATCTCGGTAAAGGGCATTAACCGCTGCACCATATACATTGGAATGGTGATGATAAATGTCAGGATCAGCGCCGGCCATATTTCGGCATCAAACCAGATGGTAAAAGCAATCAGCATCAGCATTGGCAATAAGAAGTTATACAGTTTACCTGTATTCTTATCTGAGGCATCAAACTCTTCTTCAAAGGCCTCTACGGCAAAGTCATCACTGGTATGAGTATGTGAAGAGGCTATTTCCTCCGGTGCATCGCTGATAAAACTGGATTGCTGTGCCGCCAGCTCAGCTTTTTTCATTGGCCCTATTAACGGCATAATGCCAAAAATAACCAAGGGTACCAGGATAAGTGCCAGCCAGGCATATAACATATAGGGGATGGCAGAGATATAAGTTTTGATACCATTGGGGTCGTCTACCGGTGCTATGCCATTGGCCACCAACAAGCCGCCAAAGAACACTGCCCAGGTTGAAATGGGTACCAGCACACACATCGGCGCGGCAGTGGAGTCGACAACATAAGCCAGCATTTCACGCGACACTTTAAATTTGTCGGTGATGCGCTTCATGGTTTCGCCAACGGTAAGGGCATTCAGATAATCATCGATAAAGATAATCAGCCCCAGCAGATAGGTCATAAACAATGACGGTTTGCGCCCGCTGGCATAGCGCTGTGCCATACGGCCGAAAGCAAAGGCGCCGCCGGTGTGCACCAACAGCGCAATTAAAGCGCCAAAGCCGCCACAAACCAGAATCAGCCAGCCGATGGTTTCATCCTGCATTACGCGAACCGAGGTCTCCCCCAGATTAAACAGCGCCTCATTTGGGCTGCCTAATAACAATAAGCCGGCGGCGGCACCCAAAATAAGTGCCAGTATTGGCCGTTTTAGCCAGATAGCAAACGCCAGAACAACAAGAGGTGGAATTAAACTCAGCGCCGTTGGGCTGACAGCGGCCGCTTCGGCCGCCGCTGCAACAGGTTCGGCGAGACTCTCAACCAGGGTATCTGCTGACATCATTTATTATTCTCAAAGTTAACTCCGGCACGCCGGATAAAAGTTAAGTGAACCGTTGCAGCAGATAACCCAACTCAACGGAGCGGTTCCTTGCATTTATTCAGCTGTGCTGCGCGCAAAAAACACCGGCGCTAAACCCCAGACTTTACTGCATAAATACGCAGTGCAAGCGTATAGTCAGCCAGTTGCCGAAATACCGCGCAATCATAGCAAAAATTTTGTTTTCTACAACTGAGATCTTTTGCCGGCCCTTGGCCGGTAATGCTTTGCTCAAGCTTGCGGCAATAAAAAAACCGGACACTAAGGCCCGGTTTTTTCGGCAACAGCGCTATTACAGCGCCGCGATTTCGGCTTGCTGCGCGTGCAGCTTAACCACGGCCTGCTCCAGCTCAGCTTGCTTGGCGCGCTCTTTCTCCAGTACTGCTTCCGGCGCTTTGGCAACAAAGCCTTGATTGCTTAGCTTGCCGGCGACACGGGCCAGTTCCTGTTGGGTTTTCTCCAACTGCTTGGCAATGCGGCTCAGCTCAGCGTCTTTATCAATTAAACCGGCCATTGGAATAAGTAAATCCATGCTGCCGATTAACTGCGTGGCGCAGGTTGGCGCCGGCGTATCAGCAGACAGTACAGTGATTTGCTCCAGCTTGGCCAGGTTCATCAAAAAGCTCTCGTTTTCGCTTAAACGGCGCTGCTCTTCGCTGTTTACATTGCGCAGCAATATACTCAGCGGCTTACCCGGGGCAATATTCATCTCGCCGCGCACGTTACGAATGGCGGTGATCACCGCTTTTAACCACTCCAGATCAGCAGTGGCGGTGGCATCAACCAGGCTGTCATCCACTTGCGGGTAAGCTTGCAGCATAATGCTGTCGGCGCTGATGTTAGCCAGCGGTTTTACCGACTGCCAAATGGTCTCGGTAATAAACGGCATGATTGGGTGCATTAAGCGCAGCAGGCTTTCCAGCACCGTAACCAGCGTATGGCGCGTTGCGCGTTGCTGTGCTTCATTGCCTTTAAACAGCACCGGCTTGGTCAGCTCTAAATACCAGTCACAGAACTGGTTCCAGGTAAATTCGTACAAGGCGGTGGCGGCTAAATCAAAGCGGTAGGTATCAAAGTACTGCCGCACTTGCTTAACCGTTTGCTGGTACTGCGCCAATATCCACTTATCGGCCAGCGATAACTGCATATCGCCGCCGTTAAAGCCGCAATCCTGCTCTTCGGTGTTCATCAGCACATAGCGGCTGGCGTTCCACAGTTTATTGCAGAAATTACGGTAGCCCTCTAAGCGCTTCATATCCCAGTTAATATCACGGCCGGTAGATGCCAGCGCCGCTAAGGTAAAACGCAGCGCGTCGGTACCGCTGGCACTGATGCCGTCAGGGAATTGCTTGCGGGTGCGCTCGGCAATTTTCTCGGCATCTTTGGGCTGCATCATATTACTGGTGCGTTTGGCCAGTAACTCGTCCAGCGTAATGCCGTCGATCATATCCAGCGGGTCAACCACGTTGCCCTTGGATTTTGACATCTTGTCGCCGTTTTCATCGCGGATCAGCCCGGTAACATAGACCGTTTTAAACGGTACCTGCGGCTTGCCGTCTTTATCTTTAATAAAGTGCATGGTCATCATGATCATTCTGGCAACCCAGAAGAAAATAATGTCAAAACCGGTAACCAATACATTGGTAGGGTGGAAGGTGCGCAGCGCTTCGGTATCGTCCGGCCAGCCCAGGGTAGAGAAGGTCCACAGCGCCGAGCTGAACCAGGTGTCTAATACGTCATCATCCTGCTTTAGCGTAACGCTGTCGGCTAACTGATGTTTAGCGCGCACTTCAGCTTCATTGCGGCCGACATAGACTTTACCGTTTTGGTCGTACCAGGCCGGAATACGGTGGCCCCACCATAGCTGGCGCGAGATACACCAGTCCTGAATGTCGCGCATCCAGCTGTAATACATGTTTTCGTATTGCTTGGGTACAAATTCAATCTGGCCGCTTTCTACCGCTTCAGTCGCGGTTTTCGCCAGTGGCGCAACCCGCACATACCACTGATCGGTTAACAACGGTTCAATCACCACGCCGCTACGGTCGCCGTACGGCAGGGTGTTATTATGATCTTCTACCTTTTCCAGCAAGCCGGCGGCATCAAAGGCAGCAACTATAGCTTTGCGCGCGGCATAGCGGTCCAGCCCCTGATACTGCGCAGGAATAACACCCACCAGCGCCGGGTTTAACTCGCCATTGCAGTGGAAGCCTTCACCTTCGCTGCGGATAGTCGCATCCGGTGTCATTACGTTAATCATCGGCAGCTGGTGGCGCTTGCCCACTTCATAGTCGTTAAAATCGTGCGCCGGAGTAATTTTGACGCAGCCGGTGCCTTTTTCCATATCGGCATGCTCATCGGCAACGATAGGAATGCGGCGGTTTACCAATGGCAATTCGATGGCTTTGCCAATCAGTGCCTGATAACGCTCATCTTCCGGGTTTACCGCTACGCCGGTATCACCGAGCATGGTTTCCGGCCTGGTGGTGGCTACAACCAGGTAGTTTTTGCCATCGGCCGTTACGGCGCCGTCGGCCAGCGGATAGCGCAAGTGCCACATCTGGCCTTTTTGCTCTTTGTTTTCTACTTCCAGATCAGAGATGGCGGTGTGCAGTTTCGGGTCCCAGTTTACCAGGCGTTTGCCACGGTAAATCAGCTCGTCGTCATACAAGCGCACGAATACTTCCTGCACTGCATTGGATAAGCCTTCATCCATGGTGAAGCGCTCACGCTGCCAGTCTACCGAGTTACCCAAGCGGCGCATTTGCGAGGTAATAGTGCCGCCGGACTCTTCCTTCCACTGCCAGACTTTTTCAATAAACGCATCGCGGCCCAGTTGATGGCGGCCAGGTAAGCCTTCTGCCGCCAGTTTACGCTCTACTACCATTTGGGTGGCAATACCGGCATGGTCGGTACCTACCTGCCACAGGGTGTTTTTACCCTGCATACGCTGGTAGCGGGTAAGGGCGTCCATAATGGTTTGCTGAAAGGCATGGCCCATATGCAGGCTGCCGGTAACATTTGGCGGCGGGATCATAATGCAGTAGTTGCCGTTGCTCTGATCGCCGTGTGGCGCAAAGTAGCCTTTGGCTTGCCATGCGTTATACATCGCCTGTTCTATTTCACTGGGGTTAAACGTTTTTTCCATGATAGTACCTGTGCTCAGCCGGCGTTAACGGTTTGCGGGTTAACGCCCAACTGACGATATTGCTTAAAACGGTCCCGCGCCTGCACTTTTAGATGCTCGGCGGCGGGAACAAATTCGATGATTTGGCTAAAGCGGTTGGCAAAAGCCGGGATCTCAGTGGCTAAATTAATCAGCACCTGGCGGTTTTGCCGTGGCGCCTGCCAGCTTATTTCTACCGGTGCGCCGTATTTCGGGCCTTCACCGCTTAAGTTATGCGGTACAAAGCGTTCGGCATCAAACTGCCATAGCAGTTCGTCAAACGCTTCGGCCTGTTGTTGGTCGGCAGTATAAACGAAAACCCGCTGCTTGGCGCGGTACAAGTCGGCGCACAGCCGGCATGCTAAAGCAAAATGAGCTGGCGTGCTGCTCAGCTCATTTTGTCTCGCTTGATCTTCTGCCGGCGTGTCGCTTAGCAGATAAAAGCTGACTTGCATTAATGATCCTGCTGTTGGCCAACCCGGTTAATTAAAAACTGGGTTAACAACGACACCGGCCGGCCGGTGCTGCCTTTATCTTTGCCGCCACTGCGCCAGGCGGTACCGGCAATATCCAGGTGCGCCCAGTTATATTTGCGGGTAAAACGCGATAAAAAGCAGGCGGCAGTAATAGTACCGGCGGCGCGGCCACCTAAGTTACTGAAGTCGGCAAAGGGGCTTTCCAGCTGATCCTGGTAATCATCCCACAGCGGCAGGCGCCAGGCGCGATCACCACTTTGCTCGGACGCATTTAAAATCTCATGCGCCAACGGGTTATGGTTACTCAGCAAACCGGTAGCATGTTTACCCAGCGCGATAACGCAGGCACCGGTTAAGGTGGCCACATCTATTACCAGCTCGGGGTCAAAGCGCTCAACATAGGTTAACGCATCGCACAACACTAAGCGGCCTTCAGCATCGGTGTTTAATACTTCCACCGTCTGGCCGGACATAGTAGTTAAAATATCACCCGGCCGGTAGGCGTTAGCATCCGGCATGTTCTCCGCTGCCGCCAATACGGCCACAATGTTCACCGGCAGGTTAAGCTGCACTACGGCATGCATGGTACCCAGCACAGAGGCGGCGCCACACATATCGTATTTCATCTCGTCCATGCCATCGCCGGGTTTTAAGCTGATGCCGCCGGAGTCGAAGGTTAAGCCTTTACCTACCAGCACTACCGGCGCGCTGTCGTTACCGGCACCGTTGTACTTAATAACCGCCATGCGCGGGCCGTTAACCGAGCCGCGGCCTACCGCCAGGTAAGAGTTCATGCCGTGTGCGGCCAGCTCTTCCGGGCCTAATACATCAACACTGATTTTGGCTGAGCTTTCAGCCAGCAGCAGCGCCTGGTCGGCCAGATACTGCGGCGTACAGATATTCGGCGGCATATTGCCGACGTCTTTACATTGTTTAATGCCGGCCGCAATGGCCAGGCCCTGTTCTACCGCTTTTTCGCCAATGGTCAGGTCGCGCCGTGTCGGCACATTAAACACAATTTTGCGCAGCGGGCGGCGGGTTTCATCTTTTTTGCTTTTTAAGCGGTCAAATACGTACAGGCAGTCCTGGGTGGTTTCCACCGCATGGCGCACTTTCCAGTAGGTATCGCGGCCTTTTACATGCAATTCCGATAAAAAGCATACCGCTTCCATTGAACCGGTTTCGTTTAGCGTGCTGATCGTCTTGGCAATAATCTGCCGGTACTGGCGCTCGTCCAGCTCACGCTCTTTACCACAACCAACCAATAATACGCGTTCGCTTAAAACGTTAGGTACATGATGCAACAACAGCATTTGGCCGGGTTTGCCTTCCAAATCGCCGCGGCGCAGCAGGTTGCTGATGTACCCTTCACTGATTTTATCCAGTTGTTCTGCTACAGCGGAAAGACGACGCGGTTCGTACACGCCGACAACAATGCATGCACTGCGTTGTTTTTCCGGACTTCCGCTTTTTACGCTGAACTCCATGCTAACTCCTGATTCTAAGAGATTGTGCTAACATAAGCCGACACATTAATGGCCAAATTCTACCGTGAATTCATAAAAAAGCTCGGTTTTCTACGCCGTTTGGTCGATAATAATTGCTATAAATATCAAGTTTACTGAAAAATCGCCAGGGTTCCAGTAAAAAGGCAGGTTTTTAGGGGGCGCGTTGATTATTTTTCGTTACCTGTTGGGTGAGGTGTTTAAGTCTCAGTTAGCGGTTTTTATCATTCTGATGACCATTATCATTAGCCAGCGCTTTGTTAAAATTCTGGCCGATGCCTCTGAGGGAGAAATCCCGGGACAGTTGGTAATGACCATAGTGGCGCTGAAGCTGCCACAGCTGGCGGTAATTATTCTGCCGCTCAGTGCCTTTATCGGCATTTTGGTAGCCTATGGCCGCGTGTATGCCGACAGCGAGATGACCGTATTGCACGCCACCGGCGTAAGCGAGTGGTATGTTACGCGGCTAACCTTGATGCTATCGCTGTTAATGGCCGTGCTGGCCGGCAGTGTTACGTTGTTTTTAAGCCCCTGGGCTACCGAGCAGGAATACCGCATTCTGGAACGGGCCGACGCCAATGCCGGTTTGTTATCGGTAGTACCCGGCCGGTTTCAGCATACCTCAAATGAAAAAGCGGTGATCTTCGTGCATGACGTTGGCCGTGGCAGTAGCAGCGGCGAATTATCCCGCGTGTTTGTGGCGCAAAGTAATGCCCGCGACGAACCAGGCCATTCTATCGTGTATGCGCAAAGCGGTAATGTAAAAGAAGACGCCAGCGGTGCCCAGGTATTGCAACTGGAGCAGGGCCGGCGGTATGCCGGTGATGCCGTGTCGCCGGCGTTTGAAATTACCGAGTTTGAGCGCTACCAAATTCAGATCCGCGAGCAGGAAGTAGAACAGCGCCGGCGCAAGCTGGGCAGTGTGCCCACCGCTGAGCTGTTAACCATGCAAAGCAGTGAAGCCATTGCCGAGTGGCATTGGCGTATTGCCATACCGCTGTCTATTCCGCTGTTAGCGCTAATCGCTGTGCCGCTAAGCCGGGTTAATCCGCGCCAGGGTAAATTTGGCCGCCTGTTACCGGCGCTGCTGTTGTACCTGGGCTACTATTCGCTGTTAATTATTGCCCGGTCGGCACTGGAAGATGGCAAAATTCCGCCGGCTCTGGGCATGTGGTGGTTGCATGGCAGCGCCTTGCTGCTGGGTACGGCGCTTATTATGAACAGTCGCAGCAGTGCTCAGCGCTTGCGCGCCTGGCTGGCGGGTAGGGGCTGAGATGTTAAAAATTCTTGATCTGTATATCGGCCGCACTATTTTAAACACCTCGATGTTAACACTGAGCGTATTGCTGGCTATATCGGCGATGTTTAAGTTTATCGACCAGATGCGCTCGGTCGGCCGCGGCTATTACGACATGGTGCACGCCGCTTTGTTTACGTTGTACAGCGTACCGGGCGACCTGGTGACCTTTTTCCCGATGGCAGCGCTTATCGGCGGTTTAATTGGTTTGGGCATGTTAGCCAGCAGCAGTGAGCTGGTGGTGATGCAGGCTGCCGGTTTATCGCGCTTTAATATCATCAGTTCGGTGATGAAAACCGCCGTCATTATGATGTTATTTGTTATGGCAGTAGCCGAGTGGGGCGCGCCGGTAAGCGACAGGGCCGCCCGCGAGCTGCGCACCAAAGCCATTTCTGACGGCAGCCTGTTTGCGGCGCAGCAGGGCATTTGGGCCAAAGATGGCGACCAGTTTGTTAATATCCGCAAAGTAGACGATTTCGGTAACCTCGAAGGTATTGTTATTTATCAGTTCGACAGCCAACTGCAGTTAGTGTCGGTAACCAGTGCCGACAGCGCGGTGTACAGCAGCGACGCCTGGCAACTGCAGCAGGTAAAGCGGTTGGATTTAACCGAACTGCGGGTGGTTAAACAACAGTGGCCGGAGCAGGGCTGGCGCTCGTCTTTAACGCCGGACAAACTGGGTGTGGTAACCATTAAGCCGGAAATGCTGTCGTTAAGCGGTTTAAATGACTATGTGGATTATTTGCAGCAAAATGCCCAGGACTCCAGCCGGTACGAATTAGCCTTTTGGCGCAAAGCGCTGCAACCGCTGACTATTATCGCTATGTTATTAATGGCTTTGTCGTTTATCTTCGGCCCGCTGCGCAGCGTTACCATGGCCGCCCGCGTGCTGATGGGTATTTTAACCGGCTTTGCTTTTTATATGAGTAACGAAGTATTCGGCCCGGTAGCCCTGGTATACCAGCTGCCACCGTTGGCCGGCGCCATAGTACCCAGCACGCTGTTTATTGCCTTATCGGTGTATTTAATGCGTAAGAAGGTCTGAGTCAAACTCGCAATATAGACCCGATTGCGCTAAACCAACCGTTGAACGCATGGATGCGTGAATCGAGCCTATAGGGACATATTCACGGCGTGTTGGTGTGTGCAATCGGGTTGATAGTACTCAATCACCGCGCTGCTTTATGCAGGTTCAATAATTTGCTTTGCTCTTTGGTCAGCACTATTACCTGAGTATTGGTTAACTGGTCCTGCAGTGCCAGGCCTTTACCCCAGCGCAGCCAAAGCCATAAATTACCTAAGCCTAATAACGCCGTAAGGGCGCGCAACAAACCCTGTTTAAAGCTGATAGCAGCACCGTTTTGCTGCACTAACAACAAACGCCAGGCGCGCATACCCAGGGTTTGGCCACCTTTGTACCAAAAGTACAGATAAAACCAAAAAAACCACAGCAGCGAATACAGCTGAAACCAGATTTTATGTTGGGCAATAAAGTCGGCATGGTCGGTGTAGTTAGCCAGTGAAATTACGCCAATGCTGTTTAGCAGCGTAACCAGCAACAAGGCCAGCATCATCGCCGCCATCCACAGTGCGGCTAAAATTAACCAGTCGTACAGCATCGCCGCCAAACGGCGAATTAACCCGGCCCGGGGTGCATCAGCAAACATAGTGTTATCCGCCAGTAAAAAACCGCGCAAGTGTAGCATGCAGCTTTGTTTTTTCGAAGCTGCTGCAATTTTGCGCAACTAAGCCGCTGTGGCATAAATTCGCTTGCGCATCGCCATTCGCGTCGTATAATGCAGGCGTTTACCTCAAAATATCCCTCAGTGCCTGGGTGGCGAAATCGGTAGACGCAGCGGATTCAAAATCCGCCGGGGGAAACTCCGTGTCGGTTCGAGTCCGACCCTAGGCACCAATCCCGTTCACTTGACTAAGTTTAAAGGTTAAGCAATTAATTTTTATACTGTTACGAATATACACATTCGAAAATAATTGTTGTTTGAGTTATGCATCCAAGCTAACTTATCAGTAATTGCTATTACTTTGCGTTTTGTAATTGCTTGCCCGTGTCAAATTTAGAAACTCAGGGTTAGATAAATCTGATGCATAAAATTTCTAAACTGACTACAGAATTTGATGAATCCCTTTTCTTAATTATGTCGCCAGAGCATGGAATTAACTAATATTAAGTTTCAACTAATTAAATGGCTTTCTAGGCGAGCTCCTAATGGCTTTGCTCGTGAAGTCGCAGATTTTCCTGTTGCAGTAGCCTCAGATATAGGTTCCAAGCGCAGTGAGAACCAAGATCGAGTTGCAGTCCTTAAAGCCCAAGTATCTAAAACTAAGAGCTTTATGATTGCAGTGCTATGTGATGGTATGGGCGGTATGGAGCAAGGTTCTAAATGTGCAACTTCTGCGGTAGCAACCTTTCTAAGCAGCTGCATAAAAAATAGGAATGCGCCACTAAGAGAACGGTTAATAAAAGCAACTCAAGAAGCAAATGAAGATATTTACACATTATATCAGGGTAATGGTGGGGCAACGCTTTCTGCCGTAATTATAGATAGCGATCAGAACTTAGCTGCTATAAATGTAGGAGATAGTAGAATCTATCATGTTCATCAAAATGAGCTAATTCAAGTATCAGTTGATGACACCATAGCTGCAAGACTTGGCAGAAATCGTGACGATGATCATCTTGGTGGTAAACTAATTCAGTATATCGGAATGGGCCCTGACTTGGAGTTGGAAACTTTAAGTATTGATCACCTTCTGTCCAGTTCAAGAATCATCCTTACTAGCGATGGAATTCATTATATTGAACAGAATACCCTTGGTAGCTTGGCTAAGCAGAATATTACTCCCGTAGAGCTATGCAGGCGTTTAGTTCATGTTGCTAAATGGTGCGGTGGGCATGATAACCTCAGTGCAATTGTCATCTCTGAAATTACTACTTTGTTCAATGAAGTCAACGATTCATACTCTGGAACAATTCAGATTTGGGACCATTTTGGTGAAGTTTTTTTGCTCGGAGTCGAAAAATCGAATCCAACAAATGAACCTGACGAAATAACAACATCATTTCCAGATACACCTCTATCAGAAAACCCTACAACTGAATATGTTAAAGAGACGGAGACAAGACCAAAGCGCAGGAGGAAGCCTAAATCATTAGATGAATCCAAGACCAAGAAAAAACCACAGCTAAGGATCGATTTCGATGATAAATGAAAAGTCGAATGATCTTTCTATTCGCTATACCTACACAGGTGAGTTTGGTGAAGGAGGTTTTAGCCAAGTCTTTTTTTGCATGGATAACAATCTGCAACGTAAAGTTGCAATAAAAACTATTAAAGAGAAGGAGGAAGTTGCCAGAGTTAAAGATGAAGTATCTTCACTCTTAAAAATGCGGTCAAAAAATGTAGTTCAAGTTTACGATATTATCAATTTGGAGGATGGTATTGGAATAGTGATGGAGTTTATTGAGGGGCAAGACTTATTTGGTATAGATTTTCAAATATTGCATGAAAAAGACAAGCTGAAATTATTGTGGCAGATAGCATCCGGAATATTTGATATTCATAAGTCCGGGCTTATTCATCGTGATATAAAGCCAAATAATATGAAAATTGATTCAGAAGGGATACTGAAGATTTTTGATTTTGGTTTGGCAAAAGACTCTGTAGTTGATGCAAAAACTATAGGTTTCAAAGGGACTTTTTATTTTTCCGCCCCTGAGCAATATTCTAACGGCACTGTTCATCTTACTAATAAGATAGACTTGTATTCATTTAGCGTTTTGGCATTGTTTTTGTTAAAGAATGAAATTCCAGATAAGCTTCGGTCTATACCGCCTTTACCTTTAGCCTTAGAAGACTTCCAAGGCAGTATCTTAGATAACTATCCTGAAATAATACAAGTGCTGTTTCGATGCGCGAGTCATAATTTTATGTTACGTCCTGATATTGAAGAAGTTAAGGCTGTAATAGAAAAAAATATTTTGAAATGGAAACACCAAGCGCTTGCAGTTTTCAATGATAAGTCGTTTATTCTCAATGAGAAAAATAAATTTGTTAAGATATCCCTGCCATCGGTAGGTAGTTTTGAGCTCCATTACACTGGATATGATTTTAGAGTGAAAAATACAGTTGGAGAAGTGTACCTGAACAACTCACCTGTTACTACTGAGATAATAATCCCCGGAGCTTGTGTCGTTACCCTTGGGGCTCCTAATAGAGGAAGTGCACGAAAATATATAACTTTTGATGTATCTAATCCTGAGGTGATGCTTTGAGTGGACTATTAAACCTGGGTTTCACTATTGCTCTTAGATATGAAATTGTAAGTTTCATTGGTGAAGGTGGCATGCAGCATGTATATAAGTCGAGAGATATCGTTCTTGATAAATTTGTTGCACTTAAGACACCAAAAAATAATTCTGCGAAAAAAAGATTTCATAGAAGTGCAATAGTATCTGCCAAAGTGAACCATCCTAATGTTGCGAAAACACTTGATTATGTTGAAGAGTCGGGGCATCAATACTTAATTGAAGAACTTGTTGAAGGTGAAGATTTGTCAAAAGCGGCCTTGACTAAGGCGGAGTATCTTGATCCTTCACTAGCAGCGAGAATCTTCCATTGTTTGAGTAAAGGCCTTGCAGCCTCACATCATGTAGGGGTAATTCATCGCGATCTAAAACCAACAAATATAATGGTTACCGGAGGTTTTAATTTTCATGATGTTAAAATTACAGACTTTGGAATAGCAAAACTTGCCGAAGATGAACTAATTGATGCTGCAGAAGGAGGCTCTGACACTATCAGTGCTTCAGCAACTGCGGTGGGAGCACTGCCCTATATGGCTCCGGAGGCTATAGATACACCCAAGGATGTTGGGCTTGCAGCTGATGTTTGGTCATTGGGAGCTATACTTTATGAACTGATAAGCGGTAAAAAGCCTTTCGGTTCTGGCTTAAAAGCTGTTGGGAAAATCCTTACTGGGCAATATGAACAATTCCCAGAATTTGTATCAAGTAATCCGCAGTTTGCAATATTAACACAGCAACTCATGGAAATTGTAAAATCATGTCTCAACTTGGATCCTGCTAAAAGACCAACTGCTGATAATCTTGTGGTGATGTGTTCAGATCTTTGTTACCAAGTGAGTGATCGTTATGTTGGTTTTGTCAGAGATATAAAACACAATTCGTGGGGTTTCATTTCTTTATCTGGAAGAGATGTTTTTTTTCACTATGATTGTGTATATGGTTACAAACCGAAAATAAATGATAAAGTGCTTTTTTCGAAATATAGTGGTGGTGGTGCTGATAGAGCTTTGCCTGTTGTAAAATTAAAACTTGATTGATGTACTTGTACTTATTATATTGCATCATTTTATGAATAGTTGATTGTGTTATTTCGCCTAGTAGGTATGAATAGGATTTTATGGCAATTGATGGATTTACGCGTGATGAATTTGGTAGAAAATTAAACTCTTTAGTTTTCCCCTCTCGGCCGATTGATAGTATTGAACACTTATTCGGCCGGTCTAAAGAGCTTGATAAAATTGAAAAGGCTTTGTATGCGTCTGGACGTCATATTTTTATATATGGAGATCGTGGTGTAGGAAAATCTTCACTTGCTGCAACGGCTGCAAATCAGTATCAAAGCTCCGATGCGGAATACATAGATGTATCTTGCTCACCTGATGCTTCTGTTAAGTCTATTGTTGTAAATATTGCCTATAACGCATTAAAAAATAGCCGCATAGTTAATAGCACTGCTCAAGAGAAAGCGAGTCTTAATTTTAAGTTTCTAAGCGTAGAAAAAGTGATTAATAAGGGTGGAAAAAATCTTTACGAAGAAATCAATAATTTAAATGACGCCGTGGAAGTTCTGAAGGAGGTATCAGCCTTGCATTCAGAACGTCCAATTATAGTTTTGGACGAGTTCGACAGGATGAATTCTCTAAGCGAACGCAACTTATTTGCGGACGTAATTAAACAGCTTGGTGATAAAAGAGTTCCCATTAAATTTATTTTTACAGGGATCTCAAAGACCGTTGACGAGTTACTTGGTGCACATCAGTCGGCAATTCGTCAATTAGAAACAATTGAACTGCCAAAGCTGAGTTGGGACGCTCGATGGGCTATTGTAAAGGATGTCGCCAAAGAATTTGGTATTAGAGTCGATCACGAGTTATGCGTGAGGATAGCCGCTGTAAGCGATGGGTATCCATATTATGTTCACCTAATAACTGAGAAGTTATTTTGGTGTTTATATGAGGATAAAAAGAATGTCACCGAGGTAACCAATGAACATTATCAAGCTGCTTTGAGAGAAGCGATAGATAGTATTTCTGCAGAGTTGAAGAGGCCTTATGAAACCGCTGTTAATCAGCGAACAGGTGATTACGAAGAGGTACTTTGGTCAACAGCAGATTCTGAATTTCTTCACCGATATTTGAAGGAAATGTACTCATCCTATCAGTATGTAATGAAGCAATTACCTTGTAAGGAGCCTCTTAGCTATGACAAGTACTGCTCAAGAGTCCGTAGCTTGAAAAGCAAGAGTAATGGTGAGGTGCTTATTGCTGAAACTAAACCTGGGTTATATTCTTATCGAGAAAAAATGCTCCGTGGTTATGTAAGAATGCAAGCGGAAGCACATGGAATTCAACTGTTGGGAGAGGAAGTTGAGCCAACGGAGAAGCAGGTTATGCATATTCCATCTCGGGCCTCTACAGGTTATCAACAATCAAAAATTCCAAAGGGTGTTCATTTCGCAAGGAAGAGGTAATACTCCATTCAAAGTGTATGATCATGCAGAAACAGCTTAATTCTAGGGCAAAGCAAAATTAGCCTACTTTCTTCTTTCTGCATTATCTTTCTGGTTCACCCCATGCTGTGGAACAGTACAACCGCACAATTAGCTACGAACGGTTAATTAATATTACTTCAGAAGAATTGCCAAATCGTAAGAGTATGCGACTAGAATAGCTCTAGTTTTACAAAAATTGGTGGCATACCACTGAAATACAAACAGGTTTTTAATAACACAACCTTCTAATTTTAGCGTCAATTAAAAATGGGCGTATTCCAGCACAAGTTCTTTACATGGCTATGAATAGCTAGTTATTATCGGTCATAATATAGCTCTATTTATAAAAGGTTTTTAAGTTGGTAGATAATCAATATTCAGAATTAGTATTTGGCTTGACTGCCCCTATAGGGGTTGATTGTTCGGCAATTATCCAGCAACTGGAACTACAAATAGCTGCGCATAACTGGTCCCCACACTTAGTTAATACTTCTTCTTTAGTACTTAATGAGTCAAGGTTTTCTTGTAGTAGAGAACAAGAAACTGGCCTGACGGCATTTCGCATCTCGGCTAAGCAAGGCGAGTATTTAAAAGAGTATGGAGAAAAAAATTACTTAACGTCACTAAATGCGGCAATTACTATCTGGCACATTAAGAATCGCCGCGACGAACAGCAAGAAAAATGCAGAGAAGATGGAACTTTTGGAGTTGTGTATATTGTTAATATGCTCCTTGATGACAAGGATTCAGAGCAACTAAGAGAATTTTATAGTAATGCTTATTACCAGATTGGGATAACTGACAGTGAAGAAAATAGAAGAAAAAATTTAGATCAGTTATTTAGATCGGAAGATTTTAATACTACCCAAGAGCAAAACTTCGCTCGTGAAGCTGCTCAGCGAATAGACAAGAACGAAATTGAAAAAGTTTTCGTTAATTCAGATTTTTTTATAAATGCGTCAATCACTGGCACTAATACAATTGATAGATTTGTTGATCTAGTATTCGGTGCTCCTAATGTTAGCCCGACGCACTCAGAATACTCAATGTTTATGGCTTTTATGGCCTCAGTCAACTCTGCGGATTTATCAAGACAAGTAGGTGCTGTGATTTCCTCAAAGCATCAAGATATCATCGCGACAGGCTCAAACGATGTCCAGAAATCCGGAGGTGGGAAATACTGGCCAGATGAAGTCTACAAGCCACTTTTGGAAGAGCACTTCAATACTTACGAGGACAAACGAGACGCATCTAATGGATATGATGCAAATGCTGAAACTATATTACAACTCTCATCTGAAATTGCTGATGCACTTATTACCTTTATGCCGGAGCTTTCAGGGATTGATGAAAATGAGTTAGCCAAAACGTTACGTAAGAAAACTGGCCTTAAGGATATTACGGAGTTTGGTCGAGTTGTTCACGCAGAATTATCCGCCATCATGAGCGCATCTAGAAACGGTATAAGCGTTGTCGGAGGGCACTTATTTTGTACGACCTTTCCTTGTCACAATTGTGCGAAGCATATAATAGCAAGTGGAATTGAACGCGTTGAATATATTGAACCCTACCCCAAGAGTAAAGCGATGCATCTGCACCAAGACTCTATTTCTATGAAGGAGGAAAGTAGCGGAAAGGTCGTTTTTTCAGCATTCACTGGTGTAGGTCCTCGAAGGTTTCTGGACCTTTTTTCTACGATGGGGCTGGGAGCAGCAAAGAAAATTGAACGTAAAACAGACGAAGGAAAAGCTATTCCAACCAAGAGAGGGAGTTACAACCACCCTCGTATTCCAACTTCCCTCGCTAGTCAGATTTTTAAAGAAGACAGTGTGGAGATATTGACTGCGACTGCACTTGCAGAGAAGATAACTAGGAGACCCGAAAGTATATTTGATAAAACATACACTTCATACATTAAAGTTTTTAAAGACGATAATAGTCTTAACATGATAGAGAGGGTTGGGGATTTGGCTGCGAGTTATCCATATGATTATGGTTTCTCTATGCAGGTTGTCGATAAAATCATTGCTCCAAAACTATTCAAAGGCTTGTACGTAAATTTTAAACTAAAGGTTGGAGATACTAGACTTCTTTTAGCTAATTCAATTGTGCCCGCAGATGTTAACGTTGAATCGGATGGTGGTGAAATTTTTGGCAAATGTGTTGGTACGGCCAATAGGAGCAAAGAAGGTAATAAATGGTATATCACACGCTTAGTGAAAGACCATCCCTCAGATTATTTAGTTAAGGAGTCCGAAAGTTTAAGTACGTTATCGCATGAAATATCTTCAGTAAAAGTCAGCTTTACTTTAATTCGCAATTCTAGAGGCTACTATGAAGCAAGGAATGTTCAACCACTGAAAGGTCGAGTTATTAATTAGTTTTACGAGCTGAATGAACTAATGAATGGTTAGAGTCAAACAAAATTAACCTTTTGGCTCCTTTCCTCTTTGCTAACAGCGCAACTGGTTTCACGCTGCATTGCAACACCGCCGGCAGGTAGAGTGCCTGTGTTATTGTTAAAAAAAGGCATTTTATGACTACATAGTATCGGTTGCTGTGTTTGTACAAAGGCTTCTTGCGAAACTCATGGCTGCTTACGCTGAGGTGATTGGAATAGAGTGAATGTTTACAATTTTTGATATAAAACAATAACCTAATAGGTGTTTCTAGAATTCTGCCAAACGCTTGTCGATCTTTACCTTCCCCATCCGACTAACTAACGTGAGTTAATAACTGCTACCTTTACTGCAGCATCAGCTGGCTGTGGCAGGGTATTGCCAACTTTAGGAGCAACACGATGAAATTTAACCCGGTAGTGCATTTTGAAATTTACGTAGAAAACATGGATCGCGCCAAAGCGTTTTATCAGGCGCTGTTTGATATCAAGCTGGAACACATGCCGTCACCCACGCCGGAGGTTGAGATGGAAATGTGGTTCTTCCCGATGGATAAAGAAAACGGCATGAGTTACTACGGAGCCGGTGGTAGCCTGGTGAAGATGGCCGGTTTTACTCCCGGTGGCGGTGGCACTTTGGTGTATTTTGGCTGTGATGATTGTGCAGTGCAGGCGGCCCGTGCTGAAGCCAATGGCGGCAGTATACAGCAGGCGAAAATGTCGATTGGTGAACATGGTTTCTGCGCCGTAGTGCGCGACTCTGAAGGTAATTTAATCGGCCTGCACTCGATGACATAAGTTAGCCAACGCATTTACATACCAACCAGCCCCCTTTTGCTTAGGGGGCGTCAATTCCGCGACCTCTTTATGCTGCTGACAGCAGCGTCTGATAGCCGGCCAGTGTTCTGCTAAGCGTTCGAAATGCCTTAACTATGACTTTTTCTCATGGGTTAATGAAATAATATCATTTTTATTCATGCAGCCCCGGGTGTATAACTTACATATGGCTTCAAGTCTAGACGTCTGGATGTTTTTATCGCGGCGGATTAGCAAAGGGGATAGCACAGCATGAACAAAGACTTCACTTTTACCATTAAGCGTATTCGGTTCGATGAACATTATCAGCCGGCGGACAGTACCCGTATCACCACCAACTTCGCCAACCTGGCACGAGGTGAGTGCCGCCAGCAGAATTTGCGTAATGCTTTAACGATGATTAACAACCGTTTTAATGCGTTAGCGCAATGGGACAACCCCAAAGCCGATCGTTACTCTGTCGAGCTGGATATCGTTTCGGTTGATGTGGATATTGACGGCAATGGCGCCGGCTTCCCGTCGATTGAAGTACTAAAAACCAATATTGTTGATCATAAAACCAACGAGCGCATCGAAGGTATAGTGGGCAATAACTTCTCCTCTTATGTGCGGGACTATGATTTCAGCGTATTGCTGCTGGAGCATAATAAGCAGCAAGCGCAATTCAGCATTCCGGAGAATTTTGGCGAGCTGCATGGCAAGCTGTTCAAATATTTTGTTAACTCAAGTGCTTACAAGCAGCATTTTAGCAAGCCGCCGGTTATCTGCCTGAGTGTTTCCGATAACAAAACCTATCAGCGCACGGAAAACCAGCATCCGGTATTGGGCGTGGAATACCTGGCAAACGAGTCGTCGTTAACCGAGCAGTATTTTAAAAAGATGGGCCTGCAGGTGCGTTATTTTATGCCGGCAAACAGTGTGGCGCCTTTGGCTTTCCATTTTGTTGGTGACTTACTTAACGATTACACCAACCTTGAGCTGATTAGCACCATCAGCACCATGGAAACCTTTCAAAAGATTTACCGGCCGGAGATTTATAACGCCAATGCGGTAGCAGGTAAAAGCTATAAACCGGATTTAAAAAATCAGGATCATTCTATTACGCAAATTGTGTATGACCGCGAAGAGCGCAGCAAGTTAGCTATAGCCCAGGGCCGGTTTGCTGAAGAGCACTTTATTAAACCGCACCGCGCAACGCTGGAACAATGGTCGGCTAACTACGCTTAATAACCGGAATAAATACGAATTATGAACAAGCATTTACTACAAAAAACATTATTACCTACCTCAACGGCCGGCAGTTTACCGAAGCCATCCTGGTTGGCACAGCCGGAAACACTTTGGTCACCGTGGAAACTGCAGGGTGACGAACTGACTGATGGTAAACAGGACGCACTGCGGCTGTCATTACAGCAGCAACAACTGGCCGGCATTGATATTGTCAGTGATGGCGAGCAAACGCGGCAGCACTTTGTCACCACCTTTATCGAGCACTTAAGCGGTGTGGATTTTAACCAGCGTAAAACCGTCAGAATCCGTAACCGCTATGATGCCAGTGTGCCAACAGTGGTGGGCCCGGTGTCGCGGCCAAAGCCGGTGTTTGTTGAAGATGCTAAGTTTTTACGCGCGCAAACCAACCAGCCGATAAAATGGGCGCTGCCTGGCCCAATGACGATGATCGACACGCTGTACGATGACCATTATAAAAGCCGTGAGCAACTGGCGTGGGAATTTGCCAAAATACTGAACCAGGAAGCAAAAGACTTAGAGGCTGCCGGGGTGGATATTATTCAGTTTGATGAGCCGGCCTTTAATGTGTTTTTTGATGAGGTAAATGAGTGGGGCATTAAGTGTTTAGAGCGCGCCATCGAAGGGCTTAAATGCGAAACGGCGGTACATATTTGCTATGGCTACGGCATTAAAGCCAATACCGATTGGAAAAAAACCTTGGGCTCTGAGTGGCGGCAATACGAAGCGGTATTCCCCAAGCTGCAACAATCCAATATCGATATTATATCGCTGGAGTGTCATAACTCGCATGTGCCGCTTGAGCTGCTGGAGCTTATCCGCGGTAAAAAAGTGATGGTAGGCGTCATTGATGTGGCAACTGACACTATAGAAACAGCGGAGCAAGTGGCGGCGACGCTGAGAAAAGCACTGCAGTATGTTGACGCTGATAAGCTTTACCCCTGCACTAACTGTGGTATGGCGCCGTTATCCCGTGACGTTGCCAGCGGCAAGCTGAATGCCTTAGCGGCAGGGGCAGAGATTGTGCGAAATGAATTACTGGCCGGATAATATCCGGCGCTACTGTCTGACTTAGTCTTCATTAATAATGGCATAGCGCTGTACCAGATAATCAATAAAAGCCCGTACCGACGGCAGCAGCCCGCGCCGGGTCGGGAATACGATATGGATAATTTCTCTTCTGATAGCCCAGTCCGGCAGTAGCCGGACCAAGCGGCCGCTTTCAATATAGCGGCCAACCATCAGCAGGGGTAATTGCGCCACACCAACGCCGGCCAGAGCGGCTGTTTTTACTGCCAGCATATCGGTAGTGATCAGCCTGGGCTGGTAGTTTACCTGCACTTCAGCGCCCTGGGGCGAGGTTAAAAACCAGGTATGTTGCTCGTGCGGTGTGCCGCGGCCTAAGCTTGGCCACTTCGCCAGCTCGAGCGGCGAAACCGGCATGCCCAGTTGCTGCACTAAGGCCGGGCTGGCTACCAGACACTGGCCTCTGTCGGACAACACCCGCATGGCCAAATCAGAATCCTGCAGTGGTGCCGGCCGTACGCGGATTGCCAGGTCTATACCCTCGCCAAGCACATCGACCCGGCGGTTAGTGGCATCCAGTTGCACCTTAATTTGCGGATACAGCAGCATAAAATCCGCCAGCATCTCGCTGATATGAAAGTGCAACAAACCGATAGGGCAGCTTAGCCGCAGGGTGCCGCAAGGTTCTGCCCGCAATTCATCTATAGCCTGTTGCGCAGCCCGGGCTTCCACCAGCATTGCCTGGCAATGCTCATAGTAGCGCTGGCCAACATCGGTGATAGCAAAGTGCCGGGTTGAGCGGGTAATTAATCTTACACCCAATCGCTGCTCCAGCCCGGCTATACGGCGGCTTAGTTTTGATTTGGGAATATTCAGCGCCCGCTCTGCCGCAGCAAAGCCGCCGGCATCGACAATTTTGACGAAGAAGTACAAATCATTCAGATCTTGCATAAGGCCTCGCAGCGATTGTTCTGTTAATAGAACACTGAGGTCCATTTTAGCTAACTACCGGCGGATAAGTTAATTATTTATAGTGATTGCATTAAGCCTTTCGGCAGCAATTTAAGCCAGATCTGACAATGCATTTCACGGGCCGGCGACTAAACTTAGCCGGCTGACTAAACGCAGCTTAGGCTGCACACACACAGAGGACCTGACTATGACCAAGCCATACGTTCGCCTGGATAAAGACAACGCCGCAGTGTTGTTGGTAGATCATCAAACCGGCTTATTATCACTGGTGCGTGATATCGACCCGGATAAATTCAAAAACAACGTGTTAGCCCTGGCTGATCTGGCTAAATATTTTGGCCTGCCAACCATTTTAACCACCAGCTTTGAGCAAGGCCCTAATGGCCCGTTGGTGCCGGAGCTAAAAGACATGTTTCCGTCGGCGCCTTATATAGCGCGGCCCGGGCAAATTAATGCCTGGGACAACGAAGATTTTGTTAAAGCCGTTAAAGCAACCGGTAAAAAGCAGCTGATTATTGCCGGTGTGGTAACAGAAGTCTGTGTCGCTTTCCCGGCGTTGTCAGCATTGGAAGCAGGCTATGAGGTGTTTATCGTTACTGATGCGTCGGGCACCTTTAACGCCATGACGCGCGATGCGGCATGGGACAGAATGACCAGCGCCGGTGCCCAGCTAATGACGTGGTTCGGTACCGCCTGCGAATTACACCGTGATTGGCGTAACGATATTGAAGGCTTAGGTGCATTGTTTTCCAACCACATTCCGGATTACCGCAACCTGATCAACAGCTTTAATACACTAACCGGCAATAAGTAACACAACAGGCCCTGCTTAATAAGCAGGGCCTGTAAACACCGCGTCCGGCAGCAAGCAGCGCGAAACGGCAGTGCTGCTTGATATGCCGCTATATTACAAAGTAAATAATCATATTCAGGTTTTTATACTCTTCCACCGCCAGCACTTTATGCTGAAAATTCTTTCGCTGCAGCGCTTTATCCAGCATTGCATGAATACCTCTGCTGTAATTGGCGATACCTGCAGTTGCCCATAACTGATTAAAAGCCGGCGATAGTTGTTTTATTTCAGCCACCAGACTCTGTGTTACGGGGTCTTGCGGATACGCTGCCATATCGCAGCGAAATTGGGCAACCAGCTTAGCTGCATCTTGCTGCCAGTCGGGCAGCCGGCTGCGCAGTTGTGGGTCAGTGAACACCATTCTCAGCAGGTTGCGATCAGGCAATGTGCGCTCTGTGAATGAAAACAGTTCGTCGGCAGAACGGTTCCAGGCAATGATATTCCAGCGCAAGTCCATGATGTAAGCCGGCATGGCTAATTCATCCATTATCGCTTGGGTTAAGCTGTCAATGCTTTGCTGCTGAAACGTATCCAGTGCCGGTGGGCGGTGATGCGTCAGCAGAAAAAGATGACAGCATTCTGCGTCATTCAGCTTTAACGCTTTGGCGATATTAAGTAAGAATGATTCGGATACCTGAATATCCCGCCCCTGTTCAAACCAGGTATACCAGGTAAGCCCGACCCCCGCGATTGTGGCAACTTCTTCCCGCCTGAGGCCTGGTGTGCGTCTTCTGTGGCTGCCGGGAAGGCCGACATCTGCTGGCTTTAACTTGTTCCGATGATGTAGCAAAAAGTCAGTCAGTTCACTTTTCATTCGGTTAAGTCTTTGCTTTGTCATGCAATTACCGTTAGTAATGGGATAAATTGACATATTGTAACCGGATAAATGTAGAGGGACAATGCCGGCAGTTCAATTGAAATGGGAGGAAGTATGTCATTTAATTCTGCTGAAAACGCCGCTGTGGCGCCGCATCATGTTACGGCCGGGGTCAGAGCATGGATAGGACTGGCCGTGTTAGCATTGCCGACCTTGTTACTGGGTTTAGATATCACTATTCTGTATTTGGCGTTGCCCGCGCTTGCTGAGGCGTTACAGCCGGGCAGCACGCAAGTGCTTTGGATCATGGATATTTACGGTTTTATGATCGCCGGTTTTCTTGTCACTATGGGCGCTTTAGGTGATCGGATCGGCCGGCGCAAGCTGTTAATGATCGGCGCATTTTGTTTTGCTTTAGCTTCAATTTTTGCCGCTTATGCGCCAACGGCTGAAATATTAATTCTTGCCAGAGCACTACTTGGTATTGCTGGCGCTACTCTGATGCCGTCGACCCTGGCGTTAATCAGTAATTTGTTTCACGTTGGCAAACAGCGCGCTCTGGCTATCGGGATCTGGGCGACCATGTTTGCGCTGGGTATGGCGCTTGGCCCGGTGGTTGGCGGAGTATTGCTGGAACGGTATTGGTGGGGCTCTGCCTTCTTAGTCGCAGTGCCTGTTATTATTGTCCTGCTTTGCGCTGCGCCCGTTTTTTTACCGGAGTATAAAAATCCCGCCCGGGCAAAGCCGGACTTAGGCAGTGTTGTTTTATCGTTGTTGGGTATTTTGCCCATCATTTATGGCTTCAAAGAGTTATCAAGATCCGGTTTATCCGTTGCGCTTATCGGTTATTTTGGCTTGGGTATCATAGGCTTGCTGCTATTTATTAAACGGCAGCGCGTTATAGGCACGCCGATACTTGATTTGCGGCTTTTCTGCAACAAAACCTTCAATCTTGCGCTGTTGGTATTGCTTACCGGCTTAATCGGGGTTGCCGGCATGATGCTGCTTGTGACGCAGTATTTGCAACTGATTGCCGGTTTTAGCCCGGTAGTGGCCGGGCTTTGGCTGGGACCGCCGGCGTTGATGATGGTATTAGCCGGTCTGGTGGCGCCGCTTTTAGCCGGGCGCTTTAGCCCGGCAACGGTGCTGGCCGCAGCATTAATGTTGGCCAGCGCCGGCTCTGGCCTGGTTGCCATAGCCGATCCGGCCCAACTGCAAGTTGGTCTGGTGGTGTCAGGGTTTTCACTGATTTATTTTGGCTTGGGAGCACTGGCTGCGCTTGGTACGGATTTGGTAGTCAGCTCTGCTCCGCCGGAACAAGCCGGCTCAGCATCTGCGATGTCTGAAATGGCACAAGAGTTGGGTGTTGCGCTGGGAGTAGCGCTACTGGGCAGCTTAGCGTTGTTTGTCTATCAATTGCATGTAACGGGTCAGTATGCATCCTCCGCGGTAGTGGACATGCAGCTGGTACAACAGGGGTTATGGGCCGTTGAAGCCGCGGCAGACTCACTGTCCGCAGAGGTACATAACGTCGCCAGATTGGCCTTCAATAAAGGTATGCAAGTGGTGGCTATTTTTAGTAGTGTAGTTTTTGTACTGTTGGCGTTGGCAACGACTACTGCACTGAGGCCACTTGAAGCTAACACCGGCAAGCAGGAGTGTGAGCAGGCCTGACAGTTAGTGGCGAAAAGAGTGGTTGCTATCCCGGAGTTCAATTGGATTAGCCTCTGCCGCCTTACCGGAAAAGTACTATGATTTGGAATCAGGGATTGGCTCAGTGCAGCCATCCATACGATTTGCAGAGTAGCAGCATTATAAGAGGTCACTATGGGTCAACCATTATCGCGGGACTATGATCAATTGTCTGATTATCAGCAGAAATTTGGCAGCTTGCAGGAAAATTGTCCGGTGCGGGCCGCACTGGATATTATTCGCGGGCGCTGGAAACCCTCTATTTTGCATGAGTTAAAAGAACAAGCCCGCAGGTATTCGGAATTGCAACGCGCGCTACCACGTATTTCACCACAAGCGCTGACGACGCAACTCAAACAGTTGGAAGCGGATGGTTTGATAGAACGTGATGTGTATGCGGAAGTGCCTGTCCGGGTAGAGTACCGCTTGTCTGAGTTTGGGGCTACCTTATGCAAAGTATTGAATAGCCTTGACGAGTGGGGGGAATCCTATCTGCAGTATAGGGCAAACCGCCTGTAACGGACGTTAGCAGCCACTCACAATTTAGTGACTTGCTCACTATCCTGGTCGTGGATCCAATATCTGAGGACATGAATAATGCAACGGTTCGTTTCACCTTGTTCAGTCACAGAAGGTTTATTCCATGGCACAGTTATTAGTTCTAAACTCCAGTGGCCGCAACACCCGGTCAATCACCCGACGTTTAACCAGACAATTTACCGGGAGCTGGCTGGCAGCTCATCCCGGTGGCGTATTGTGTGAACGGGATCTGACATTGCATCTTCCCACACCAGTTAACGAAGCCTGGATTGCCAGTGCATTTGCGCCCGCTGAGGAACGTTCGCCGGCGATGGAGGCTGTGTTAGCGGAAAGCGAGATGCTGTTGGCAGAGATTGAAGCTGCAGATGCGCTGGTGATGGGGGTTCCTATGTATAATTTTGGCGTCCCGGCGCAATTAAAAGCCTATTTTGATCAGATTATCCGCGCCGGTCGTTCATTTCAGTTTAACCCGGGAGCAGAGCAGCCTTATCAGCCACTGCTGGCCGACAAACCGGTCACCGTCATCGTCTCAGTGGGAGATGGCGATCTGTTACCCGGAGGCCCGTTGGCGCAGATGAACTTTCTGGAACCGCACTTGATGACCATGCTCGGCTTTATTGGCCTGCGTAGTGTCGGGTTTATCCGTGTCGGGTATGAGGAGTTTCAGGACGGCCGGTTGAAAAAAGCCCTTGGCCTGGCTGAAACCGAGATCACACGCCGGGCGGCTGCGGTCTGAGTTTAATGTCATAGCAACAACATCGGCGGTTGTGCTGCCTCCAATAGTTGACCTCAACTTATGTTTAGCTTTTATGCTTGTCATCTGTGCGGCACACAGCATAGGCATTTAATCGACAACAAGGGCTTAAAGCATGAAAGAGCAGATATTTTTAGTCACAGGAGGCACCGGCACAATTGGCAGCCAGGTTATAAACATGCTGTTGAAAGCACAGTGCAAAGTGCGGTTGCTAAGCAGAAATCCTGCTGCAGTTAATGATGCAAAGGGTGTAGAAGTTGTTGCCGGCGATCTTAACCAGGCGGATACATTAAAAGATGCGCTTAACGGTGTAAAAGGCCTGCACCTGATATCCTTTGGTGACGAAAGTTACACGCCTTTAGCCAATGGCGGGCAGCTGGTTAAGCTGGCAGAACAGGCCGGGGTTGAGCGCGTTACTATTCTTTGGAATGGCGAAGGCAACGAAAGCTCGCTTGAAACAGCCATTAAGCACAGCAGCATTGATTGGACTATCTTGCAGCCACAGGAATATATGGCGAATGCGCTTGGCTGGGTAGCATCGGTTAAACATCAGGATCAGGTGCAGGAGCCCTTCGGCGACAGACCAACAGCAGCTGTTCATGAAGCCGATGTGGGGGCGGTGATTGCGGAAATATTACTGCACGGCGGACACGCGAGACAGATCTACACGCTAACCGGGCCGGAAGTGCTCACGCCAAAAAAACAAGTGCAGCAAATTGCCTCGGCCTTAGGCCGGAATATAGCCTTTATTGAATTGGATGAGCAACAAACCCGGGCCAGGTGGCAAGAGTGGGGCTTGCCGCAAGCCACCATGGATTATTTATATCAGTGGTATGGCAATACCCCGGCGCAAGGTTTCACTATCACGCCAACGGTGGAACAGATTATTGGCCGGCCGGCAAAATCTTTTAAAGCGTGGGTAACAGAAAATATTCAGTATTTCAAATAGCACAGCTAAGCGCCACTTTACAAAACAGCGCCTGCTCTTTGTTTTCGCGGCAGCGGGTGAGCCAACAGATTTCACACTGCTTTCACGCGGCTGTCGGTAAATTTAATGCCTGTTTGTCTTAACAAAAAGGCATGTTATGCATACTGTTCTTTATACAAAGTATCGCGCGCTGTATCTTTGTCTCGGCTTAGTAGCGCCGCCTCTGGCGGCTGAGCCGCAGCGGATAGAGCACGTTTTAACTGATACTGCGCCGGCTGCGCCAGTTGACGGGCAACACAGTATCGGCCAGCTTATCAGCCGGGCTATTGCTGACTTTGAACAACGCGGCCGTGCCGACTGGTCTTATCGCGTGTCACGCTATGAAAACGAAGAAGGGCAGATCAGCAGCAGTATTGCACTGTTCGAGCCAACCAAAGCAACGGGTCAGCAATGGACCTTGCTTAGCCTTAATGGCCAGCCGCCTGACAATAAGCAACTGCGCAAGTTTGCGGAAAAAAAACTGGCAGAGACTAAGCAAAAACAGACAGAAAACGGCGGGCAACAGAGCTTCTCCGTGAAGCTGCGTGACCTTATTCAACTTGACAGCTTGCAGCTGTTATCAAACAACACGCAGCGCTTTCACGCCGGTTTTGCTGTGTATCTCAGTCAGTTGGGGGCAGAGGCGTCACAGCATCTGCAGGGAAGCCTTATCTTTGATAAACAGCAGCACTATATTGAAAGTATTGAAATTACTAATACCGCCAGCTTCTCGCCGCTATTCAGCGCCGAGATTAAAGAGTTTAAGCTAACGCTTGATTTTATTAAAATTGATGCTGCGGTACTGCCTGCGCGGCAGGAGCTGACGATGAAAGGCCGCTTCGCGTTTTTCAGCACTATTGATGAAGTATCGACGGTTAGTTTTTCCGATTATCACTATGTAGGGCAGTGATACGGGGTAAATCACACTTACCTCGCTATGGCGGGAAAAACACCGTCACAGTAGTGCCGTTAGTGCTTTCCACCGCCATCTGCCAACCCTGGTGTTCGCACAAGCGTTTTACAATCGATAAGCCAAAACCAAAGCCGGTGCTTTGGCTGCCTTTAACGCCGGCGTCGGTGATGTGGCCGCAGATCGCCGGTTCTATGCCCGGGCCGGTATCGCGGATCTGCAATTGGTTAGCAATAAAGGCGATGTGAACTGTGCCGGACTCAGTATATTTAAAAGCGTTGCTTAAAATGTTATCCAGCAACACTTTTAGCATATCCGCGTTGGCGTTGAGACTGACATCGCAGTTGTCGTTGATATCAATCTCTATCTGCTTACCACTTAACAGTATGCGGTTATCCAAAATGGCTTTTTCCAGCAGCGGCATCAGCCTGGTCGCGCTGTGCTGGCCGGGGGTATGTTGCTCTCTGGCCAGCATTAACAGCGTGTGGGCGGCTTTTTCTATCTGATCGGCGGCATCATAAATGCGCTGCAGCACGGCGTTGTCGGCGCTGCTGCTGACGGCCCGGCTGTGACACAGTTCAACAGCGTTTTTTATTACCGCCAGCGGCGTGCGCAGCTCGTGGCTGACATCGCGGGTAAAGCATTTTTCGCGCTCTAAGGCCTGAGCCATCCGGCAAAACGTATGTTCCAGCGTGCGTGCCAAAATACCCACTTCATTATTGGGAAACTGCCGTGAGAAGTTGTCCGGCAGCTGCTGCGGCGCTACGCCATCGACCAGCTGTGCCAGTTGTTTTAGCGGCCGGGTGGTGTTCCTGCTGACCAGCCAGGCCAGCAGGCAAGCAATGCTGCTGATCAGCAGGCCGCTGATAGCTAAAAATTGCAGCACGCCGCCGCGAATGGGCCGTACCAGTAACTCAGTGCTTACCTCTGCCAGCAGCGACACACCCGGGTGCGCAGGCAAATGATACAAGTGATAATGCCGGCCCTGTTGGCCGTAAAACTCTTTACGCTCCGGCTCGGCCAGGGCTGAGGCACGCATGTCATCCGGGTAGCTGGCACTGGAAAAATGCAACTGCATAGTATTGCTTCTTGGTTCCGGCCAGTTACCGTTTTCCCGGTAGTGGTTGCTGAGGTAGGCGACTTCGCGTTGCAGATCTTTTTCGATAAAGCTGTCTTCCAGTGTGTACATCAGCGTAAAGGAGATTAAGCTGTACAGCGCTGAGATCAGCAGGGTAAAAATGCAGAACTGCCAGACGATACGCCGGCTTAAACTATGGAATTCTTGTCCTGGCTTATTTAGCTTAGTTACATCAGACATCACTTTTCTACTACCTCCAAAGTACTTATCTCTAAGCTAAAGCCGACGGCAAACACGGTTTTTACCATCGGGTAGGCAAAAGGTTTATCCAGCACGGCGCGCAATTGATAAATATGCGAGCGTAGCGCGTCGGAGTCGGTCGGTTCATCACCCCACAGCTTGCGGCTTAGCTCAGAGCGGCTAACCACTTGCGGGTAGGCATCCGCCAGTACCGTCAGAATTTTATAGCCCATACTGGTCAGCTGCAGCGGTTTGCCATCACGGCTTGCGGTTTTGCGTGTTTTGTCCAGCAGCAAAGGGCCAAGCTGTACCGGGGTTTTGCCTTGTAAGCGGTGCCGGCGGCACAATGCCAGGCAGCGCACTTCCAACTCTTGTAACGAAAAGGGTTTGGTCAGGTAATCGTCGGTGCCGACATGAAAACCGGCGACTTTATCATCAATGCTGTCTCTGGCGGTGAGCATTAACAGCGGAATATGCCGTTCCGCCTGCTGCCTTAGCTGACGGCATACTTCAAGGCCATCCATGGCCGGCAGGTTTAAATCGAGAATAATCAGATCGTAATAGTGCTGCAGCGCTAACGCCAACCCTTGCGTGCCCTTGACAGCAAAGTCAAACACATGGCCTTTTTGCTCCATATACTCAGCAATATTTTTGGCAATATTCAGCTGATCTTCAATCAGCAGCACATGCAGGGCTGAGGATGGGGTTAGCGCAGTTTCCATCTGGTTTCCATTTACGTTAATGCACTACAGCGACATGCTGTTTAGCATGACTTTAGCAGGTTCAAACTCAGGTTTGTTGACTAATATCTGCTGCAGCGTTGCCGCAGCGGCAGCTTTATCGCCAAGCTTCTGCTGCGCCTTAGCAATTTGCAGATCCAACGCCGGATTATTGATCGCGCTTTGGCCCAGTTGCATCAGTGTCAGCGCATGTTGCCATGCCGTTGCGCTGTTGGCTGTAGTAAAAAAGTAGTAACCATACATGCCTATCAGTTCAATATGCAGCTGCTCCGCGTTCGATGCTAACGCCTGTGCTGCGCCAGGATGGCCATCGAGTAAGGCTGCCACTAAGGCCAGGGTGTAATCATCTTTATGTGGCGGCATAACAAGTGGCGTAATGCCAAGCGACTTGACCAGTGCTGTGGCCACGGCAACGGTAGAGGTAGGGTTTTGGCCGGTGATCAGCCGGTTATCCACCACCACATGATTCAGCATAATAGGGCTGGCTTGAAAGATGCCGCCACGCTCGATCAGTTTATCCTGCAATAAAAATTCAAATTTTGGCAGCCACTTTTTACCAAATAACTGCTCTTCTTCATTGGTAAAGCTGTTAACCGCTTTGTTAGCGACCAGATAGCTGCCATCGGCTAACTTAACGTTTACCAGCGCCGCCGGGCCATGGCAGACGGCCGCGACCGAGCCTTGTTGCTGATAAATACTGGCAATCAGTTGCTGTAGCGCGCTGTCTTTTGGTAAGTCAAACATGGCGCCTTTGCCGCCGACAATAAAAATGCCATTGTAGTTAGCGGCAGCCAATTGCGCCGTGGCCAGGGTGTCAGCCAGCTTCGCCATAATCGTCGGGTCATTCAGCACTTGCTGATTGTACGGCTTGGCCGGGTCGTACTCATCGGCTTCCACCGCGCCACCTTGCGGGCTGGCAATGTCAACATCAATGCCGTGCGCTTTAAACACCAGATAGGCTTTGGCAAATTCATCAAATTCATAGCCGGGCGCTTGCTGTCCCTGTTGTTGGCCGTAGCCGCTTAACACCAGCAGAATACGCTTGTTGTCCGGCTGCGCCGCTGTGCCGGCGGCCATCAGCAGTAACGCCAACAGTAAGATGAACGGCAATAAATAACCTTTAAGTAATTGCATAATAATGTCTCCGTTTACACATTGAGTTTCGGTCGTTTTGGGTTTCAGCGAGCAGCATGCCAACCCGGCTGTGAAAGCCATGTGAAAGATGAAAACTGCTAATCGATTTCTGATGGCTTATTCCGCCATCAGCTGGCGAACCGAGCCGGCCAGGCTATGTTTGCCGGCGGCAATGCCCAATGCCGTTACCAGCACTAAAATGACGGCGAGGGTGGCCAGCAACCAGATAAAATCAGGCTGATACGGCAGTGAAAACTGCGATTGATAAATCAGTAACCCCGCCAACCAGGTACCGATGATGGCGCCGGTTGCGGCAATAGCGCCGGTAACCAGCCACTCAATGGCGTTAAGCTTTAAGCAAGTAGTGCGGGAAAAACCAAAACTGAGAATAATGCTGTTCTTTTGTTTTTCTCTGGCTTCCTGCGCATGCACAGAGGACACAATAACGATAGCTGCCAGCATAATAATCAAGGCGGAAAAGCCACTGATCACCTGAGTCACCATCGCCAGCGTAGTATCAAAGCGGTGGGTCATTTCCTGCAGTGACACCATGCGCAGCGAGGGGTGCGCCCGCCACAATTCAGCCAGCAGAGCAAATTGCCCGTCCGCCAACTCCAGGCTGGCCATAGCGTAGTGCGGCGCTGCTATATGCTGAAGTGCTGAGCCTGGCATTTGCAGCCAGAAAGTGATCGAGCCGGCACCGGGTTTGTAGGCGTGGCTGGCAACAATAACCAGCCCGATGCTGTGCCCTGCAATAAACAAGCTTAAGCGATCACCCAACTTTAACCCCAGATCGGTCATTACCTCTTGTTCCACCGCAACCTGCTGCCAGTTGTTATCCTCCGGCTGCCACCACTGGCCGGCAACAATACGGTTGTTAGCGGGCACAGCATCGCTCCAGTGTAGCCGCACCGGCTGGCTAAAGCTGGCCAGGCTATCGCTGGGTGTTTGGCTAAAGTCAGCCAGAGGCTGGCCGTTTACCTTAGTTAGTTTGGCGTAGATAAACGGCTTATGCTGGCGTATTACCACGTTGTGCTTTGCCGCCCATGTGGCTATATCGGCCATTTGCTCACTACTGGCTTGCGACACCAGCAGATTGCCATCGTGCTGGCGCTGATACGCTTGCATACTGCTACCGAGATCTTTGAGCAGCATCAGGCTAAACAGCAATAAAAAGGCAGACAAACCCACGCCTAAAATCTGCGTGGTTTTACTCAGTAAACGTTGTTTCATCATATACAGCGCGAACGGCAGTATGCCGGAGATGTTGCTGGTTAACTTTTCGCCTATCGACAACAGTAGCCAACTGCTGACTAACATCAGCCCAATAGTTACCGCCATCGCCGTTAATAGCATGGTAGTTAATAAACCGTTATCTGAGTAGGCCACCGCAACGGCCAGTAACACCAGTAAGGCGCAGCCTGAAGACAAACCATGGCTGAACTTATGCTGCGTGTTATGAATAAGTTGAGCCACGGAGGTGCGGTACAGCCCGGCCCACACCGGCAGCTGAAACACGCAGAACATAGCGGCGGTGGCCAGCAGAGTTTGTGCTGCCAAAAGGTTATGCCATTGCCATGTCAGTCCGGCGAAGGTGGGGCTTAGCCACCGGATAAGCGCCCAATGGCACAGGGCAGATATCAGCAGCACTGCAGGCAGCAAAAACAACAACCCTAACAGCCACTTGATAACAGAAACTTGCACAGCGCTGCTGTTGGACGCGCCCAGGCTCAGGCAAACCGCGCTGAAAAACTGCTCTTTGCGCATTTGCAGTTGGGTTAGTTGTTGGATAGCAATTGCCGCCATAAAAAACAGAATAATGGATGCCAGACCAATAAAGTTTTCGGTACGTTGCCAAAACAGCGCCAGCGGATGCGCGCCTTGTTTGTGCTGCAGTTGCGCGGCCGGTAACCTGGCTTTTTGCCAGGCGATAATCTGCTTTATTTGTGCCTGGTTGGCCGCAACCAGGTAACGGTGCTGCACACTGTCGGCGGCAAAATTAAAGCGATCAAAATCCCGGCTATGCATTAAGGCGCGCATATTGACGTTATGCCCTTCCATTAAGCGGTCCGGCTCGTGCTGCAAAATCCGCGTCACCGTTAGCTTTTGGTTGGCAATGGCTAAGCTCTCACCGATGCGCAGCGCTAAGCTGGTTAACAGCCGTGAATCCAGCCAGATTTCACCCGCTGCCGGGCCTGCAGAGGACAGGGTTTCGCTGCCGGCCAGCGCAGTTGATGCGCGCAGTTCACCGTGCAACGGGTAATCTGCGGCCACCGCTTTTAGCGTTGCGCGCTGCCAGGCGCCGTTGTGGGTCAGGGTGGTGGTCAGACTCCTGGTCAGCACTATCTGTTGTGACATAGCCGTTAGTTCTGTGTGTTGGCTGTCATTTAAAGCTTGCGGCTGGCTAAGCACCAGATCGGCGCCGAGCAAGTTATTTAAGTTTTGGCTCAGATAAGCCTGAATGCCGGCGCTGGTTTGGCTTAACGCGACAATAAACACCATCAGAATGGTTTGCACCCAGCGTAGTAAGCGCTGATGGCGGTGCTGCCGTTGCTGGCGGAAAAAATGCCAGGCCAGAGCAAGGTTATGGCTAAACACATTGCACCTCCGGCCGGGCTTGTTCAACCAGTGCAGTGCTGCCATGGTTAAAGCTGAAAACATGCTGCGCACGGGCCGCCAGTTGCTCACTATGGGTTACCATCACCAGGCCGGCGCCTTTTTGCTGACAGCAGGCAAACAGCAAGTCCGCTATTTCTGCGGCACTTTGCGTATCCAGATTGCCGGTGGGTTCATCGGCAAAGATAAAGCGCGGTTCAAACACCAGGGCTCTGGCAATTGCTGCCCGCTGTTGCTCGCCACCGCTTAGCTGCTGTGGTTTATGCTGCAGCCGGTGGCCAAGCCCGACGTGCTCCAGCCATACCTTGGCTTGTTGTTCGGCCTGTTTTTGGCCGCGCAGTTTAAGTGGCAACGCCACATTATGCAGTGCCGTTAATTCCGGTAGTAAGTGAAACTGCTGAAAAATAAAGCCAATATCTGCACGCAAATGACTAAGCGGCAGTATGCGGCCGTCTTGTATGTAACTGGTTTGGCCCTGTGTAGGTTGTTCCAGCCCGGACATCAGCATCAACAAACTGGATTTACCCGAGCCGGAAGGGCCGGTAATGGCATAGGACTGCCCCTGCTTTATAGAAAGGTTTAGCTGACTGAACAGCTGAACCTGCTGCGCATGGTGCGTGAATGACTGACTAACATTGGTTAATTCAATGCGACTTACCGCGGATGCCGGCATAACGGTTACTCTTGCTGGATAAACTTATCGCAGCCTAGCCGTAGTGCTGTGAAACAGATGTGAAAATAGCGCCTTAACAAGCCTTTGCAGGTTTCAGCTAAAGCGGCTGTTAAGCAGGCAGTTTTGGGCTGCCCGGGGTACTCAGATTACAAAAACAGCGTTGGTTTCTTAGCTGTATTAATTCCGACGTTATCGGCATGCGCCGTTAGCTGGTATTGCTGTACCGCATTTACTGTTTGCTGTTCGCGCTCTTTCGCTTCGCGGTTGCGGTTGGCCTCTGCTATCAGGCCTTCGAGGGCTTTGCCGAGTTTATCCAGCTTGGCATCTAAGGCGGCTATTTTACCGTCGCGCCCGGGGCTTTGCGGCTGCTGTTGCAGAGCATCTTTTTCGGCCTGAGCTTCTGCTATTTTCTGTTGTATTTCATCGTACTTTTGTTTATCCAGCCCGATACGGTTGGCCAGCATTTGTTCCATCATCTGGGTTAAAAACGCTTGTTGCTGTTTGCTGGTTTCATCCTGCGGCTGTGGCGCTTGCTGCGTTGCCGGTGCTGCCGCAGGCGTGGCTATGGCGGCAATATCTTGCCGCGTTGCGCTGTTGTCGGCAACGTCAGTTTCGGGTTTTAACAGCTGATACTGCAATTGGTAGTTATTAATGCTAAGGCCTGACACTGTCATAGGATGCGCTCCGCTAAGGTAGATTTTTGCCTGTACCGAAATAAAGCAGAAACTATGCCAAATAAAACGACGCACGGCGTGTTGTGGCAGATGCACTATACTGATTAAAATTTAATCAGTGGTGATGGCTATGCAGCGGCGTGAATTTCTGACTAAAACTTCCTTAGTGCTTGGCAGCAGCATGCTGTCTTTGCCTGCGCTGGTGCAGGCCGGTTCTGAGCCAAGCGCCGGGGCGACGTTGTTAAAGGCGGGCGACTGGGCCGGCTTGCGTAAACTGTTTGCTTTAAGTTATGACTATATTCATTTAGCCACCTTTTTACTGGCGTCGCACCCCAAGCCTGTGGCGGAGGCGATAGAGCAGCACCGGCGGGCTTTTGATGCCAACCCGGCCGATTATTGGCACGAACATTTTATGACTATCGATGGCGAGGTAGCGGCCGCTGCAGCGGGGTATATGGGCGGCCACGGCGCACAAATTGCGCTGACCGACAGTACCACTATGGGGCTGGCGCTGGTATACAGCGGCCTGACACTGCGCCCCGGTGATGAAATTCTGCAAACGGAGCATGATCACTATTCGACCGATTTATCGCTGCAGCTACGGGCTGAACGTACCGGTGCCACACTGCGTCGGGTAGCGTTGTATGATACGCCGTCACAGGTATCGGTTGATGAAGTGCTGACCAGACTAACCGCGGCGATTAAACCTGCTACCAAAGTAGTGGCGGTAACCTGGGTACACTCGTGTAATGGTGTAAAACTGCCGATACGGGCGATGGCCGATGTGCTGGCAGAGCAAAATAAGCAGCGCTCAGCAGCAGATCAAATCTTATTTTGTGTTGATGGTGTGCATGGCTTTGGCATTGAAAATGTTGATGTATCGACGCTGGGCTGTGACTTTTTTATTGCCGGTGCGCACAAGTGGCTGTTTGGTCCACGCGGCACCGGCGTTATCTGGGGCAGTGATAAAGGCTGGGCGCAATGTAAAGCCGTGATCCCAAGCTTCAGCCGCTCTTATGACGTCTGGTTAGGTGGCAGCACGCAGGATCAGGTACCGCCGGGCGAACATATGACGCCGGGCGGCTTTCACTCGTTTGAACACCGCTGGGCTTTGCCGCAGGCATTTAAGCTGCATTTGCAGCTGGATAAAGCCTTGGTGCAACAGCGTATTCATCAGTTAAACAGCCTGACCAAACAAGGTTTACAACAAATCAAAGGTGTAAAGCTACATACGCCGATGTCGGCTGAGCTGTCATCCGGAATGGTGTGTTTTGATTATAAAACCATGGCGCCGGACGATGTAGTAAAAGCGTTGCACAGCAAAGGCATTATTATCAGCAGCACACCTTATCGTAAGTCTTACGTCCGCTTTGCACCAAGTCTGCTCAACAATGAACCGGAGATTGAACGTACGCTGGCTGCGCTAAGCGCGCTGTAGCCGGTTACCCCGCTGTATTGCTGTCGTAAATCATTAATCTTGCTGTAAAAAAAACATCACACAGCTGCTGTAGCGTAACCGCGTTCCTGATAGCAGGACGCAGTGCCACGCTATTGAGTTTAATTGTGCTGGCGCAGGAGCAGATAACAGTAAATCCGATAATAACCGTGCACGCCAGGCCGGGTTGCTATAACAGCGGCCGGGCCGGCGATAGCTATTAGCAGTGGGTAAACACATGCAGTCCTCTATTAAACACAACGACATCAGCAAATTACACCAAACACCATTAAGCCGTGCCGTGCAGCAAATACTGCTGGGCGGTGCGCTGGCCGTAGCCGCAGCCCCGCTGCAGGCACAAACGGCGGATAACATTACAGAGCAAGCCGTGGAAGTTATCTCGGTAACCGGCAGTTACAGCCGCAGCCTGGAACAAGCGGTAGATCTGAAAAAGTCGAATATCGGCTTTTCTGATTCGGTTGTTGCTACCGATGTAGCCGATTTCCCTGAGCAAAACCTGGCCGAAGCGCTGCAGCGTATGCCTGGCGTAACCATTGAGCGTAATAAAGGCTTGGGCAGTAAAATTAACGTGCGCAGTTTACCGAGTGAATTTACCCATGTGTCTATTAACAACCTGGCGACAGCCTCAGGCAGCGGTGGCCGCGATGTTGAATTTGATATTTTTGCCTCGGAAATTATTCAAAGCGTAACGGTGCAAAAATCGCCAACGGCAGCAGATGAAGAGGGCGGTATTGCCGGCTCGGTAATGATATCTACTGCGCGGCCGTTTGATTACAGCGAGCGCAAACTGATTGTATCTGCCGAAGGCGCGCATAACTCTATTTCAGAAGAAATTGATCCTAAGTTCTCTTTTTTAGCCAGCGACACCTTTGGGGATTGGGGCGCGTTAGTGTCGTTCTCTAAAGCCAGCCGTACTAACAGAACCGATTCGAACTCCGGCATTAACTTCCGGCCGATGGGGCGCTTTTTGGAAGCAACAGGGCCGCGCTCTGATCAGGCCGCGGCGGTGCTGGAACGCGATGCCGGTGTAGTGGTAGCCGATCGCAGTGATAAAAACGAAACCAACCGGATTATCTTCCAGGATAAAGTCGGTGACCGTTTGTACCTGAATGACCAGGATAAGTGGGGCGCTACTGCGTCGCTGCAGTATAAGCCAGGCAATGATTTCAGCCTGACCTTTGATGCGATGAAAGGCGGCTATGATGTAACCGAAGATGAGTACGATGCCGCAGCTTATACCGCGTCCAGCCGCAGTACGCTGGAAACGATTCACGATTATGACGACACTACTTTGGCGCAGTACGGCATTATTGTGCTGACCGACGTGTCTTACAGCGCTACCCAGCACGAGTTTTTAAGCAAACAGCGTATTAATAACACCGATTACTCGCAGTACAGCCTGGCGCTGGACTGGCGCACCCATGGTTGGGATATCAACGGCCTGGTAGGCTTTTCCGGTGCCAAAAAATCACAGGATTACGCCAACCTGAAACACGTGGCCTATGCGCCGTCCCGTTCGCGCTGGAATGCCAGCGGTGGCGAAACGATTATCAGCGCTAATCCGGCCAGTATCGATATGTACAACTCGCCGCAAAGCTACCTGTTTGAGGCCTACGAGACCGAGTTGGAGCAGGTTAGCGACGATAAATATGCAGCCCAGCTCGACTTTAAAAAAGCCCTGCAGTTGGACTTTATGCCGGCGCTGAGCAGTGTGCAGTTTGGTGTGCGTTATACCGATAAATCGAAACAGCGTGAATTTGGCGGTGTAAAAATTCAGGGCCCGGCCGCCGGTGATGCTTCCTGGGTTAATAGCCGTACCCTGGCCGACAGCGAGCTGCAATGGGTAACCGATATAGTCCCCGGCGGCGCCTATAAAGCCAAAGATCTGAACTGGATGCAGGTATCGAACGATTACGCCCGCAGCACCTTCCGTTATGCAGGTTTTAGCACGCCGTTTAATGATGGCGATTACTATCGTGTAGATGAAGAAGCATTAAGCCTGTATGCGATGGCCAACCTGGATTTTGACCTGGCCGGTAAACCGGTAACACTGAATGCCGGGGTGCGGGCCGTAGATACTTCTGTGCTGTCATTTGGTTACCATCAGGTGCAGAACGAAGATGGCTCTAATGGCTACACCGATACGCCGATCTCGAAAAAGGGCAGCTACACCGATGTGCTGCCCAGCCTGAATATGACGGTAGAGATTCTGGATGACGTGCTGTTTCGCGCTGCGGCGTCTGAAACGCTGATGCGCCCAGCTCTGACCAATATTGCCTATAAGCGTTCGGTCAGCTGGAATGAGTTCCGTTTTACCGACGGTAACCCGGATCTACAGCCTACCTATGCTAAGCAATGGGAAGCCGGGCTGGAATGGTATCTGCAGAACGGTGGTATTCTGGCGGCGTCTTATTTCTGGAAAGATATTGAAGGCGTGGTGCGGCAACAACTGACCGGTGTGGTTGAGAATGTAGAAAAACGCAATGCCAACGGTACTCTGGATGGTTACTATGATTTCGATGTTTATCAGCCGGTTAATGCTGATGGCTCTTATAAAGTCACCGGCCTGGAGCTGATAGCGCAACTACCGCTTAGTATGCTGCATCCACTGTTAGACGGCTTTGGTGTTAATGCTAACTACACCATGCTGGATAACTCCTTAACCGGCTCATCCGGTTTGGATATCCCTACGCCGCCGGAAGGCCTGGCCGACAGCACTTACAACTTTACGCTGTATTATGAGAATGACCGCTTCGATGCGCGCATTTCTTATAACTACAAAGATAAGTATGTTGAAGTGATTGAACGTAACTTGTATCCGGTGTATCGCGACGCCTATGGCCAAACCGATATCGCCATTGGTTATAACCTGACCGATAATATTAAACTGAGCTTAAAAGGTATTAATATTACCGACGAAGCCACCACCGGTTATACCTTAACGCCGCAATTCCCGGTGATGAATGAGTTCTCCGGACGCCGTATCAGCTTAGGCATCCGCGCAGATTTCTAAGCCACGCCGGCCGGTACTGCAGTTTATGCTGTAGTGCCGGCTGTTTTATGGGTAAACAAGGTGAGCTTATGTTACTGATCCCCCGAGTCAGCCCTATGTTGGCGGTGTTACTGAGCTTCAGCAGCCTGGCCGCACCAGCTGTTACAGACAGCAGCGGCGCAACGCAGTTACAAATTGCTTTTATGCCAGACATTCATTTTCACGATATTTACGCCAATTTTAACGATGGGGCTTTTGCCGGCTTGCCTAACAGCCTAAGCGGCAAAAATGCCACTATCCGCACTATGGCGGCACAGCTGCAATCGACGCGCTTATTTAACGAAAACTACTTTGCCTTGCTGGCAGCACTGGACGACGCGGCCGCGCGCGGCGTTAAGCTGATAGCGCTGCCGGGCGACTTCAGCGACGATGGCCAGCCGCTGCATGTGCGTGGCCTGGCAGCCATTTTGCACCATTACAGCGCCAGTTACGGCATGCAGTTTTTTGCCGCGCCGGGTAACCACGACCCGGTGCGACCCTATAGCCGCCCGGCCGGTAAAAGTGATTATTCAGGTGCAGGCGGTTACCCACAGCCCATTTACAGCCCGGGCACTGACGCCTGTGCCGGTTTGCCGGCAGTACAAAGCCACACCCCACTGCGCACCATTTGCAGCGACGAGGTAAAAGAGCTGGGCTACCTGGAGATTATGGCGCAGCTGGCGCCGTTTGGCTTTTACCCGCAGCGCGGTTATCTGTATTGGGAAACGCCGTACAGCAGTTACAGCGAGCTTAATTACAACTTTAAGCAGGCCAGCGAGCAGGCCGCTTACAGCCAGCGCCAATATGAAATATGCCGCCAGGGCACCGGCGGGCGCTATAAACAGCCCGGTTACAGCCAATGTAGTATGGTGCCCGACAGCAGTTATCTGGTCGAGCCGGTGGCCGGCGTATGGTTGTTGGCAATAGATGCGAACGTGTATTTACCGCAGGCAACCGGCGATGGTTACGCCGGGGCTGGCAATGCAGGTTATAACAGAATGTTTAGCCATAAAACTCAGGTTACCGACTGGATAGCGCGGGTGGTGCAGCGTGCAGAGCAAGCCGGTAAAACCTTAATTGCTTTTAGCCATTACCCGATGACAGAGTTTTACAATGGCCAATCGGATGCGATAGCCGCGCAATTTGGCGCCGACAGTTTTCAGCTGGCGCGCCGCCCGGCTGACAGTGTAACTAACTTGCTGGCCGCTACCGGTTTAAAGCTGCATATTGGCGGCCATATGCATTTTAACGACACCGGCGTTAGCCGCAGTGCGGATGGCAAAGTGCTGGTGAATGTACAGGCACCGTCGCTGGCAGCTTATGTGCCGGCCTATAAACTGGTTAGCATTCAGCCGCAGCAAAAAGTTACAGTGCACACTGTGGTGCTGGATGATATACCGCGCTACAACGAGCTGTTTCAGCATTATCAGCAGGAACATGACACTCTGAGAAAACAGGGCGCACCGTTGTGGAATAAAGCAATATTAACGGCAAAAAACTACCGCGAGTTTACCAATTGGCATCTGAGTGAATTAACGCGGCAACGTTTTTTACCGCAAGATTGGCCGGCACCGCTGCGTGAGGCATTGCTGGCCTTAGATGGCCGGCAACTGCTGCTGTTATCACAACTGCAAAACTTACCGCCATTAGCCCAACTACCGGCTGCACTGCCGGCCTTGCAGCACAGCCCACACTGGCAGCAGGCGTTACAGGCAGCCGATGCATTGGTGATAGATGCCGGCTTTACGCTGCAGCAGTTTGCCGGCTGGAGTGGCTTTGATTTGGCGCTGGATTTTTACCGGCTGCGTAATGCCGGCAGCCTGGCGTTGCAGGATATCAGCCCGCAGCGGCTGGCGCAGTATCAGCTGCTTAGCCGTTTACTGGCGGCCAAAGCTGCAAGCGACAGCAGCGGCTTCGCCGGGCAGTTTGGTGGTGTGTTTCAGCTACTGCAGGCTTTTAGCCACGGCGAAAACGATATGCACTTTATGCTGGATTTAACCAACGGCAGTATTAGCGGGCTTAGCCGGTAGCGAACTAACACTTAATAAAGCGCTGGTTACTCAACATATATTTCTTTACCCAGCGCGGTTTTATAAGCGTTATCTTTGGTAGCGCAGTTGGCATAAAGCTGCTCCAGCATCTGCATATCGGCAGTATTTTGCTGTTTAAGTGCCACTGCCTGTTCGGCCAGTGGCAGTAAATTTGGTGCCGGCTCTTCGCCTTTCAGATAAAACAGCACTGAGGCTGCGCTGGTGTTAGCTGCGCCGGCCTCGTTCAGAGCTGTTACCAGGTTTTCACTGGCATCGCCACACACTGTGCGCAGCACCGGCCAGGGGCTTTCTACTATGTCTGCCAGCAGGGCGTCGGCCGTAAAGGTTTGGCACAGTGCGGTGACTTCGCTGCTGATTTGCTGCCCGGCTTTGCCTTGCTGCCAGCCCTGATAGGCCAAGGCAATCAGCTTAGCGCCTGCACTGTTTGGCAAGCGGCCGAGACGCTCTGTGGTCATATTCAGCGGATGGCCCAGCTCCAACCAGGTTTGGGCACCGTAAACCGCAGAGGGGGTGTCGATAGCGCATTGGTCAAATTGAGCCAGTGCCGTTAGCGGGCAGCACAGCAACGGCAGAAAATACAGGTTACGCAGGGCAAAGCGGGGCATAGTAACAATCCTTATTTAATATCAGGTCGCTTCAGTGTTAGCCATAACGTTTGAATTGGCAATATGCGCCGCTATGCAGCAGCGGCAACTGCTAAGGTTCTGCCCTCAGCAGCTGATTGCTCAGCCAGTTCAAGCAGTTGCATTACTGTGCAGGCTTGTTGCGGCGGTACCGGGTTTGGACCTTTGCCATTTATAGCCGCAACAATAGCGGCATAATAATGCTGATAACAGCCCATCGCCGGGCTGTACGGCATAACCTGTTCTGCCTGGTACAGTAAACCGGGTTGCGGCTCGATGCCCCAGCCGGCAGCGGCCGGCGTTAAGCCTTGTTTTAACTGCTCCTCCTGAATATCCAACCCAAACTTTTGCCAGCTGCCATGTTGAGCCTGCAGCGTAAAGCGTGCCGATGGTGCGGCGGCCAGCATAGAGGCGCCGAGGGTTACGCTAAAGTGGCCGTAATCCAGTTGCACCGAGAACCAGTCTGTTGCTGTGGCATCTGGCCGTACCGTTTTTAAGCTGGCAGTAATACTGTGTGGCAGGCCAAATAACACCAGGCTTTGGTCCAGCAGGTGCGGGCCTAAGTCGAACCATAACCCGGCGCCCGGGCCGGCTTGTTCACGCCAGCGCTGGCGCACCTGTGGCCGGAAACGGTCAAAGCGTGATTCCAGATGCGCCACCTGACCGAGCTGCCCGCTGTTTAGCAGGTGTTGCAGGCTGAGAAAGTCGGCATCAAAGCGGCGGTTATGAAATACCGATAACAATAGTTTTTGCTCTGTCGCCAGCGCCGTTAACGCTTTGGCTTCGTTAAACGTAAGCGCAAAGGGTTTATCGACTACTACATGCTTACCGGCGCGCAGTGCCAGCTCTGCCAAAGGCGCATGGCTGTCGTTCGGGCTGGCAATCACTACCAGAGCAATATCCGGCTGCTGCACGGCGGCTTGATAGTCAGCTAATACTGTTATGTTCGCGCCCAGCTGTTGCTTAACCTGTTCGGCTTGCGATGACGCCACATGCGTCAGCTTAATGCCCGGGGCTGCCTGCAACAGCGGTGCGTGAAAGGTTTTACCGGCATAGCCATAGCCTACCAGCAGGGTACGAAGTTCGGACGATATTGGCATACAAAGCTCAGCCTGATGAATACTGGCTGCTACTTTGCGAAAATAACCGCCTTAGTGCAACCGCAAGGCACAAATTATGTAGTGGCTATAACAACTTTAACTGCGCGGTCCTGAACTCTGTGGCCGGGCCCGGGTCTTAGCGTGCAGGTTACTTAACGGAGTAAGTCATGAGTAAAATCAAGCAACTGTGGCGGGATAACCGCGGCATTATCGTTTTTTTAAGCTTAATGTTTGTATTTCGCAGTGCCGTGGCGGATTGGAATGATGTGCCTACCGGCTCTATGCAGCCGACCATTCAGATTGGCGATCGTATTTTGGTGAATAAAATGGCCTACGATCTGCGCCTGCCATTTACCACAGTGTCGCTGGTAAAACGCGCCGATCCACAGCGTGGCGATATTGTGATTTTTGCTTCTGAAGCCGCTGATGACCGGCTGGTAAAACGTGTTGTGGGTGTGCCGGGCGATGTGGTGGCGATGCAACACAATGTGCTGAGTATTAATGGTGCGCAACTGGCATATAACGAGTCGGATCAGGCATTGCAGGCCTATTCAGCTACTGACGAGAGCAGCCGGCTGCTGAGTGAGCAACTGGGCGGTATTACCCATACCGTCAAGCTGGCTTCTTTTGCCACCGGGCGTGACAGTTTTGCACCGGTACGGGTACCACAAGGCCACTATCTGGTACTGGGTGATAACCGCGATAACAGTGCCGATTCGCGTGTAATTGGTTTTGTGCCGCGTAATGAAATTGTTGGCCGGGCCAGCAGTGTATTGTTTTCGCTGGATTATGATAACTATTACCTGCCACGTAGCGGGCGTTTTCTGGCAGCGTTGTGAGATGCTGGCGCGGAATATCTGCACTTTTGTTTTCATTTTGTAAAATAGTTGCTTTACTTTAGTTTGATTAAAGCTACCAGCCTGCAGGGATCACATGATGAAAACATCCGTATTGTTGTTAAGCGCTTTACTTAGTATTGCTATTGCACCTGTCTCTGACGCCTGTACCCGCGCGGTATATAAAGGCCAGGATAACCTTATCCTTACTGCCCGCTCGATGGACTGGCGTGATGAGATCCCGGTTAACCTGTGGTTGTTTCCGCGCGGCATGCAACGTCAGGGCGAGGTAGGGGCCAACTCAATACGCTGGACGTCGAAATATGGCAGTGTAATAGCCAGTGCCTTTGATATTGCCAGTGCCGACGGTATGAATGAAAAAGGCTTGGCAGCCAATTTGCTCTGGCTGGTGGAGTCACGTTATCCGGAATATGACGGTAAACAACCCGGCTTAACAGTGGCAGCTTGGGTACAGTATATGCTGGATAACTTTGCCAATGTGGCTGAAGCGGTAAGTGCAATGCAGGCAGAACCCTTTGTACTGGTGTCATCTGACATTCCGGGCACTGACCGCTTTACCACCGTGCATTTGTCGTTGTCTGATGCCAGCGGAGACAATGCTGTATTTGAATATATTGATGGCAAGCTGGTGATCCATCATGACCCGTCTTACACCGTAATGACCAACTCGCCGGTATTTGAGAAACAACTGGCGATAAATGAATACTGGCAGGAGTTGGGCGGTACTACTATGTTGCCTGGTACCAACCGCGCAGCAGACCGTTTTGTCCGGGCATCGTTTTACTTAAATGCGCTACCGCAAACCAATGATCCTGTGCTGGCAGCAGCCAGTGTGTTTAGCCTGATCCGCAATACCTCAGTACCCTATGGTATTTCGTCGCCTACTGAACCGAATATTTCCTCCACCCGCTGGCGCTCAGTGGCCGATCATAAATCGCTGCGTTATTACTTTGAAACGGTATTTACGCCCAATACGTTTTGGGTTGAATTAACACAAGCTGATTTTCGTGCCGGACAGCCGGTACGTAAACTGGCATTGGACAAAAACCAGACCTATGCCGGCAATACCATTAAGCAGTTTAAAAAAGCCGCGGCATTTCAGTTTGCCGGTTTATAGCGTTTGTCGTAGCCAACCGGGTTAATTTAGCTGCCTGCCCACAAATTTGTGCAAGGTGTGCGGGCAGTATAGCGGCTGACGTAGTGCACTAGCCGCTGTGCTTGCAAGCACTTAAACGCACCCATTCATCCTGCACGGCAATGGGGTCAAAGCTGAATTCGTCGCTATAGGCATCTATCACGCTTTGCGCCTGGCTTGCCAAAATGCCTGACAGCGCCAATTGGCCGCCCGGTTTCACGTAAGCACTGATCACCTGTTTCAGTTCAGCCAGCGGGCCGGCAAGAATATTCGCTACCACTACATCGGCCTGAAAATTACTGGGCTGGTCTTTGGGTAAATACAACTCTATCCGGCCTTCAACATTATTGCGTTTGGCATTGGCGCTGCTGGCTTCTATTGCTTGCGGGTCAATGTCGACACCAATTACCCGCTTAGCGCCGAGCTTTAATGCCGCTATACCCAAAATGCCGGAGCCGCAGCCAAAATCGACTACCGTCTGCTCGCTCTGAATCGTTGCATCCAACCACTGCATGCACAGCGCAGTAGTAGGGTGGGTGCCGGTGCCGAACGCCAGGCCCGGGTCCAGCATCACATTTACTGCGGTTGGATCAGGGATATCGCGCCAGCTGGGGCATACCCACAGCCGGTTGCCGAATTTAATCGGGTGGAAGTTATCCATCCACTCGCGCTCCCAGTCTTTGTCTTCCAACTGCTCCAGCTTGTAATCGACACCATCTTTAAAGAAAGACACCTGCTGTAACTGCTTTACCACCTTGTCCATCGGATGCTCAGCGTCGAACAAACCCACTACCACGGTGTTAGTCCAGTAGATCACTTCGCCCGGCATCGGCTCGTAAATAGGCGTGTCGTGTGCATCAAGAAAACTTACAGCCTGGGCGCCCCAGCCCATCAGCATATCGCTGACCTGTTCGGCTTTTTCTTCAGTGGTGCTAACGCGCAGTTGGATCCAGGGCATAATCAGTCTCGCTTAAAAAATTTGCCGCATTATAGCAAAAAGGCCGCAAAAGCGGCCTTTAATCTGTAGCATGCTGTATTACTTAATACCCAACTTATGTTCCAGATAGTGGATATTGGTGCCGCCTTTGCAGAAGCCTTCATCGCGCATAATGTCTTTATGCAGTGCGATGTTGGTTTTAATGCCTTCTACCAGCAATTCGTCCAGTGCGTTACGCATCCGGGCGATAGCAATGTCACGGGTTTCGCCGTAAGTAATCAGCTTGCCAACCATTGAATCGTAGTTTGGTGGCACGGTGTACTCAGCATAGATGTGCGAATCCCAGCGAATACCATTGCCCCCGGCAGGGTGAAAGCGGGTAATTTTACCCGGCGATGGCATAAAGGTTTTCGGATCTTCAGCGTTAATACGGCATTCAACGGCATGGCCGCGAATAATGATATCTTCCTGCTTCAGCGTCAGCGGCATGCCGGAGGCAATACGTAACTGCTCTTTAATCAGGTCGACACCGCTGATCATTTCCGTTACCGGGTGCTCTACCTGAATCCGGGTGTTCATCTCGATAAAGAAGAACTCGCCGTTTTCAAACAGGAACTCGAAGGTACCGGCGCCGCGATAATTCATCACCTTACAGGCATCAACACAGCGGCCGCCGATAAAGGCACGCAGCTCGGGTGTAATACCAGGAGCCGGTGCTTCTTCTACCACTTTCTGGTGGCGGCGCTGCATAGAGCAGTCGCGCTCGCCTAAGTGAATGGCATTGCCCTGGCCATCGGCTAATACCTGAATTTCGATATGACGCGGGTTTTCCAGGAATTTCTCCATGTACACCATGTCATTACCAAAAGCGGCTTTCGCTTCAGCCTTGGTCATTTCGATAGAGCTAACCAGCTCTTCTTCGCTACGAACCACGCGCATACCACGGCCACCACCGCCGCCGGCGGCTTTAACGATAATCGGGTAACCGATACGTTTAGCAATGGCTTTGTTGGTGGCGGCATCATCGCCTACTGCACCGTCAGAGCCCGGTACACAAGGTACACCGGCTTTTTTCATCGCTTCAATGGCTGAGACTTTATCGCCCATTAAGCGGATAGAATCCGGATGCGGGCCGATAAACACCAGGCCGCTTTCTTCCACTTGTTGGGCAAAGTCAGCGCGCTCGGCCAAAAAGCCGTAGCCCGGGTGAATCGCCTGGGCGTTGGTCACTTCAGCAGCGGCAATCAGCGCCGGAATATTTAAATAGCTTTGCGGTGACGGCGCCGGGCCAATACAAATGGTTTCGTCGGCCAGCAGCACATGCTTTAAATTACGGTCAACGGTGGAGTGCACAGCCACCGTTTTAATACCCAGTTCTTTACACGCACGCAGTATGCGCAGTGCAATTTCGCCGCGGTTGGCAATCAGTACTTTTTCTAGCATCAGTCTGCCTTTTGCGTTATTCAATCACAAAGAGTGGCTGGTCAAATTCAACCGGCTCGCCGTTTTCTACCAGAATTTCTTTGATCACACCGGCCTTGTCAGACTGGATCTGGTTCATCATCTTCATTGCTTCAACAATGCACAGGGTGTCGCCTGCTTTGACGCTTTGGCCCACTTCAACGAAGTTTTTCGCGGTAGGTGAGGCGGCGCGGTAGAAAGAACCTACCATAGGTGATTTAACTACATGACCGCTGACGGCGGCAGGGGCAGCAGCTGCCGGTGCAGCAGCAGGCGCGGCGGCCGGAGCCGGTGCATATTGCTGTGGTGCCGGCGCGTAATGTTGCATTGGTGCATACTGTGGCGTTGGGCCATTACGGCTGATGCGCACTGACTCTTCGCCTTCGGTGATCTCAAGCTCGTTAATACCAGATTCTTCTAACAGCTCGATCAATTTTTTAATCTTTCTAATATCCATGTCTTCTTAGCCTGATTTAGTTATTACTGTTTGGTTGTTTGTAACGCTGCTACCGCCGCATCAAGTGCGTAGTGATAACCTTTGGCCCCCAGACCACAGATCACCCCTTTGGCGATATCAGATAAATACGAGTGCCGGCGGAATGCTTCGCGGGCATGTACATTAGACAAATGTACTTCAATAAAAGGTATGGCTACTGCCAGCAGTGCATCACGAATCGCCACGCTGGTATGAGTAAAAGCACCGGGGTTAATCAGGATATAATCCTGTTGGCCGAGGCTTTGTTGAATGGCAGTGACCAGGTCGTGTTCGGCGTTAGATTGTAAATGCGTCAGTTCGACACTTTTCGCCGCTGCCTGTTCCGTCAGGTCGGTAATAATCTGTTGCAGGGTGGCAGAACCATATACCGCCGGTTCACGCACGCCCAACATATTCAGGTTAGGGCCGTTCAACACTAAAATTCGATAAGTTGCCGCCATTTGTGCGTTATTCCCGCTAATTGTTTTGATCCGGCACTATCTTGCCAAAGCTAAGTGCGAATTGCATCTGTTTGACAAAATTCTGTCGTACGCAGAGCCGTTAGCTTAACAATAGCGACTTATTATAGTGAAATCGTGACAAATGGCAGCAAAATACTGGTCTTATCAGCCGGGAGTCAGGTGGCAGTAGGCGGCGCCGGACGAAAGCGCCGCCATAAAATTACTGTTGCAGTTGCTGCAGGTGGGCGGCGAAGTCGGTAGCGTTCATAAAACCGGTAACCCGGGCACTGCTGAGCTCTTGCCCTTGCGGGCTGAAAAACAGCAGGGTGGGCAGGCCCAATACCTGGTAATTATCCAACAGTGCCTGATCTTTGCGCGTCATCTTCGTCACGTCGACTTTGATCAGTTGCATATTTTGCATCTGCGCCTGTACTTCAGCTTTAGGGAAGGTTAAGTGTTCAAACTCTTTACAGGCAATGCACCAGTCCGCGTATAAGTCGACCAGGGTGAAGCGCTCACCGCTGGCGGCAATCTTTTGTTGTAGTTCTTCCAGTGAGCTAACCAGTTCAAAGCCTTGCTGTTGGTTGGCGTTAACTACCGCGCCAATTGCTGCCGGGGCGGGCCACCAGTAGCGTACATTTAGCATAACGGCGCCAATTAGCAGTACCTGGCCGATAATCAGCACTGCCGCTTTAGCCGTGGCATTGTTTAAAGTAAACAGGGTGCGGTACAGGTAAATAACAAAACACAGCAGTAGCAATGAGCCCGCCGCTAACACATAGCTAAATGGCAACATGCGTTCGAGCAGAATTAGTGGCACGGCCAGCAGCAGGAAGCCAAAGGCGGTTTTTACCGCGTTCATCCAGTTGCCGGCTTTGGGCAGCAGTTTGCCGCCGGAGCTGCCCAGCAGCAATAAGGGTAACCCCATGCCCAGGCTTAAGATATACAGCGTTACGGCGCCCAGCAGTAAGTCACCGCTTTGTGCCACATACAGCAAGGCCGCCGATAACGGTGCTGTGGTGCAGGGTGAGGCAATAAGACCGGATAGCGCGCCCATGGTAAAGGCACCTTTATGCGAGCCACCTTGCTGGTTATTGCTGACTTTGCTGATTTTTTCCTGCCAGGCGGATGGCAGGCTGAGATTAAACACCCCAAACATTGCCAGCGCCAGCAACACGAAAATCACACTGGCTACAATCAGCACCGCAGGGTGTTGCATATAGCCCTGAAAGCGCACGCCCAAACTGGCTACCACTAAGCCTAAAGCCGAGTAGGTAATGGCCATACCCTGCACATAGGAGAACGACAGCGTAAAAGCGCGTTTGTTAGATAATTGTTTGCCCTGACCGACAATAATGCTGGTTAAAATAGGGTACATCGGGAATACGCAGGGCGTAAAGGCCAGGCCTAAGCCGAGTAAAAAGAAGCCGGCCAGGGTAGCTAAGCCGGCGCCGTCACTCAGTTTAGCCGCCAGGGTGTTTTGACTTGATACCGGCATGCTGCTTTGGCCATCGCCGCCACTGTCTGAGCTGTTACCTGCTGAAGTCAGGGTGGATAACGGCAGCTCTTTGGTTACCGGCGGATAGCATAAGCCGGCTTCAGCACAGCCCATATACTGAATTTTAAATACCGCATCTTCACTCACGTCGGTCAGCGGTATGCGCAACGTTAGCTGATGGTAATATACTTCGCTGACGCCGAAGAACTCATCTTCAATTGTCATGGCTGCCGGGTAAGTGGGATGGGAAAAACTGACGGCTATGCCACCAAATTTAAGTTTATCTTTGTACAGATAATAGCCGTCGGCAATGGTCCAGCTAATCAGCAATTGATCCTGCTGTTGTACAAAGTCAAACACAAAGGCTTGTTCAACCGGCAAAAAACCATCATTGGCCTGCAGCAGACTGTTAAGCACTGAATTTTGTTGTGCCTGCGCCGGCGGCAGTGCCAGCAGGGTGAACCAGAGTAAAAATGGCAGAAAAAACACTTTATACATCAGCTTATACTTCCTCTTAAACGCCTCAGCGTTGTTACGCCGCCAGACTAACATGTGTTGGCTGTAGAGTAATAGTACGGTAATAGCGGCAACCCAGCTTAGTGGCTGCGCTTATATGCACTTTTGCACAGACCAGATGCACAGCCGTGTTATTTCAACCACGCTAAAATTAGCCGGCAAATCTTAAGGCAAGATGAAGAAATTTTTATTTTGCCCTTGGGTTTTTTTCCCGGCTGCCCCATATACCGACCAGACAATTTAACACCCATGTTAAAACACAAAAATAGCTTTAGGAGATAGAGCATGAATATTCGTCCATTACATGATCGTGTCATCATCAAACGTTTAGAAGCTGAGAGCAAATCAGCAGGTGGCATCGTCTTAACCGGCGCTTCAGCGGAAAAATCAAGCCGTGGTGAAGTGGTCGCTGTTGGCAATGGCCGCGTGTTAGACAACGGTGAGATCAAACCGTTAGACGTTAAAGTTGGCGATAAAGTGCTGTTCGGCGCCTATGTAGAGCGCACCGAAAAAGTTGATGGCCAAGAATATGTGATCACCAAAGAAGACAATATCTTAGGTGTGATCTTAGGCTAACTTTACCCGAACTGTTCAACGTATTAACCGAATTAAAGGATCAAGAAAATGGCAGCAAAAGACGTACGTTTCGGCGATGAAGCCCGTAACAAAATGCTTAAAGGCGTAAATATTCTGGCTAACGCTGTACGCGTAACCTTAGGCCCGAAAGGCCGTAACGTTATTCTGGACAAATCATTCGGCGCACCGATGATCACCAAAGACGGTGTATCGGTAGCGAAAGAAATTGAGCTGGAAGATAAATTCGAAAACATGGGCGCGCAAATGGTGAAAGAGGTTGCCTCTAAAGCCAATGACGAAGCCGGTGACGGTACTACTACGGCAACAGTATTAGCGCAAAACATCATCAACGAAGGTGTAAAAGCGGTTGCCGCCGGCATGAACCCGATGGACTTAAAGCGCGGTATCGACAAAGCGGTTATCGCAGCCGTTGCCGAGCTGAAATTACTGTCTCAGCCTTGTGCCGACAGCAAAGCCATTGCCCAGGTAGGTACTATCTCTGCGAACTCTGATGACGAAATTGGCCAAATCATTGCCAGCGCCATGGATAAAGTAGGTAAAGAAGGCGTAATTACCGTTGAAGAAGGCCAGGGTTTAGCCAATGAGCTGGACGTGGTTGAAGGTATGCAATTCGACCGTGGTTACTTATCTCCGTACTTTATCAACAATCAGGAAGCCGGCCAGGTTGAACTGGATAACCCGTACATTCTGACCGTTGATAAGAAAATCACTAACATCCGTGAGCTGTTACCTGTGCTGGAAGGCGTGGCGAAATCCGGTAAGCCGTTACTGATCATTGCTGAAGACGTAGAAGGCGAAGCCTTAGCTACCTTAGTAGTGAACAATATGCGCGGCATCGTGAAAATCTCTGCCGTGAAAGCGCCTGGCTTCGGCGACCGTCGTAAAGCCATGCTGCAAGACATTGCTACCTTAACCGGTGGTACTGTGATTTCTGAAGAAATCGGCATGGAGCTGGAAAAAGCCGGCCTGGAAGAATTAGGTACTGCTAAGCGTGTGGTTATCACTAAAGATAACACCACCATTATTGACGGTGCCGGCGAGCAAGGTGCTATCGATGGCCGTGTGAAGCAAATTCGTCAGCAAATTGAAGAAGCCACGTCAGATTATGACAAAGAGAAACTGCAAGAGCGTTTGGCCAAACTGGCTGGCGGTGTCGCGGTTATCAAAGTAGGCGCTTCTACTGAAATTGAAATGAAAGAGAAAAAAGCCCGCGTTGAAGATGCGCTGCACGCAACCCGTGCTGCAGTAGAAGAAGGCGTGGTGCCTGGCGGTGGTGTAGCTCTGGTGCGTGTAGCGGCCAAGCTGGTTGACCTGCGCGGTATCAACGAAGATCAAAACCACGGTATCAAAATTGCGCTGCGCGCCATGGAATCACCGCTGCGTCAAATCGTTGATAACGCCGGTGAAGAGCCGTCAGTAGTAGTAAACAACGTGAAAGCCGGCAGCGGTAACTACGGTTACAACGCGGCTACCGGTGAGTACGGCGATATGCTGGAGATGGGTATTCTGGACCCAACTAAAGTAACCCGTTCTGCCCTGCAGTTCGCGGCGTCTGTTGGTTCACTGATGATTACCACTGAAGCGATGGTAACTGAGTTGCCGAAGAACGATGCTCCTGCAATGCCTGATATGGGCGGCATGGGTGGTATGGGCGGCATGATGTGATGGCATAAGGCCGCATATTTTGCTCCAGCAAAACCCCGGCCTTGTGCCGGGGTTTTGTTTTTTATGCGCCGGCCTGGCTACACTTTAATACAAAACCATACAGTTATTGCACAGCATTTGGCGCTATAGTTACAGTTAACAATAAACTTATCTGCCATAGTTTGCTCTAACTTTAGCTATAACAGCGAAACTACATCAGGTTTCAGGAGGTCGCAATGCGTAATATTCTGATAGCTTGCAGCATAGCTGCACTGGCTGCCGGTGCCGTACAGGCTGCAGAAGTAAAAGTACAATGGCAGGAGCCGGAAAAATTTACTGATATCCGCCCCGCCAATGACAGCCGTAAAGCATACCGTGAACGGATAATGAAAAAATTTGACGGTTTTTTTGCTGAGATGGCTGCGAAATTACCCGAGGGCTACAGCTGGCAGGTTACGGTAACGGACATTGATCTGGCCGGTGATATTGACTACTTCGCCAGCGGTGCCGGTAATGCGCTGCGGATCGTCAAAGATATTTATTCGCCGGCGATTAAGTTTAACCATGTGCTGCGTGATAAGCATGGTGAAGAGGTCATCAGCAATGAAGAAAAGCTGCGTGATATGGGCTTTATGCATTCAATACGCTCTGTTAGTGACAACGAAGAGTTCCGCTACGAAAAGCAGATGTTAAACACTTGGTTTGATAAAGAATTACTGCCGAAAGTAGAACAGCATGCGTCGGCGTTGCCAAAAGTGAGTACTAACCAGGTTAAAGCAGATTAGCTATCTGGCGGTAAATGTCTAACGCTTCCTGCCTGCTTAACTGGCCGGCAGAAGCGGCACGGCCGATACTGCTGGAGACTCTTATCGATTCACTGCCATTGTTTTCAGCCGTAACAGCATCAGTACTGCTGTTTATGGCTGGGGCTGATGCATTAAGCAGGGTAGGTGCGATATTAGTACTGTTGCTGCCGGCAACAACCTGTTGGCCAGGCTGCGCAGCGCTGCGATTTACTGCAACCGGCGGGCTTACACTTATCGCGGACATAACCACCTCCAATCATCTTTTTAGACTAGTGCAGGCGCCAGGCGGCGTTAGATTATTTTGTGACCAAAAGAAAAAGGTTATTTTATTTGGTTATAACAGCGCGAAACTCCGCCAGGGTGCTGTGTAACTGCTTTAACTGCTGCACAACCTTCTGTAACGTAGCGGTATTAAACTGCTGGCTTTGCCGCATGGCTGCCACTTGCTCAGCGGTTTCTGCCAGATAAGGCATAAAACGGTTAGCAGATACCTGAAACAGTTTATTGTCGGCAAAAATACGCTGATGTTTGGCATGGCCCTGTTGTTGCAGGCTGTCGAGCAGGGCATCGGCGTCCAGTGCTTTGCGGTACAGCTCTTTTAAATTGTCATCAAGTTGGTTAAGTAAAGTATCCATAATACGACTGCGCTGAAAAAAGTGGCGCTATTATGCCACAAGGCCGGCGCCGCTTCAGCAGAGTTAGCCTGATAGCAGTACAAGCAGAGTATTTTTTTCACCGGGCGTTTCTTTAACTAACGTTTTGTTATATTATCTCGTTTCTTTAATTCAGCTGCCAGAGTGAGTATCGTGTTAGCAACGGTTAGAAACGTATTTGATAAAGTAGGCATCACGGTGACGTCGCTTTGCGCCATTCACTGCATTATGCTGCCGATCATTTTGCCGGTTCTGCCGTTACTCGGCCTCAGCGTTGGCCATAATCATGCTTTTGAGCGCGTGATGTTGCTGGTTACTATAGTACTGGGCTTTATTGCTTTGTTTATTGGTTTCCACCGCTATCATCGCAAGCTGTACCCGTTTTATTCTTTGTTTTTAGGTGTGTTTATTTATTGGCAGCGCGATGTGTGGGGCCACGAATATGAACATGCGGTGTTGATTGTTGGCGCGTCCCTGGTGGTGTTGGCGCATGTGATGAATATGCGGTTGTGTAACAGCTGCAAGAGCTGTCATGATCACTAGGTACCGGAATTTATAAAAAATCCCGCTGCGGCGGGATTTTTACTTTCTGGCGTTAGGGCTTTTCTGCCAATCGCTGCCGGCTTCTGGCCGGATAATTACTGAAAATGCCGTCTACGCCGTATTGCTGCATACGGGCGATATCATCTGCCTGGTCCACGGTATACACGTACACTTTTAAACCCCGCGCTTTGGCATCATCAACAAAAGCCTGATTGATAAAGCTGACATCGCAATTGACTGAATAAGCCTGCAGTTGCTGCGCAAAAGCAGCGTAGTCGATGGCTAAGCTGGCAGTAAGTGCGCCAAGTTTTAACTCTGGCCTGTGCTGTTTAAGTTCTGCCAGCAGGTGATGGTTAAAAGATGAGATAAGCAGCCGCTGGCTGTCAAACTGCAGCTCTTGCTGTGCTTTATCCAGCAAGGCCAGCAATGGTGCTACGGTGTTGTCGCCTTTTAATTCAATATTAAGCCACAGTGTGGTGCTTTGCAGGCGTTGTAATACCTGCCACAGCGTAGGAATACGCTCGCCGCGGCCGGCATCTAACTGCAGCAGCTGCGCTACACTGTATTGATAAATGCTGCCGCTGCCATTGGTGGTACGCGCTAAGTGATGATCATGAATGACAATAAGTTCGCCCTGTACCGCGAATACGTCTATTTCGATGGCGTCAGCGCCCTGGGCTATGGCCTGATCAATGGCCAGCAGAGTATTTTCCGGATAGTCACCACTGGCACCACGATGAGCAATGATTTGCATAATACTGTTTGCCTGCCTGTTCTTCGTAGACGGACCAGCAATCACTGCGTATATTTTATCCGTGACACGCCGTAAACCCATCCCTGGGGGCTCGTCTCAGGCCGTCCGGGCCTTCAACGGTCACTGATAAAAATACATCCGTGCTCGCTGGTGTTGATGCATTGACATATATTAGTCTAAATTTTTGGCCAGAACTTCAGCAAAAGGTGCACCCATCCGGGTGATGGTGCCTGCTTGCTGGTCGGCTAAAAACTGCAGTTTATTCGCCGGGAAAGCCAGTACCACAGTAGAGCCTAATTTAAAGCGGCCCATTTCGGCGCCTTTTTCCAGCGTAATGGCATTTTTACCCTGTGCAGGGTAAGTCCAACGGAATACATTTTTACCCGCCGGCGGCGTAACAGTGCCGGCCCAGACAGTTTCAATACTGGCCACTATCGTTGCACCTACCAGCACTAATGCCATAGGGCCAAGCTCAGTATCGAAAATGGTTACTACGCGCTCGTTCAGCGCAAATAAATCCTTTACACACTCTGCAGTTAACGGGTTAACTGAAAACAGCTCGCCCGGCACATAAATCATCTGGCGCAAGGTGCCACGAACAGGCATATGAATACGGTGATAGTCTTTTGGCGCCAGATAAATAGTAGCAAAGTGGCCGTTTTGAAACGGCAATGCCGTGGCGCTATCCCCGCCTAACAGGGCTTGTAGCGAATAATTGTGGTTTTTTGCCTGAATAAGTTTGCCATCGACGATAGGGCCAAGCTGGCTAATAGTGCCATCTACCGGATGCGCAACAATATTAGCCTCTGTTGCCAGCGGGCGGATACCGTCTTTTAACGGCCGCGTGAAAAACTCATTAAAACTGGCGTAGTCTTGTGCCCGTTCAAACTGCGCTTCAGCCATATTAATGCCATAGGCTTTAATAAAACGGTTAATTAAAAAATGGCTAAACCAGCCCAGCTTTGCCGCTGCCAGTTTGCCCACCAGACGCGAAATTAAATGTTTAGGTAACAGGTATTGCAGGGTAATTTTTAAATTATCCATCGTGGTCTCGTAAAAGGTTAAAAGTGATTCGGTTTGTCCTGCGCCATACTGGCGAGGATTTTCAGATAACTGTCGTAGCGCTCCCGGCTGACGTCGCCGTTTTCAACTGCATGCTGAATGGCGCAGCCGGGGTCGGAGATATGCTTGCAATCGCGAAACTTGCAGCGCCCGAGCCAGGGGGTAAATTCAGTAAAGCCTTGGGTAACTTCTTCTGCTGTTAAATGCCATAGCGCAAACTCGCGAATACCCGGTGAGTCAATTAAATCACCGCCGTCGGGCAAATGATACAAGCGCGATACTGTAGTCGTGTGCTGGCCAAGGCCGGAGTTGCTGGACACTTCCCGCGTCAGGGCTTCAAGCCCGGGCATCAGGTTGTTCATCAACGAGGATTTGCCCACCCCGGACTGGCCGACAAAGATACTGGTACCGCTGTGTAAATAATTCAGCAGCTGTTGCATACCCATACCGCTTTTGGCACTGACCGCTAAAAAGTCATAGCCCAACTTTTGGTACAGTGCCAGTTGCTGCTCTACATCCGCCAGCTCTGCAGTACTGAGTAAGTCTACCTTGTTGATCACCAACAGCGGTTTAATGCCGGTCATTTCTGCGGCCACCAGGTAGCGATCGATAATATTCAGCGATAAGGCCGGTAATACCGCAGAGACAATAATCATTAAATCAATATTGGCCGCCACCGGCTTTAAGCCGTCGTAAAAATCCGGCCGTAGCAGCACTGAGCTGCGCTCTTCTACCGCATCTATTACACCATCAACCCCGCCGGTGGGGTGCAGCGCACGGCGCCAGACCACCCGATCGCCGGTAACCAGGGAGGCTACGGAGCGGCGCATATTACAGCGCACCACTGTGCCCTCGTTGTCTTCAACATCAGCATGCTGGCCGAAACGGCTGAGGATTAACCCGGTTTCGGGCGCAGCAAAGCTGGTGTCATCAACCGATTCGACACCTTTATTTTTCGGCGCGCGCAGCCGCTTGCCGGCGTTGTCGACAATGCGCTGTTGCTGGCGCTGGGTAAGATGTTTTTTCTTGGTCACTGCTGCTTTTATCGCTCTGATCTAAAGGATGCTATTACTGCTAAGCTTAGGGCGTGTATGATACCTGTATTCTGTAAATGAACAAAGCAGCAAGCTGCGTAAGGGTTTTTCATGAGCGTAAATGACAATAATTTGATTTGGCTGGATTTGGAAATGACCGGGCTGGAGCCCAAAACCGATGTCATTTTGGAAATGGCTACCATAGTGACCGACAGCCAGCTGAATATCCTTGCAGAAGGGCCGGTATTTGCTATTAAGCAACCGGACGAGGTACTGGACAATATGAGCGCCTGGTGTGTTGAACAACACGGTAAAAGCGGCTTAACCGCACGCTGCCGGGCCAGCACAGTAAGCCTTGCCGATGCTGAGCAGCAAACTATAGCGTTTTTAAGCCGGTATGTAGCTGCCGGTAAATCACCGATGTGTGGTAACAGTATCGGCCAGGACCGGCGTTTTCTGGCAGAATATGCGCCCACACTGGAAGCATTTTTTCATTACCGTAATTTAGATGTCAGCACAGTGAAAGAGCTGGCGCGGCGCTGGCACCCGCAAGTGCTGAAAAAAGTACAAAAAGCCGGCAGCCATTTGGCGCTGGACGATATTCGGGAGTCGATTGCTGAATTAGTGACCTATCGCGAGCATTTTTTCAAATTACCGCAATAAAGTACTTGCATAAGCTAACTGATTTTGTAAAATGCGCGCCATCACGACGTAACAACGTTAGTTGATGCGAGTATAGCTCAGCTGGTAGAGCGCGACCTTGCCAAGGTCGAGGTCACGAGTTCGAACCTCGTTACTCGCTCCAAATTCGATAAGAAACCGCACCTTGCGCAAGCACAGTGCGGTTTTTTGTTTTCTGCGATATAGTTAAGTCATGTTTGACACACTGCCGGCCCGCTATGTCTGAGTCTCCTTGTGTGCGCAATTGTTGTTTGGATCAGCAAGACTGTTGCCTGGGCTGCGGCCGTTTGGTGCAGGAAATCATGGAGTGGCACACTGCAGATGTATGGCGGCGTGAGCAAATTTTACGACAGGCAGCCCGGCGTATGACGCAGCGTGAGGCGACAGCTACGGTTATGCGTCCCGCGGCAAGCCTTTTTGAATAATCCGTACCAACCGCTCTGTGCTGCGCGGCAATAAAGACTCTGCCTGCCAGCTTTTGCGTTTTTGTTGTGCTAACGCCCAGTGAATATGTTCGGCCACCAGTTCGCTGGCGCTATCAAGTTTAGTTGTTAACGCCTGTACTATTTCAACCTGATAAGGCGCATTACCCAAAGCGACGGCAATATTACGCTGCCAGCGTTCATAGCCAATGCGGCGGATGGCACTGCCTTCGGTATAGCTTAAAAATTCATGCTGCTGCCAGGCAAATAAACTGAGTAAGCTTTGGCTCTGCCACTGTGGCCGGCGCTGAAAGTCACCTTCAATACTCAGCGGCGCGGCGCGATTTTCCGGGCACACCAGTTGGCAGTCGTCACAGCCATAGATCCGGTTGCCGATAAGTGGCCTGAATTCTTCCGGTATCGCGCCTTTAAGCTCAATGGTCAGATAAGAAATGCAGCGTCTGGCATCGACGACATAGGGCTCAACAATAGCGCCGGTGGGGCAACTGGTAATGCAGGCGACGCAGCTGCCGCAATCACCCTGGTGCGGTGTATCGATGGGTAAAGGCAGGTTAACCAGCAACTCACCTAAAAAAAACCACGAACCGGCCTCGTTGTTGAGTAATAAACTGTGTTTACCAACCCAGCCAAGCCCGGCTTGCTGTGCCAGCGGCCGTTCCATAACGGGCGCTGAGTCGGTAAAAGGCCGGTAACCCAGCTCAGCCACCTGTTGGTTGATGCGCTCGCCCAGCTGTTTTAACCGGTTGCGGATTAATTTATGGTAGTCGCGGCCCAGTGCATAGCGGCTGATATAGGCTTGTGTCGGGTCGGCCAGGTTGGTAGCAAAACCGGCACCTTGCGGCAGATAATCCATGCGCACACTTAGTACCCTTAATGTGCCCGGTACCAGCTCTGCCGGACGGGCGCGCAACATACCGTGGCTGGCCATATAGTCCATTTCACCGTGGTAACCGGCATCAAGCCATTTTTGCAACTGGCGTTCGGCATCGGGCAGAGACACGCCGGTAATACCCAATTGGGCGAAACCAAGCTCTTTTGCCCATTGTTTTATCTGCTGCGCTAAAGCGGCGTAATCTGTAGTCATGTTGTTGGTTAGGAAATCACAGTGCAATTTTGCATATAGTACACTAAGGCGGGTGCCGGGCGGGAACCTTGCAGCATTGCGCTGAGTCATAGACACGGCCGGCAGTTTTGCTGGCTCAGCGGGTGATTAATTTGTTAACATAGCGCTGATAACGGCCTGGCAACAGTATAAGTGGTGATAAGTGGCGCAATTTCAGTATGTGTTAAAGGATGAGGCAGCAACCTTATTGCTGGCGCAGCGGGTAGCCCGTTATGTTAGCGGCGGTCTGACAGTTTTTTTGCATGGTGAATTGGGCGCCGGTAAAACTACCTTCAGTCGCGGCCTGATTAATGCCTTGGGGCACAAAGGCACAGTAAAAAGCCCGACTTATACCCTGGTAGAGCCTTATCAGTTAGCGCAGTTGGCGGTGTATCATTTTGATCTGTACCGCTTGCGCGACAGTGAAGAGCTGGAGTTTATGGGTATTCGCGATTATTTTCGTGCCGATAGTCTATGTTTTATTGAATGGCCAGAGCGGGGTTGTGGATATTTACCTGTGGCGGATCTCGACATACACTTAATTTTTGACCAGGAACACCGGCGGGCTGAATTGACAGCCAATACTGCTGCCGGTGACCAAATATTGAAAGCTGTAGCGGATGATGAAAAATAATTATTACAAAATCAAAAGCTGTTTGCTGCTGAGCCTTGCGTTGCATAGCTTTGCTGTACTGGCGTCGAATCAGGTGCAAAGTGTGCGGGTTTGGCCATCGCCGGATAACACCCGGGTGGTGTTTGATATGTCCGCAGCGCCTGAGCATAAGAGTTTTAGCCTGGATAAACCAGACCGGCTGGTGATTGATTTAAGTAATATTAAAGGCGGCAGCAGTTTGCCGGCGATATCCGGTGAGTCAGCGTTAATTAAAGCTATCCGCAGCAGTGGCGATGCTAACAGCATGCGTATCGTGCTGGATTTAACCAAACAGACTAAGGCTAACGTGTTTACCTTGCCGCCCACGCCGCCTTATGGCCATCGTTTAGTGGTCGACTTACCCGACGATCAGCCGGCGAAAAATATACCGCCACCGGCCATTCGGGCGGCGCGCGATATTGTTATCGCCATTGATGCCGGCCATGGTGGTGAAGATCCCGGGTCCATTGGCCCCAGTGGGTTTTATGAAAAAAACATTACCTTGCCTATCGCCAGACAACTGGCGCAGTTAATTGACCGTCAGCCCGGCATGAAAGCCATGATGGTGCGCACTAATGACTACTATATTCATGTTAACCGGCGCACCGAAATTGCCCGCGGCCAGCAGGCCGATTTACTGGTTTCCATTCACGCTGATGCCTTTACCACACCACAGCCACGTGGTGCTTCAGTGTGGGTGTTATCGCTGCGGCGTGCCACATCTGAGGTTGGCCGGATGTTGGAGCAAACCGAGCGCCATTCGGAGCTGCTGGGTGGTGTAGCGGAAATTATTAAAGACTCGGCTAACGAGCGTTATCTGGCGCAAACGGTGCTGGATTTATCAATGAACCATTCGATGGTTACGGCCTATCAGGCGGCAAATGAAGTGTTGCAGGAGCTGGGTAAGGTAGCGCATTTACATAAGAAAGAGCCGCAGGCGGCCAGTTTAGGTGTGCTGAAAGCGCCGGATATCCCGTCGATTTTGGTCGAAGTCGGCTTTATTTCTAACCCGCAGGAAGAGCGGCAGCTTCGCTCGTCGGCCTATCAAACTAAGTTGGCGCAATCGCTGTTTGCTGCGCTGAAACGTCATTTTGAAAAGTCAGCGCCGGCAGATTCACTGTTTGCTCAGCAACGAGCCCGTGAGCATAAAGTCAGTGCCGGCGAATCGCTGTCATTGCTGGCGCAGCGTTACAATGTCTCGGTGGATGATTTACGTAACCATAATCAACTGGCGAACGATAGTATTCGTGTTGGCCAGATGCTGCGGATCCCCTAATTATGCCCATCCGTATCTTACCGCCGCAGTTGGCTAACCAGATTGCGGCCGGTGAAGTTGTTGAACGTCCGGCGTCAGTAGTAAAGGAACTGGTGGAGAACAGCCTCGATGCCGGTGCCAGCCATATTGATATTGATATAGAAAAAGGCGGCAGCAAACTGATCCGCGTGCGCGACAACGGCAGCGGTATAGCAGAGCAAGAGTTGGTGTTAGCACTGAGCCGGCATGCCACCAGTAAAATTACCGATCTTGACGATTTGGAAGCCATCAGCAGTTTAGGTTTTCGCGGTGAAGCCCTGGCCAGTATCAGCTCGGTATCGCGGCTTACGCTGACATCGAAAACGCCTGAGCAAAGTGCAGCTTGGCAGGCCAGTGCCGCCGGACGCGAGATGCAGGTAGAGGTACGCCCGGCAGCGCATCCGGTGGGTACCAGTATTGAAGTGTTGGATTTATTTTTTAACACCCCGGCCAGGCGCAAGTTTATGCGTACCGATAAAACCGAATTTGGTCATATTGATGAGCTGGTAAAGCGCCTGGCGCTAAGCCGCTATGATGTGAGCTGGCAGTTAACGCATAACGGCCAGAGCGTGCGCCGGTTAAAAGCTGCCACGACAGACGAGCAACGGCAAAAACGGGTGGCGGCGTTATGTGGCCGCGCTTTTGCCGAACAGGCAGCCTTTATCGAAAACCGTTACGGCGATGTACGGATCTGGGGTTGGATAGTGCAACCGCAAGCCTGCTCTGCACAGTTGCAATGCCAATACAGTTATGTAAATGGCCGTATGATGCGGGATAAACTGCTGAACCACGCTATCCGCCAGGCCTACGGCGACAGCTTAAGTCAGGAGCAGCAACCGGCTTTTGTATTGTATCTGGAGCTGGACCCGCGCCAAGTCGATGTGAATGTGCATCCGGCTAAGCATGAAGTACGCTTTCATCAGGCGCGCTTAATTCACGATTTTGTGGTCTCAGCACTAAGCGACGCTTTAGCGCAGTTAAGCCCGGCTGATAACCCCACAGCTAATGCTGCTAACGGCCATACTGCAAATAATGTGCAGGAAAGCGCAACATCTGCTTATCGCGTGCAAAGCGGCGGCAGTTATCAACCGCGCCAGCCTGCTGCGGCAAAGGTTGGCCGTGAGTTGTCTTACTGGCAACATAGCCACAAGGCGGTGCCATCTGACACATCGCTTGCATCGGCGCCGACAGCCACTGAGCTCACGCCGGCCAGACCGTTAATTGCCCGCAACCGCTATTTACTGCAGCAACAGGGTGCAGATGTGGCATTGATTGATCTTGCTGCTGCTATAGCCGCTTACAGCGCAGCACAGCAGATTACGCCGGTGCCGTTATTACTGCCGCAGCGGCTGACACTCGATGCTGCGCAAATGAATGTATTAACGCATCATGCGCGGCAGCTGAACCAGGCCGGTTTTGATATGCTGTTAACCGATGCGATATTAATTATCCGCGCTGTGCCGGGCTGGCTACGGCACACTACGTTAAGCCATTGGATCCCATTGTGGTTGAGCCAACTGGCACAAACGGCAGACGCTAAACCTCTGCACAGCTTAGTGTCTATGCTACTTAGCGCTAATGGGCTGGACGCGGCGCTTTTGTTAGACTACTGCCCGCATATAGCCGGCGACAGTGACCGGCTGGCCGTGCCGCTGCAATTAGATGCAACCCTGGCGCTGTTACAGGAGCAAACCGTATGAGTAACAACAGCACAGCGGTGATTTTTTTAATGGGGCCCACTGCGTCGGGTAAAACCGCATTGGCAACAGAGCTGTATCAGCGCTTGCCGTCAGAGTTGGTCAGTGTAGACAGTGCCTTGATTTACCGTGGTATGGATATTGGCACAGCTAAGCCCACGGCAGCAGAGCTGAAGTTAGCACCACATCATTTGTTGGATATCCGTGATCCGGCACACAGCTATTCTGCGGCAGACTTCCGTGCAGATGCGTTGCGTTTAATTGCAGAAATTCAACATCGTGGTAACATTCCCATCCTGGTTGGTGGTACTATGCTGTACTTCAAAGCTTTGCTGGAAGGTATATCACCATTACCGGAAGCAGATCCGCTGGTGCGGCAGCAGTTGGAGCAGGAAGCGGCAGAGAAAGGCTGGCCGGCGTTACATGCCGAACTGGCAGCAGTTGATCCGGTATCGGCACTGCGGATCCATCCGAATGATCCGCAGCGTATCAACCGCGCGTTAGAGGTCTTCCGTATTAGCGGACGTACTTTAACGGAACTTACTGCACAGAAAGGGGAACCTTTTGGCTTTCCGGTACACCAATTTGCTATTGCGCCGGAAGATCGCGCAGTGCTGCACCAACGTATAGCGCAAAGATTTGAGCAGATGTTGGCAGCAGGCTTTGAACAGGAAGTTATAAAGCTAAAGCAACGTACTGATTTGCATCCTGATTTACCATCCATGCGCTGTGTCGGCTATCGGCAGATGTGGCAATATCTGGACGGCGAATGCAGTTATGCAGAGATGACATTGCGTGGCATAGCGGCAACCAGACAACTGGCAAAACGCCAACTTACCTGGTTGAGAAGCTGGCACGACCTTACATGGTTAAAAAGTGATGCGCCCATGTCAGAAAACTTGCAAGCGGTTTTATCTTCGCTAAGCTAAACAAGATGGATAAAAAAGACGTTTTAACAACTTGAAATAAAAAAAATAATACCAATATAAGTCGGACTAATAAAAAAAGGAAAGCGGCACATGGCAAAGGGCCAATCTTTACAAGACCCATTTTTAAACACCTTGAGACGGGAACGTATTCCGGTATCAATTTATTTGGTGAATGGCATTAAACTTCAGGGTCAAATCGAGTCTTTTGATCAGTTTGTGATACTGCTGAAAAACACCGTGAGCCAGATGGTATATAAACATGCCATTTCCACTGTAGTGCCGGCGCGAGCTGTCAATACTATGGTTGCTCAAAGCAATGGCCAGAATGACGAAGACGACACAGAATAACAACAGGGGTTGTTCGCTTGTCTGACATTAACGCCGTACCGGAACAAGCGATCCTTGTCCATGTGAACTTTTCGCAGCAGCATACCAGTGAAGATTTAGCTGAACTTAAGCTATTGGTGTCTTCTGCCGGTGTTAACAGCATAGAAGTGGTTAGCACCAATCGCAGCGCGCCTGATCCGAAGTTTTTTGTCGGTTCAGGTAAAGCACAGGACATTGCCGACCTGGTAGAGCAGCATCAGGCGACGGTGGTTATTTTTAATCATGCGTTAAGTCCGGCACAAACCCGTAACTTAGAACGATTGTGTCTGAGCCGTGTGATTGACCGTACCACCCTTATTCTGGATATTTTTGCCCAGCGTGCCCGTACTTTTGAAGGCAAGCTGCAGGTAGAGCTGGCTCAGTTAAAGCATTTAGCCTCGCGTCTGGTGCGTGGCTGGGACAGTCTCGACCGGCAAAAGGGTGGCATAGGCTTACGTGGGCCTGGTGAAACCCAACTGGAAACCGACCGGCGCTTACTGCGCGAACGGGTAAAAGCGTTGCAGCTGCGTTTGGATAAACTGGAGCGGCAACGTGAACAAGGCCGGCGCGCACGACAACGCTCAGCGGTGCCGGTGGTGTCGGTAGTCGGCTATACCAATGCCGGTAAGTCAACGCTGTTTAACCGCATTACCCGAGCCGATGTTTACGCGGCAGATCAATTATTTGCTACTTTAGATCCTACTTTACGCAAGCTAAAGCTTAAGGGGGTTGGCGAGATAGTACTGGCTGACACCGTGGGCTTTATCCGTCATTTACCGCACGATTTAGTTGCTGCATTTAAGTCGACGCTGCAGGAAACCCGCGAAGCGGATTTGCAATTGCATGTCGTTGATGCGGCTGATGCGCGTAAAACTGACAATATGCAGCAGGTAGCCGCAGTATTGCAGGAGATTGAAGCAGATCACTTACCACAGTTAGTGGTATACAATAAAATTGACCTGCTTGAGCAACAGCCACGTATTGAATACAACGAATATAATCAGCCGGCCGCGGTGTATGTTTCTGCGGTAACCGGCGATGGTATTGAACTGCTGATGCAGGCCATAGCGCAGTTGCTGTCAGAGCGTTATATCGATATCAATTTGTCCTTGCCGCCGGAACAGGCGGTATGGCGTGCCCGTTTTCATCAACTGCACTGCATAACGCAAGAGCAGTTCGACGCAGATGGCAATTGTCAGTTAACGCTCAGACTGGGTGAGTCAGTCTGGCAACGCAGCGTAAAGCAATCGCAGGGGGCATTAGAAAACTATGTCGTCAGCGCAGCGGTTATTTGATACATTAGCCCTTATTTTACAACTTAAAACTGGAGTAGAGCATGGCTTGGAATGAGCCGGGCAACAACGGCAAGAATAACGACCCCTGGAAACAGGGTGGTCGTGATCAAGGCCCGCCCGATTTAGATGAAGTGTTTCGTAACTTAGGCAAAAAGTTCGGTGGCATTTTCGGTGGAGGCAAATCTTCAGGTGGCAGCAGTAACGGTGGCGCATCAGCAGCACTGATACTGGTGTTAATTGTGGCGGCCCTGGTGTGGGCCTTTAGTGGTTTTTACACCATTAAAGAATCTGAGCGTGGCGTAGTGCTGCGTTTTGGTCAGTATCACAGTGAAGTGGGGCCTGGTATTCACTGGAAGCCTACTTTTATCGACAATGTGTTGCCGGTTGATGTTACCAGTGTGCGCTCTTTACGCAGCGACGGCTTTATGCTGACACAGGATCAAAACCTGGTGCGGGTTACCTTTGAAATTCAGTACCGTGTATTTAATGCACGCTTGTACAAGTTCTCGGTAGTTGACGCCGACAGCAGCCTGCATCAGGCCACCGATGCGGCTCTGCGTTATGTTATTGGTCACTCCATTATGGATGACGTATTAACCCGCGGCCGCGAAGTGGTGCGGCAAAATACCCGCCAGGAACTGGAAGGTATCATTGAGCCCTACAACATGGGTATTGCACTGGTAGATGTTAACTTCCGTGACGCCAGGCCACCTGAAGAAGTGCGTGACGCCTTTGATGACGCCATTAAAGCACAGGAAGATCAGGAACGTTTTATCCAGGAAGCTCAGGCTTATGCGCGTGAAATTGAACCGCGTGCCCGTGGTCAGGTTAACCGCGTAATGCAGGAAGCTGAAGCTTATAAGCAGCAAATCGTGTTAAAAGCCCAGGGTGAAGTGGCCCGCTTTGAAAAGCTGTTACCGGAATATCTGGCTGCGCCGAAAGTAACCCGCGACCGTATGTATCTGGAAACCATGGAACAGGTATACAGCAATACATCCAAAGTACTGGTTGATGTGAAAAATGGTAATAACATTATGTACTTACCATTGGATAAAATGTTGAATCAGGGTAGTAGCGGTACCGCACCGTCATCAGGTGCTATGCCATTAATTCCGTCGCGTAGTACTACGGACAATAGTCCAAACCGCACTGATACTTCACGTGCCGGTACAACGCGCAGTGGCAGGGGGTAAGCAATGAAGAATTTTATAGTTGCCATTATTGTAGTTGTTGGTTTTATTTTCCTGTCGGCATTGTTTGTGGTGCCGGAAGGCCAGCGCGGCATTGTTATTCAGTTTGGTAAAATTCAGCGTGACGCTGAGCAAAATGTCGTGGTGTATGAACCCGGCCTGCATTTCAAGTTGCCGTTAATTGAAACGGTTCGCAAACTGGATGCACGGGTGCAAACGCTGGATGACGCTCAGGATCGCTTTGTTACGGCAGAGAAGAAAGACTTATTGGTAGACAGCTATGTAAAATGGCGTATCAAAGACTTTGGTGCTTATTTTCTCTCTACCGGTGGCAATACGGCACAAGCTGAAGTGTTATTAAAGCAGTATATTAACAACGGTTTACGCACTGAATTTGGTGCCCGAACCATTCAGGAAATTGTCTCCGGTGAGCGTACACAGTTAATGGAGAGAGCGTTACAACAAGCCGGCGAAGCGGCAAAAGAATTGGGTATTGATGTAGTTGACGTGCGGGTAAAGCAAATTAACCTGCCGCAGGAAGTCAGTAGCTCCATCTTTGCGCGGATGGAAGCCGAGCGTCATGCTGTAGCGCGGGAGCACCGTTCTAAAGGTATGGAAGAAGCCGAAATTATCCGGGCCGATGTTGATGCCAGAGTTACCGTAATGGTGGCTGACGCTGAGCGTAACTCACGTAGTGTGCGCGGTGAAGGTGATGCATTAGCTGCTAATGTGTACGCCGAAACCTTTAACAAAAATGCCGAGTTTTACTCCTTTATCCGCAGCCTCGAAGCTTATAAGAACAGCTTTAAAAGCAAGGATGATGTGTTAGTAATACAGCCGGACAATGACTTCTTTAAATATATGAAGTCAGATAAGGTGCAGAATTAACTGCTGGCAGTACTGAAAAAGGCCCGAAAGGGCCTTTTTTGTCTGTAACGCGAACCGGGGGAGCCATGTATCAACAATTTTATCAGCGCTTTTTGCAGGCGAACCAGGGCAAACAACACTTTGCCTGCCATTCGCATCATTACTGGCCGGATGTCAGCCGCGATGCCATGTTGGAATACTGGGATGACACCGCACGGCTGGTAGATGACAAGTGGCGCTATATTTTCGGCGAAAAAGTGCCGCAAACCCAGCAGCTAATCGCCGATATTCTGCAATTGCCGCAGCCGGAGCAAATTGTGTTTGCGCCCAATACGCATGAATTAGTGATGCGCTTACTCAGCTGTTTTGATTTACGCCAACCGCTGCGCATTTTAACTACCGATAGTGAGTTTTACAGTTTTTCGCGTCAGGTCAAACGGCTGGCAGAATATGACAATGTGCAGGTGGACATTATTGCTACTGAGCCCTTTGCCGGTTTTGAGCAGCGTTTTACCGATGCTGCGGCAACAAATCAGTATCAGCTGATTTTTTGCAGCCAGGTGTTTTTTAACTCCGGCGTAGCGGTCAGCAATTTAACCGGCTTTGTACAGCAAATTGCCGCTGTCAGTGAGGCGATGATCGTAATCGACGGTTATCATGGTTTTATGGCGTTGCCGACCGATTTATCTGCCATTGCCGAACGTATTTTTTATCTGGCCGGCAGTTATAAGTATGCCCAGGGCGGCGAGGGCTGTTGTTTTATGGCGGTGCCGGTAGGCAGCACAGAGCGGCCGCTGTATACCGGTTGGTTTGCTGAGTTTGGTACTTTAGCCGCAGAGAAATCAGCTACCGTATTGTACAGTGAAGACGGTTATCGTTTTGCCGGTGCAACCATGGATTTCTCAGCGCTGTACCGGCTGAATGCGGTGCTGCGTTTATTTAAACAGCAGGGCATCAGCGTTGGCCGTATTCATCAGTATGTCCAGCAGCTGCAGCAGGTATTTTTGCAAAAACTGGCGGCTGTGCAGCATACTAAATTACATGCTGATAATCTGGTGATGCATGATCTTGCTAACCATGGCCACTTTTTGACCTTTCGTCCGGGCAGTGTGCCGGAGGTGGCCGAATTGGCTGCGCAGCTTAAGCGTGCCGGCATTGAAACGGACTACAGAGCGGACCGTTTACGCTTTGGCTTTGCTTTATACCATAACAGTGCGCAGTACGACCTGAGTTGCCTGGCCACGACTGCCGGTTAACTAGCTGATTAAAAACCATTAATTAAGCCGCTGCGAAAAAAGCGGCTTTTTTTCATCCGGACGGCTGAAACTTGCCCGGCTATTTGGTAGAATCCACGCCTGATTTTTTCCATGATGTAGGAACCATGGCCAAGAACGTAGTAGTGCTCGGCACCCAATGGGGTGACGAAGGTAAAGGTAAAATCGTCGATTTATTAACAGATAAAGCCAGTTTTGTGGTGCGCTATCAAGGCGGCCATAACGCAGGGCATACCTTGGTTATCGACGGTGAAAAAACCGTATTACATTTAATTCCGTCAGGTATTTTACGTGCAAACGTTAAATGCGTAATCGGCAATGGTGTAGTGTTATCTCCTGAAGCGTTCTTAAAGGAAATGACCATGCTGGAGCAGCGTGGCGTGCCGGTAAAAGAGCGTTTACTGCTAAGTGAAGCCTGTCCGTTGATCCTGCCGTTTCACGTTGAGCTGGATAAAGCGCGTGAACTGGCGCGTGGCGACAAGCCGATTGGCACCACCGGCCGTGGTATCGGCCCTGCTTATGAAGATAAAGTGGCCCGTCGTGGTTTACGCGTTGGCGATTTGTTTAACCCTGAATTGTTTGCTGAGAAGCTAAAAACAGTAATGGAGTTACACAACTTTACGCTGACACAGTATTACAAAGTGCCGGCGGTGGATTATCAAACCACCCTGGATAATGCGCTGGCTATCGCGAAAATATTAAAGCCGTTAGTTGTCGACGTCACAGATTTGCTGGACCGGGCCCGCAAGGCCGGGCAGGAAATTATGTTTGAAGGTGCCCAGGGTACCTTGCTGGATATCGACCACGGTACTTATCCTTATGTTACCTCGTCCAACACCACCGCCGGCGGTGTAGCCACCGGCACCGGTTTTGGTCCGCGCTACCTCGACTACGTGCTGGGTATTGTTAAAGCCTACACTACCCGTGTTGGTTCAGGCCCGTTTCCGACTGAGCTGGACTGTGCTGTTGGCGAACACTTAGGTGTTAAAGGCCACGAATTTGGCGCTACTACCGGTCGTAAGCGTCGCTGTGGTTGGTTCGATGCCGTTGCAGTTAAACGTGCGGTGCAATTAAACAGTATTTCCGGATTTTGCTTAACCAAGCTGGATGTATTAGATGGCTTGGATAAAGTAAAGATTTGCACCGGTTATAAAGATGCCGCCGGCAATATTTCCGACATTCCACCCATGGCAGCAGAAGGCTATGAGCTGGTAACACCGATATATGAAGAAATGCCGGGCTGGCAGCAAAGCACCTTCGGTGTGCAACAGTTAGATAAACTGCCACAAGCGGCACGTGACTATATCAGCCGTTTAGAGCAGTTGACCGGTGTGCCGATTGATATTGTTTCTACCGGACCGGATCGCGTACAAACCATCGTATTACGTCATCCATTTGCCTGATGCTAACGTAAAGCAATAACACGATAAAAAACGCTGCCACCAGGCAGCGTTTTTGTTTTATGCTGGTCAAAACAGCAGCAGATGGAGTTATGGCTATGCGTACATTGATTTTGATTACCGCGTTATTTGCCCTGAGTGGCTGTGGCGGCAGTAGTCGCGACGATGCGGCAACAGCAACGGCTGCATGTCAGCGTACGGACATTAATTCTCAGGTATTTTGCGCATTGCAGCAGGATTACCTGTGGTATCGCGATCTACCGGAAGATATTAATCTGGGCGCTTATACCTCGCCGGCAGCCATGCTGAACGCTGTGGCCGCGCCGCAGGACCGCTACAGCTATATCACGACACGGCAGGAATATGAAGACCGTTTTGTTAATGCGACTTTTTTTGGTTACGGCTTCTCTTCTGTCCGGGCGGATAATAATACAGCGTTGCAAATAGCTTATGTCTATGACGATGGCTCTGCCGCACAAAACGGCTTGCGCCGCGGTGATAAAATCTCCGAGATTGAAGGCGTTAGCGTAGCGCAGTGGTTAAGCCGGCTTGATGCCGGTACTGCCACTAATAATGATGTGTATGGTCCGAATGAAGCCGGTGTTATGCGCAACTTCGTCTGGCAAAAGCCCGATAATACTGAACTGTCTGCGGACTTTATTAAAACTGATGTTACTACCAATACGGTATTGCACCGCTCGGTCAGTACTCAAGGTGATAAGCGTGTTGGCTATCTGGTGTTTAATAGTTTTATTGAGCTGTCCGAAACTGAACTGGAGCAGGCATTTAGCTATTTTGCGCAGCAAAGTATTGACGAGCTGATCCTGGACTTACGCTACAATGGCGGAGGCTATATTCGCGTTGCTAATCAGCTAAGTACGCAGATAGCCCAAAATTTTGTTCGCGATCAGGTTTTCATAAAATATCGCTACAATGATAAAAACACATCTCAAAATAGCACCACTTTGTTTTCGCTTGGCAAGGGCCAGACTTCATTGAATTTAGAACGGGTATTGATTTTAACAACTGAGGGTAGCTGCTCTGCGAGTGAAATGGTGATTAACTCATTAAACCCGTTTATAGAAGTAGTACAGGTAGGTGAAACTACCTGTGGCAAACCTGTTGGTATGCAATCAGTTTATATTGATGATTATGTATTATCAGCTATTAACTTCCAATCCGTGAATGCGTTAGATCAGGGGGATTATTTTGACGGCTTGATACCGAATTGTCCGGTAGCCGATGCTATTACCGGTGATTGGGGTGTCGCAGGGGATGCTTTATATGCTGAAGCGATTAGCTATATTGCCAGCGGCCGTTGCAGTGATGTTGCAGTGAGTGCTGCTACAATGCAGGCAAAAGCCGTTGAACCGCGCTTGGCAGCGCCCTGGGTTTTAAACAACGAGCAATAACAGGCGCGAAACTTGCTTTAAAAAGGCCGGTAGCGGCCGATAAGGCTAAAGTGACAATTTACAGGCGCAAAAGATGAGTAACAAATATTGGATCATAGCGGCATGGTTATTATTGCCGGCGGTTGCACAGGTACAAGTACAGGCGCAGGAACTCGAAGCAGTGCAACTGTACACTCAGGACGAGCTGTTGGCGTTAATCCAAACCAACAGCCATCTTAAGCGGGTGCGTGATGATGATTGTCAGCTGGTGCGTGATATTGAAGCCCGTGCCGATATTATGCAGTTGCCGGCTTATCAATTTTTGTACGGTGATATGCTGGCGTATGCGGTCTGTGTGCCACGCAACGTAGAGCGTGGCTGGGATTTAATGCTGCAAGCCGCTGCTCAGGGCCTGCCGGAAGGTTTGGAGCAAGTGGGGCGCTATTATCATATTGGCCGCTTTGTGCAGCCGGATGTGGATAAAGCCATCGTGTATCTGCGTGAGGCTTCGGCGCTGGGTAACTTAAAAGCCCAATTGCGTTTAGCGCAAATATTGGTTGACGGCCATGGCAGTCCGGTTGATTTTGAACAAAGCTACCGCTGGTTGCACCATGCTATTACCGCCGATGGCGCTACACACAAAAAAATACAGCAACTGCTTGGCCAGTTAGCGCAAAAGATGCCACCACGGGTGGTGGCAAACGCTAAACGGCCGGTAAAATGAAGTTCATACTCATAAGGCAGTTTAGCTGTTACACTTAACACAATTTAGGAAACAAAAGATAACTTAATGACGGTAAATGATCCGCATCTTGCGCGTGAGCAGGAAAAATATGACAACCCTATCCCCAGCCGTGAATTTATTCTCGAGCATATCGAAAAACGCCAGAGCCCCGCTTATTTTGAAGAATTAGTTGAAGAGCTGGGCTTAACCGATGACGATGCTATTTTTGCGCTGAAAAAACGCCTGCGCGCCATGGAGCGTGACGGCCAGTTAATTTATACCAAAAACCGCCGCTATGGCCTGGTCGATAATATGGACCTGGTAAAAGGCACGGTGTTGGGCCACCGCGAAGGTTTCGGCTTTTTAAAGCTGGAACAAGGCGGGCCGGACTGGTTTATCCCCAATTTTGAAATGCAGCGCTTACTGCACGGCGATATCGTGCTGGCGACAGCTCAAAGCGTAAACAGTAAAGATAAAATTGAAGCGCGCGTAGTGCGGGTATTAGAGCCACGCAGCGAGCCGATAGTCGGTCGTTATTATAAAGACTTCGCTTTAGGTGTAGTCGTACCTGACGACCCGCGTATTACCCAGGATATTGTTATCCCTGACGGTGAACAGGGCGAAGCCCGCCATGGTCAGGTGGTGTTGGTTGAGATAACTCAGCGGCCATCCAAGCGTGTTAACGGCATTGGCAAAGTAACTGAAGTACTGGGCGAGCATATGGCGCCCGGCATGGAAATCGAAATTGCTATTCGTAACCATCAGATTCCGCATGTGTTTTCTGATGCCGTACTAAAACAAGTGGCTAAATACGGCGAAGAAGTGCCGGCAGAAGCCAAGCAAGGCCGCGTCGATTTAACCCAATTAGGTTTAATCACCATTGATGGTGAAGATGCGCGAGACTTTGACGATGCTGTTTATGCTGAAGCCAAAGAAAACGGCGGTTGGCGTCTGTGGGTAGCCATAGCCGATGTCAGTGCTTATGTACTGCCGTATACGGTGCTGGATAACACGGCAATAGAGCGCGGTAACTCGGTGTATTTCCCCGATCATGTGGTGCCCATGTTGCCGGAGGCATTATCTAACGGCCTGTGTTCGCTTAACCCGCATACCGACCGTTTATGCTTAGTTGCTGATATGCATATCAGCGCCAGCGGCAAACTCGACAGCTACCAGTTTTATGAAGCGGTAATGCACTCCAGTGCGCGTTTAACCTATAACAAGGTGCATAAAATACTGCAGGGTGACCCTGAGCTGCGTCAACAATATGCGGCTAACCTGACCAATATTGAAACGCTGAACAGCCTGTATAAAAAGCTGGCCAAGGTGCGCGGCCAACGCGGTGCTATTGAATTTGAAACGGTAGAAACCCGCTTTGTATTTAACAGCCATCGCAAAATTGAGCAGATTGTACCGGTGCACCGTGTAGAGTCGCATAAAATCATTGAAGAGTGCATGATTATGGCCAACGTGGCCGCCGCACGCTTTATTGAAAAACACGAAGCCCATACGCTGTTTCGCGTACACGAACGGCCGGATGCCGACCGCTTTGACAACTTCCGCCGCTTCTTGGCTGAGTTGGGTATAGAAGCGAATTTGTCAGCAGAACCGACACCGCTGGAATTAACGCAAACGCTGGAAAAAATCGGCGACCGGCCGGATCGTGAACTGATTGAAACTACTATGCTGCGTTCGATGAAACAAGCAGTGTATCAGGGCGATAACCAGGGCCACTTTGGTTTGGCGCTGGAAGCTTATGCCCACTTTACCTCGCCCATCCGCCGTTACCCGGATTTAGTGCTGCACCGTGGTATTAAAGCTTTACTGGCAAAACAAGGCCAAAAGGTAACCGGTGCCCGTGAATATTCTGAAGCCGAAATCACCCCACTGGGCGAGCAGTGCTCGATGACAGAGCGCCGTGCTGATGATGCCACCCGCGAAGTGGCTGATTGGCTTAAATGCGAATATATGCAGGACCACTTAGGCGCTGAATTTGACGGCGTAGTGGCTACCGTTACCAGCTTTGGCTTGTTTGTGCGCTTAACCGAGCTGTATATCGAAGGCCTGGTGCATGTTACGTCCTTGCAAAACGACTACTACCACTTTGATGCCGAGCGCCATACGTTAAGTGGCGAGCATGGTAAAGTCGTGTACCGGATGGGTGACTTGCTGAAAGTGAAGGTTGCTGCGGTTAACCTGGAAGCACGTAAAATTGATTTAGTCCTAGTGGGCGAGCCCAAACGCATTGTCAGCAAAGAGCAAATTAAAGCGTCAAAGCAAGGTGCAGCCAAAGGTGGCAAGCGTGCTACCGGCAAGCCAGCTGCGCCGGCAGCAAAAGGTGCAGAAGCTAAACCCAAAGGCGCGCGTAATATTACGGCGCGTAAAAAGCCACGGCGTAAAGCCAAGTGATAATCAGCTTATGCACTAACGAACCAGTATGCCCACGCCAACACGCCGTGAATATGTCCCTATAGGCTCGATTATAAACTTCATCCATGAAGTTTATCCTGCGGACCAGCGGAGCTGTTCAAATTCGCTCCAGGCGAATTTGTCAGCATCCATGCCTTCAACGGTTGGCTTAGAGCATACTGGTTCGCTAATTTCGGAATCTAAGGTAAACTGCCGGCCTTTTTTAAGTGTCGGCATTAAGGGTTAACAATGAGCGCAGATCTGGTCTTTGGTATTCATGCGGTAGGAGCATTATTGCAGCGCGCACCGCAGGATGTGCTGGAAATGTTTGTGATGAAAGATCGCGACGACAAGCGCATGCAGCCGTTAATCCAGCAGGCACGGCAAAACGGTGTGTCGGTGCAGTTTTGTAACCGCAAAACTATGGACGATATGGTTGGCGGCCAGCATCAGGGCATTATCGCCAAAGCCCGCCTACAAAGCAGCGGCAGCGAAGCGGATTTAGCCGCCATTGTTGAGCAGCAGGAAAAACCCTTTATTCTGATCCTTGATGGCGTAACCGACCCGCATAACTTAGGCGCGATTTTACGCAGCGCCGATGCGGCCGGTGTACATGCTGTGGTGTCGCCAAAAGATCGTTCAGTAAAGCTAACCTCAGTGGTACGTAAAGTAGCCTGTGGCGCAGCGGAGAGCGTGCCTTTTATCACTGTAACCAACTTAGCCCGTACCTTGCGCGAATTGCAGGATGCCGGTGTGTGGCTAGTCGGCACCGCCGGTGAAACCGATACCAGCATTTACCAGGCCGATTTTAAAGGACCGCTGGCGTTGGTATTGGGGGCTGAAGGTGAAGGCCTGCGCCGCTTAACACGCGAAACCTGCGATAGCCTGGTAAAAATTCCGATGTTTGGCAGCGTATCCAGCCTTAACGTATCGGTTGCCGCCGGTATCTGCTTATTCGAAGCCGTGCGCCAACGTCAATAAGCTAAATGTATGATTGCTTTTGAGCGATAGCAAAGGTTAGGTGTTTCGATTGCGCAGCCACAGAGTGTCTGAGTGAGCGCGTAAGCGGCGAGCGAGTTGCTGTGGCGAGCACAGCGAAATAGCTTACCTTGCTGTTTTCTGGCCGGTAAAAGTGAGTGCTATGCTCGCCACAACGACACCTCGGGCAATCCTGCCCTCAGTGAGGCGGCTCAGCCGGGCTTACCAAATTCGTTCCCGACGAATTTGTCCGCCGCCTTCGCTTACGCGAAATGGGTTTGTGGCTGTGCTATCAATCACATTTCCCTGCCTTGTATATCAATTTCGCTGCTTTCTGCTTGTTATTTACCCGCTAACTCCGTAAAATACGCGACCTTCGGCCATACACTAACGTTCCTTGCCTCCATGAGAACCCCGGCCGAGTTCCCCCGAGGCTTACTAACCGTAAGGAGCTACAATGCGTCATTACGAAATCGTTTTTATGGTTCACCCTGATCAGAGTGAACAAGTACCTGGCATGATTGAGCGTTACACTGGCTCAATTAAAGAAGCGGGTGGTTCTATTCACCGTCTGGAAGACTGGGGCCGCCGTCAACTGGCTTACCCAATCCAGAAGTTGCATAAAGCTCACTATGTTCTGATGAACGTAGAAGCACCACAAACTGTGATTGATGAGCTGGAAACTAACTTCCGCTACAACGACGCAGTATTACGTAACCTGATTATGCGCACAGACAGTGCCGTAGTTGAGCCATCACCAATGGCTAAAGTACGTGATGAACGTCGTGAACGTGCTCCTCGCGAAAATGAAGAGCAAGTAGCAAACGAAGAGTAAGTTGTTGTTAATGGACAATAGCACCGTACTGGTTGGCAGTATCTGCCGTCAACCGGAGCACAGCGAAAGTCCTGCGGGCATACCGCATACGGTTCTGGTGTTAGAACACCGCAGTAACCAGATGGAAGCCGGTTTAAACCGCCAGGCCTATGTCAGGATACAGGTAGTACTGACCGGAACTGCACTAACACAACATACCCGACAGTTAACGTTGGGCAACATGGTAAAGGTGACAGGTTTTTTAAACCGCCACCAAAGCCGCAGCGGACAAGCAAAGCTGGTGCTGCATGCGCAACAAATTGAACATATAAGTTAGGAGACAGGCAAATGTCACGTTTTTTCCGTCGCCGTAAATTCTGCCGTTTTTCTGCAGAAGGCACTGTAGAGATTGATTACAAAGATACCGCTGTTCTGAAAAACTACGTTACAGAAAGCGGCAAGATCGTACCTAGCCGTATTACTGGTACCAGCGCTAAGTATCAGCGCCAACTGGCTCGTGCTATCAAGCGCGCACGCTACCTGGCTCTGCTGCCTTACAGCGACTCACACAGTTAATACAGAAGGGGTATAAGCAATGCAAATTATTCTGTTAGACAAAGTCTCTAACCTTGGTGGTTTAGGTGACAATGTAACTGTTAAGTCTGGTTATGCGCGTAACTTCTTATTCCCACAGGGTAAAGCAGTTCCGGCTACTAAGGCTAACATCGAGAAATTCGAAGCCCGCCGCGCTGAATTAGAAGCTAAATTAGCTGCTGATTTAACTGCTGCGAACGACCGTGCTGCTAAACTTGCTGCGCTGGGTGAAGTGACTATCGCTTCTAAAGCCGGTGATGAAGGCAAGCTGTTCGGTTCAGTTGGCACCCGTGATATCGCAGATGCGATCACTGAAGCCGGCGTTAAAGTATCTAAAGCAGAAGTTAAACTGCCTACCGGTACTTTACGTGAAACTGGCGAGTTCGATATCGACGTTCAGTTACACGCTGAAGTTACTGCAACTGTAAAAGTTGTGGTAATCGCAGAAGCTTAATAAGCTTTAAAGCGCACTGTATCTGCAGTGCGCTTTTTCCTCTGTTTTCCCCGTTGTCATTTTGTAAACCCATTAAAAATATCTGACACTTCGCTTTGTGATCTGCCTTAGGCAGGTTAGCATTATGCTGTTTTCGCCAACTGAAACAGGTGTTATGAGTAGTATCAAAGACAAGCAGGTTGCTGCGGTTAAAATGCCGCCCCATTCGATAGAAGCTGAGCAATCCGTGCTTGGCGGCTTAATGCTGGATAATGAAGCCTGGGATCGCGTGGCAGAAAAAGTCGTCGAGCAGGATTTTTACCTGCGCGCGCACCGCTTTATTTTCGCGGCTATGTCGCGTCTGGCGGAAGCCACCCAGCCCATTGATATTATTACCGTATCTGAAGATTTAGAAGCCAACCTGCAACTGGACGATGTCGGCGGTTTTGCTTATTTGGGTGAAATTGCCAAAAATACCCCCAGTGCCGCTAATATTCTGGCTTACGCTGAAATTGTGCGTGAGCGCGCCGTGGTGCGCGATATGATTTCGGTGGCGCACGATATTGCCGACGCCGGTTACGACACTCAGGGGCGCACCTCAGCCGAGCTTTTAGACTTTGCTGAGACCAAAGTCTTTAAAATTGCCGAACAGCGCACCAATGCCAATGAGGGCCCGGAGCCAATCAACAGCATCCTGGCCAAAACCATCGAAAAAATTGACGAGCTGTTTCGTTCGCCGTACGACGGTGTTACCGGCGTATCTACCGGCTATGTCGATTTAGATAAAATGACCAACGGTATGCAGCCGTCAGACCTGATCATTGTCGCGGCCCGTCCGTCGATGGGTAAAACCACCTTCGCGATGAACCTGTGTGAGCATGCGGCCATTACCTCAGATAAGCCGGTGCTTATTTTCAGCTTAGAGATGCCATCCGAACAAATTATGATGCGTATGCTGGCGTCCTTAGGCCGCATTGACCAAACCAAGGTCCGTACCGGCCAGTTGGAAGATGAAGACTGGGCGCGGCTGTCTTCTGCCATTGAGCTGTTAAACACCAAAGGCAAAATGTACATCGATGACGGCTCGGGCTTAACGCCAACCGAAGTGCGCTCACGGGCACGCCGCGTTGCGCGCGAGCATGGTGGTTTAAGCATGATCATGGTCGACTACTTACAGTTAATGACAGTGCCTGGTATGAGTGAAAACCGTACCTTAGAGATTGCCGAAATTTCACGCTCGTTAAAAGCACTGGCCAAAGAGCTGAAAGTACCGGTAGTGGCACTGTCGCAGCTAAACCGTTCATTGGAGCAACGCGCCGACAAACGCCCGGTAAACTCCGACTTGCGTGAGTCCGGCTCTATTGAGCAGGATGCCGACTTAATTATGTTTATCTACCGCGACGAAGTGTACAACGACGACAGCCCGGATAAAGGCACGGCAGAAGTAATCATCGGCAAGCAGCGGAACGGCCCGATTGGCCGTGTGCGGCTAACCTTCCACGGTCGTTATTCGCGCTTTGATAACTACGCCGGTAGCGCCAGGTTTGAGGACGATTAATGCCCAGCCGCCGACCGCAGGCCACCATAGATTTAGCGGCGCTTGAGCATAACTTCGCGCGCGTAAAGCAACTTGCGCCTAACAGCAAAGTACTGGCGGTGTTAAAAGCTAATGCTTATGGCCATGGCATGTTGCCGGTGGCCCAGGCGTTAAAGCAGGCTGATGCGCTGGGCGTGGCGCGGCTGGATGAAGCCTTAGCACTGCGCGCCGGCGGTATTGCCCGGCCGATAGTGCTGTTGGAAGGCTTTTTTCATGCTGATGAGCTGGCACAAATTGTTGCTTCTAACCTGCAACTGGTAATACACCATCGCGACCAGGCCGAAGCCTTATTGGCGGCGCAGTTGGATGCGCCGGTGCGGGTATGGTTAAAAGTTGATACCGGTATGCACCGGCTGGGTATTTACCCGCACGAATTTAACGAGTTGTATCAGCGCTTAAGCCAAAGCCGCAATGTGCAGGGGCCGCTGCGGTTAATGAGCCATTTTGCCAGCTCAGATGAGCCGGATAAAGCTGCTACCGCTAATCAACTGATGTTATTTCAGCACATTACCCGGGGCAGTGCCGGTGAGCATTCGCTGGCCAACTCCGGCGCCGTACTAAACTGGCCGCAAAGCCATGGCGATTGGGTGCGGCCCGGCTTAATGCTGTATGGCGTATCGCCAATGGCAGATGCTGTAGGCACGGATCATGGTTTGAAACCGTTAATGACACTCAGCAGTAGTGTTATTGCGGTACGCGAGGTAAACGCCGGTGATGCGGTTGGTTACGGCGGCAGCTGGATAGCCGCACATAACAGCCGTTTGGCGGTGGTGGCGATGGGTTATGGTGATGGCTACCCGCGCGCAGCCGGTAATAATGCTGATGTGCTGATTAACGGCAAACGCTTACCGATTGTCGGCCGGGTGTCGATGGATATGATTACCGTCGATATCGGCAACGAAGCGGTAGCCATAGGTGATAAAGTGATCCTGTGGGGCAGCGACTTGCCGGTAGAGCAGCTGGCGCGCTGTGTTGATACCATTCCTTATGAGCTGCTGTGTAATATCACCAGCAGGGTACTATTTAGTTATATAAATACATCACATTAAAACAAAAACGCCGGCGCTAAGTGTGCATTAACACCAGGCCGGCGTTTTGCTGCAAAAATAGCGGCTATTTATCAAAGCTGACTTCGATATGCACCTTGCCAAAATCAGAATCAAACGGCATTAAAATTTTTGCGCCTTCTGATTTATGCGAAATAGTATGGTTTTTACCGGACACCACCACAGGTGTGGCCATAGTGAAGTCATAACCTTTTTCACCCAACACACGCTTAGCGCCACCGGTAACCATATTGGTAATTTCACCCACCATATCGGTGACATCCGGCGTAATGCCTTTTGGCCGCTCGCCTAACATGCGAAACATAATTTCTACCGCTAAAGACTCTTCAAAGGTAATAGAAAAAGAGCCTTTGGTTTGCGGGCTTACCATACCTATTAAGCCGGACACGTCGCCACGGGCCAGTTCGTCTTTTTTGATTCTGGGTTGGCCCGGAACTATGGTGGTATTGGCCATGGTGTTGAGCACATTTACTAACGAGGATAAAAACGGGTTTATAAATTCAACATTCATATCAATGCCTATCAAAGAAAACGGGACCCGGGATAAAGCTTGCTTAAGATTAGGAATCTTTTACCAGATGCACAAGCCATAGTCTTGTTTCCGGTATGCTTTATTCAGTTACTTTGCAGTCGGCACAAAGGCCATGTGCTTCGATGGTTTGATGCTTAATAACAAAACCATGGCTTACTGCCTGACGGTTAAACTCGTCTTGCAACAAACTTGAGTGTAACTCGGTTACGTTACCACATTGGTCACAGATCAACAGCTGCGCCGGATGATGCTGGCCAAAATGATGACAGAGTAGAAATGCATTGCTCGACTCTATTTTATGAATAAAGCCTTGTTCAGTCAGGAACTCCAACGCGCGGTACACGGTGGCAGGCTTGGCGCCGGGTTCAGTTTGTTTCAACTGTTCCAGCAATTCATAAGCGCCAATACCACCATTAAGATTGGCCAGCAGGCGAAACACTTTTTCGCGTATTGATGTAAAACGGGCGCCGTTATTTTCACAAATAACGCGGGCGCGGTTAACCAGGGTTTCCGTCGACATTGTCAGCTCCTGTCAGCAGTTACCGGCAGTGTACCATAACAAAGCTTAACTGCCACGTAGTGCCATACAGTGCAAGGGAATGAAAATGCCGTAGTTTATAACCGGTTAATTTGTTCTTTTAACTGGTAACTTTTGTCTGTAACAATGCTTTCTAATGTGGCAATGCGTTGTTTCATTTTTTCCATCTCTGTTTTTAGCTCTGCCACATCTTTGCTGCCGGCCTTGCCTTTGTTTTTATTGTAAGAGTCATATGCTGAGTATCCCAGGCCGCCGATAATAGCTATGGCTGCAATTTCAAAAGGTCCCATTTGTGTGTTCTCCGGTTGTTTTTCATGTTATTTAAATTAAAGCAAAGCTGATGCCAACTAATTAAAGCATTTTATATCATGCACTTATTTGTACTTGTCAGACGATCTTATCGGCAAAAAAACAAAAGTTTAGCCAATTTCACCATAATATAGTGGTAAACTTTGCCATCAATCCAGCAATTAATTGTAAAGCATTATGACTGACGAAGATTGGATGCAGCATGCTATTGCGTTGGCCGCTAAAGCCGAACTGCAGGGCGAAGTGCCGGTGGGGGCAGTGTTGGTTAAAGATAATATACTGCTGGGGGAGGGCCGGAACCAGATGATTAGCCTGAACGACCCGTCAGCCCATGCCGAAATGCAGGCAATACGCGACGCTGCAGCCAAAATGGGCAACTACCGTTTGCCGGACTGCACCTTATACGTGACACTGGAACCTTGCAGCATGTGCGCCGGGGTAATGGTGCACAGCCGGATTAAACGCCTGGTATTTGGTGCCACGGATTTAAAAACCGGCGCCGCCGGCTCAGTGCTGAACCTGGTGCAGCATGCGCAGTTTAATCATCAGCTTGAAGTGGTGCCCGGCGTGTTAGCTGCTGAATGTGCTACACAGTTATCTGCGTTTTTTAAGCGGCGGCGGCTGGAGCAAAAGGCAGCTAAACGGCCTCATCTGCCTGATTAAAAAAGCTCAGATAGTGGCGCCGGCGCTGATGCAGTTTGGTTACCGCGATATTGCGTTTAATACGGCGCCGGCTGGCGGCAACATCTACCAGGCGACGACGCAGGCTGCTGAGCCGTGGTTTTTTACGTTTTAACATAGCATCTCTTTTTTACTGAATATGCCGTTACTATGAGCCTGCAATGGCAAACTTTCAAGAGCCGGGTGGTGTGTCTTGCCGCTGTGCATCCGGCAATCTTTCTGTACTAATTTGGTCTGTCAGCCTTTGTTTTTGCAGCTCTAAGCGCTGCTCTGCCTGTTGGCGCTCGTCTACCCACAGCAGGGTGTCATAGTAGCGCCGGATATTTTCTACATAGCTAACCGCTTCATCGCCACGGGCATAGCCGTATTTGGTGGTTTGGTATACGCTTTTTTGCCGCAGTAGCGGCAGGCGCTGTTTTACGTCCAGCCATTTATCCGGATCTGCCCCTTGTTGCTGCGTAAGAATACGCGCATCCTCAACATGGCCCCAGCCTACATTGTAAGCCGCCAAAGCAAACCAAAGCCTATCCGGCATGGCGATACGCTCCGGTATACGGGTGACTAACTGGTGCAGGTAGCGGCTGCCCCCGCGAATACTTTGCTCCGGGTCCAGCCGGCTGGCAACCCCCATCTGTTGTGCTGTGGGTAGCGTAAGCATCATCAGGCCGCGTACCCCGGTAGGGCTTTTGGCTTTGGGGTCCCAGTGTGATTCCTGATAACTGAGTGCCGCCAGCAGGCGCCAGTCCAGTTCGCCGGCATATTGTACAAACCAGGCTTTTAAATCCGGCAAGCTGGTTTCTATCGCTTCGATATAAGCGAGGGTATCAACATAGTCGAATTGTTGCACGTGGCCAAAATAGCGGTCTTCCAATGCGATAAGTTCACCGCTTTGGTACATGGCACCGAAGAATTCGATCAGCACAGCATAGAGCGAGTCATCGCTGTTGTCGGCCAGCAGCCAGCTAACCGGCAGATTATCCCTGACGGTAAAGGCAATACTCAGATTAGGGTAAAAGCGCCGGTTCAATGCCAGCTGATTTGAGTCCGTTATGGTGTAAGCGATATTGCCGTCAATCACTTGCTGCAAAATTTCGTCGGCATCCAAAGTCGGGTGCTGCTGCCAGTTAAGGTCGGGGTGGTCAAGGCTAAGCTGTTGCAAGGTTTCGGCGTGGCTGCTGTCTTTAACCACAATAATGTTGTCAGTGACGTCTTTTAACGCCCGCGGCCAGGTGTTGCCTTGCTTAAATACTAATACTTCGTTAATCCAACGATAAGCCGGTGAAGCGCGATACATACCCCGGCGCTGTCCGGTCAGTGTTAAACCGCCGGCGATGTAGTCCACCTGGCCGTTTTGCAGTTTTAGCAGCAGTTCATCGAGGTGATAACTGGGAAAAAGCGCTAATTCAACCCCCAGCTTATCTGCCAGTGCCTGGCTGAGTTCCAGCTCAAAACCGGTGGGACCGTCGGTGCCGATATAATAGCTGGTGGGGCCGTGCAATATGCCGACCTTTATCTTATCTCGTTGATATATATCATAAAGCTGGCTTTGTGTTGGCTCGGGGGTACAACCTGCGAGGCAGAGCAACAACAATAACCAGCCCAAACTTTTCTGCATTCGCATCCACCTGTTACTGCTTAATCTGCGCTGTTATAGCAAACTTCTGTCGCTACGTCAGTGTTTACTCATACCACTTGGGCAGAAATTTCTTTATAATGGCGCGCCTGTTTCAGGTTCCATCGTCGTTCAACCCACGGGAAAAGAAAGCCTATGTTGATCCTGCGTGGTGCGCCAGCACTGTCCGAATTCAGAATTCAAAAGTTACTCGACCAATGCGCCCAAAGTGGCTTAACCATCAGCGGTATTTATGCTGAGTTTATGCACTTTGCTGATGTCAGCAGCGCATTGACTGACGCACAGCAACAAACGCTGGATAAACTACTGACTTATGGCCCGGCCATTGCCAGCCATGAGCCACACGGTCAGTTGTTGCTGGTTACGCCGCGGCCGGGTACTATTTCGCCCTGGTCATCTAAAGCGACAGATATTGCCCGCAACTGTGGTTTAACGCAGGTAATGCGGTTAGAGCGTGGTATTGCTTACTATATTGAAGCGCCAACGGCACTGAATACACAACAACTGCAGCAGGTTGCCGCACTGCTGCATGACCGCATGATGGAAGCGGTGTTTACCGAATTAACTCAGGCGCAGGCCTTGTTTGCCAAAGCAGAACCGGCACCGCTTAGCTCGGTTGATATTATCAATGGCGGCCGTACCGCACTGGCCAACGCCAACATTGAGATGGGCCTGGCGCTGGCCGATGATGAAATTGATTATCTGTTCGATAACTTTACCGCCTTGGGCCGTAACCCGAACGACATCGAGCTGTATATGTTTGCTCAGGCTAACTCTGAGCATTGCCGGCACAAAATTTTTAACGCCGATTGGACCATCGACGGCATACAACAGCCTAAATCGCTGTTTAAAATGATTAAAAATACCTTTGCGCAAACACCGGATTATGTGTTGTCGGCCTATAAAGACAATGCCGCGGTAATGGAAGGTTCCATTGCAGGCCGCTTTTTTGCCCAGCCCGGTAATTTAACTTATCAGTATCACCATGAGCCTATTCATATACTGATGAAGGTGGAAACCCATAACCACCCAACCGCCATTTCACCTTACCCGGGCGCAGCTACCGGTTCAGGCGGTGAAATTCGTGATGAAGGTGCTACCGGCGTGGGCTCTAAGCCCAAAGCGGGCCTGGTAGGTTTCTCGGTGTCGAACTTACGTATTCCGGGCTTTGAACAGCCGTGGGAAACCGATTTTGGCAAACCGGAGCGCATCGTATCGGCATTGGATATTATGCTGGAAGGCCCTTTGGGCGGCGCGGCGTTTAACAACGAATTTGGCCGGCCGGCGATTAACGGTTACTTCCGTACCTATGAAGAAAAGGTAGCCAGCCATAACGGAGAAGAAGTACGCGGTTATCATAAACCGATTATGTTAGCCGGTGGTTTAGGCAATATCCGTGCTGATCATGTACAAAAAGGCGATTTGCCGGTAGGGGCAAAGTTAGTGGTACTGGGCGGCCCGGCGATGAATATCGGCTTGGGTGGCGGTGCTGCTTCTTCAATGGCATCCGGTCAATCAGCAGAAGACTTGGACTTTGCCTCAGTACAGCGCGAAAACCCGGAAATAGAACGCCGCTGTCAGGAAGTGATCGATCGCTGCTGGCAGCTGGGTGCCGATAACCCTATCGTGTTTATCCACGATGTTGGCGCCGGCGGTTTATCCAATGCCTTTCCCGAGCTGGTGAACGACGGTGGCGTAGGCGGTAAGTTTGAACTGCGCAAGGTACCGAACGATGAGCCAGGCATGTCGCCGCTGCAAATTTGGTGTAACGAGTCGCAAGAGCGTTATGTGATGGCGATACCGGCGGATAAAATGCCGGTATTTGAGCAGATCTGTAAGCGCGAGCGCGCACCTTTTGCCGTAGTGGGTGAAGCCACGGCAGAGCAGCATTTAACCCTGACCGACACCCATTTTGGCAGTACACCGATTGATTTACCGCTAAACGTACTACTGGGCAAAGCACCCAAAATGCACCGCGATGTGCAAAGCGCACAAACCGCGGGTAAATCGTTGGATTTAACCGGTGTAACGTTGCAAGATGCCGCTGAGCGTTTACTGCGCTTACCGGCGATTGCTGAGAAAACCTTCCTGGTGACTATTGGCGATCGCAGCGTAACCGGCCTGGTAGCACGCGACCAGATGGTTGGGCCCTGGCAGGTGCCGGTAGCTAACTGTGGTGTTACTGCAGCCAGCTATGATACTTATCACGGTGAAGCTATGGCCATGGGCGAGCGCACCCCGGTGGCGCTGCTGGATTTTGCCGCCTCGGCGCGCCTGGCGGTGGCTGAAGCCATTACCAATATTGCCGCCACTGACATTGGCGATTTAAAGCGCATTAAGTTATCGGCCAACTGGATGGCAGCTGCCGGCCACCCTGGCGAAGATGCCGGCTTATATGCTGCGGTAAAAGCCATAGGTGAAGAGTTATGCCCGGCGCTGGAAGTAACAATTCCGGTGGGCAAAGACTCAATGTCGATGAAAACCAAATGGCAGCAAAACGGTGAAGAAAAAGCCGTAACCTCGCCACTATCTTTAGTGATCACCGCTTTTGCCCGGGTAGAGGATATTCGCAAAACCGTGACGCCACAGCTGCGTACCGACAAGGGCACCACCAGCCTGGTGTTGATTGACTTAGGCCAGGGCCAGAACCGCTTAGGCGCTTCGTGTTTAGCCCAGGTGTATAAGCAACTGGGCCAGACATCGGTTGATTTAGACAGCCCGCAGCTGCTGATTAACTTCTTTAACGCCGTACAGCAATTAACGCGTGAGCAAAAACTGCTGGCCTACCATGACCGCTCCGACGGTGGTTTATTTGTTACTCTGGCCGAGATGGCCTTTGCCGGTAAAGCCGGTGTGCGTGCTGATATCAGCGCTCTGGGTAACGATGATATGGCAGTGTTGTTCTCGGAAGAGCCGGGCGCAGTAATTCAGGTCAGTGACAGTGAGCTTGAGTACGTTAAGCAAGTACTGGCGCAGCATCAGCTGGGCAACTGCAGCCATGTGATTGGTGCGGTAAACAGCCATGACGAGCTGGTATTCAGCCGTGGCGATAACGTGGTGTTAAGCGACAGCCGCACCCGCTTACGTTGTATCTGGGCCGAAACCACTTACCAGATGCAAGCGCTGCGTGACAACCCGGAAGGGGCTAAACAAGAATTTGCTGCCAAAGCTGATGCTGCCGATCCTGGGCTGAATGTAAAACTCAGCTTTGATATCAACGAAGATGTGGCTGCGCCTTTCATCTTAAAAGGCGCAGCACCTAAAATTGCAATTTTGCGCGAACAGGGTGTTAACTCGCATGTGGAAATGGCTGCTGCCTTTAACCGTGCCGGTTTTAGCGCGGTTGACGTCCATATGAGCGACATCTTAGCCGGCCGCGCTAAGTTAGCTGATTTTAACGGCCTGGTAGCCTGCGGTGGTTTCTCCTACGGTGACGTCTTAGGTGCCGGTGAAGGTTGGGCGAAGTCAGTATTGTTTAACGATATTGCCCGCAAGCAGTTTGCAGAGTTTTTTGCCCGCCAAAGCACCTTTTCACTGGGGGTGTGTAACGGCTGTCAAATGATGTCGAACTTAAAGAGCCTGATCCCGGGCGCAGAGCTGTGGCCACACTTTGTACGCAATAAATCTGAGCGCTTTGAAGCACGCTTTAGCCAGGTTGAAATTCAACAAAGCCCGTCGCTGCTGTTTAGCGGTATGGCCGGTTCGCGTATGCCTATCGCCGTTTCGCACGGTGAGGGCCATGCTGAATTTGCCAGCAACGAAGCCTTCGTTAAAGCTAACCACAGTGGCACGGTAGCGATGCGCTTTATTGACCATTACGGCAAGGTCACAGAGCAATACCCGCACAACCCGAACGGTTCGGCCGCCGGTATTACGGCTTTAACCACTACGGATGGCCGCGTCACTATTATGATGCCACACCCTGAGCGGGTATTCCGCGCGGTGGCCAACTCCTGGCAGCCGGACGGCTGGCAGGAAGACAGCCCTTGGATGCGAATGTTCCGTAACGCCCGCGTCTGGTTAGGTTAAACCGGCAACACACTAAACAACCCTGCTACGGCAGGGTTGTTTTTTTCAGCCCTTCAATTCAACACTGGCCGATTTTTCTGCGTCATAAAATTCCGGCAACGCCGTGTGGCAGCAACTACACTTACTGGCATTTCAGCTTATCTCTTACCGGTCACTGAGGTGGCTATGCAAAAATCCGTGGTTATTGCCTTACAGCAAGCGTTGCAGCTTAATGACGAGCATGTCAACGGTGCTCTGAATACTTATACGCTAACAACGTGCTTACAGTGGTTGCAAACCAATGCGGCATCTGCCGGGGCATTAAACTGGCAAAGTTGGCCGGCAGAGCGCCAGGCCGTATTATGCCTGCAGCTGTGTTGCCGCCAAGCCGGGTTGAACCCGGGCGAGCCGGATGGCTGGTGGGGGCCACAAACTGCTTACGCCGCTGAGCAGTTAGCTGCCATACAACAACAAGGCAAACCGCCACCGGCGTGGCGTGACAGTTTTACCACGCCGGCTAACCCTAACCAGTGGCCACTGGACAGAGAAGCTGAACTGCGGGCATTTTATGGCGAGCCGGGCAGTCAGCTGGTTAAGCTAAGTTTGCCTTATCCGCTGCGACTGGCATGGGATCTCTCCAGCACGGTGCTCAGCACGCAATGTCATCAAAAAGTGGCAACCAGTTTGCAAAAGGTGCTGGAACAGGTGCTGCTGTATTACGGCTTCGATGCTGTGCAACAACTGCGTTTAGACTCATACGGCGGTGGTTTTAACCTACGGGCCAAACGTGGTGGCAGCAGTTTATCCACCCACAGCTGGGGCATTGCCTTTGACTTTGATCCACAGCATAACCAACTGAAATGGAACAGCAGCAAAGCCGGTTTTGCCCGGCCGGAGTACAACTACTGGTGGCAGTGCTGGGAAGATGAAGGCTGGGTAAGTTTAGGCCGCAGCCGAAATTATGATTGGATGCATGTACAGGCCGCGCGGCTGTAGCAGTTACATCAGCCCTTTTAAAAACGCCACCACACTGCGCCCCAGTGCGCTTAGCGCGTAGCCACCTTCCAGTACCGCTACGATGCGTCCCTGACAGTGTTGATCTGCCAGCTGTTTCAACTGTTGCGCTATCCAATGGTAGTCATCTTCTGTCAGCAGAAACTGCGCCATATCATCTTCGCGATGGCCGTCAAAACCGGCTGACACCAGAATAAGCTGCGGCTGAAAGGCATTAATGCGCGGCAGCCAATGTTTAACGATTTGCTCGCGCCAGATGGCCGGTTTGCATAACGCCGGCAACGGCAGGTTCTCGATATTATCGCCCGATGGTGTATCGCCGGTATTGGGATACAGTGGATACTGAAACGATGAGCAAAACAGCACTCTATCATCGCCGGCGAAAATATCCTCGGTGCCGTTGCCGTGATGTACATCAAAATCGACAATGGCGACACGGCTTAACTGATACTTTTGCAATGCATAGGCGGCGGCAACGGCGACATTGTTAAAAATACAAAAGCCCATGGCCTGGTCGCGGGTAGCATGATGGCCAGGCGGGCGTATATTGCAAAATGCCTGCTGGTTTACATCAGCCATAACCTGGTCTACCGCATTAATTGCGGCGCCGGCGGCATGCAAGGCGGCATTCAGGCTATGCCGCATCATCTGTGTGTCCGGGTCTAACCAGATATGGCCATCTGTTGGCGCTTTGGCGTAAATTTCATCCACGTACAACTTGCTGTGCACCGGGTATAAATCTGCTGCTGCTGCCGGGCTGGCATCGCGCTGCTGCACAACAAACTCCAGCCCGGAGCGGATCAGCTGGTCATTAACGGCACTAAGCCTGGCCGGTTGCTCCGGATGATCGTCACCGGCCTGGTGCAAATAACAGCTGGGGTGGCTAAATAAAGTAATGGCCATCAGCTTGTCTCCGCTATATGGGCTGAGCGCGGCAGGCGCAGTTGCAGGTATACTTCAGCCGGGTCGTCGCCGGGCAGGCGACCAAAGCCGGCTTTTTGGAATACTGCCAACATAGCCTTATTTTCTGCGCGTACATAGGCTGTCATGCTGGTTAAGCCGCGCAGCTCTGCAATGTTAATTAACTCTTGCAGCAGACGTTTGGCCATACCCTTGCCCTGATATTTTTCCCGCGTGACAAAGGCCACTTCACAGCCCAGGTTATCGTTGAGTAAGTAGTAGCGCCCCACGGCCTGAATTTGCACCGCTGAACCTTTTTGTTTCACGATACACAGCGCTAAATCGCGCGATTGATCGACGCCGACAAGGGTACAGGATTTCTCACGGCTCATCTGGGTTGGTACGGCGCTGTAACGCAGTTGCAGCGTTTCTTTGGTGTGCGAGTAAAAAAACTCCTGCAACCGGCGCTCGTCGGACGGATTTAATGGCCTTAAATCAAACTCCTCGCCGTCGATATGCAGTTCTTTAAAACCAACACTGCCCAGCTCGGGCACTTCCGTGGGGGTATGCAACTGGTAGTGCGGCACCCAGAACTGCAGGCGGATTTGCTCCAGCAACTGTTGGCGGAATTTCGGATGCGCCACGCGGATAAGCTCCAGCGCGCGTTCACGGATACTTTTACCGCGCAAGGATGCCACACCAAATTCGGTTACCACATAATGCACATGGCCGCGCGACGTTACTACCCCGGCACCCGGGCTTAAATGCGCCACAATGCGGGATATGGTGCCGTTTTTTGCCGTGCTGGGCAGGGCAATAATGGGTTTACCGCCGTTGCTCATTGAAGCGCCGCGGCTGAAATCGACCTGGCCGCCAATGCCACTGTAAAACAGATGGCCAATGGAGTCGGACACAATCTGACCGGTTAGATCGACTTCAATAGCGCTGTTTATCGACACCATATTGTCGTTACGGGCGATATTGGCCGGCGAGTTCACGTATTCACTGGGGTAAAAACCCATATGCGGATTACAGTGGACAAAGTCGTACAGCGCTTTGCTGCCAACACAGAAACTGGCAACGGTTTTGCCCGGATGAAAGGTTTTTTTACGGTTAGTGACCACGCCTTTTTTTATCAGCTCCATCATTGAATCGGTGATCATTTCGCTGTGAATACCCAGATCTTTATGGTTACCCAGATAGCGCAGCACGGCATCGCACATTTTTCCGACACCGATCTGAATGGTGGCGCCATCTTCTACCAGTAGTGAAACATACTGGCCAACCCGCTCAGTAACCGGATCCGGCTTTAGCTGCGGCATTTGCGCTATCGGCTGTTCGGCATAAAAATAAGCGCTGATCTGATCTTTATGAATAAAAGCCTGGCCATAGGTGATGGGCATGGAGGGATTAACCTGAGCAATGACCTTTTTTGCTGCTTTGGCCGCGGCGGAAACAATATCCACCGATACGCCAAGCGAGTGATAACCGTGTTCGTCAGCCGGGCTCACCATAATAAGTGCGGCATCCAGCGGCAAAATGCCGTCACTGAATAACGACGGTATATCCGACATAAAACAAGGCGTGTAATCGGCACGGCCTTCGGCTACAGCGCGGCGTACCTGGTCGCCACCGATAAATAAGGCGTTTACTTTAAATAACTGCTGATATTCCGGTTCTGCCCATTTGTTGTCGGATAAGGAATACACCTGAACAATTTCAATGTCATGCAGCTGTTTGGCATTGCTGATTAAGTGATCAATCAGTGCCGTTGGTGTGGCTGCGTGCGAGCCGATAAAAATACGGTCGCCCGATTTTAACAGCTGTTGCCAGTTCAGCTTATCTGTTGTTTTGCTCATAACCCATCCGGCGCAAGGCTTGTTGTGTCACGGTGTAATGCGGCACAGTGTAAAACAAAAAGGCGACCTTTATACAGTCGCCTTTAGTCTGGTTGATTAACGCTGCAGTCTTACAAGGTCCAGCGCAGACCAATCATCGCAACATAAGGGTCAATATTTACATTAACGCTTTGAACAGTATTGCCGTTTACCTGCACACGGCCGGTGGTATCAATATCCATCTTGCTTAGCATAGCGTGAATACCCAAACTGTCAGTCAGTTTGATATTCACTCCCGCCTGCAGTGCCAGGCCGTAGGAGCTTTTCAGCTTCAGAGCGACATTGTCATTGGCACCGGTTACGTTTAACGCATCCAGCGCGCCTTCAAGCTGGCTGTCAATTTGCTCGTCAAAAAATACCGTGTAATTCAGGCCGACACCAACAAAGGGGTCAAAGGTCTGATGTTGTGGCATAAAATGATATTGCGCCAGTAAAGTAGGCGGTAAGTGCTTGGTTTTACCCACTTTTAAGCCGTCAATCGCCGAGCCTTTTACTTTTATATCATGGCTGAACGGTGTGGCGGCAATCAGCTGTACTGCCCAGTTGGGGTTAATCCGGTAGTCGAAAGTAAGGCCCAACTGGGTATTAGTATTAACGCCTACCGCAGTAGAGCCTGTCGGCAGCCCGGCGACTTGTTCAATAACATTCAGGCTGGAGCTGCTGTCGTCCGGGGCGACAGTAATGGCGCCAACGTTAATGGCAAAGTCGGCATAAACGGGGGCCGCGGCCAGTGCAGCGGCAAGAGTGAGTACAGATAAGGTGGTTTTCATAATAAACTCCGCAGATAAGGTCTGCGGTCATTGTCCGCTTTGGCCCGGAAAGAATATTGGCCTGGATCAATAAAAAAACGGGGCTGAGATAAATTCAGCCCCGTAATTTGTTTTGTATCAATAAAGTACCGCTTAGTCGATTTGCCGACGCTCGTGGCGTTGCACCGTAGTGGTTTGCCGCGGCGGCGGTTGGCGGTATTCACGTGTTGGCTGAGCCTGCTGACGCTGTTGCACAGGAGCCGGGCGTTGTTGTACCTGAACGCTTTGCCGCTCTGGCTGGCGGTGCTGTTGCACGGCCGGTTGTTGGTACTGTTTCGGTTGTGCTTCGCGCACGGTTTGGCGCTGGCGCAATTGCTCGGTACTGATAACCTGCGGCTGGCGTTGCTGCTCTGTGGTTGTTACGCGTTCGTGCTGCACCGCCGGCTGTTTGAGTTGCTGGTTTACCTGCTGGCGCCGCTCATCACGGTTAACTTCAGTAGTGCGTAGCCGTTGCTCTGTAGTAACAGCATTACGTTGCTGGCGCAGAGCTTCATTGTGCTGACGCGGGTTTTTGTCATGGCTCTGGTATTGCCGTTCAGGCAGCCGCACTTGCTCTGCGGTTTTGCGCTGGTACAACTGTTTGCTCTCGCGCACTGTTACATTGTTGTCTACCCTGGTATGGCGCACCGGCTTACCCTGAATTTCGCTGGTAGGTTGGCGGTAGCCATAGCCGGCATTGTAATCGCGGTTTAAGCGCTCATGGCGATAATGTACACCACGGCGATGTTCGGTATTGTGCTGCCAGCGGCGGGCATCAACATAATGCTTGTGGCGTCTCGGATAATAGCGTGGTGGCTTGTGATAATAATGATGATGCACTATCACATGACGATGGCGCCAATCAAAGATACCAAAGTAGAACCAGGGCCGTACATTAACACTTACGCCCCAATGGAACGGACTGTTGCGGTAATACACGCCGGCAGTATGCCAGTACACCGGCGGATGAGACGGCCACCACCAGTCACCGTAAACTACGCGGGTATTGTAAACCGGCACATAGACCACCTCGCGCCTTGCCGGTTCAATGACAATAACTTCACGTTCGCGCTCTACCACCACGTGTTTATTATCGTTCAGCGAGCCGTTGGCATAGGCCTTTTGTCGCAGCGTTTGGATACTGGCCAGTACCTGAGTTTCATCGGCTAAAAAGGCTTCACCCAGTTGTTGCGTCCAGTCCAGGTCGTTGCTCAGGCGTTCCAACAGTTGCGGAAAGGCCACCAGCGCTTTAACGCTCGGGTCCCAGCCTTTATTTTCTACCGCGCGTACGGCATCGTCAGCGCTCAGTTTGGGGTTATCTTTCACCCAGCGTGCGGCCTGCACTACCTCTAATGGATAAGTGGCCGCAATCAGAACATGGGTTAGCACAGTGTCCGGGTACAGCGCGACCGGCGCCAGCATTTGGTCCAGTTCCGCTTCAGACCAGCTGTCATCTTCTGCCTGCACCGTCTGGCAAACCAACAGCACGCAGACGGCCAAAGCGCGGCTTAGTTGCAGCATCAGGTTTTTCATCTTGCTATCCTCAGTTTAAGCCGCTGGCATTACAATACATGACAGGCGACTTTTTATACAGTGTATAGCTTATAGGCGGATTTGGCTGAATTGAAACTGAACTTTACGGAACCTTTACACAGCACAACCGGCAACCAAAGCTGCCGGTTTATATTAGCGGCAGAGCTGTTACTCTGTGTCGATATAGCGCGCTTTCTTATTGGCTTTTAACATGGTCATATCCACCAGCACCAGGCCATCAACACAGTTGGCGAAGGCGGGGTCGGTACCAAAGGCGAGAAATTTCGCCCCGCCGGGCTCACACAGTTCGCTGTACTGCTTATACAGGGTTGGCACACTCACGCCCATATTGGCCAGCAGGTGTTTCAGTTGGGTAAAGTCATTCAGGTAATCGTTGCCGCTAAAGTGCTGTTGTAACTCAGACAAGATAGCCTGCGGCAGCTGATAAGGTTGTTTTGATACCGCGGCGCAGGCACTGTCGCCAAAGTACAGGCTGTAAAAATACACCATCAGATCGCGGGCGGCTTGCGGATAGCTGTTCGACAAACTGACACCACCAAACAAATAACGGATATCCGGATTACGCCGCAAATAAGCGCCAATGCCGTACCACAGGTATTCCAGGCTGCGTTTGCCCCAATATTTCGGTTGCACAAAGCTGCGCCCCAGTTCCAGCCCGGCATCCAGATACGGCTGCATCTTGGCATCAAACTGAAACAGCGAGGCGGTGTAAAGCCCGGCTTCACCATGCTGCGCCAGCACTCTACGGGTATTGGCAAAGCGGTAGGCGCCGACTATTTCCAAGTCGTCTTTATCCCACAGGATCAATTGTTCGTAGTAGCTGTCAAAACGGTCGATATCGCGGCGCTGGCCACTGCCTTCACCTACGGCGCGAAAGGCAAATTCGCGCAGCCGGCCAATTTCACGCAGTACCGGCGAGCTTTGTTGGTGGCAATACAGGTAAATTTGTTTGCCGTCGCTGGTTTGCCCCAGTAGCTCGCAGCTCTCTACGGCTTTTTTCAGCGTAATACGATCTTCCGGGTGGGCAATAGCGCTTTGGGTAATAAACAGCGGCGGCTTATTTTTTGCCAGCCGGTACAGGTGCTTTTTAAACAGTTTTACTTTGGCCTGTGTTTCCAGTGCTAAGTTAGCGAAGGCTTCGTATGGGATTTGTTCGCCAATGCGCATTTCCAGCTTTTTACGCTGTTGGTTAAACATTTCCTGTACCAGCAGCATAGTCGCCAGCGGTTTGTACAACATAGACGCGCCGTAAAACAGTGCCGAATTACGGCCATCGATATAAATGGGCAATATCGGCGCCTTAGCGTTGGCAGCAAAGCGTAAAAAGCCACTGTGCCACTTGCCATCACGAATGCCTTCCGGTCGCAGACGCGAAACCTCACCCGAAGGGAACAGGATCAGAGCGCCTTCTGAAGCTAAATGTTGCTGAATATTATCCAGCGCCCGCCGCTCGGTGCCACCATACATATTGTTTACCGGCAGTAGCAGGTTATGCAGCGGCTCCAATGCCATCAGCAGTTGGTTAGCGACTACTTTAACGTCGGGGCGAATATCACTGACTAACTTTAACAAGGCCAGACCATCCAGCGAGCCGATAGGGTGGTTAGCAATAATCACCACACGGCCACTGGCCGGAATACGTTCTACTTCGTTGTCGCGTACAGAATAACGAAAGTTGAAGTAATCCAGCACTTGCTCAACAAACTCCAGCCCCTGCAAGTGCGGATAGCGCGCGGCGAAGTCAATAAAGTCCTGCTCATGCAACAGGCGGCGCAGGGCGCCTTTTACCGGCCGGTACAGCCAGGGCTTGTTGGTTAACTGCGGAAGGTTTTGGCTAAGTACCTGGTCGACACTGATCATATTGAGCTCCGATAGCACTGCAGTAGGCTGGGCTCAGGCTAAAGTGGTTGTATGACAGTTCGGTGTCGGATTTATGGCAGTTTGCTGAAATTTCAGGCGGCTTTTTTACCGCTGACAGCAAGGGGCAGGGCGGCAATCTTCTCTGCCTGCTCTGTCCAGTGATACAGCGCCAGGCTGCCATCAAGTTGCTCTACCAGGGCAGTGCAGCTGTCTATCCAGTCGCCGTCATTGCAATAAATAATGCCTTGTTCCAGGCGGATTTCCGGATGATGAATATGGCCGCAGACCACACCGTCAAAGCCGCCGCGCTTTGCTTTAGCTATAGCGGCAGCGCGATAGCGCGCTATAGCTTTTTTTGCCCCCGGCACCTTACTTTTTATGTAAGCCGCCAGGCTGAAGTAACTGCCGCCGGTAAGCCGGCGTACACGGTTGTACCAACGGTTTAAAAACAGCAGGAAATCATACAGGTTGTCACCCAACCAGGCGTGGGCACGGCCAAAGTTGACCTCTTTATCAAATTCGTCGCCGTGCAGCAGTAACAATTTTTTGCCCTGCAGCGTGGTATGGCAGCCGCGCAGCGCAATACGGATATTGCCGAAGCTTTTACCTGCGTACAGCCGCATGGCTTCATCATGGTTGCCGGGAATATACACCACTTCTACCCCTTGCTCTGCTTTGTCTAACAGGCAACGCAGCACTTTGTTTTGAGCAGGCGTCCAGTGCACTTGCTTACGCATGGCCCACAGGTCAACAATATCGCCCAGCAAATAAATGGTACTGGCCTGGCTTTGTTCAAGAAAGCTGAGCAGATAATCGGCGCGGCAGTCTTTGCAACCCAGATGAACGTCAGATAAAAAAATGGTGCGGCAGTTCAGCATCGTCGGTACCATGTTATCTTTAAGCGCTGCCAGCATCGGTGCCCGCTGTGTCAGTGGTATGACGATTTTTTGAAGCTTTGGTGACCTATGAGCCTTGCCCTGATCATTCCTGATCGCAAACTTGATGATTTACAACAGCGTTTAGCGCTGGCATTAGCCGATACCAACATAGAAATCTGGCCGGATATTGCGAAGCCGGAAGATGTCGAATTTGCGGTAGTGTGGAAACAACCGCACGGCAGCCTGGCGGCGTTGCCAAATTTAAAGGCTATTCAATGTTTTGGCGCCGGTGTCGACGCTATTTTGGCCGATCCTGGCTTGCCGGCCTTGCCGATAGCGCGCATTGTTGACCCCAGCCTGACACAAACCATGGTGCATTATTTAGATGGTGTGCTCAGCTATTACCGGCTGCGGTTGGATTTGTTCAGTGCTTTGCAACAGCAAGCGTTATGGCAGCCGAAAAGCCCGCGGCGTATTGCGCATATTTGCGTGTTGGGGCTGGGCGAATTAGGCGCGGCGGTAGCCGCCCATTTTGCCGCTTTGGGCTACAGCGTCAGCGGCTGGGCCAGAACGCCAAAGGCACTGCCGCATGTCCGTTGTTACAGTGGCACTGAGGAGCTCGGTAGCGCTGTAGCCGGGGCAGATATAGTGATTTGCCTGCTGCCTCTTACTGCCGCGACAGAAAATATGCTGGCCGCAGACTTTTTTAACCGCTTAACACCCGGTGCTATTTTTATTAATGTTGCCCGTGGCGCTATTGTTGATGACGACGCCTTGTTAGCCGCGTTGGATAGCGGGCACGTGCAGGCGGCATGCCTGGATGTGTTCCGCCAGGAGCCTTTGCCGGCAGAGCACCCGTTTTGGCAGCATCCGGCTATTTTAATTACCCCGCATGTGTCGGCCGTAACCAATGTCGCAACGGTTGTTGAGCAAATCGCGGAGAATTATCGCCGTAGTCAGGGCGGCGAGCCGCTGCGTAATCCGGTTGATATGGGGCGGGGTTATTAAGATGACGACAACAAATCATACTGAAGTGACTACCTGGTTTTTGCAGTTTGACGATGCGCCGCCAACGCATATTGACTGGCCGCAGGGCGTGCAGTTAGTTGAGGCAGAAGTTGCCAGTCCGGAGCTTAGCCAGTTTATGTTCAGAACAGTGGGCGGCCCCTGGCGCTGGTTTAGCCGTTTAAGCTGGAATTATCAGCAATGGCTGGATTATCTGACGCAACAACAGGTGCGTACCTGGTTGTTATGGGTAAAGGGAACGCCGGCCGGTTATATTGAGCTGTTGAAGCATGCTGATCAAAGTGTGGAAATTAAGTTCTTTGGTTTAGTGCCGCAGTTTATCGGCCGTGGCTTAGGTTTAAAGCTGGCCCAAGCTGCAGTGATGCAGGCAGCACAGTGGCAGGCCGGCAAAATCTGGCTGCATACCTGCAGTGCCGATCATCCGTCGGCGTTGAAAAATTACCAACATGCCGGTTTTAGCATTACGCATACAGAAACCACTACAGAAGCTTTACCGCAGCTGAATGATAGCCGCTTATTAGCGGCAGATTTTGTTTATTCTGCCCTGGCACATCACAGTAAAAATGCTGGTTAAATATACAGTTATTGTAACTTTATTACAACTTAACTACACTTAACGCCGGTTTGGGGAAACTTAGGCCAACTTGCTAAATAGAATAATAAAAAGCGTTACTGAGGTTAGTTATGAGTAAAGCGTCCAGTCGTGGTTTTGGCTTTACCGCAATCGCCGTTGTTGTGTGTTTAATGGCGTTATCGGCATTTTTGACCAAAGCCGAAGCTGTCTGCCTGTTGTGTGGTGGATAGCAGGAATCGAATGCAGTCAAACGGATTGACTAACCCTAACCCCCGGCTTGCCGGGGGTTAGTTATTTCTGCGCGCCGCGTTTACTGTGTAACTCACGGTTTTCACGCTTTTGTTCCGCATTTTTCTGCAGTAACACATAAGTTGCGCTGTAGCTGCCATGTTGCTTTTGTGCGGTATTGCAGGCCAGTACAACAGGAATTTGCGGTAACCATTTAAACACATAGCTGCGCAGTATGGCCGGATGCGGTTTGCTGTTGCGGCCCATGCCGTGGTGAATAAGCAAGGTACGTATGCCGCGCTTATGGCAGTCGTCTATAAAATAAAACAGTTCGCGTCTGGCGTCGCTAAGGCTTTTACCCAGCAGGTTAAGTGTGGCGTCCAGCTGATATTTGCCCAAGCGCAGGTTGCGGTACACGCCATCTTGCACACCATCTTTTTTATAGGTGAAGGGCTCGTCCGGCTTTACCAGATCAACATATTCCATGCTGAGGTAATTCGGATCATATTCCATTTCCTGCTCTGCCGCTTTGCGTCTGGCTTGTTGCGCCAGGCTGGGATTAAACTCTCCCTGCTCCGGTAGTACGGCATCTTGTGACAGGGGCTTAACGCCGGACATCTCCTGCAGAAACAACTCGACTTCTTCGTTTTGCATAGCGGGTACTCCTGTATGTCGGGCGGCAATTATAGCCTGCCGCAGCGTCAGACAAAAGTTTTACGGTGTTTACTCTGCTTGCGCAGTCAGGCTCACCGGTGTGGCTTGTTGGGCGGTTTGCTCAGCTTTGCGGGCTTTGGCAAAGCGGATTAAATAGTAAGCATTAATTAGTAATACTAATAAGTTTGAGATAACGCCCTGTGGGATAGCAATGTGGCTGTAGTAAACAAACAGCAGGCTACAACCTACCAGGGTTGTCAGACGTAACCAGAACACATCCTTAATAAAAAAAGCACCAATACAAATCGTTAGCCCAACCCAGCTGATCACGTCGAACACGATATTTTCCATGGCGCTTTCCTGCATACTACAGCGGTTAAAATTTGTGCGCATTATGCTGGCCGGATCTGTTTTACTCAACTGAGGAATTTTGTGGTTTTCAGATTAGTTAAATTGATGGATTGTGGTGAATTGTTAAATGTGGCGAAAAAGTTGTTCTACACTTAGTTCAGGCTGAAAAAGCAGGAGCCAGCTATGATACCGGATAAAATATACGAAGTTTTGCCTTATGCTTATGTGGCTGTCGGCAGTGCGGTAATGCTGGCGACTAATGCATGGCTATTGGTAGTGTGTGGTTTTTTAATGGTATGTGCCGGCGCCATTGTGTGGGTGCTACGCTCAGATAACCGCCGCTCTGATATTAAAGCCGCCAGTACTAAATATGGCGGAATCTTGCCGTTCTGGTGTTACGAGTTGCTGCCGTTTAGCTATTTTATGCTGGCGCTGCTGCTTTTTGCGTTGAGTAACAATATCTATTTTTATCCGTCAGCCATGATACTGCTGGTGATAGGTATGCAGTTGTGGTTGTTGCGTGGCAGTTATCGTAAGCATCAACGGCCGGTACTACATACCAGGCCGTTGCGTTCACGCGGTTAAATTGTCAGCCGGAAGCTGCGGTAAATCAGCGGCGCAAATCTACTTTGCTGTTTGCCACTTCGCGGGTAGTAATAAGCCAGGCATCAACATTCTGCTGCATGGCGGCAGGGTCTATTTTATCCATGGTATCGTTTGGCGTGTGGTGATAGTCAAAGTAATCGGTACCATCCTGCTGCAAGCTGACTACCGGTACACCCTGGGCTTTTAACACTGATACATCCGGGCCGCCTGATGCGGTATTGTCACCCATCTCTACACCCAGCGGAGCCAGCTTCTGTTGCAAGGTGCTGCCAAAAGCCAATGCCTTCTCACCAAAGCCGGTATCCAGCCGCCAGATACGGCCGGCGCCAAAGTCTGATTCAGAGGCAAATACATGGTTTTTCAGATTAGCGGCATGTTTAGCAGCATAAGCGCGGGCACCCACTAAACCGCCTTCTTCATTACCAAACAACACCACCCGCACTGTGCGCTCGGGACGGCCCTGCTGTTTCAGTAAAGCGCCGGTGGCCATTACTATGCCAACACCGGCGCCGTCATCCAGTGCACCTGTGCCTTCGTCCCACGAATCAAGGTGGGCACTGATCAGCACTATTTCGTCCGGCCGTTTGCTGCCGGTAATTTCCGCTATAACGTTATGGCTTACGACTTCACCCGGTAATTTATTCTGCATTTGTAAATGCAGGCTTAATTCCGGCTGGCGGCTGAGCATTTTGTCCAGTTGTATCGCATCCGGTACTGAAATCGCGGCAGCAGGAATTCGTGCTACTTCGTCGCTGTAGCGCATAATACCGGTATGAGCGAAACGGTTAATGCTGGTGCCGACAGAGCGGATAATAATGGCTTTGGCCCCCAGCTTTGCAGCTTCCACAGCGCCCTGGGCGCGGGCACCGACCACTGAACCGTAAAAGGTACCCAGTTTATCTTTACCCATGCTTTTATTGATAAAGACAATTTTGTCTTTGACTAAGGCGGCATCAGCTTGTTTTAGCTGTTCCAGGCTGTCAAACATCACGACCTGGGCATTGATGCCATCAAACGGCGTGCCGATTGAGCCGCCAAGCGCAGTCACCACCAGATTCTGATGGAAGGGTGCGCTAACGGCCAGGCTGGCGTTGCCACGCTGCCAGTATTGCATGGTGAAAGGCTCGGTCCAGACTTTGTCATAACCAAGTTGTTTAAATTTCTGCTCTGCCCAGGCGACTGCTCTGGCATCAGCCTCGCTACCGGCAAGGCGTTGTCCTACTTCTACCGTTAAAGACTCGGTAAGTTGATACGCCAGGGTATTATCCAGTGTCAGTTCATTCGCCGCTAAATTCAGGCTCAGTGCCGCAGTTATTGTTGTTAGCCACAATTTCATCTTTTCATTTTGTCCCGCTATTGTTAAAGTATTGCCGACTCTAACACCTTTTTATCATGCTCTACAGAGGGCAAGGTTAAAAACGGTAGCTGGTCGGACGGAATGACATCAGGTAGTAAGGATGCAAGGAATGCCTCAATCGCTTAGTGCGCTTATCGTAGATGATGTAGCTGCTGTACGTAGTTATATCAGTCAAATTTTGCAGCAGTTGGGCATAACGTCGGTTATCGAAGCGGCGGATGGCAACACGGCCACGCAGTTGTTTAGCCAACATCAGCCTCAGTTAGTATTTCTGGATATTCAGCTACCGGATATTGACGGCCAGCAGTTATTAAAATTGTTTAAGCAACAAGATCAGCATACTGTCATCTTTATGGTGTCGGCATTTTCCAGTGTGGAAAATCTGAAACAAGCGATTGAGAACGGCGCCAAAGCCTTTGTAATTAAGCCTTTTACCGCCAGTCGTATTAACAGCCTGGTGCGGCCACTGCTGCACTGAGCCTGCTGGCCGGATATATTTTTTCGAAAATCGTTATTCTTTGTTAAACAACAATGATTATATTGTCGCTATATCCCTAAATCGGTAATATTAGTCCATCCGGACAGACAGAGTGTAAGTGTAATGAATTTACAGGATATGTTGAAAAATTCCGCCAAAGCCGTAAAGCTGCTCAAGGCAGTATCGAATGAAAGGCGGTTACTGATCCTTTGCCACTTGCTGGAAGGGGAACTGTCAGTCGGAGAAATGAACCAAAAGTTGGAGCTTAGCCAGTCAGCACTGTCACAACATTTAGCGCTGTTACGCCGGCATAAGCTGGTAAAAACCCGCAAAGAAGCGCAAACCGTATTTTACAGTCTGAACAGTAAAGAAGCCGAAGCCTTAATTGCCTTGATGCACAAGCTATATTGCTCGGATGATGCCTGAACGCTACAGAATAACAGCAACAAAAAAGCCGGCGTAAGCCGGCTTTTTTGTTGGAACTGTGTCTTAAGCAGCGCTTAATGCTTTTACATGTGCATTTAAACGAGCTTTATGACGTGCTGCTTTGTTCTTGTGGATCAGACCTTTAGAGGCCATACGATCAAGAACAGGCACCATTTTCTTGAATGCTTCAGTTGAAGCAGTTACGTCAGCAGTTAAAACCGCCGCGTAGGTTTTCTTTATGAAAGTACGCATCATAGAACGTTGCGAAGCATTTTGCTGACGACGTTTTTCTGATTGAATTGCGCGCTTCTTAGCAGACTTAATGTTAGCCAAGGTAACACTCCTAAAAAACTAAACCGGACCCATCAAAGGCCGCATAATATGCCTATTTAATGGCCCGTTGTCAAATGCTTTAACGGTAAAGTCACAGATTTTAATCCGATAACCTACTGGTAATCCGTTACGGTAAAGGGGCAAAATAGCCGTTGGTAACAAGAAGGAAGTTTTAGTGTCAGCAAAGTTATTAAAATCAGGCCTTATTGTCAGCTTTATGACATTAATTTCCCGCGTGCTGGGGTTGGTACGTGACGTAGTCGTGGCGAACTTTATCGGCGCCGGTGCGGCGGCCGACGTGTTCTTTTTTGCTAACCGTATTCCGAATTTTCTGCGGCGTTTATTTGCGGAAGGCGCTTTTTCGCAAGCCTTCGTGCCGGTGCTGGCCGAGGTAAAAGCCAAACATGGCGATGATGCTGTACGCGAACTGCTGGCAAAAGTGGCCGGCAGCCTCGGCATTGTTGTCACTGTAGTAACGTTGTTTGGCGTGATTGCCTCGCCGCTGGTGGCGATGTTATTTGGCATGGGCTGGTTTGTCGAATGGCTGAATGATGGCCCGGAAGCACATAAATTTGAGCTGGCCAGCCTGATGCTGAAAATTACTTTTCCGTATTTATGGTTTATCAGCCTGGTGGCGTTATCCGGCGCTGTGCTTAACACCTATAACCGCTTTGCCGTGGCGGCCTTTACGCCGGTATTTTTAAATATCGCCATTATTGCCTGTGCGGTGTATATGGCACCCACACTTAATGAACCAGCACTGGCACTGGCTTGGGGCGTGTTTATCGGTGGGGTGGTGCAGTTATTGTTTCAACTGCCGTTTTTGGCTAAAGCCGGTTTGCTGGTATGGCCCAAATGGGGTTGGCGTGATGAAAATGTCACTAAAATTCGTAAACTGATGCTACCGGCGCTGTTTGGTGTGTCGGTAAGCCAAATTAATTTATTGCTCGATACCGTTATCGCCTCGTTTTTACTTACCGGCGCAGTAAGCTGGCTGTACTATTCCGACCGGTTAATAGAGTTTCCGTTGGGGTTGTTTGGCATTGCCATAGCCACAGTAATTTTACCGAATTTATCCAGGCACCATGCCGGTGCCAATACAGAGCGCTTTAGCCAGACACTGGACTGGTCATTGCGCTTTGTCGCCTTATTCGGCATTCCGGCTATGGCAGGTTTAATGGTGTTGTCACAACCGATTATCGCTTTGCTGTTTATGCGTGGCGAGTTCAGCCAAAACGATGTACTGATGGTGTCGTACAGCTTAATTGCCTACAGCACCGGTTTACTTAGCTATATGTTGATAAAAGTGCTGGCGCCCGGGTTTTATGCGCGCCAGGACATTAAAACGCCGGTACGCATTGGTATTATTGCCATGGTAGCGAATATGGCGTTTAACCTGATGCTGGCACCGTTTTTAAGTTATGTTGGTCTGGCGCTGGCCACCGCAATGTCGGCCAGTTTAAATGCGTATTTATTGTATCGTGGTTTAAAACTGGCAGGCGTATACCAATTAAGTAAAACCAGCCGGGTATTTTTGTTGAAACTGGTTATCGCCAGCCTGGTAATGGCGGCCTTACTGTATTGGCAAACACCGACTCTGACAGCTTGGGTACAACTGAGTTTTACTGCTCAGCTGTGGCGGTTAAGCGCGCTGTGTGGCCTGGCGGTAACGGGGTATTTTGCCCTGTTGTGGTTGCTTGGTGTACGTTTGCGACATTTTAAAGCCAATTCTGTTGCTGAAAGCAATTGATTAAGTGGTTATAATGCGCGGTTTATAATCAGCACTCAGAAACGGCAGGCATGGAGTTAATTCGCGGCTTACACAATATTCAGCCCCGGCATCGCGGTTGTGTGCTTACCATCGGTAATTTTGATGGCGTGCATTTGGGCCATCAGGCGGTGCTGCATAAGGTGGTGGCGATTGCCAAACAAATGCAGCTGCCGTCCTGCGTGATGCTGTTTGAACCTCAGCCGCTGGAGTTGTTTGCCGGCACCGCAGCGCCGGCACGCTTAACGCGGTTTCGCGAGAAGTACCACGCGCTGGCACAGCTGGGTATCAACCGCCTGTTATGCGTTAATTTTACGCCCGCTTTTGCTGCGCAGGCGCCGGAGCAGTTTATTCAGCAGTTGTTGTTAAAACAGCTGGGCGTAGAGCATTTAATTGTTGGCGATGATTTTCGCTTTGGCAGTCAGCGCAGCGGTAATTTTGAGCTATTGGCGTTGGCGTCGGAGCAATACCAATTCAGTTTGTGCAGCACGTCAAGTTTAGTGTTAGGCCGGCAGCGCATCAGCAGTACCTTGATCCGTCAGGCACTGGCAGAGGATAAGTTAACCCTGGCCGCAGAAATGCTGGGCCGGCCTTTTGCTTTAACCGGCCGTGTGCGGCATGGCCGCAAATTAGGCCGCGATCTGGGATTTCCGACGGCGAACGTATTTTTATACCGGCGCAAGCTGCCGGTAGCCGGCGTGTATGCTATTACGGCGAACACGGTATTTGGCAGTTATTACGGCGTAGCCAATATTGGCAACCGGCCGACTGTACAGGGCCAACGCCAGCAGCTTGAAGCGCATTTGTTTGATTTTAAAGGCGATTTGTACGGCAGCCAAATAGAAGTGTTATTGCAGCATAAGTTGCGTAACGAACAACGTTTCGACGGTTTAGCCGCATTACAACAACAAATTGCTGCTGATGTGACAGCAGCAAAAGCATTTTTTCAGCATGGCGTTTCAACACCAGCGCATGCCACTATTGATAAGACGGAACCCAACGGATGAGCGACTATAAGCATACCCTGAATTTGCCGGAAACGGCTTTTGCGATGCGCGCCAATCTGGCGCAGCGCGAGCCGCAAATGCTGGCCAAATGGACCGAAGCCGATTTGTACGGCAAAATCCGTGCAGCAAAAAAAGGTAAGAAAACCTTTATTTTGCATGACGGCCCGCCCTACGCTAACGGTAATATTCATATCGGGCATGCAGTTAACAAAATTCTGAAAGACATTATCGTTAAAGCCAAAACGCTGGACGATTTTGATGCGCCCTATGTACCGGGTTGGGACTGTCACGGCCTGCCGATTGAGCTGGTAGTAGAAAAAAAATACGGTAAGCCGGGCACTAAGTTAACCGCTGCCGAATTCCGGCAGAAATGCCGTGACTACGCTGCCACACAAATTGATGCACAGCGCACCGACTTTATCCGTTTAGGTGTGCTGGGCGATTGGCAAAACCCGTACCGCACCATGGATTACGGCTTTGAAGCTAATATCATCCGTTCGCTGGGCAAAATCATTGATAATGGCCATTTACAGCAGGGCTTTAAGCCGGTGCATTGGTGTACCGACTGTGGCTCAGCGCTGGCTGAAGCGGAAGTGGAATATCAGGATAAAGTATCACCGGCGATTGACGTACGTTTTGCTGTGGCAGATGAAGCGGCGGTAGACCGCTTTGATCATCCTGAAAGTAAACGTGGCAGCGGCAAGGTATCGGTAGTGATCTGGACCACCACGCCATGGACTATTCCGGCTAACCGTGCGGTAGCATTAAACGCCAAGCTGGATTACAGCCTGGTACAGGTAGAGCAGGGCCCGCTGGGCGCTGAGCGCTTAATTATTGCGACTGACCTGGTAAAAGACGTGATGGCGCGTGCCGGTATTGAGCACTACCATGCGCTGGGCTTTGCCAAGGGCGCGGCACTGGAATTAGTACAGTTACAGCACCCGCTGTATGACTTTACTGTACCGCTGATCATGGGTGAGCACGTTACCACTGATTCAGGTACAGGTTGTGTACACACGGCGCCCGGCCATGGCCAGGAAGACTTTATTGTCGGTAAGCACTATAACCTTGAAGTGGCCAACCCGGTGGGCGCGAACGGCGTTTACCTGCCGGACACGCCACTGTTTGCCGGCCAGCATGTGTTTAAAGCTAACGACAGCGTAGTAGAAGCGTTAAAAGAAGCCGGTGCGCTGCTGGTGCACAAGGCTTATAAGCACAGCTACCCGCACTGCTGGCGGCATAAAACACCGATAATTTTCCGTGCTACACCGCAGTGGTTTATCAGCATGGAACAGCAGGGCCTGCGTGCTACGTCGCTTAAGCAAATTGAACAAACCCGCTGGATCCCGGATTGGGGCCAGCAGCGGATTGAAAAAATGGTAGAAGGCCGGCCGGATTGGTGTATTTCACGCCAGCGCACCTGGGGGGTGCCGATAGCACTGTTTGTTGATAAAGACACCGGCGCATTGCACCCGAATACTCAGATGTTAATGGAGCAAGTGGCTAAGCTGGTAGAGCAAGACGGTATTCAGGCCTGGTTTGATTTAAGCGCTGAAGCTCTGCTGGGCGATGATGCAAAACAATATGTCAAAGTAAGCGATACGCTGGATGTCTGGTTCGACTCCGGTGTGACTCATGCCTGCGTGGTTGATGTACGACCGGAGTTTGGCGGCGCCGATCAGGCCGATTTGTACCTGGAAGGTTCAGATCAGCACCGTGGTTGGTTTATGTCCTCCCTGATGACCGGTGTCAGCATCAAACATAAAGCACCTTACAAACAAGTGCTTACGCATGGCTTTACCGTTGACGGTGATGGCCGCAAGATGTCGAAGTCTTTAGGCAATGTGGTATCACCACAAGACGTGATGAATAAATTAGGCGCCGACATTCTGCGTTTATGGGTGGCTACTACTGATTACACGTCAGAGATGACGGTGTCGGATGAAATATTAAACCGTGCGGCCGACAAATACCGCCGTATCCGCAATACCGCGCGCTTTTTACTGGCAAACTTAAACGGCTTTAATCCGGCTACCGATTTAGTGCCGTTTGATAAGATGGTTGAACTGGACTTGTGGGTAGTAAATCGTGCGGCTAAATTGCAGCAGGAAATTATCGCCGCTTACGATAACTATCAGTTCCATCAGGTAAGCCAGAAGCTGATGAACTTCTGTACCGTAGAGCTGGGCAGTTTTTATCTCGATGTGATTAAAGATCGCCAATACACCGCGCACAGCGATGGCGTGGCGCGGCGCTCGTGCCAAACCGCGTTGTACCATATTGCCCAGGCAATGGTGCGCTGGATGGCGCCGGTAATGAGCTTTACTGCCCAGGAAATTTGGCAGGAACTGCCGGGCCAACAGCAGGAGTTTGTCTTTACTGATGTCTGGTATACCGGCTTTAACGGTGTAACCGGTGGTAAGTTTGACGATGCCTTCTGGCAGCAATTGCTGCAGGTACGTGACGAAGTTAACAAGGTGCTGGAAGCGGCACGGCGTGAAGATAAAATCGGCGCTTCACTGCAGGCCGAAGTCACTTTATATGCCTCAGAGGCACTGGCGGCCGATTTGGCTAAACTGGGTGATGAGCTGCGCTTTGTACTGATCACCTCTACGGCGCAGGTAAGCACAGAAACAGCCCCTGCCGATGCGGTGCAAACCGAGTTAGCCGGCTTAAGCGTGCAGGTTGCGGCTTCAACGGCAGCCAAATGCGGCCGCTGCTGGCATCACCGCCATGATGTGGGGGCCAATGCAGCGCATGCTGAATTGTGTCTGCGCTGCGTTAGCAACGTAGAAGGCGATGGCGAATTGCGGGCATTTGCATAATGGCATTATTCAGAGATAGCGGTTGGCGGTTGTGGTGGTTAATGCTATTGGTGTTGGTAGCCGATCAGGTTAGCAAGCAAGTAGTTATTGCTAATATGCAGTTGTTTGATTCGATTGAGCTGCTGCCGTTCTTTAATTTTACCTATGTACGTAATTATGGCGCGGCTTTCTCGTTTTTAAGTGACGCCGGTGGCTGGCAGCGTTGGTTCTTTACCTTTATTGCCGTAGCTATCAGCTGTGTGCTGGCGGTATGGCTGGCACGCAACAGCAAAACGCAGTTAAAGCTGAACCTGGCGTTGATTTTAGTGCTGGCCGGTGCTGTGGGTAACCTGATTGATCGCAGTATTTATGGCTACGTAATAGACTTTTTCCACCTGTACTATCAGAACTGGCATTATCCGGCGTTTAATATTGCTGACTCGGCCATCTGTATTGGTGCAGCCTTACTTATTTGGGACAGCTTTAGCAATAACGAGGTGAAAAAGTGACAAACGCAGTAATAGGCGCCAACAGCAGCGTAATTTTTCACTTTGATATTAAGTTATCAGACGGCAGCGCGGCAGAAAGCACCCGGGTGCATAACAAGCCAGCCAAACTGCAAATGGGCGATGGTAGTATTTCACCGGCGTTTGAAGCGCAGCTAAATGGCCTGACAGCCGGCGATAAGAAAACTTTTACGCTGGCGCCGGAAGATGCCTACGGCATGCCAAACCCGGATAATATTTACTATGTTGACCGCAGTAAGTTCTCTGCTGATGCACCGGCTAAAGCCGGCATGATTATTGGCTTTACCATGCCGGATGGCTCGGAAATGCCGGGCCTGGTACGCGAAGTGGTAGGCGAGTCGGTGACGATAGATTTTAACCATCCGCTGGCGGGGCAGACGCTGACCTTCAGCGTTGAAATAGTACAGGTAAGCTGAGTATGGATATTTTATTAGCCAATCCGCGCGGTTTTTGCGCCGGCGTAGATCGCGCCATCAGCATTGTTGAGCGCGCACTGGAGCTGTACGAGCCACCGATTTATGTGCGCCACGAAGTAGTGCACAACAAGTTTGTCGTAGACGGCCTGCGCCGCCGTGGCGCGGTGTTTGTCGATGAGCTGAACGAAGTGCCGGATGGCAATATCGTTATTTTCAGTGCTCACGGTGTATCTCAGGCGGTGCGTGAAAATGCCAAACAGCGCGGCTTAAAAGTATTTGACGCCACCTGTCCGCTGGTCACTAAAGTGCATATGGAAGTCACTCGCGCCAGCCGCAAAGGCATAGAGTGTATTCTGATTGGCCATGCCGGCCACCCCGAAGTGGAAGGCACCATGGGCCAGTATGATAATCCGCAAGGCGGTATTTATCTGGTCGAATCGGTCGATGATGTGGCGGCGCTTAAAGTGAAAAACCCGGTGCAGCTGTGTTTCAGCAGCCAGACAACCTTATCGGTGGATGATACTGCGGATGTGATTGATGCGTTGCGCGCACGTTTCCCGGATATTGAAGGCCCGCGCAAAGATGATATTTGCTACGCTACGCAAAACCGCCAGGATGCGGTTCGCGATTTAGCGGCTAAAGCCGATTTGCTGCTGGTGGTGGGAGCAAAAAACAGCAGTAACTCCAACCGCCTGCGTGAACTGGCTGACAAAATGGGCTGCACCGCCTATTTAATTGATACCGCCAACGATATTCAGCAAGCCTGGCTTGAGGGTATAAAAGCGGTGGGCGTAACTGCCGGAGCCTCGGCGCCTGAAGTGCTGGTGCAGCAGGTGGTTAAACAACTGCAGCAATGGGGCGGTAAAACAGTAAGCGAAAACCCCGGCCGCGAAGAAAATGTGGTGTTTGCTATTCCGGCAGAGCTGCGCTAAGCCACTGAGCAGACAAAGTTATTCTCCGCCATAGTCGTTAGCCGGCAGAATAGGGTATAGTTTATTTAACTTTACCTGGCTGACAACATTATGGCGCTCTCTTCCTCCAGTGCATTACTTCTTCCTGCCTTTTGCCGCGGCCCTGTCATTCTAAGGGCCTTAGTATTGGCTCAGGCTGTTGCTATAGTGTTGGCTTTTGCACCGGGAGCGGCTGACGACCCATGGCTACGCCTTGGTTTTGTTTCGCTGTTTGTGCAATGGATCATGCTGATGACCAGCGCAGCACTCTGTATTCTCAGAGCGCAGCTTAACAGCTTGCCTGCATTGCGCTTGGGTATGGCGGTGATGGCCATTTTGTTAATTGTCACCGCTATCGTCAGTTTAGTGTCTCATGCGGTATTGGCAGAAAGCTTGTGGTTTAACCCGCTGTCAAGCGGACGATTTTTAGTGCAGAATTTGTTACTGGCATTGATTGTCGGCTTAATGGCGATTCAGTTTTTTATGCTGCATACCGAACGACATCAGCGCATTACGGCGCAATCCCGCGCTGAGCTGGTAGCGCTACAAGCCCGTATTCAGCCGCATTTTTTATTTAATAGCTTAAACACCGTTGCTGAATTGACACAGCAGGATGCCAATGCCGCCGAGCAAGCATTATTGGATCTTGCCGCGTTATTTCGCGCGGCGCTGCATGCCGGTGACAACAGCACTTTGGTAGCAGAGCTTAAACTGGCACAGCAATATGTGGCATTGGAGCAATGGCGGCTGGGTGAGCGTTTGCAGGTAAGTTGGCAATTGCCGGATCCGGTCCCCGATTTTGCCGTGCCGGCACTGTTACTGCAACCACTGCTGGAAAACGCTATCCGCCACGGTATAGAACCATTAACAGCTGGGGGAACTATAGAAGTGTCTGTAACACAGCATGCAAAGCAAATAGTTATTCTGCTGGTTAATCCGCTGTCCGGCCGGTTATCAGATGTCAAAGGCAATGGCATTGCTTTAGATAATATTCGCCAGCGCCTGGCATTGCAGTTTGATCATAACGCCAGTCTGAGCTGTGCCGCTATCGGCGGACAGTACAGGGTAAAGCTGGTATTGCCACTGGCATTTAGCAGGACACAACGATGAATATTATGATAGTCGATGATGAGCCGCTGGCCCGTAGCCGCCTGCGCCGCTTGCTCTCAGAAATTGCCGGCTTTCGTTTGGTAGGCGAAGCGGCTAACACCCGGGAAGCCGCGGCTATTCTGCAACGACAGACGGTTGATATTCTGTTGCTGGATATTCAGATGCCGGAGCAAGACGGCTTAGCTTTTGCCAGTGAATTACTGGCACAGCAGGTGCCGCCAGCCGTTATTCTGGTAACAGCACATCCCGAACATGCGCTGGATGCTTATGCCGTATCCCCAGCAGATTATCTGTTAAAGCCGGTAACGGCCGAGCGGTTACAACTGGCACTGAAAAAAGCCGGTTTACGTACCCGGGCGCATAACAAGGAGCCGTCAGAGAGCAAACTCAGCTACCAAATTGCCGGCGCCAGTCGTCAGGTCGATTTTGCCCGAATACAGTATTTTGTCGCTGATGATAAATATGTCAAAGTGGTGTTTGACGGTGGTGAGGCACTGCTGGAAACCAGCCTGCAACAACTTGAACAAAAATATCCGGATAAACTACAACGCATCCACCGCCATACTCTGGTCAACTGGCAACGATTTGATAGTTTGATAGCGCAGCCGGAGAGCAAATATAGCCTGCGTCTTAAAGGTTGCAGTGTAGAGCTCGATGTCAGCAGACGCGAAGCATCCCGCCTGAAGCAGCTTATCTTCCAAACGGTTTAGCCGCTTGTCGGAAAAACCGACCGCTTATCCAGACAACAGTTGTTTTCTGCTACCGGTATTTTATGGTAAGGCAGTACAAAAACAACGACTGTGATTTACAGCGGAGCATTAACACTATGATGAGACGTCATCAGCAAGGTTTTTCATTTATCGAAGTACTGATTGCTTTCTTTATTTTAGCAACCGGCCTTATCGGTACTGTTGCTATGCAAGCGGTAGCTAAACGCAACAGCTATGACGCCACCCAACGTGCCCAGGCACTGGCTATGGCGAATGACATCATCGACCGGATCAGAGCAAACGATACCGAAGCTGTTAATTACAATGGCAATAACTACGGCACAGGTGCTATAGGTGCGCCGAATCCGCGTTGCAATGCCGCCGGTGCCAACTGTACTGCTGCGCAAATTTCTTTGAATGACAGGTTTGAATGGGACCAGCGGCTGCTGGGTACGGACGTTATGCGCGGTGAAGATAATGCCGGCGGTATTTCCGGTGCCACCGGCTGCGTTAATTTTAACGCAAATGGTGATCTTACTGTCACGGTATCCTGGTTGGGCCGGGACGCTATAAGCGATGCCGCTGCAACCACCGGGCAAGTAGGCTGTGGCGCTGCCGGTGCCGAAAGACGCCAGGTTGTAGTGGATACCTTTATATGGCAATAGGAACGATAAAAATGCAGAACATAAAGCAAGCCGGTCTGACCTTGGTTGAACTGATGATTTCGATGGCCATTGGTGTTTTTTTGCTGGGTGGTATAACGGCGGCATATTTGGCTATGCGTTCTACTACAACTGAAACTATTGCTTTGTCAGAGATGCAGCAAAACGGCCGTATGGCGCTATCGTTGCTGACAACTGATATTCAGCAAGCCGGGTTTCGCGGCATGTTGCCCAAATTTACCAGCGACATGACAGCGCCGGCTCCGTTTGCCGCTGATTGCAACTGGGGCTTAAATGGTGGCAGTTTTCCGCAGGCCGGACTCGGTAATTTTCCGCCGATATGGGGAAGAACGTTGGCTGGCGGTGGTGCTGCAATAGGTTGCGTGGCAGGTGCCGTAGCGAACAGCGATATTATTCAAATAAAACGTGGTGCAGGGCCGGCGATTGTGCCGGCTGCATTGCAGGCCGATCGGTTTTATCTGGAGAGTAATGCAAATCAGGGCGTAATTTTCCCAGGAACTGCAGCGGCAACAGGACTGAATTTAGGTGAGATATGGCCCTATTTGCATCATGTGTATTTTGTCACAAATGAAGTCTTTGATGGCCAGACTATTCCGGTGTTATCGCGAATGGAACTGCGTAACGACGGTGGACCTGTAATGCGCCAAACCATGTTATTGGATGGCATAGAACGGGTACGGTTTTATTACGGGGTTGATTTAAATGACGACACTGTTATCGACAGCTATCTTGGCGCCAATAATATGCCGGCCGCTTTATGGCAGGCTGATACTAAGGTGCGTGCTGTAAAGGTATTTGTGTTAGTTCGAGCTACCCGACCCGATGTCAATTATCAGAACAACAACAGCTACGACTTAGGCGATGGCGTTGCCTTTGTACCAGATGACAACTTTCGTCGCATGTTGTTTTCAACCACCATCAGTTTAGTGAATTAGTAGCGGGGTGTTAATAATGAAAAAACCAACTAAACAAGCCGGCTTTGTGCTTGTTGTCGCAATGATAATGTTAATAGCTGTTACCGGTGTTGCTGTTGCTTTGTTAGTCAGCTCCGGTGTGGACAACAAAATGATGTCATCTGCGCAGGAGGCTGAAATAGCGATTAACGAGGCCAAAGGTGCTCATGATGAAGCTTATAGTCGCGAAGAATTTCAAATGGGTGGTCGTAATCAGTTTAGTCTCGACATTCCGGTAGGGACAACTTTGCCAGCAAAAGAAACCCGTGCCAATACTGTTGGTGGCATTACTGCATACAGCACAATACCTACACCGACAAATTGTCCGAATTCTGACACTGGTAGCAGTAAAGCTATCGCCTGCACTTTCAACAGAGTTGTGACAACAACCACTTTTGGCGAAGTTGGGCAAACGATCCAAGTTCAATCTGTCGTTGCACAGCGTGTACTTAATTAAGCAGAGGTTGAAATAATGAAACAACTTAAACGCTATTTAACAATGAGTACGCTGGGTATAACTCTGGTGTCCCCATTAATGGCCGAAGATATTGAAATTTATGTTGGCAGTGAAAGTTATCGTCAAGGTGCTAATGCTAAAGTGCTGATTATATTTGATAACTCAGGCTCTATGCGAACGCTGGAAGAAGTTAAAAAAGCCTATGATACAACGAAGACATACACCACCAAAGGCTATGAAGAATTCAGCTCTGAAGCGATTTACTTTAGTCGTGGTGAAAATGTAGATGACGGCGCAGGCGTAGTACCTAATGGCCACAGCGACTCACGGCGCTTTAATAAAGCTATATTAGGCTGTGAAACTGCTTGGGAAAAATTGCGTACAGTGGGTTACTACACTGGTTACCTACGCGAGTATCAGGTTAAGGGCAATTCAGGCTCTTGGGAGCCGTTACCTGCGGAAATGGGTCTTAGTACTAATAATCCTGTGGATTGTTACGATGATATCGTAAATAAGAAGTCAAAAAACGGCACTTACAGTAGCAAATACACCCAAATTCCCAATGATCGTTATCCCTACAATGGCTCTGGTAATGCGAAAACTGATTTGGAAAACACGGCTTACACCACCGATTGGGCCCTGGCCAATAGCCAAAGTTCTGCTTTGCAGGGTGGGCAGCCGGTAACCCTGTATACATCTAATTACATTAACTACTACCACGCTACAACAAGTGACGTTGGCACAGAGAGCAAAACCAGATTGGAAATTGCCAAGGAAACCATTAACGAGTTACTGACAGCTACACCCGGCGTTGATTTTGGCATGATGCTATTTAATATGAATTATCCAAACGAAGGCGATCGGGATGGTGGCCGTATAGTTAATGGCATCAAGAAAATGACTGATGCCAGCAGGGCGGCGCTGCTTGGTACTTTGCAAAACGTTGATGCAGAAACTAATACACCATTGTGTGAAAGCTTAATGGAAGCCAAGCGCTATTATGCCGGCAATAATGTTGATTACGGTAAAAAAGACAAAGACTATGGCAATAGCTATGACGGTAATACTCCCCCCAGAGATACCAGCATAGAGTCAAACGGAAGTTATATTACACCCTACGACAAATGTTCAGATGTTGTTTATACCATTTTAATCACCGATGGCGAGCCGACGGTTGATGCTCACGCTGATGCAGCAATTAGAGCTTTGAGCAATGAAAGCCCATATCGCTTTGACAATGGCAGAACCAACTACCTGCCGGTACTGGCGAAATGGATGGCTACTGAAGATGTAAATGCAAATCTAACAGGTAAGCAGACGGCTAAATTATTCACTATAGGTTTTGGTGATGATGCCGTAAATGACGCTGGTGAATTGCTGGCTCTGGCAGCAAAGAATGGTGGCGGCAAGTATTATGCGGCACGCAACTCCGCTGCTCTGGCCACTGCATTACAGGCTAGTCTGATGGAAATCTTACGCGTCAATACAACATTTACATCACCTTCTGTCGCCAGTAACAACTTTGACAGAACACGCAGCCTGGATAGTGTTTACTACGCCATGTTTTTGCCTGACTCGGGGACGCGATGGACAGGAAATTTAAAGAAATTGAAATTAAAAGGCGATGTGCTGACAGATAAAAATGATGCGCCTGCGTTAGATGGCAACGGGTCTATATCTGATAGTGCAGTGACATTCTGGAATGCTACAGATTCCCCTGATGGCAATAATGTACCTGAAGGTGGCGTACTTGCTCAGTTACAACGTCAAACCGAACGAAATTTTTTGGTTGATATCGGCACCAGCCTGACAGAACTAAAGCCTGAAGCCTTTGCTGGCAACATTATCGACAATTTGTTGGGTACCGATGAAGAGGTTCAGGCTCAGCATATTGCTTGGGCCAGAGGGGTTGATGTCGACGATGACAATAACAACGGTAGCACAACAGATACACGTGATGATTTAATGGGCGATCCATTACATTCCAAACCACTGGTGTTGACCTACGGAACTAATGATATCCGGATTCTGATAGGTACTAACGCTGGCTTTCTTCATATGTTTAAAGACAGTGGCGATACTGTTGAGGAGAGCTGGGCTTTTATGCCGCAGGAATTAATGAAGAATATTCCTGACTTAAGACTCAACCAAAATGGTAACCCGAAAATCTATGGAGTGGATGGTAGTCCGGTTACATTCTTTAAAGACAAAGATGGGGACGGTGTTATTGGCAGTGAAGATAAGGTATGGGTGTTTTTTGGTTTACGTCGCGGGGGCACGTCATACTATGCATTGGATGTCACCGATCCTGATAAACCCGAGTTAATGTGGAAAATTGATAGTAATACTGCAGGCTTTGGTGAGCTGGGGCAAAGTTGGTCTACACCAAATGTTGCATACATAGAAACTCAAGGTGACAAGCCAGTGTTGATTTTTGGTGCAGGTTTTAGCCCAAATAAAGACAGCACCAGCGTGGCAACACCAGACAATGAAGGTCGCGGTGTTTTCATCGTAGATGCACAAACCGGCTCTCTTGTTAAGTCATTTGGTTCTGAATATGGTATTGAACATAGCGTGCCGGGCTCAGTATCAACTCTGGATAGTGATTATGATGGTTATACAGATCGTCTGTACTTTGCTGATACCGGCGGCAATATTTGGCGTGCTGATTTGGTTGGCGCTGACAAATCAAAGTGGACCATGTTCAAATTTGCTGATTTAGCCGACTCTATACAGAGCAGTGATCGCAGGTTTTTCAATGAACCGGTAGTTGCGCGCATGGAGATGCGGCAGGTGCAAGAAGTAACAACCTCTATCGAAGGCGAAACGGTAAAGGTAACAACCAAGGCCGATGTACCTTTTGATGCAGTGGTTATCGGCAGTGGTAGTCGCCCGCACCCGTTGTACGAAGGCGCTCAGGATATGTTGTTCATGTTGAGAGATATGAATACGGTAAGCCGTCTGTTTGCAGTAGATGATGTTCCTGCAGCAATAACAGTGACTGATCTTTATCAGGTAACTGATACTCAGCCCAGAACCACTATTGAGCAAATGGAAGAGTTGCAAAAAGACCTTACTGCAACAAAGGGTTGGTACTATCAGCTGGCGGCGTCAGAAAAATCGCTGTCGCCGGCAGTTGTACTGCAAGGCATCGCGTTCTTTACAAGTTACGTTCCGACAGTGGAACAAACAGAAGACAGCTGCAGCTTGAGCGGTGGACTTGGGCGAATTTATGCCTTTAGCTTAAATTATGGCATTCTAACGTCAACAATAATCGAAATACCAAGAATTCCTGACACACCCGAAGTATTTATTACTTGTGTTGGTGAGGACTGCGATAAACCATGTGAAGGTGAAGATTGTAAATCACAGCCTGGCGATATAATGATATTAAGTCCTGAACCGGAAAAGGTAACCTGTAAGGAAAATTGTGATCTGATCCCTGAGCTGAAAGAGGACAGTAGCAGCAACAGGCCGATGCGTCAGTATCTTGTTATCGACGAAAATTTATAACGGAGCTGTCGAATGAAACAACGCGGAATAACCTTAATTGAGCTGATGATCGTCGTCGCGATTATCGGCATCATCGCGGCGATAGCTTATCCAAGTTATACGCAGTACGTGCAACGCAGTAACCGCAGTGAAGCAATGAACGAGTTGGTAAGGCTTGCCAATATGCAGGAACAGTTTTTTGCTGATAACCGCCGTTATGCGGTTGATTTAACCGAGCTGGGGTTCCCGGATGTGACGACACTGACAGAAAACGGCCTATACCAGGTTCAGGTGACGGCCGCCGCCGCCCGAAACTTTACGTTGACTGCAACCGGGCTAGGCGTGCAGGCTACTGATGCCTGTGTAACGATGAATATTGATCAGACCGGTGCTAGAACGGCGTCGGCCCAGAACTGCTGGAGATAATATGAAACCGCTTTTATTAGTAGTTAGCCTCTGTGCGTTGTCAGCGCTGACAGTGCAGGCACAACAGACAAAACGCAGCGACAGCGCAGGGCTTTATAGCTATAAATGTCATTTAGCGTTGGCGGATAAGCGCGAGGTAATCCGGGATTATCGTCATCAACCGAGAAACCAAAACCGTAATCTGGAGCGTATGTTGCAATCTGAACAGGCTGCAGTTGAAAAAGGCCAGCGTTTGGCTATTACACAGGTTTTCGAGTGTGTTGAGCGCGATGCTGAGTTTAGTAAAGCTAAAGCGCGTGAATTAGACAGAACTACGCTACGCTAGATGCAGGCAATACTTGTAGCTAATAAAAAACGCCGGTTAACCGGCGTTTTTTTATGCATTTGCAGTGCAGCATCAGGGGCACACTACACCATTTTTGCTAACCCGTGAGCGGCCGGATTGTAACAATGTGAGCTGTGCACCTCTGTTTGCCTCGCCAGACGGGCAGTAAGACAACACGCCGTTGGCACTGGCGGTGCCATTGGCAGCGAAACTCACTCCGGCAATAGCAAAATTAATTGTGTCATTAGCTGCCACAGGCTCGATCACTCGCAATATGGTCTCGTTAGCGTCTAACTGGCGGTTGTTGTTTGGGTCATTGAATACACTGACCTGTCCTTGCCAGTTTGCGGTACAAACATCATTAACCAGCGGACAAATAGTTGTGGGGGACTTTGTTGATGCAGCCTGAGAACGCGCAAAAGCGAACATTCTGGACAACTCGGTTAACCTGGCTTCAGCCCTGGAGTTTTCAAGAAAGTTGTTCATGGCAGGAATACCTACACCGGCAAGAATAGCAACTATTGCTACCACTACCATAAGTTCTAACAACGTAAAGCCTGCTGACTGCCGCACAATATGCCCCTGCATTTTGTTACTGAGAATAACCGCAGTGTAGCAGAGGCTGCTGCCGGAGTACCAGATTAAATTATTGTTTACTAACAGGTAGTTATATTCCTATCGGATTTTTTATTGTTTTTTATTTGACCAATTGAAATATTGTTGTAACTTTAAGGTTAAATAAAATGTTTGTGGCATACGGATATGCGGTTACAACATGGATTTAGCCTGGTTGAAGTACTCGTTACATTATTAATCCTGAAAGTGGGGTTATTAGGTGTGTTAGCTGCTCAAGCGTTGACTTTACGTCAGCTGCAAGGGGCGATACAGCGTACTCATGCGGTAGCTTTAAGCAACAGTTTATTCAATGAAATACGCGCCAACCGGCGTTTGGCAGATCTTATCGGCCCTCAGTTAAACTCACAGTCTGAGATCCCTGCCGCACCGGATTGCAGCCCCGACGTCGCCTGTAATGCAGAGCAAATGGCGGCAGTGCAATTGCAAAGTTGGTTTAGCCAGTTGCAGCCTGCTGCAGGCGCCGGCTTGAATGATGCAGAGTTTTGTCTGCAGCAGGCGGGCGGTGCAGTGCGGTTGAGTGTCAGTTGGCAGCAACGGCTACATGCTGCACAAAATAATGCCGGGCCTTGTGAGGTAACCGCAGGCCGCAGTGGTTTTGTCATACAAGGCGGTGGTTGGTAATTATGCGCCGTGTACCCGGCTTTACGCTGACTGAATTACTGATTGCCATGCTGTTAGGCATGATTCTGATGACCCTGACACTAACGGCTTTTAGCAGTCTTAGCCGATCGGCCCGGCAAACTCAGCAATTGGCTGAGTTGCAGCAAAATGCACAACTGGCGATGAGTATTCTGCAAAATGAGCTGACTAACACCGGTTTCTGGGGCGGTCGCTCAGCGCCACAGCTAGCGGCGAGCTTGACTCTGCCGGAGGCACCGGCAGGGGATTGCGTTGAAGCCGCACTGGACAGTGGCAGCTTCCCGCAACCGGCGCAAAGCTTTGTAACCTTATATGCCCGCACCATTGGTGCCGGGCGCCAGCTAAACTGTTTGGCCGGCGCTATCTCGCAAACTGAACTGCTACAGATAAAACGCTTACTTGGCCAGAAAACGGCTATTGCAGATATGCGGCAGAACCGGTTTTATCTGGAAAGCGGATGGCAGCATAGCCGCTTTGTTGACAGCAACAGCCCGGGTTTAACGGCCGAATATGATTATTTCCCCTACCAGCATTTGGTGTTTTATCTGCAGCAGCAACGGCTTGATGGCAAGCCAATACCGGTATTAATGCGCAAACGCCTTAGCAGGAATCAAGCCGGGCAAGCTGTGATCAGCACCGATTCCGTGCTGGACGGCGTTGAACGTATGCACTTTGAATTTGGTATTGACGCTGATGCCGATGGTCAATTGGATTATCAACTAACGACAGAGCAAATGTCTGCGCAACTGTGGCAGCAAAATAATGCCCGTATTATCAGCCTGCGATACCACTTGTTGCTACGTGCGCGTCAGTCAGACCCGAACTACATCAATCAACAGCGTTATGATATGGGAGCGCACCGCTTTGTTGCGCCGGGTGATCATTATCGCCGGTTGTTGGTCAGCAGTACGATCTTTTTTCAAAACGCAGTGCTTTAGGAGCCGGAGATGGCAATAAATAAAGGAATGGCACTGATCGTGGTGCTGGTATTTTTACTGGTGATGGCCTTACTAGTGTCTGCCATGTTACTGGTTAGCCAGTTAAGTCATAAGACGGCATATGCTGCACAGCAACAATTGCAAACGTCACAGTTAGCATTGAGGCAGCATTTATCGCAGCTGGCATCGCTGCCGGCAGGCGAACTTCCGGCCGCAGAGTTAATGGCTGATTGCCCGGCAAGCTATGCCGCCTGGTCTGGTAATGCTGTGCAGTGCGAGCTATTACGGGTAGATACAGAAACCTACTCCGGCGGCCGGCATTTTTATGCCGGCTATAGCAGTTTGCTGTTAAGACAACGCCTGGCACAGAAGGTTGACTAAGATGGCATCAAGGTACCTTATTACGCTGTTCAGTTTGCTGTTAACCGCCACGGCCAACAGCTGCAATTTAAACGAACCGGAGCCTGTTGCGGCAAATCTGGCCGCCGGTAATGCTAACGAACAGCCAAGGCGCGTGCTAATGAGCAACAATGTTCAGCTTGAACTGCCGGAAGCTGACGGTGTGCTTAAAATACATAGCGCCGACAGTTTTATGTTGATTGATCAGCTGACAGATTGGCCGACAGCGACGGGACAAATCAGCAGCATCAAAGCTCAGCCGGTCGTATTGGATCATAATTATGATGGTAACGCAGATGCCCTCTACGTAGTGGACAGCAGCGGGTTGCTGTGGTTTGTAACGATAAACAGCCGGGGTTTCGAAGCGGTAGAGTTACTGGCGGACTTTAGCGATACGCAAGCCCGGTTTACGCAGCCATTACAACTGGTGCAAATGCTGGCGCCGGACAGCGGTGGCAGGATGCAACAGCAAACCATGTTGTTGTTGACAGCGACGATGCCCGCCGGCGATTTACTGTTGGCTGTTAAGCACCAGAGACAAAGACACAGCGCGTTGCAGTTGGCTGATCTAACTGACAGAACCGCCATTAGTGCCGATGAACAACGCTACGGTATTACTGAACAGTTATGGCAGCAAATGCAACAAGGTGCTGGTTGGTTTATACAGCTGGAGCAGCGCTTAACTGCACTACCTCAGGTATACGCCGGGGTAATTTATCTGACCTCTGCCGCTGAAACCCAGCTCAGGGCTGACTGTAGTTTGGCCGATGACGCGGTATCTCAGCTGTACGCGATACATTTGCATCATGCCGGTTTAGTTTATGCCAGAAGGCAGTGGGACATCAGTGCTATAGATAACGGTGAGCTGGTATTGCAAAAGAATAGCAGCGGAGAGCTTGAACTTAGCCTGCAGCATGAGCAGCAACAGCAGCTTTTATTAACTGACTTAAAAGCCATAACTGATGAATGTGCAGATTGCGTGGCACCACTAACGGCGGCGCAGTTTCCCGTTACTCTGTGGCTTGCTACCTACCAGACGGAACAAGGAGCACATTAAATGCGTAATGTTCGGTGCGGGTTTAGTTTGATCGAGTTACTGGTTGCCATGGCGGTGTTGGGTATACTGGCAGCAATATGTTATCCGTCTTATCAACAATATGTATTAAGAGCTTACCGCGCCGAAGCGACAGCGCAACTATTGCAACTGGCTGCGGCACAGGAGCAGTATCTGGCGGATTATGGTGTCTATACTGACGATTTTTCTGTGTTGGGTGGCGCTGCGCTTAGCCTGTCTGAGCGTTATGAGTTTCAAATCCTGCTGTCAGAAGCCAATCTGGCGTTTGAAATAACGGCAGAGGCCGCAGGGTTACAGCGTTCAGATAGTAATTGTTTGTTCTATAGCGTTAATCAGTTTGGTCAGCGTAATGTGCAATATCCACACAGCCTGACCTGTTGGGATTAGTTAGCCGGGCAGGGTTCCGCTAACTCGGTTAGCCGGCCACGCCCGGCCTGGTTAAGTGTCATACGGTAATGCCATCGATACTGAGTTTGCGGGCAATAGTAAAAAGTACCATTTTCAAAACCATTCAAACTGCCATCACGACGAAACGTTAGCGCACTGCGGTTATAGTGCAAGCTATGGGCAGCATGTACCGGCGCAATCTCCCGTAACAGTGTTTTTTGTTCAGCACCCGGATACAGCAAATTCAGCTGCAGCGGCAGGTGCTGCCAGTCTGCTGTACATTCACCCTCTTCATAGGGACACAACTGCACCGGTAAATTACTGCTGGTGGCCGCCACCCTGGCGTAGGCCAAATGTTGGCTGAACTGGCGTACATAAGCGTTGGCGCGTTGCCGCTCAATAAACTCTGTCAGTGCCGGCATAGCGCTGCTGATCAGAATGGTCAGCACGGCTAAGGTTACCAGCAATTCAATCAGGCTGAATCCTTGTCGTAGTGGTTGTGGCATAGCAGCTTCTCAGCAACAGCGGTGCAATGCAAAAAGCATAGTATTTATTGAATAAATGTAAAATAAATGCAGCATTAAATGTTTTAATGCTGCAACCGGCTTAGTCGTAAGGGGTGGGGATAGGTTGACGTTTGTGCTGGGTTTTCTGGTAAATGGCGATTAACTTAGCACTGACATCAGCGGCAACGGCTTTACCTTCGAGGAAATCATCTATTTGCTCGTAGGTTAGCCCCAGTGCTGCTTCATCCGCCTTTTGCGGTGCCATACATTCCAGATCTGCAGTAGGTGTTTTACCAACCAGCAGCTCAGGTGCACCCAAAGTTTTACCCACCAGCCTTACCTGGCGTTTGCTTAAGCCAAACAGCGGCGCTAAATCACAGGCGCCATCGCCCCATTTGGTATAAAAGCCGGTAATGTTTTCAGCGGAATGGTCAGTGCCCAACACCAAACCGCCCAGCAAGGCGGCAATATGATACTGAACAACCATCCGTGTACGGGCTTTAACGTTACCTTTGGCGAAATCTGCCTGAGCATCAGTAGCGGTAGCCATTTCCTGTGCCGCCATCGCACTCCAGGTGGCTTGGTGAATGGCATCGGCACCGGGTTGTACATTAACGGATAACGCTTTCGTGGGTTGAATAAAATCCAGCGCCATTTGGGCTTCAGCTTCATCTTTTTGCGTGGCATATGGCAGGCGCACCGCAATAAACTGATAACCACTGCCGCTTTGGTTTAACTCATCTACCGCCAGTTGCGCCAATCGGCCACAGGTGGTGGAGTCAATGCCGCCGCTGATGCCCAGCACCAGAGTTTTCATACCGGACGCGCTCAGGCGTTGTTTAATAAAGTCGACCCGGCGGCGGATCTCGAATTCTGGGTCTATCTGCGGTAAAACCCGCATTTCTTTGATGATGCCGGCTGCATTCATAGTATTGTGGCCTCTGCTGAAAGTATCACACTATCTTACCGCGCTTTACCCTTGGCAGATCAAGTGATTCTTAGCGATTAACTACTGAACAGCATAGTAGCTTGTATTATACTGCGGTGAACACTGCTGCCTAACAGACGGAAACTACAATGAAAAAAATTGAAGCCATTATTAAACCTTTTAAGCTGGATGATGTGCGTGAAGCGCTGGCAGATATCAGTATTACCGGTATGACAGTCACAGAGGTCAAAGGCTTCGGCCGGCAAAAAGGCCACACTGAACTGTATCGCGGTGCCGAGTATATGGTGGATTTTCTGCCCAAGGTGAAGCTGGAGATTGTGGTGCCGGATGAGCAGGTAGAGCGTTGTGTAGAAGCCATTATGAAAACCGCACAAACCGGCCGCATTGGCGATGGTAAGATTTTTGTGTTTGAAGTAGAACGCGTGGTGCGGATCCGTACTGGCGAAGAAGACGAGGATGCGATTTAATCTTCTGGTTTGGGTATCTTTGCTGCTTGCGCTGCAATACAGTTTTATCTGTCGGGCAAGCTTATTGGACGACATACAGCAACTAAGTGCTGCCGATATGCAGGGCCGTAAAACCGGCAGCGCCGGAGCAGAGCTTGCACGGCAGTTTATTGCGGCACGCTTTGCTCAACTGCAATTAGCCGGGTTTGATAACAGTGCAAGCGACAAATACCAGCAAGCGTTTGTTTATTCCACCTGGCCTGAAAAAAGCGGTATCAATGTACTGGGCTGGCGGCCGGGTTGCACCTACCCCGGGCAGTATATAGTGGTAACGGCGCATTATGATCATCTGGGTACACAGGGCCGCAAAATATTCCATGGCGCAGATGATAACGCCTCAGGTGTGGCTGCTATGCTGGAGTTGGCCGCCAGGTTAAGTGCCGTTTGCCCTGCTTATTCGTATATTTTCCTTGCTACTGATGCAGAGGAAGACGGTTTACATGGCAGCAAAGCCTTTGTTGCTGCACCGCCGGTGCCGGTGGAAAACATAGTGCTGAACCTGAATTTGGACATGATTAGCCGCGCTGACCGGCGTGGCAGGCTGTACCTGACCGGAGCCAGACGCTATCCGGCTTTAACAGCGCAGTTGGCAAAGGACTTTAGCAAACTGCAGTTTTTACACCATCGCGGGCCTGGTCGTATGGCGCGTAATAACCCGCGCTATGACTGGCCCAATGCCAGTGATCACGGGCCTTTTTATCGCGCCGGCATACCGTATTTGTTTTTTGGTGGCCAGGAGCACCCGCATTACCACACACCTGACGACACCTGGCAGCGTATTGAACCGGATTTCCTTGAGATGGCCATCAGCGCTATCTGGCAGACAGTACAGTGGCTTGAGCAGCATTCGCCGCAAACTTTGCGTGCGGCTCAACGCTGACCACCAGTCAAAACTCAGCTGCTGACGATTTAATGCTGTCTTAGCCAGCGGACGTTTACGGCTTTGGGCCCGGCACAGCTATTAAGCAGCGGGTTGTCATGCAGGCGTAAGGTGTCATTTAGTAAAACTAAGCTGACACTCATAACTGCTCCAGCCGGTTTAGTGTGTCGGCGGCTTTCGCCAAAATAGCCGCCTTATCGTTGTCGCTGCGTTTATGCCAGTTGGCAAACGGCAGCGCCAGCCGCGGATTAGCACCCAGCTGTTGTTGGTTACGGTTGAGGAAATCCCAGTACAACGCATTAAACGGGCAGGCATCGGTTTCGGTAGTACGTTTAACGTTATAAGCGCAGTTTTTACAGTAGTTACTCATGCGGTTAATATAGGCGCCACTGGCGGCATAGGGCTTTGAGGCCAGCACGCCGCCATCGGCAAACAGTGCCATACCAAGAGTATTGGGTAGCTCTACCCATTCGTAGGCGTCGGCATAAACGGCCAGATACCAGTCGGTTACCTGCTCAACCGACAAGCCGGCCAGTAAGGCAAAATTACCGGTGATCATTAAGCGCTGAATATGGTGCGAGTAAGCATGCTCAATAGTGTGCTGCACGGCTTGCTGCATACAGCGCATTCGGGTGTTGCCATGCCAGTAAAACCCTGGCAGAGCGCGCTCAGCGTTTAACGCGTTATGCTGTTTGTAAGCCGGCATCAGCAGCCAGTACAGGCCGCGAACATATTCACGCCAACCAATTAACTGGCGGATAAAACCCTCAGTGGCGTTTAACGGCACCAGGCCTTGCTGGTAAGCCTGCTGCACTTTGTTGCACATCCAGCGCACATCCAACAAGCCGCAGTTTAAATACATCGAGCAAATACTGTGAAACAAAAACGGCTGCTCCAGCAGCATCGCATCCTGATAGTCGCCAAACACCGGCAGTTGCTGTTCGACAAAATGCAAGAAAGCCCGGCGTGCGTCTTTACCGGTTACGGCATAGCTAAAGTTGTCGCCATTGCCCATATTGCCGGCAAACTGCTGATTAACCAGCGCTATCACCTCCAGGGTAATAGCATCAGGGGCAAAACGCAGCGGCGGAATTTGGCTTAAATCCTCCGGGCAGGCTTTACGGTTATCAGCGTCATAGTTCCACTTGCCACCTTCAGGTGTATCCCCTTGCATCAGCAGGCCGGTGTAGCGACGCATATCGCGGTAAAAATATTCCATCCGCAGCTGTTTTTTATCCCGGACCCGGGCATTGAACCGCGCGGCACTGCAAATAAAGCGGTCGTCATCTGCTATTTGCAGTGTCAGCGAAAACTGCTGCTGCCAGCTGTTTATTTCCTGTTGTAAGCGGTACTCGCCGCATTGTGTAACCAGCAGGCCATCAATTTCCGGGTGCTGTTGCAGCGCATAACGTACCGCATCTGTCATGCTGTAGACGTCAGGTACTGCACCGTACCTGATATAACAAAGTTGTACGCCTTGCTGCTGCAATACGGCAGCAAAATGGCGCATGGCACTGAAAATAAGAATAATTTTATGCTTGTGATGTTTTACATAGCTGGCTTCTGCACCGACTTCTGCCATTAAAATAACATTGTTCGGTGTTGCCAGGCGCAAAGACGATAGCGCAGGGCTAAGCTGATCACCCAAAATAACAATAAGATTGGCCATAATAACCACGGTTTACTGATGATGTTGGCTTTACGCCGGGTAGTGGTATGGCGATCAGGTCGTAGCACAGAGAAACTGCTTTGTGTTATGTTGTCACATAAATAATATGATGAAGGACTTTAGGCTATGAAGTTATCTTTATTGGCTTGCATGCTGATAGCAGCCGGCTTTAACACTGCCGTAGTGACAGCGCACCAGGTGCCGGCAGAGCATGCAGTATCTGAGCACGAACATGATCACGAGCACGAGCACGAACATGACCAAGAGCATGATCACCAGCATGATGACGAGACAGAAATGGTGGCGCTGGGCGCGCATGTGCATGGCCATGCAGTATTAACCCTGGTACTGGAAGGCAATGAAATGCAATTGGCGTTTCAGTCGGCAGCGCAAAGTATAGTGGGGTTTGAGCACAAGCCCCGCACAACAGAGCAACAGCAGGAAGTGACAGCGGCCATAGAGGTGTTTAATCAGGCACAGTGGTTCAGTTTTAATACCGACGCCAACTGCGAGCTGGTGATGGCAGAAGCCAGTACCGATCTGACGGAGCTACAGGCCAATAAAGGCCATGCCGATTTTTATGCCAATTATCAGCTGTTATGTCAGCGCCCGGCACGGCTGAACGAGTTACAGTTAACTATTTTCAGCTTGGTTCCGATGTTGGAGCAAATAGACATTCAATGGATTCTTAACGGCCAGCAAGGTGCATCACAGGCAGCATTAAGCAGCAGTACCATACGTTTTCAGTAAGGCTGAAATAAAAACGGCAGCTAAAGCTGCCGTTTTCTCAGTAGGTATACTCTTCTACTTTATCTACTTTCAGGCTGTAAGCCGCCTGGCCTAAATCATGTGTCATTACATCAGTGGTCAGGGTGCCGCTGATCCAAAACGGCGAGTAAATCATGTCGGCTTTCAGGCCTTTGGCGCCGTTGACGAAAATCATCTGGTTTGGTGGTGGCGGTGGTACGTGAATACAGGCACCAAAATAGGGCACTAAAAAGAAGCTGGTAACATTTTGCTCGCCATCAAATTCTAACGGTACAATAAAACCCGGTACCCGCACCTTGGTATTATTATATTTTTCCACCACCTTGGCGGAGTTCATAATTTGTTGCCATTGCTGTGCGGCCGGATCGTCGCCCTGGTAGTCATCGTCAAACGGTGATGGTTGGCTGTAATCGTGCTGCACTTGCGGCATTTGCTCTAACAGCTTTAAATCTTCTTCCGGCATCAAATCCGTCCACTCAAGGGTTTTAACCTCGCTTGCACTAAGTGCGACAGAAAAACATGCGACCAGTGTCAGGTATAACGCAACAGATAACGTCCGTAGCATTGGAGCTCGCCTCCCTAAGTTGGCATAATGGCAAAAAACGCTGATATCATAACATGACACTGAGAGCGCCTGTGACTGACAAGCCGAAAATTCCTGCTATTGAGCTCAAACAGTTGCTGTTTTACTACCAAAGCGGTGGTTGGCAGCTGTATCTGCCGCAGTTGGTTTTAGCCCGCGGCCAGCATTTATTCGTGCGTGGTGCCTCCGGCAGCGGTAAAACCACCTTATTGAATCTACTTTGCGGTATTACCCGGCCGGCCAACGGTGAGCTGTATGTTAACGGTCAGCCGTTACATACCTTAAGCAGCCGTGCCCGCGATAACTTAAGGGCAAAACACATAGGCGTAGTGTTTCAACAGCTCAACCTGATCCCGTATTTATCGGTGTTGGACAATACGCTGCTAAGCAGTCATTTTGCCGGGCAAAACAAAACCGAAGCGCTAAGCCGTGCTAAAACCTTATTGCAACGCCTCGGGCTGCAACAGGACTTATGGCATAAAACAGCTAACCAGCTCAGCGTAGGCCAACAACAACGGGTGGCTATTGCGCGGGCATTATTGCCAAAACCGACCTTGTTGATAGCTGATGAGCCTACCTCGGCACTGGACAGTGACAACCGCGATGCTTTTATGCGTGTAATGCTGGCGGAAGCCGATGCCAATGGTTGCACTGTTATTTTTGTCAGCCACGATCAGAGCCTGACACAGTACTTTCATACTCAGCTGGATATGCAGCAGTTAGCCAAAGGAGTGCAGCCATGCTGATGAAACTGGCGCGGTTAAGTTTATGGAACCGGCGCGGCACTGTGCTGATGACCTGGTTGTCACTGACGATAAGCATTGCCTTATTGCTGGGCATAGATCATTTACGCACTGAAGCTAAAAACAGCTTTACCAGCACGGTATCCGGCACCGATTTAATTGTTGGCGCCCGCTCCGGCCAGCTGAATTTGTTGCTGTATTCGGTATTTCGCATCGGTAATGCGACGGCCAATATCAGCTGGCCGGCTTATCAACGTATCATTAAGCACCCGCAAATAAGCTGGAGCATTCCGATATCGCTGGGCGACTCACATCGGGGTTACCGCGTGATGGGTACCAACGGCGACTATTTTAACCATTACCGCTATGCCAACAGCCAGCCATTGGTGCTGGCGCAGGGCAAGGCATTTGATGGAGTATTTGATACGGTGCTGGGCGCCGAAGTGGCGGTGAAGTTAGGTTATAAGTTGGGTGAGCAAATAGAATTGTCGCATGGTGTCGGTGTCGTCAGTTTTAGTCAGCACAAAGATAAACCCTTTACCGTGGCCGGCATTTTGGCAGCTACCGGCACGCCGGTAGACCAAACCGTGCATGTTAGCCTGGAAGCGATAGAAGCTATTCACCTCGATTGGCAACAGGGGGCGCCTATGCCCGGCAGACAGCTGAGCAGCGACCAGGTATTGGCAATGGATTTAACGCCAAAATCTATTACCGCTTTTATGGTGGGTTTAAAATCGCGCATGGCTACCTTTACGTTGCAGCGGCAAATTAACGAATACAAAAACGAACCGCTGTCAGCTATTTTACCCGGCGTGGCGTTGGCCGAGCTGTGGCAAATGCTCAGTATGGTAGAAAACCTGTTGTTGCTGATCAGCTTGCTGGTGTTGCTGGCGGCGTTGGTGGGCATGATCACTACCTTGTTAGCATCAATGAAAGAACGGCAACGTGAGATGGCCATTTTACGTGCCACCGGAGCGCACCCGTGGTATTTGTTTGTGCTTATTCAGCTTGAGGTATTATTGGTAACGCTGTTGTCTATGTTATCGGCTGCAGGTTTACTGCTACTGAGTTTGTATCTGCTGCAAGATACGCTGGCGGCAGACTTTGGCCTGTTTATCAGCCTCAACATTGTTAAACTGACTACATTGTATTGGGCTGCCGGCATTTTGTTGTTATCGGCGCTGTTGGCAACGTTGCCTGGCATATTGGCCTACCGCAAAGCGTTGGCTGACGGTTTAACGGTCAGGTTGTAGTATCAATCTGCAGTGGACAGGTTAAGCTAACGACACAGCCTGCGTCGGTATTGCGCAGGCTGACTTCACCTTGCAGTAAGTGTGACACCAGATTAAACACCAGTGTCAGCCCCAGGCCTTTGGCGCCACGATTACGCTGCGTGGTAAAAAACGGCTCGAACGCCCGGTTTAGTTCATCGCTTGTCATGCCTCTGCCGTTATCTGCCACTTCCAGCTGCCAGCTGTAGGCATTTTTGCTGGCACGGATCACAATGGTGCGGGGGCCTTGCGCAGTAAACGCATGCTGGCAGGCATTTTCAATCAGCCGTGTCAGAATGGTTGCCAACGGGCTGGCAAAGCTTTGAATAGTTAATCCGCGCGGCAATTGCAGCTGTACTTCAACCTGATGTTGTTTCAACAAGGATTCAACGCTGGACAATACCTTAGGCACGAAGCGACTAAGCTGCAGCGATTCCGGCTGCTGCCCGGCACCGCCGGCTGCGGTTTGTTTAAAGCTGTTAACCAAATCGACCGCGCGCTGCAGGTTAGTATTTACCATGGCAATGCTGCTTTTAATGGCCGCGCCGCTTTGGCTGAACTGCTGCCGGGTAAGCTGGCCGGCCTGAAACAGCTTTTCCAATGCCGATAAGGTGGTTTCGGCATGGCTGTTGGCGGTAACCGCTACTCCCAGTGGCGTATTAATTTCATGTGCGATACCGGCGACCAGCCGGCCCAGGCTGGCCATCTTCTCCACTTCAATCAGACGTCGCTGTGTATGTTGCAGCTGCTCCAGCGACTGCGTCAGTTCCTGAGTGCGTTGGCTGATAATCTGTTCAAGGCCGCTGTTCAGCTGTTCCAGTTCACATTGATACCGCATCCGCTCAGAGGCACTGAGCGCCCGGCCATAAATGTCGGCGAGGAAGCCGGCAAAAACAATTTCGTCTGTTTGCCAGTGTTTGGGTTGGCGATGTTCAATACAAATGATACCTACCATCACACCATGGTGGCGGATTGGCGTATCCAGCATCGAGCATATTTGCAATGGTTTAAGGTAAGGCTCTGAAAACTCGCTTGTTTGTGGGTGAGTGTGAGCGTCTTGCGCAACGATATTGCGTTCCTGGTCCAACGCCGTGAAATAATGCGGAAAATCTTGCCGTGACAGGATTATATCCGGTTCAGCATAATGGGTATCGCAGTCCAGCAGATAGGCACAGCGCATCTGCCGGCGGTCGTCTGACATTAACCAAACGCTGGCGCGATCAGTGGCCAGCCCGCTGGTAATACCCTGTAAAATAAGCCTGTTACTGGCCGCAAGGTCACCCTTATCAATATCAGGGTTCAGGCTTATCTGCGCTAAAATATGTTGTAGTTCAATATGCATAAGGGCAAACAGCGCTCCGTATTAGCTCAGATTCAGTACAAATAACCCCGGCTGCGTAACTGCAATGTATAGCATCTTTAGCACTTATGCGCTAAATTTAACGCAGTTTAATCATTCACTTGTTGTAATAAATTGCAGATCTGCGCCATGCCCCGAATTCAGCAAACGCGTCGGCAGCGGATAAACAAAGTACTGAAACTAATGGCTCTGATATGACGGCACCGACTACGGACCTGCAACAACAGCTTGAAACTTTGCGGCTGGCATATGTTGACCGATTGCGACAGGATTTGCCGGCGCTACTGCAACAAGCACAGGCATTACCCGAGACTCCATCAGAGCTGTGGCAACAACACGCAGCGCAACTCATGGCCGCTTTACATACCCTGGCAGGCTCTGCCGGTACCTTTGGCCTGGCACAACTGGGTGACCGCGCAAAACAACTGGAACAGCAACTCAAACACTGGTTGCACGACGGTATTCAACCCGACGTTGCGGCTTACCGTGACTTTGTAGCGGCAATAGCCTTGCTGAGTCGCTTGAGTGACACTGCTGCAGAGATACCGGTATTAAATGTCAGCGTCGGCCAGCAGCCGTTAGCGGCAACGGTGTATTTATGTTGTGCCGATAGTGCTCTGAAAGAGCAAATCAGCATTATGCTGGATATCTTCGGTTATGTTAATCGCCAGTTTACCGGCTTTAGCGCACTGCGTGATGCGGTAGCGATGCAACGTCCTGCTGTTGTAATTGTGGATGCCGATCAACCGGGCGCAGTGGCTCAGTTGCAATTAATCCAGCACGAACAAAAGACGGCGTTGCCGCTGTTGCTGGTGAGCCATAAAACAGACTTTAACAGTTACCTTGATGCGGTACGCATTGGTGCTGTGGGATACTATAGCCGACCGCTGAACACAACGGAGTTGGAAGCCGGGGTGCGTAAACAAATATCCGGAGCAGAGCGCGAGCCTTTTCGGGTGATGCTGGTTGATGATGATCAGATGTTGGCACAGCACTATGCCATAGTGTTGCAGCAAGGCGGCTTGATGGTAGAGATTTTGCCACAACCGGCACAGATTTTTGATGCGTTAAACCGCTTCCATCCGGATGTGATCCTGCTGGATGTTAATATGCCGTTTTGCAGTGGTCCGGAGTTAGCCCAACTGGTGCGTTTGCAGCAAAGCTGGCTCGGTGTACCGATTATCTATCTGTCTTCAGAAACCGACAGCGAGCAACAGCTGGCAGCGTTGATCAAAGCCGGCGATGATTTTATCACCAAACCTATTTCTGACACGGCCTTGCTGGTGGCCGTATTTGCCCGGGCACAGCGGGCACGGCAGTTAGCGGAAATTATGACTCGGGACAGCCTTACCGGTTTATTACAACACGCGCACATTAAAGAGCGGTTGGCTTTGGAGATGCTGCGCTCAGAGCGCAGCGCCCAGCCGGTCAGTGTGGTGATGCTGGATATCGATCATTTTAAAAAGGTAAACGATAACTATGGCCACCTGGTAGGTGACCAGGTTATAGCCAACTTAGCTAATTTGCTGAAACAACAGTTGCGTAAAACCGACCTGGTGGGGCGCTATGGCGGTGAAGAGTTTTTGCTGGTGTTACCGGAGTGCACCTTGCAACGGGCGTTTGAGGTAATTGAACAGATACGCGAACTGTTTGCCGGTTTGCCCTTCAGTAGCAACGAGCAACGTTTTTTTTGTACCTTTAGCGCCGGTATCAGTGCAGTAGCAGGCAGTACTGCAGCTGATGTGGTGATAGAAAAGGCCGATCAAGCCTTATACAAGGCTAAAACCAGCGGCCGCAACCGCGTTATTCTGGCGCAATCGCAAACGGCGGGTTAGCCAACGGCAGCCGGATATAAAACCGGCAACCGCCAGGCAGATTTTGGTAACCTATTTCGCCCCGCATGGCCTGCATCAACTCCCGGCATATCGCCAGCCCCAACCCGGTGCCGCCTTTTGAACGCGAGTCGGCAGCATCTGCCTGGGAAAACTTTTGAAATATTTTACTTTTAAAGCCATCCGCAATGCCCGGACCCTGGTCCAGCACCGCAATTTCAGCCTGCTGATTGTGCTGGCTAACACTGACAACCACACGGGAGTTGGCCGGCGAAAATTTGGCGGCATTAGACAGTAAATTGGTTAAAACCTGTTCCAGCCGACGCTCATCTGCCTGCAGCCAGAGCTCCGGCCCGGGTTGCAGTTCCAGCTCACACAAGTGTTTTCTGGCATAAGGCTGGTTTTGCTGCAGGCACTTTTCCAGTAAGCTATGCGCATGCAACGTATTAGTAGTAAGTTGAATTTTACCTGCCATCAGCTTTTCAATATCAAGTAAATCATTGATCAGATGGGTGAGCCGTTCACAGTTGTCGTTGGCAATTTGCAGCATTTGGTTAGCGGCGTCGGGTAATTTTCCGGCTACGCCACCCAGTACCAGGCCAAGAGAGCCGCTGATAGAAGTCAAAGGCGTACGCAGTTCATGGCTTACCGTAGAAACAAACTGGTTCTTCAGTTGCTCCACGGTTTTTTGCTCAGTAATGTCCCAAATAAAACCATCCAGATATAGCAGCTGGCCATCGGTTGTAAAAATGCCGCGGCCTAACTCCTGCAGCCATTTTACCTCACCATTACGGGTGGTAATACGGTATTGCACATCGTAGCCTTGTTGCTTCGCTAAGGCTTGCTGCACGGTGTGGTATAGCCTTGGAATATCGTCTTCAAAGGTTAGTTGGGTGAAGCTTACGGCGCGGTTAGTAATAAAGTCGTCTGCAGTAAAGCCGGTGAGTGCTTCGACTTCGTCACTGATAAACAACATATTCCAGTCGGTATCGTTTTGGCAGCGATATACGATACCCGGCAGGTTTTCCAGCATAGAGCGGTAACGTTGTTCGCTTTGCTGCAGTAAGGCGCTTTTATGTTGGTTATCCAGCGCCAGCTTACGCGCTTCAAGCAGCTTGGTGGCCTGGCGTGCCAGCAGTTGCAAAGCAGTAAGTTGTGCCGGCGCCAGGGTTTTGCATACAGTATCTACCACGCACAGGGTGCCAAGGGCTAAGCCCTGATCCAACACCAGCGGTACGCCGGCATAAAAACGTATCCCGTCCGGCGCCAGCACATGGGGGTTATCCGCGAAACGTGGATCTTTGCTGGCATCGGCTACCTGCAGGATTTGCTCAGGCTGTAAAATGGCATGAGCACAAAAAGAGACATCACGGCTTGTTTGCACGTCGCTCATACCTTGTTTAGATTTGAACCACTGCCGGTCTTTATCAACCAGCGAGATAACCGATATAGGCACGCCGCAAATCATGCCGGCCAGCTGTGTTAAGGCATCAAAAGCGTCTTCTTGCGCGGTATCGAGAATTTCCAGCTGATACAAGCTCTCTAATCGTTGCTGTTCGTTGTGTGGCAGAGCAGCTTTCATTGTGGTATTTCCGTCCGGCTAAAGTTGTGTAAATGTTGTTTTATTCAGCTAGCTTAGCAGCTTAACGCAACTGCTGCTGGTGGCAAAGTTAAGCTGTGGTTATACTGCGCGCTTTGCCCATGGATGAGAAAAACGATGCCATTATTTTTAGTTTATCTCGGCGGTATTGCGCCGGGTGCAAATATAGAGCTACACGATGTCCGTTTTGTGGCAGCTGAGCGCATTGAGGATACTTATACGCAGCTGTGTCAACAATGGTTTGGTACCGTAAAAGGCTTGCATATCGACAGTTACATGCAGGTAAAGCATATAGACGGTTACAGTGTCAGTGTGCAGAGCGAGCCGCAAAACCTTGATGTTAAATTATATTTTGTCAATTTTGGTGGCTATCACACAGATAAAATAGCCGAACAGCATGATTTTATGTTGTGTGTGGCCGGCTCGGCTGCTGAGGCGAAGGCCAAGGCAAAGCTGCTGTTGTTACCCGGTGCCGGCAGCCCGCACAAAGATAATTTACTGGAGCTGGATGACTGCTTCGCTGTAGAGCAACTGCAGGGCTTGTACATTCACCTGACCCCGTCCGGCCAAAGCCAACCGATGAAGCCGGACTGGTACGGTTATAACATCATTGGTTAAGTGCTGACGTAGCATAAGGCGATGGCAACGCTGTGCCCAGCATGCGTTGCCACAACCACGGCAAAGCCCGGGCGGTGTCCTGTCGCATCGGTAGCTGAGTTACTGCTGCAGGGGTTAACGGGTCCAGCACGAACTGAAAAGCATAGCTGCCTTCCTGGCCCATGCGCAGATCTGTCAGTAACAGCTTGTCGCCGTGTTGTGCCAGGCTATAAAAGCCACGGCTGAACCATTGCAGTTGCTGCACCGGCTTAAGCGTGGCGTACTGGTGTTTCAGCGTATTGTCTTGCGGTACCAGCGTAAAACTAATCTGATCTGTAGCATCAAGTAATGAATAAAAGCCCTCGGCATAGCCTTGCTCTGTCATCAACACTATGCGCCACAGCAGGGTATTCAGCGGTGCCGGGGTGACCAACATTTGTTGATAACCCGGCAGTTGCTGTTGTGCATTTTTTGCCGCAATAGTACTGACATGCTGCTGCGCCGCGACACTCCACAGCAGATAACCGGACGACAACACCAGGCCGGCTATATTGGCTTTATAGCCGCAGCTAAGACGTGACAATAAAAACCAACTTACCCCCAGAAGCAGTGGCAAGGTGTACAGCGGGTCGATAATAAAAATGCTGCCAACCGCAAAGGGGATATTGGTAAAGGGTAAACCAAATTGGGTGCCGTACACCGTCATGGCATCAAGGCCGGTGTGGGTAAGTAAAATAAGCCAGGTCGCTAATAACCAGCGCAAATAATATTGCTGCTGTTTGCAGCACAAGGCTGCCAGCCAGGCTAATAGCGGTGATAGCAAGGTTTGATAAAATACAGCGTGGCTTTCTGTACGGTGTAATACCATGTTACTGATCACATCGCCGTAATCAATAATCACATCTAAATCGGGTAAGGTGCCAAGCACTGCGCCTGTCAGCGCTACCTTTACCTTGCTGCCGGGCAGTTTGCCCAGAGCGACAACGGCAACGGCCGCTCCCAGGGTTAATTGTGTTAATGAATCCATATCTGTCGGCTATATAATAGGTTCTGGCAATACATCAATAAGGCAGAGCAACACAGTGCAACCGGCACACTCAGCAAGCTTAGCCACTGGCAAAATGGTGTAACGACAAACAAGATAACATCTTTGCTTAGGTGTGGCATACTGCCGGGCCACAGGAACAACGCAGATAAGGCAATTGTCGATGAAAAAATCCTCCGATCTGAATGCCTTGTTACAGCAGTTATTAGCGCAATGTCAGCCGCTGTATAGCCAGGGCAAAGTGGCCGACTATATTCCGGCGCTGGCGCAGGTCGCTCCGCAGCAAGCCGCGGTGGCAGTAGCGACGCTGGATGGCAAGGTCTATAGTGCCGGGGCGGCACAGCAGAACTTCTCGCTGCAAAGTATTTCCAAAATTTTTGGCCTGGTTATGGCGATGAACCGGCTGGGCGATGAGTTGTGGCAACGGGTTAATATGGAACCATCCGGCCAGCCGTTTAACTCTATTGTGCAGTTGGAATGGGAGCAGGGCATACCGCGCAACCCGGTCATTAATGCCGGTGCCATTTTGGTTGCCGATGTGTTGGTAAGCCATTATTCGGCCAGTAAAACCGCGTTTTTAACTTTTTTGCGCCGTTTAACCGGAGTTGAAGCCATTTATGCCGATCAGCAGGTGTATTTGTCGGAACTGGAGCACGGTAACCGTAACGCGGCACTGGCGTATCTGATGAAAAGCTTTGGCAATATTGAAGCTGAAGTACCACAGGTGCTGGAACACTACTTTCATCAGTGCGCTACCGCCATTAGTTGCGAGCAGTTGGCGCGCTCGTTACTGTTTTTGGCCAATCGTGGAGTGCAGCCGCACAGTAACGAATCCATCTGTAGCCGGCGTGATGCGCACCGCGTTAATGCTATTTTATCTACCAGTGGTATGTATGATCAGTCCGGCGAGTTTGCTTTTAAAGTGGGCTTGCCGGCGAAAAGCGGTGTTGGCGGTGCCATAGTGGCGATAGTGCCGCAATTTGGTGTAATAACGGCGTGGAGTCCGCCGCTAAACCGCTTTGGTAACTCGGTGGTGGCGATGCAACTGATCAGCCTGCTGGCTGACGAGTTGGGTTTGTCATTGTTTTAACTGTGTCACGGTGCTCTGCTATAGTTTAACTATGTCCTGACAGGAGGTTGTGGCTATGGACAGCAATACCGCACAACAGCGAATACGCCGCTGGATCCTCTGGCACAGTGCTTTTTTGTTGGCCGGCCTGTTGCTAATGTTGTGCCAGTTACAGGCTCAGGCTCTGCGTGTTGCCATTTCAGCAGAGGATTACCCACCTTTTTATTATCAACACGGCGATACACTAAGCGGATTTTCTGTGGAGGTGCTGCAGGTGGTGGCTGCCGAGCTGGGGCTTACGCTGCAGTGGCAGCGTTTACCCTGGAGCAGAGTGGTGCAGCATGTTGCCAGTGGCAAGGCTGACGTGATTACGGTGTTTTATAAAACGGAACCGCGTCAGGCTCAGTTTTACTACAGTAGCGAAAGTTATTTACGCGACCCGATAGTGCTGCTGTGTGCTGAGCCTTGCCAACTACGGTTTGACGGTGATCTGGCGAGTTTGGCGCAGCAGCCGGTGGCGGTGGTACGTGATTTCTCCTACGGACCGCTGCTGGATCAGGCAGTGTTTAGCAAAATAGCTGTGGTGGAGTCGGATCCAATGTTGTTTAAACTGTTGCTGAAGCGACGCTTGCCGCAGGGTATAGCATCATTAATTAATGTACAGCATGCCGCCGAATTACAGCAAGCCGGCGACAAAATCCGGGTCTTGCAACCGCCATTGGACTACGTGGATATTTACTTCGCCTTCAGTAAGCAAAGCAGTATTACGCCACAGTTTGTCAGTCAGTTTGATCAAGCGTTGCTGCGCTATAAAAGCTCGGCCGCATACAACGCCTTACTGCAACGCTATCAACTGGCCTACCCTTAGCAGTCTCAGGCGGTTGTGCGCTTGAAACACCGCTAAAGACTGATATCCGAACGCCTTTAATCAACAACGCCCTACCGGATAATTATTTCGCTGTCTGGCGCAGCAAAATGCCGCTACGCTATTAATCACTTGGTTAACTAAGTTGATTTTATTATGGCAAACACCTCCGGACGGCCGCTGGCTGCAGAAGACAATCAGAGCCGGGAGCGCTTGCTAAGCGCAGCACGGCAGCAATTTAGCAAACGCGGTTATGCAGCAACAACTACCCGGAATATCGCGCGCCGGGCGGGTACTAACCCGGCACTGATCCGTTACTACTTTAATAATAAAGCCGGCTTATTTCAGGCGGTGTTGCATGAAACCATTCAACCTATGTTAAACCTGATGCAGGCGGTGCCGAAGCAAAGCCAGCAGCCGGACATGTTGGCGCTGGTGCAGCAATATCACCGCATGATGGCACCGTACCCGGAATTGCCGCGGATGATTTTCCGCGCGTTACATAATCCGGGTTCGGCAGAATATCAGATAGTCAGCGCCACTTTTAATGGTGTGATCCGCAGCGCCATTGAACACTTACTGGCCCAACTGACCTGTGATGCTGAACCCGCCGGTAGCACCCGGCGTCAGGCGCTGGTTATTTGTGCTCTGGCGATGGCGGTATTTCCGTTCTTAATTCCTGACGTGGTGCGCCAGATCCTGCAATTCAGCGCCACTTCGGAGGAGTTAAGTGCTATTGCCGATTGCAGTGCTCCTCTGTTTGCCGGTTTAGCCAACAGCAGTACAGGAGGCGCGGATGCGTAATCTATTGCTGTTAGGTGTTATCGTCGGGTTAGTTGCGTGTCAGTGGCAGGAGCCACGCTCTGCTTTTGGCACCGTTGAGCGTGACGTGTTGCTGATTAATGCCGCTTCAGCCGGTGTAATAACCGACGTTAAGGTTAAAAAGGGCGAGCAGGTGCAGGCCGGTCAACTGTTAGTGCAACAAGAAACAACGGAGCAAAAACTGCAGGTTGCTCAGGTGCAGGCCGGGCTGGCCGCGGCTCAGGCAGAACTGGAATTGCTGCAATTGGGCAGCCGGAGTGAGCAACGAGCGCTGGCCCGGGCGAATTTGGCCAGGGCTGAAGCAAAACTGGCCGATGCGCGCCTGACGCAGCAGCGGCAGGCAGAATTATTGCGCCAACAACTGAATACCGAAGCAGCAGTGCAGCAGGCAGATGCAGCCCTGGCAATAGCGCTTGCCGAACAACAGGCGGCGCAGCAGCAGTTGACCGAGACCCTGGCAGGCAACCGGCAGCAGGAGATTGAAAGCGCCAAACAACAGGAAGTGCAGCTACAAGCGCGGTTAAAGCAGTTACAGTGGCAATTGCTGCAGCAAAGTACCTATGCAGAGCGTGATGGTGTGATCGATGATGTACTGCGCTACCGCGGTGAGCGGGTACAAGCCGGCAACACTTTACTGACGCTGGCGGTAGCGGGTAGCGCCTATGCCCGGCTGTATTTACCGGCCAGTGCACTGGCTAACTGGCCGCTGGGGCAGCAGGTATCTGTCTGGCCGGAGGGACGTGATGCGGCGGTGATCGGCACAGTGCGTTATATCAGTACTGTCGCGGCTTTTACCCCGCATTTTGCGCTGCATCAGCAGGAACGCAGTCGTCTGGTGTATCTGACAGAAATCAGTTTGCCTGATGAATCGGCACTTAGCAGTGGCACGCCGGTAAGGGTAGAGTTGCCATGAGCGATATTGTTATTACAACCCAAGGTCTGACTAAATATTTTGGTGATTACTGTGCTGTGAACAATCTGGACCTGACTATTCGTCGCGGTACGATTTACGGCTTCCTTGGCCCGAACGGCTGTGGTAAGTCAACTACGATGAGATTGCTTACCGGTTTGCTGACGCCGTGTGCCGGGCAAGTAAAGGTGTTGGGCAGTGAGTTACCGCAGCAGGCTGAAGCCCTGCGACGGAAAATAGGCTATATGACGCAAAAGTTCTCGTTGTATGACAACCTGAGTGTGCGGGAAAACCTGCAGTTTGTCGCACAAATTTATGGCTTGGGTAAAAAGCAGTACCAGCAGCGCCTAAAACAGCTATTGGCACTGTACCATCTGGAAGATAAGCAGCAGGTACGTGCGGGCGCCTTAAGTGGCGGGCAGAAACAGCGCTTGGCGCTGGCAGCGGCCACCTTGCATGAGCCACCGTTACTCTTGCTGGATGAGCCGACGTCGGCGGTCGATCCGGAGAACCGGCGCGAGTTCTGGGAGCGGTTGTTTGATCTCAGTGACAACGGCACTACTATCCTGGTGTCTACGCACTATATGGACGAAGCCGAACGTTGTCATGGCCTGGCGATACTGGAGCTGGGGCAAAAACGTGCCGATGGCAGTCCGCAGCAACTGATGCGTCAGCTTAACGCCAGTGTGTTTCTGCTGCAGAGCGAAAACCTCAGGCAACTGGGCAAACAGCTGGCGTCTTTGTCAGAAGTTATCTCCACTGCTCAGATTGGTAATACGCTGCGCGTGCTGCTGGTGCCGGGACTGACTCAGCCTGAACACTGGTTGCAGCAGCAAGTACCCGGCGTCAAGTTGCAGCAGGTGACAGCCAACCTGGAAGATGTGTTTGTTGCTACAACCGGAGTGGGTTATGCCAAGTCTGCGCAGAATTAATGCAATTATGTTCAAGGAGTTACGCCAGCTGGCGCGTGACCGTATTACCTTTGCAATGATAGTGATGATACCGCTTATTCAACTGGTACTCTTTGGCTATGCGATTAATACCGATGTACGCCAGGTGCCCTCTGCTGTAGTAGATTTAGCGGGCACAGCACAAAGTCGGCAGTTGCTATATGATCTGCAAGCATCACAGGTGGTGCAGTTTACCCATCGCTTTGACAGCGTGGTGCAGGCAGAGCAGGCGCTGACTTTGGGAACAGTGGCTGCGGTGCTTGTTCTGCCGGCTGATTTTCAGCGCCGTCTGGTGCTGCGTCAGGAAGGAGTATCATTGCAACCCGCGGTGCAGTGGCTCACCGACGGCAGCGACCCATTATTAAGCGGGGCGGTAAACAGCCTGAGCCAGGCGCCACTAACCTTGCAGGGCATGAGTGCCAGCAACAGTCCGGATGCGGTGATGCAGGTGGTTAGCTACTTTAATCCGGAGCAGCGCACTGCGGTCAATATAGTGCCTGGCCTGATTGCTGTGATCCTGACGATGACGATGGTGCTGTTTACCTCGGCAGCGGTGGTGCGAGAGCGCGAGCAGGGAAATATGGAGTTTCTGATCACAACACCGATGCAACCGCTGGAATTGATGTTGGGTAAAATTATGCCATATATTGCAGTGGGTTGTATTCAAACCGGCATTATTCTTGGGCTTGGCCATCTTCTGTTTGCTGTGCCGTTTCCGTTATATTGGTCGTCTCTAGTGGTGATAACGTTATTGTTTATTCTGGCCAGCCTGGCATTGGGGTTGGTTATTTCTACCCGTGCCGCTACGCAGTTGCAAGCGATGCAGATGACGGTGTTTATTTTACTGCCATCTATTTTACTGTCAGGATTTATGTTTCCTTATGCGGCTATGCCGGTAGCCGCACAGTGGCTGGCTGAAGTATTACCGGCCACGCATTTTGTGCGGATGATTCGTGCGGTGGTGCTGCGTGATGCGCATTGGTGGGCACTCAGTTATGACGTGCTTTATCTGGCCGGGTTTACATTGGTCGGGCTATTTATTGCCACACTGCGTTTTAAAAAGCGGCTGGACTAAACGCAGCGGCAAGCCGGCGGCTAACCGCTGCGCAGTTTTCAGGCCAGCGAATACGGCAGGCCGTCTTTGCAGGTAAACTGCTTATTGCCTTTGTGGGCGCAACTGACCTGGCGGCCGGTTACCATGCTAAACCAGACGCAATCCGGCTCTGAGGTTTGCAGCTGAATATCGTCAATGCTGGCTTTATCCTGGCAACCGTTAATGCCGCTGCGGTTTAAAATAAGCTCGACGTGGCGGCCATTATTGTTCAGTACAATAGAGCAAGGCGCTTCGCGATGGCCGCTTAAGGCAACAAACTGCGCCGGGTTTTGCAGGCCGCTGGTGCTGCCGTCGGCAAAAAATGCCAGCAGTTGTTGGTAGTACACTACATAACTGCATACGTCTTTGTGTGAGCCTTGCTGCAGCGGAAAGGTTTTATCTAAAAAGCCTTTTGAGTAATCCATTACCTGTTTGACATGGCGCTGGTTCAGCTCGTTAATCACGCTAAGCTCGGTCGCCATCCAGGCGGTATGGCTCTGTGATGGAGTGCAGTGTTGTTGGGCCAATGTAGTCATGATGTCATCCTCGTCTCTTGTCAGCTCTTGTTGCTGGTAATTGTGTAAAGCTTTGGTCCGCAATTCCTGCTGTGCTCGCCACAGCAACTCGCTGCCGCTTACGCGTTCGCTCAGACACTCTGTGGCTGCGCTATCAGGATTCCGGACCGTCACCTCTGTCGCGTTTGTCAGAACGCAGACCAGTTGCTATCGGTTAAAAACTAGTCTAGGCTAAAAATAAGCATAATTTCACAATAAAAATTTTACAGTGTGAATTTTACAAAATGAAAGCAAATAAAAGCCTGCTCAGAAAGTCGCATTTTCTCGGAACCAAGATCAGAAACCTGAGAAAGCGCAATAACTTAACTATGGAAGATTTATCCACCCGCTGTATCCGTGTCGATCCGGAGCAGGCGCCGTCGGTGTCTTATCTGTCAATGATTGAACGTGGTAAACGGGTGCCTGGTGTGGAAATGCTGCAGGTCATTGCCGAAGTATTTCAAAAAGACATCGACTGGTTTCTCGATGGTGAAGACGACGGCCAGGATTTAACGCCACAGAAAGGCAGCCGTGGTGGTATCAGCGGTATGGCGCTGGAGCCGGGCTTTCTGTTCTCCAATGATATTTTACAAATTGCCATTCCGGAAATGCTGTCGCAAACCGGTACCAGTGGTAAACAGTTTGCCCAGTTGCTTATTCGGGCGCATCAGGAGCACCATCAAAACCACTTTCCCGAGCTGGAGCGCGCGGCAGAAGACGTCGGCCAAAAACGTATGCCGCTGAGTGTAGACGAGTTGCTGGCGATCGTAAAACAGCTTGGGCTGCAGATCAGCTGGTTTACCGAAGCACCGAAAGAGCTGCTGGATGAGCTGGGGGTGTTGTCAAAAAACGTCTCCACATCGTTTTTTACCCCACCCACTACCTTGCATTTAAACAGCCTGCTGAAAGCCTTTCCTACGCGGTTAAAATACGAGTTGGCGGTACATATTGGCCATGCGGTGCTGCACAACAAAGACGGCGTTAAAAGCAGCATGACAGTAGGTGGCGCGCATGACGACGAGCTATCCAGCTCTACTGCGGTGCAGCCGCAGGATATTTTGCACGCCTGGCGCGATTTTGAATCGAGCTTTTTCGCCGGCGCGCTGCTTTGTCCCAAGTTACCGTTTCGCCAACTGTTGGACCGCCATGGTTATGAGATCAGCACGCATCAGCAAGCCGGCGTATCGGCGTCTGTGGCGATGCGCCGCATGACAGCAGTATCGCCCTATACGCACTGGCACTATTTTGATGCTTATACGCCGGGTAAACTTAAAGCGGTGTATCGCGGCAATGGTATACCGCTGCCGTGGGGCAATATGCGCCAGGTGGAAGATCCGTGCCGGCACTGGGCGGTGTTTAGGATGTTTGATGTAGAAGGTGTAGCCAGCAGCGCGCAGTTGTCGTTGCTGGATGTAAACGGGGCGCCGCGTATTTACTGCTGCGAGTCAACTAAAGTCAGCGATTTGGCCGGTAATACCCATGTATTGTGTGCCGGTATCGATTTGAACCCGGCGCTGCTGGCGCAGGGTGTAGATGCTGATAGTATGGCCGGTGAGTTAAAGCATTTGTGTGTTGGCAGCAGCGGTGGCGCCAGGGTGCCCAAAGTTATTCAAACCGCCCTGACCAGTGTGGCGAATATTCTGAATATTAACTGGGTGGCACGCAGCTTACAAAAGCCGGTGCAGCTGATTTGTGCGCGCGGTAACAGTTGCCCGCGTAGTCCGGGCTGTTATCAGTGTGAACGTGCCGACGAATAATTTTAGTGAGAATCGGTTTGCCCTAAGCCAACCGTTGAAGCCCCGGACGGGCTGAGACGAGCCCCCAGGGATGGGTTTACGGCGTGTTGGCGTGGGCAAACCGATTCGACCTTCGGAGAGAGCAGGTTTCAGCGGCTATTCTCCCCCAATACATGCAAATTTTCATCCAGTAAGCTTACCAGCAATGCTTTGCCGCCGGCATCTACCCGCAATTGACCATACGGTGCCTGTTCATAAAGTGCGCCTGAGCCCTCAGCAAAAAAGAATGCATTCGGGCCAACACTGACTATACCGTCGCGCCGGCGCAGCAATACGGCAACCAACTGCGGCTCTTGCGGCAAGCTGTTACTCAGGCTGTGTAAAGCGGCCCGTTGTTCGGCATCTACCCTTAGCCAGGCATATTTATACTGCGCGGCATCTTCGGGTAATTCACGGTCAATGGCATAGGCCAATGCCATATAATCGCCCTGCATAATCGAGCGCGGGTCCAGCGGCGCCAGAGCTATATTAACCACGCGGCCGGTTCTCAGCGTGTGCTCAAACTGCACAATTGCCACGCCGGCCGTGGCTAAAACAAGCAACACGGCGGCGGCAATGGCCAGCCTGTGCAGCGTTAATGTCATGCTAACCTCCGCTGGTAGCGTTGCAGTAATAACCAGGCTGCCAGTACCAGCAGGCCCGATAATGCCAGTAGGCCGGATTTGTGCAACAAACTAAGCTGCAGACTGTAATAGAACTGGCTGACGGCAAACAGCATGCTAAGTAAAGCCAGGGCGCACCAGCGACGGCTGCAGCCGTAAAAACACGCCAGCATTAAGGCGCAGCTCACCAATAAACCCGACGCCGGGTACAGCAAAACACACAGCAGTGTGGTTAAGGTCAGTAGTGCCAGACGACTGGGCACCGTGGCCAGCCGGCTAAGCCAAAATACGGTAGCAATCAACAGTACACTGCCAAGTGCACTGCATAAGGCGCGGGCTAACATCAGCTTGTTGTCCAGCCACTGGCTGCTGTCAATAAACAGCAGGCACTGGCCAAATAAGCTCAGGCCGAACCCAGCCAGAGTGGCAACTTCCAGCAGGCTTTTTATCCGGCCGGCAAAAGCTAAGCCGCTCCACTGCAGCCGGCTGCACCACAACACAACCGCCAGCGCCGCCAGCACTGAGCTGATAACGGCTATTGCCGGCGCAGAGTCAATTAACGACAACAGACATAGCATGGCAATGCTTAAACTGGCGCGCTGATGCAGCCGGTTAAGCGGGCTTAACAGCAGTAGCCCGCTGCTAAGGGCACAAGCATAGCGCGGTACGTCGATAGAATGCGCAAACAGTTCATAGCTGCTGTACACCAGCAAGCCCTGGCCTGCCAACGCTACAGCGACCGACATATGCTGCAAAAACTCTTGCGGCCGCAACGCCAACCAGATAGCGCCGGTTAATAACAGCAGGCCGGCAACTAAGTACACCAGGTTGCTGCCTGCCAGCGCCAGTAGCGGGCCGACAAAGGCGCTGATAATAAATATCGATGCTATCCAGGCAGCGATACCCTGCATAATTTGCAGCCACCAGGGGCTGGCCGGATTAAGCAGCTGCGCTGTGGTGGCCTGGTCAACAATACCGGCTTGCTGCAATTGTGTGGCGAGTTCAGTGGTGAGCTGTATGTTAAGCTTTGGGTTCGGTTTCATACGCTGGTCTCTACAGGGGCTTGCAGCAGCTTTTTCAGCCAAATCACTGCGCCGGCGCTGCTGCCGATAACAAACAGTGCTAACAAGTTCATGGCAAAAAACTCATCAGCGCTTTCCAGCAACTGCGCCAGCATCGAGGTAGCAACGCTAATAGCGCTGAAGGTTAGTAAGGCTAATAACAGTACATCCCTGCGCCGGTGTAAATACCACAGCGTCAGCATGGCTGTAATCAGCAGATAAGCCAGCAAGTTGGGCCGGTAGTCGCTGTCCCATGCGCCAATAGTGGCGCCGTAAGTTAACGGCGCTATTAACAACAGCGCCGCCAGCCAAACCAATGTTTGATTGGCTTTAACTCTGAGCCGGGGCAGGGCAAATTCGGCAAATACCAATAGCAGCAGGTTCGCCAATGCCAGATTCAGTATCATCACAGGGCTTGCCGGCAGCCAGAAGAAATCAGTCTGAGTGTGCAGATAGCGGCCCAGCGCCAGCTCCAGCAGCATAAACCACAGTAAATAACAGGCGCGGCTGCCGGATAACAGCACCAGCGGTGTCATCAATGCTGCCCACAGCGCAAACAGCTGCCAGATATCAGCGCCGGTTTGGTAGGTTTGGCCTATCAGCGCCAACAAAGCTCCGGTCATTATCGCCGTAGCCAGCAAAGCGGCACGTTGTAACAGGCTGTACACCTTGCTGAAAAAGGCGGCACTACCGGCTGTCAGCACAGCAGCGCCTGCCAGCGCAAATTTGGCAAAATAATGCATCAATGGCCAGTTATGGGCGAGAAAGAAAATCAATGCGCTGCTTAGCAATACCACACTGCTAAACAGCAACACGCGGTTGGCCAGTGCCAGCCAGAGTTCGGTTGCCGGTTGCAGCGCATAACGGCCGGCGGCCTGTTGCAGCTGGTTAGTGTTGAGTTGCTGTTGCTCTGTCCACTGTAACAGTTGATCGGCGCGGCGCAGTTGATCCATATTGGTCTGGCTTGTTTGTATTAAGTAACTAGCATCATAGCGTTTTTATAACTTGTTACAACTTCGTGTTGTCGCTGGTTTGGCATCCTGGCAGCAACAGCGTAGTATTGAGCGGCGTAACATATGTAACCCACTCAGGATAATAACAATGAAAAAGCTTACCTTAGCCGCGGCATCAGTAGCGCTGGCACTTGGCCTTACGGCATGTAACAAACAGGATACCACTCAAACTCAAACCGCAGCGGTGCAAACGGACACAGCGGCAGCACAAGCTGCACCTCTGGTATCCGGCATCGATCAGCAGTACTTTGACCCGGCAGTAAAATTCAGTGAAGACTTCTTCCTCGCAGTAAACGGCAAATGGCTGGCTGAAACACCGATCCCGGCCGATAAAGCCTCTTACGGCTCCTTCCATATTCTGAACGACAATTCACAGCAGGCAGTTAAAGCCATTATTGATGAAGTGTCGGCCCGTACCGATTTAAAAGCCGGCTCTGATGAGCAAAAGCTGGGCAGTTTCTACAACAGCTTTATGGACGAAGACACTATTGAAAAGTTGGGCCTAAGCCCGCTGGCACCGCAACTGGACGCCATTAAAGCTGTTACAGACAAAGCACAACTGGCGCCGTTATTTGCCAGCTTACAGCGCGATGGTGTGGCCATTCCGTTTGGCTGGTATGTTAATAACGATGCGAAGAACTCTTCTGAGTACGCCGTGTATCTGAGCCAGGGCGGCCTGGGTTTACCGGATCGCGATTATTACTTTAAAGACGATGAAGCGTCATTAAAGCTGATTGCTGATTACAAAGCCTATTTGACCGATATGTTTAGCCTGGCCGGTCACACTGAGGCTGCCGCCGCGGCTGAGCGCGTTTATGTGCTGGAAAAAGCGCTGGCCGAACATCACTGGACGCGGGTAGAGAGCCGCAACGCTGATAAAACCTATAACAAAATTGCCGCAACTGAGCTCGATAGCCAAATGGGTAGCTTTGACTGGGCTGCCTTTGCTAACGGTGCCAAACTTGCCGGCGTAACTGACATTATTGTGCGTCAGCCGGGCTACTTCGACGGTTTTGCCAAGGTGCTGGCCAGCACAGACTTACAAAGCTGGCAGGATTATTTAACCAGCAAAACCATTAACAGCTACGCCGATAAACTCAGCAGCAACTTTGCCGAACGTCGTTTTGCTTTTTACGGCACCACCTTGAGCGGCATTGAGCAACAGCAGCCACGCTGGAAGCGGGCGGTTGATGCCTCAGACCAGGTATTAGGTGAGTTGACCGGCAAGCTGTACGTAGAGCGCCACTTTAAACCGGAAGCCAAAGCGCGGATGGAACAGTTGGTCGCTAACCTGATTAAAGCTTACGAAATCTCGATTAAAGAGCTGGAGTGGATGACAGAGGAAACCAAGGTTGCGGCGCTGGAAAAACTCAGCACCTTTACACCGAAAATCGGTTACCCGGATAAATGGAAAGATTATTCTGCCCTGGAAATTAAAACCGATGATTTAGTCGGTAACTTTGTCCGCGCCAGCCATTGGGGCTACGACGACATGATCAATAAGCTGGGTAAACCAATCGACAAGAGCGAATGGTTTATGACGCCGCAAACAGTGAATGCGTATTACAACCCGGTGAATAACGAGATTGTGTTCCCGGCGGCTATTTTGCAACCACCGTTCTTTAATATGGCGGCAGATGATGCGGTAAACTATGGCGGTATCGGTGGTGTTATCGGCCACGAAATCGGCCATGGTTTTGACGATCAGGGCGCTAAATACGACGGTAACGGCAACCTGCGTAACTGGTGGACCGAACAAGATAAAATGCAGTTCCAGGCCCGCGGTGCCAAGTTAATTGGCCAGTACAATAAGTTTGAACCTTTGCCTGGCCTGAGCATTAACGGCGCCCTGGCACTGGGTGAAAATATCGGTGACTTAGGCGGCATGACGGTAGCGCTGAAAGCCTATCAGTTGTCGTTGGATGGCAAGGAAGCGCCGGTACTGGACGGCTTTACCGGTCAGCAGCGTTTCTTCTTAAGCTGGGCTCAGGTATGGCGTTCACAGTACCGCGAAGAGGCGCTAAAGCGCCAGTTAAGCACCGGGCCACACTCACCGGCACATTACCGTGTTATCGGTGTGTTGCCGAATATTCCTGAGTTTTATACTGCCTTTGATATTAAAGAAGGCGATGCGATGTATGTTGCGCCGGAACAGCGCGTTAAGATCTGGTAATTTACCCGTCGTCTTTCAAAATGCCTAGGTGCATGTTGAAATCCATTGGGTAATAAAAATCTGCTACAATGCACAGGCTGAGCACTTAGGTGCTCAGCCTTTTTGTTTTCAGGCTACTCTGCAAGATAGAGGTTGGAACCCCGATTTGGGCGCCACAGAGTGTCTGAGCCCTGCCGCAGGCAGTAGGGCGAGTTGCTGTGGCGAGCCGGAGCGGGTGTTGCAACCGGTATCGTAGAGCAAACATAGATTTGCGCCAAGCCGAGGTCAGACCACTATAACAAAGAATATATAACATCCGGTTTTGTATTCACCGTATTTATACCCACTATAAGTAGGGTGGTTAACGGCCTGATGTCAATCTGGCCCGAATTTTCATATAATTACGCTCATTCATTCTAAGAATGACGCCGCAGTAGCAAGACTGCCGGCAACGACCAAGAGGATCATACTGTGCTACAACAATATCGCGAACATGTGGCCGAGCGCGCTGCGCAAGGTATCCCGCCAAAACCGCTCAATGCAGAGCAGGTAGCCGCCTTAGTTGAACTGTTAAAGAACCCGCCAAAAGGCGAGGAAGAAACCTTAGTTGATTTACTGGTAAACCGTGTACCACCGGGCGTAGACGAAGCCGCTTATGTTAAAGCCGGCTTTTTAGCCGCGCTGGCCAACGGTGAAGCGTCAAGCAGCCTGATCAGTGCCGAATATGCTACAGAGCTGCTGGGCACCATGATGGGCGGCTACAATATTCAGCCGTTAATCAGCCTGCTGGACAACGACAAGCTGGCGCCTATTGCTGCCAAAGCACTGTCGCACACCTTGCTGATTTTTGATGCCTTCCATGATGTCACTGAAAAAGCTGACGCCGGTAATGCGCATGCTAAGCAAGTAGTACAAAGCTGGGCCGATGCCGAGTGGTTTGAAAGCAAGCCGGCGCTGGCGGAAAAAATCACTGTTACCGTATTTAAAGTGTCGGGCGAAACCAATACCGATGATTTATCACCGGCACCGGATGCCTGGTCACGGCCGGATATCCCGCTGCATGCCTTAGCTATGCTGAAAAATGCCCGCGAAGGCATTAACCCGGATCAGCCGGGCACAGTTGGCCCAATCAAGCAGTTAGACGAGCTGAACAAAAAAGGCTTCCCGCTGGCTTATGTGGGCGACGTAGTAGGTACCGGTTCATCACGTAAATCTGCCACTAACTCTGTGCTGTGGTTTATGGGTGACGATATCCCATACGTGCCGAACAAGCGCGGCGGTGGTTTTGTACTGGGTGGCAAAATTGCCCCTATCTTCTTTAACACTATGGAAGACTCAGGCGCGCTGCCAATTGAAGTTGATGTTTCCAAGCTGGAAATGGGCGATGTGATCGACATTCTGCCATTCGAAGGCAAAGTGGTGCGCCATGGCACAAGCGAAGTGCTGGCAGAGTTCAGCCTGGCAACTGACGTATTAATTGACGAAGTACGCGCCGGTGGCCGTATTCCGCTGATTATCGGCCGTGGTTTAACAGACCGCGCGCGTGAATTCTTAGGCCATGGCCACTCAGATAAATTCCGTCGGCCACAAGCTAAAGTGGATTCTGGTAAAGGCTTTACCCTGGCGCAGAAAATGGTTGGTAAAGCGTGCGGCGTGAAAGGCGTGCGCCCCGGTACTTACTGTGAGCCAAAAATGACCACAGTAGGCTCGCAGGATACTACCGGCCCGATGACGCGCGATGAGTTAAAAGACTTAGCCTGTTTAGGTTTCTCGGCCGATTTAACCATGCAGTCATTCTGTCACACTGCCGCTTATCCGAAGCCGGTTGACGTTGATACGCACCACACCCTGCCGGACTTTATTATGAACCGTGGCGGTGTAGCACTGCGCCCGGGCGATGGTATTATCCACAGCTGGTTAAACCGCATGTTACTGCCTGATACCGTTGGTACCGGTGGCGACTCACACACCCGTTTCCCGATTGGTATTTCGTTCCCGGCCGGTTCCGGTTTAGTGGCGTTTGCTGCCGCTACCGGCGTTATGCCGCTGGATATGCCGGAATCTGTGCTGGTGCGCTTTAAAGGCGAAATGCAGCCTGGTATTACCCTGCGTGACCTGGTACATGCTATTCCGTACGTTGCTATCCAAAAAGGCTTGTTAACCGTCGATAAGAAAGGCAAGAAGAACATCTTCTCCGGCCGTATTCTGGAAATCGAAGGTTTACCAAACTTAACGGTAGAGCAGGCGTTTGAGTTATCTGATGCCTCTGCCGAGCGTTCAGCTGCCGGTTGTACTATCAAGCTGTCAGATGCCTCTATTGCTGAATACTTAGAATCAAACATTGTTATGCTCAAATGGATGATTTCTGAAGGCTACGGCGATGTACGTACTATCGAGCGTCGTATTAACGCAATGCAAGCCTGGCTGAAAGATCCACAGCTGATGTCTGCTGATGCCGATGCTGAGTACAGCGAAATTATCGAAATTGACCTGGCAGACATTAAAGAGCCGGTATTGTGTGCACCGAACGATCCGGACGATGCGCGTTTACTGTCTGACGTGGCAGGCGATAAGATCGACGAAGTGTTTATCGGTTCTTGTATGACCAACATTGGCCACTTCCGTGCCGCAGGTAAGCTGCTGGACAAATACAAAGGCCAGCTGCCAACCCGTTTATGGATAGCTCCGCCAACCAAGATGGACCAGGCGCAGTTAACCGAAGAGGGTTATTACAGCATTTTCGGTAAAGTAGGTGCCCGCACCGAGATGCCGGGCTGTTCACTGTGTATGGGTAACCAGGCACGGGTCGCGGAGAAATCCACTGTAGTGTCTACCTCTACGCGTAACTTCCCCAACCGTTTAGGTCAGGGGGCAAACGTGTACTTAGCCTCAGCCGAGCTGGCGGCAGTAGCCTCTATTATCGGTAAGCTGCCAACGGTAGCCGAGTATCTGGAATACGCTAAGCAAATCGACGCCACCGCGGCCGATACTTACCGTTACCTGAACTTTCACCGGATGGAGCAGTACACCAAAAAAGCGGATAACGTGATTATCCAGCAAGCGGTGTAATCGCCACTGTTCTGCTAAAGGCCTGCCACTGCAGGCCTTTTTTCTGCTCGCTAATATATGGCGAACAGCTACAATTTTATGACCATCAAACAGATAAACGTTCGGTTGTCACAACTTTGCGCAACCTTAGCGGGTCTGGATCTCTGACAGGGCGACACAGAGTGTCTGAGCCCTGCCGCAGGCAGTAGGGCGAGTTGCTGTGGCGAGCCTGACAGAGTATGCAGGCGCGCTCGCGCAAAGCTCCATCTACTGCTTAAACATGGAACAGAAGTATGGAATACGACTTTATTTACGATCGCAATACCTTGCAGTTCAGCATCAGGCTGGCGGCAGAGCATGAGGTGTTGGGCCGTTTTCTGCTGGACGAATTTGGCCAGCAAGCTGACGCCTATACGCCGCTGCTACAGCAATTAAACGCGCTTAAGCCGCGGCAGAGTATGCAGTATCAGGGCAGGGAGTTTTTGCTGGAGGTAGAAAACGGCGAAGTAACCTTAAGCCACAACACGCTGTTTTACACCGGCACTGAGCAGTTGCCACAGCGGCAGCAAGATAAGCTGGCCGACGATGATTTACAACTGGACGAGCACGGCATGCAAACGCAGTGTGGGCTGGAGGATTTACTGAAACTGTTGCGCGAATGGCAGCAGTTTCTGGCAGATTAACGCAGCAACGTTAAGGCTGTTTTAGCTGGCGGGGTAACAGCAATGTAAAGCGGGTGCCGGCGCCTTGTGTACTGTCCACTGTAATGCTGCCACCCAGCTTTTGCGTGATCAGATTAAACACAATATGCAGGCCCAGCCCCGTACCACCCAGGTGGCGGTTGGTGGTAAAAAACGGATCGAAAATCCGCTCCAGGTTATCGCTGCTGATACCAGCGCCGTTATCAGCAAAGATAATTTCCACCCACTGCTCTTTATTGGTGCAACTGAGAATAATCTCGCCGCTGGCGCAGTCTTTAAAGCCGTGCACTATAGCATTTTGCGTCAGATTGGTAATGATCTGGCCGATAGTGCCCGGGTAGCTATCCATTTCGATGTCGTCGGGGCAGTTAACCCGTAAGCGGATATGCCGGCTGCGCCACATTAAACTTAAGCTCTCCAGCAGCTCGTCTAAGTACAGTGCCAGATTAAACCGGCGCTGGTTGTCGGCGGTGCGATCGACTGACACTTGTTTAAAGTTTGCCACCAATTGCGCTGCGCGTTGCAGGTTATGATCCAGCAAACGCCCGGCCTGGATCAGTTTATACAAATAATCCTCCAGCTCCTGGCGGCGGATATTGCCGCTGGCCAGTTTTTTCTGTAGTAGTACACTTTCTTCCGTCACCACGCTGTTGGCAGTTAATGCCACACCCAGCGGGGTGTTTACCTCATGTGCCACACCTGCCACCAGTTGCCCCAGCGCAGCCATTTTTTCCGTGCGTACCAACTCTTTCATCGTCGATTCCAGCTGTTGCAGCGTTTGCTCGGCTTTGTTCTTCGACTCCTCCAGGGCTATGGTTCTGTCGCTCAGCGCTTCGGTACGTGCCCGCACCAGCCAGGCCAGTTCTTCCTGCTGCTTTTTCAGCCGGATTAAACGCAAAAAATGTAAGCTCAGCAGCACTGACAGCAGCAGGCTAAGCAGCAAAACCCGCGCCCACCAGGTTTCCCACCACAGTGGCAGGACTTCAACGTCAAGCCGGGTTTCGTCGCTCCAACCCGTTTGTGCTAAGCCGGCGCGCAACCTTAACTGATATCGTCCCGGTGGCAAGCGCTCAAAGCTGGCGCTGCGGTTCGCGCTATCCTGACTGAGCCAATCGTCGGATACCGGATCCAGCCGGTATTGAAACTGTACCTGATCGGTTTCAATAAATTCGCGGGTAGAATAACCGACGCTGAAACTGCGCGAGCCGGTGGCAGGAATCGTCAGTTTATGCTGCTTATACAGCATGTCTGCCAGTATCGCCTCGCGGCTGCTGTGTTGTGCGCCGGCGTCGTTAATATCCAGTGCCACTATGGCCGGTGCGGCAATTGGTTTGGCGTTATAAGCTAATACCTGCTCTGGTTGAAACAGCGTAAAGCCGTCGATACCGCCAAAGGCAATAGTGCCGTCGGCAAAGCTGGCAACAGAGGCGTTAATATAGTCACGGCGCAGTGTGCCGTGGCGATAACCAAAGTTGCGAAAGTGCGCGGTAGCCGGATTAAAAACCGAGATACCAAAGGCCGTGCTCAGCCAGATATTGCCGTTGCTATCCAGTGCCGCGGCTTTTAACTGGCCACTGGCCAGGCCTTGTGGCTCAGCGTACTGCTTAAAACTGACTTTAGCCGGCGTTATGTCGCTGTCGTGCACCAACAGCTCTAATAAACCACTGCCATTGCTGGCCAACCAATGGCGACCGTCCGCGCCGGCCAGGTACGCCATCGGTGCCGACGGCAGGGTAGCGGCATTGTTATCGCCACCGGCAGCCAGTTTGTGTTCAAACAGCAGCCGGCCGCTTCGGGCATCAAACCAGGATAAGCCACTATACGAGCCTACCAACACATAACGCTGCCCCAACGGCTGGATAAAGGTCACAGCACGGCTGAGCGGGTATTGTGCAAGCAGGTGCTTGGCACTGTGGTCCAAAATGACAATACCAAACTGCTCTATCGCCAGCCACAGCTGCCCGGCATTGGCCCAGATCCGCCGTACCGGGCCGGCACTGACAGAAGGCGGCAGCAGCAGATCCTGATACTGTCCGCTTTGCTTGTTAAGTGTGCTGATGCCCCGCGCATGGCCAAACCAAAGGTGCTGCCGGCGGGGCCAGGCGCTGTAAAAGGTATAGCGCAGTGTGTCATCCGCAACCGGCGTAAAGCTGCTATCGGCTAAATTAAGCTGAAACAGGCCGTCTGCGGTGCCGGCCCAGAGCCGGTCTTTATCGGTAACCAGACTAATGGTGGCGGGGTTACGTACGGCGGCCATTAACGGCAAGTCCGGCGTAATACTGGCAAACAGGTTATTGGCACGGTTAAGCCGCGATACGCCGCCATTCCAGGTGCCAACCCAGATGCTGCCGTCGCGATCTTCCAGTAATGACACCACTTTACCGCTGCCAAGGCTGGCCGGATTATGGCGCTGATGAGAGTAGTTAGTTTGCTGTTGCCAGCGGCCGTCAACCAGCCTTAACCGGCTCAGGTCGTGCTGGCTGCCAACCCAGACATCGCCGTCGGTTGTCATGGTAATACTGCGAATTTCGTTGCTGTTAACGGCAATCTGCGTCCAGTGGTTACTAACGGGGTCGAGCAACAGCAAGCCTTCATGTTCGAGCCCGACCCAGAGCCGGCCGGTTTTGTCATGGTGTAATGCCATCACCGAGGCATGCGGGAAAGGAAAGTCCGGCACGGTGTTAAGTTGATTACTGTGCGGCGTAAAACGGGCTAAACCACGCGGTGTGCCAAGCCATAACCGGCCTTCATTGTCGGCAGATATGGCGATGATATTGCTGTTTTCCGGCTCTGTGCTGTTATGCCTTTGCCGCTGCAGGCTTTGCGAAGGCGCATGCCACAGCGCCAGGCCCTGATTAGTGCCAACCCAAAGCCGTTGCTGTGTATCCAAATGCAAAGATAACACCACCTGTTCTGCCCCGGCACCGGCCAGGCGGATACTTTCAAACCGGCCCTGTTTGGGGTCAAACCTGTTCAGGCCGTTCAGGGTGCCAACCCAAAGCACGCCTTGCTGATCCACCTGCAGTGCGGTAACAAAGTTATCGCTGATAGCATGTCTCAGCGTTGGATCGGGGCGGAACACGGTTACCGCGAAGCCATCATAACGGTTCAGGCCATTTTGTGTGCCGATCCAGATATTACCGGCGTTATCCTGCGCCAGGGCGGTGACAGTGGTTTGTGACAAGCCGTGCTGAATATCCAGTCGCGCAAAACGTGATGTCGATGGTGATACAGGGTAAGCCGACGGATACAACGGAAATGACAGCGCCAGAGTGAGGATAGCCAACCGCAACAATGATAACGGGCGCTGCCTGGTGAAAACCCGGTACATAGCAAAAGCCTTGGGTACTGACACGGTTAAGTATCTGTAGTTAATGCCTTAAGCATAGTAGTAATTACTTGCAGTGCAATACGGCAGTTGCCGCATTTTTTGCTGCACAGCCAAAGGGATTAACTGCACCATGGTGGTGCATTTTTTGAGCGGATAGTTGTGCTTATGTTTTTATCTTATTGATATTAAATATAAAAGAAAAAGTGGCACAAGGTTTTCTTGTCTATTGTGCAATCGCACAAGAAAAGTAAAAGGAAAACGCTATGAAGCTTGTATGTGCCATCATCAAGCCGTTTAAACTGGACGATGTACGCGAAGCCATTGCTGACATTGGGGTAGAAGGTTTAACGGTAACAGAAGTAAAAGGTTTCGGCCGTCAGAAAGGACACACCGAGTTATATCGTGGTGCTGAGTATCAGGTTGATTTTCTGCCAAAGGTAAAACTGGAAATTGCCACGCTGGACGATCAGGTAGACCGCTTAATTGAAGCTATTCAGAAAGCTGCCCATACCGGCCGTATTGGCGACGGTAAAATTTTCGTTTACGACCTGGAACAAGCTGTGCGGATCCGCACCGGCGAATCTGACGCTGAAGCCATATAAGGAGCTGTTATCATGCAAGAGCAAATTTATCACTTACAATATGCGATGGACACCTTTTACTTCCTGATGTGCGGAGTATTGGTAATGTGGATGGCGGCCGGCTTTTCAATGTTAGAAGCAGGCTTGGTGCGGGCAAAAAACACCACTGAAATTTTAACGAAAAACGTGGCCCTGTATTCTATCGCCTGCATTATGTACCTGATATGCGGTTACGCCTTTATGTACGGCGGCGAGTTCTTCTTAAGCGGCATTGGCGGTGTTGATGTTGACGCTACGCTAACCAGCTTTGCCGAACGTGAAGACGGCTTCACCGGTGCTGCCGTGTATTCAACCGCGTCTGACTTTTTCTTCCAGGTGGTGTTTGTCGCCACCGCCATGTCAATTGTTTCCGGTGCAGTAGCAGAGCGGATGAAATTGTGGGCTTTCCTTGCGTTTGCCGTAGTCATGACCGGCTTTATCTACCCAATGGAAGGTTCATGGACTTGGGGCGGCAATGCGGTATTTGGCTTGTATTCACTGGGCGATGACTTTGGTTTCTCTGACTTCGCCGGCTCAGGCATAGTGCATATGGCCGGTGCTGCTGCGGCGCTTGCCGGGGTGCTGCTGCTGGGGGCGCGTAAAGGTAAATACAGTAAAGAAGGTAAAGTGAACGCCATCCCGGGTGCCAATATGCCATTGGCAACCTTAGGTACCTTAGTACTGTGGATGGGTTGGTTTGGTTTTAACGGTGGCTCGGTATTAAAGCTGGGCGATATCAGCAATGCCAACGCTGTAGCCGTAGTGTTTTTGAACACCAATGCCGCTGCTGCAGCCGGCGCAATAGCAGCGTTGGCGCTGTCGGTGGTGTTGTTCCGTAAAGCGGATTTAACCATGGCATTAAACGGTGCGCTGGCGGGTTTAGTGGCGATTACTGCCGAGCCCTCTACGCCCACTGCGCTGCAGGCGACCATATTCGGTGCCATCGGCGGTGTGTTAGTGGTCGCGTCTATTATCGGCCTGGATAAGCTGAAAATCGACGACCCGGTAGGGGCGATTTCTGTACACGGTGTAGTAGGGTTGTTAGGCCTGTTACTGGTACCACTGACCAAAGAAGGCACCAGCTTTATTGGCCAACTGGTGGGAGCGGCAACCATTTTTGTTTGGGTATTCGGCTGCAGCCTTATCGTCTGGTATGTGCTGAAACTGGCAATGGGTATCCGTGTTAGCGAAGAAGCAGAGTATGAAGGCGTTGATGCGTCAGAGTGTGGTATAGAAGCCTACCCTGAATTCGTCGCGTCGGTAAAGTAAGCAGCCCGGGAAGAGTTGGTGGAACTTCCCGGGAGCGAGTGAGCGGGGGGGTAGCAGCAGGATCTGCTACTTCTCCCGCGAGCTGAACGTTCCCACCAAACTACGTCTATCCTTGTCCTTTGTCTTTTATCTGACAACCCCGTGCCGTTTGGTACGGGGTTTTTTACTTTGCACTTAGTTGCAGCTGTTTGGCGTGGGCTACATTAAGCTGCTGATGGCTGACGATAAGCAACAAGCCGCTGCGCTGACGCTGCAGCAGGGCGTGCAACACCTGCTGTGTGGTGGCAGGGTCCAGCCCGGCAAAGGGTTCGTCCAACAGCAATACCGGCCGCTGCGTTAACAGCAGGCGTGCCAATGCAATGCGTCTGGCCTGGCCGCCGGACACCGCTGCACCGTATTCGCCCATAACGGTATCCAGTTGCTGTGGCTGCTGTTGTACCCAGTCCTTCAGTGCAACCTCATGCAGTACCTGCCACAGCAGTGCATCGCTGGCGGTTGGCGCGGCTAAACGCAGGTTTTGCGCCAGGGTTAAATCAAAAATATCGGCCTGTTGTGGCAAATACCCCAAAGTATTACTGAGTTGCCATTCGGCGTAAGGCAAGCCATTCAGGCTGATATCACCGCTAAAAGCCAGTTGATTGGCCAGGGCCTGCAGCAAGGTGGTTTTACCGCTGCCGGAGGCGCCACTGATTAACAGCACCTCACCGCTGTGCAAGTTAAAGCTGACATTATCCGGCCCATGCAGGGCGCTATGTTGCCGCGCAGATAACTGACATACGTTTAACTGCAACGGCCCTGTGGGCTGCGGTTTGTCTGTGCCGTTGGTGGTATCTGTGTCTGCCGGCTGGTTCAGCCGGTCACGGGCGGCCATGCTCAGGCCCAGCGCAATAAAACTCTGACACAGCGGCAGTAACACTTCATGCAACGCCCACAACGCCAGCACCGCAGAGAGTAGCAGCGGCACGCTCAGGTTTTGTTGTGCCAGCAATAGCCCGCCTTGCCACAGCAGTGCCAGCAGGCTGAGTGCCAGCAGGCCTTGTTGTACCAGGCCGCTGCGGCCGGCCAGTTGCTGCTGGCGCAGTTGCAGCGCCAGATAAAGCTGGTCCTGTGAACTGAATTGTTGTGTTTTATGCTGCCAGCGTTGCCATAGCAGTAATGCCGGCAGCATCGACAGCGGTTCCAGCAGCATGGTGCGACGGCTGGCGGCGGCAGTGGTATCTTGTGCCGCCAGGGCAATGCCACGGCGCAGCGTAACCAGCGGCAACAGTAGCGCCATAAGCAGCGGCGGGCCGGCAGCAAATAACAGCGCCGGTGCCAGCAGATACCAGAACAACAATAGCAGCGCCGTCAGGCTGCAGGCCCACAGCCAGGGCGCAGCTACTTTAAGCGGTAACTGATCGAGCAAATCAATATCTGTCACCAGCCGCTGCAGGGTATCGGCAGAGTGCCGCCCGCTGTACCGGCTGCCGGCCAGAGTACGAAAGCTCTGTACTCTTAAATCTTTCAACAAACCCAGGGCTGCATAGTGCGAGGTTAAACGCTCGGCGTAGCGCCCGGCGGTACGGCCAATGGCACACAGACGAATAATGGCGGCGGGGCGGAAATAGTCAAAGCCGTAGGCGCCGACAGCGGCCAGGCCAGCCAGTGCCGCGGCACTGATAAACCAGCCGGACAGCGCCAGCAAGCTGATTGCGGCCAGTAAGGTCAGCAACCCGAGCAATAACGCCAGCAGCCAGGCGTTGCGCCGGCTGTGCAGCAAACGGCGTAAACGTATAGTGGGCTCAGGCGCTGGCATGTTGCACTCCGTTGGTTGTTACCACTGCAGGGTTGGGCAGCCGGATCACATTATCCAGCCAGTCCAGGCCGTGGAGCTGGTGGCTAACGATAATCAGCGTTTTACCCTGGCTCAGTGTGCCAATCAGCTGATGCAGCCTGTAGGCGGTGGCGCCGTCTAAATGTGCGGTGGGTTCGTCCAGTAGCCAGACTTTGGCGTCACGCAGTAACAGCTGCGCCAGTGCCAGCCGTTGTAACTGACCGCCGGATAAACCTAAGCCCCGCTCGCCCAGCAGGGTATTTAGGCCCAACGGTAATTGTTGTACCAACGGCCACAGCTCCACCTGTTGCAGCGCAGTTATCAGCTGTGGCTCAGTGGCGTCAGGTGCGGCCAGCCGCAGGTTATCGGCAATGCTGGCGGCGGCAATGCTGCTGTGCTGCGCCATATAGCCCAGCTGCTGTTGCCAGTGGTTAAGCCCAAGCTGCAGCAGTGAATGTTGGTTAATCAGAATATCACCCTGATAGGGTACAAAACCCAGCAACGCATGCAGCAAACTGGATTTGCCACAGCCGCTTGGTCCCTGCAGGGCAATACGGCCACCACTATGTATGCTAAAGCTAACCGGTGCCAGCCGCAGGCGCTGCTCTGCCGTTAAAATATGCAGCTGTTGCAATGTGATCTGTGGCGCACTGCTTAGCGTCAGCTGCTGCGTGCCCGGGTGTTGCCAGGCATGGCTGTGCAAAATTGGGCTGAGCTCAGTAATTGCAGCCTCGGCCTGCGCTTTGGCATGGTAATCGCTGCCAAGCTGGCGCAGCGGTGCGTAAAATTCCGGCGCCAGCAGTAAAATAAACAGCGCGCCCTGGTAGGGCACCGGTATCTCGCCTTTGGCCCAGGGCAGAATACCCAGCAACCCCAGGCCTAAATACAGCGCCAGCAAAGCAATGGCCAGCGCAGAGAAAAACTCCAGCACAGCGCCGGATAAAAACGCCAGTTTCAGTACGCCCATGCTGCTGTCACGGTAGTGCTCAGCGGCATCGGCGACAGCTTGGGTGGCGCGCTCTGTCGCCTGTAGCTGTTGTAACGTAGCCATGCCGCGAACCAGATCTAAAAAGCGGCCACTCATGCGGCTAAGCAATTGCAACTGGCGCTGGCTGGCCGCAGTGGCGGCATTGCCCAGCAGTACCATAAACAGCGGCACCAGCGGAGCCGTGATCAGTAAGATAGCCGCCGCTAACGGGCTGTAAATAACCGTGGCGACAACCAGCAACACCGGGCTGAGCAATACCAGATAACGCTGTACATAGTAGCGACTGATAAAGCCGTCCAGCGCATCGACTTGCTCCAGCAGTTTACTGCTTAAACTGCCGTCACTGCCGTAGCGGCTTTTACCCGGCCCGGCAGCAGCCAGCTTTGTCAGCAACTGCAGCCGTAAGTTGCTGCGGATCTGCTGGCTGGCGCGCAGGCTGAGTTGCTCGCGGCAATATTGCAGTACCGGCCGCCCCAGCAGGCACAGGGCCAGCCAGGGCAGGACCGCTTTTAACAGCGTGCCGGGCTGTTGTTCACTGCCGCTGAGCCAGGTAGCAAACAGCGTTGACAGCAGGTAACACTGCCAGATAAACAGCAAGCTGGCGCTAACTGCCAGTGCCAGGGCGCCAAGCAAGCGGCGCTGCTGTGGCCGCAACAGCTGCTTGAGCTGGCCTGCAGTATCAGGCGCGCTAGTCAGCTTGTTTCTCCTCACCTTCGTAGCCTTTTAACTCCAGCCACATGGCATTAATAATGCCAAACGAACAAGCCAGTAACACGCCTAAAATCCAGGTAAAATACCACATATGCTGCTCCTTTTTTCCAACTGATTATCAGTAAAGTGAATGGCTGTTATCACGGATATGCTGCTCATTTAAGCGCCCGCGCATAACAAAATAGCTCCAGCCGGTGTACAGCAGGATCAGCGGCACAAAGATACAGGCCACCACAAGCATGATCATCAGGGTCGTTTCACTGGCTGTGGCGTCCCACATGGTCAGGCTGTGTGCCGGCATAGTGCTGGACGGCATCACAAACGGAAACATACTGATGCCGGCGGTTAAAATAACCATCGCCATCGCTAGCGCTGAACTGATAAAAGCGCAGATATGGCGCTGTGTTTTACTGGCCAGCGCGCAAAGCAAAAAGCCTGCCACGCCCAGTGCCGGTATAAGCCACAGCAGCGGCCATTTGCCATAGTTGCTAAACCAGGCGCCCGCCGCTATGGCCACACTTTTGCCGGTGGTGTTATTCGCGCCGTTGGTGTCTATTACACTGTTGATCACATAACCATCTATACCCAAATACAGCCAAACTCCGGCCAGCAGGAAAATAACCGCACAGCTCAGTGCCAGTACAGCGGACAATTTCTCGCTGCGCTCTTTTAGCTCAGCTTCGGTTTTCAGTTGCAGGTAGGTGGCACCGTGGTTAACAAACATCAGCAGGCTTAATACGCCGGCCAACAAGGCAAAGGGGTTTAACAGCGCCCAAAAACTGCCGGTGTAATGCAGGCGTAAAATGTCGTCAAAATAAAACGGTACGCCTTGCAGCAGGTTGCCAAAGGCGACGCCGAAAATAAGCGCCGGTACAGCAGAGCCGGCCGTTAACGCCCAATCCCAGCGGCTGCGCCATTGCTCATTGTCTATTTTTGCACGGTATTCAAAGCCAATAGGCCGTAAGAACAGTGCAAACAAGGTGAGCATTAACGCTATATAAAAGCCGCTGAATGAGGCTGCATACACCGTGGGCCAGGCAGCGAATAAAGCGCCGCCGGCGGTAATCAACCACACCTGATTACCATCCCAGTGCGGTGCTATGGCGTTAATCATTACGCGGCGCTCATCATTATTATTGCCAATCACCTTGAGCAACGACGCCACGCCCATATCAAAACCGTCGGTTACCGCAAAGCCAATCAGTAATACGCCAATCAGTAACCACCAGATAAACCGCAGTGCTTCGTAGTCCATATTATGCCTCCTTCGCGGCCGGAATTTCGCTATCGTATTTGCCGGTATGCAGGCTCGCCGGCCCCAGTTTGGCGTACTTTGTCATCAGCCACATTTCGATAATCACGAAGATGATGTACAGCACCATTATCGAGCCCAGGCTGAACCAGATATCGCTGACACTAAGTTGTGACACTGCCATATGGGTCGGTAAAATTTCGCCTATGGCCCAGGGTTGGCGGCCGTACTCGGCAACAAACCAGCCGGCTTCACTGGCCAGCCAGGGCAGCGGCAGGCTGAACAGAGCGAACTTAAGTAACCATTTGGGCTTATCCACAGTGCGCCGCGCGCTGTGCCAAAACGCCAGTGCAAACAACAGCAGCATAGATACACCACAGGCCACCATAATGCGGAAGCTCCAGAACAGCGGCCAGACTTCGGGAATAGAGTCTTCTACCGCTTGTGCTATATGCTCAGCGGTAGCATTGGCAACATCGTCGGTGTAGGCCGTTAACAGCATGCCATAGCCTAAATCGGCGCTGACTTCGTTAAAGCGCGCCACAGTAGCAGCAGATTTATCGCCGCCACGGTATTGCAGCAGCAGTACATAGGCCTCCTGGCCACGCACAATGCGCGCTAAGTGTTTTTGTTTCAGCTCGCTAATGCCGGCCACTTCTTCGTCCAGCGAGCGGGTGGCAATCAGCCCCAGCGCGGCCGGAATTTTCAGCGCGTAATCCGTGGTTTGTGTGTCTTTATTCGGAATGCCAAAGGCGGTAAATGCCGCAGGGGCGGGGTGGGTATGCCATTCGGCTTCTACTGCCGCCAGTTTTACTTTTTGCACATCACCCAGCTCATAGCCGGATTCATCACCCAGCACAATAACTGATAAAGCGCTGGCCAGGCCAAAGGCCGAGGCAATAGCAAAGCTGCGCCTGGCAAAGGCCAGATCCCGGCCTTTGAGCAGGTACCAGCTGGAAATGGCCAGCACGAAAACCGCCCCGGTAACATAGCCGGCCGATACGGTGTGGACAAACTTCACCTGGGCTACCGGGTTAAAAATTACTTCACTAAAGCTGGTCAGCTCCATCCGCATGGTATCAATATTAAACACCGAACCCACCGGGTGTTGCATCCAACCGTTCGCCACCAAAATCCACAGTGCCGACAGATTAGTGGCCAGTGCCATCAGCCAGGTTACCGCTAAGTGTTTTTCTTTGCTTAAGCGGTCCCAACCAAAGAAAAACAAACCAAACAGGGTAGATTCAAGGAAAAACGCCATTAGGGCTTCAATGGCTAAGGGGGCACCGAAAATATCGCCGACATAATGCGAATAGTACGACCAGTTGGTGCCAAACTGGAACTCCATTGCGATGCCGGTCGTTACCCCGAGTGCAAAGTTAATACCAAACAACTTACCCCAGAATTTGGTCATATCGCGGTATATGGTTTTACCGGTCATAACATAGACCGATTCCATAATTGCCAGCAAAAAGGCCAGGCCAAGGGTAAGAGGAACAAACAGGAAGTGGATCATTGCCGTAAAGGCGAACTGAAACCGTGACAGGTCTACTATATCCATCTGCATACTCCGCGCGCAGGTTAATGTGAGGCAGTACCTATAAAGTAGTACAGCCAAAGCACTATACAAGCGCAGGCGGCCAGCGCTTATGCGCTGGATCAAGCTTTGGTGGTTTTATATTAGCAGATATGAATTTATCAGCGTTTGCGCGCCAAAAAGGTATCTACCGCCAGGTTAGAGGCGGCGAGCTTTTTGCGGCCTTGCGGGCAGCTTTGGGTGAGCAGAATAAACAGGGTGTCAATCACCAGCTCCTGGGCATTACGGGCTAATATCGATGATAACCGCGCTGAGCTTTCATCAGCCACGGTATAAAGTTTTACCCCGGCCAGTTTGGTTACGCTGTTATTGCCATAGGCGGTAATACTGATAATCTGCACGCCGTTAATGGCGGCTTGCTCGGTAATTTTTACGCTGTCGGCGGTTTCGCCCGACTCGCTTAACACCACCAGCACATCTTCGCCGGTGTAGTTGGCAATATTGGCCAGTTGCACATGAGTGTCGGTTTCGGCCAATGCGGCCATGCCCAGTTTTTGCAGTTTGTAGGAAAAATCTTTTGCCACCAGGGCTGAGCCGCCTTTACCGCATAACAGCACGCGTTTGGCATTCAGCAGCAGTGCGGTAGCTTGCTCATAACTGGCTTGCGGGTTAACAGCATGGGTTTTTTGCAGCACATTAATTTTACCGGCCAGCAGCTTTTGGCTCATGATACTGAAATTGTCGTCCAGCGAAATTTCGCCGTGTAATTTAGCGGTGCTGTCAGCCGGGGTTTGCAGGTGTAGGGTGTCGCTTAGGGCAAATTTAAAATCGGGGTAACCTTTATAGCCGAGCTTCTGGCTGAAACGCACCACACTGGCCTGGCTGATGCCGACCATTTGTGCCAGTAGCTGCGATGGCATATCGCGGATTTGCTGCGGATTAGCGAGGATATATTCCGCCAGTTGTTGTTCGGCGCGGGGAAACTTCTCGCGCAGGGCTTCAATTTTATCAAGTACAGACATCCGGTAGTCCTGTTTGCCGGCACAGAGCACAGCGTAATAAAACGGTTTTAACCCGCAGCTTATTATGACCGGAGCAAATTGAAAAGCCCGGCCTGCAATACAGGCCGGGAAACACCGGTCCGGGATTAGAACGCGGGTGTGTAACGCAGTGAAACACCTAAGGTACGGCCCGTTACCGGGTAGTCGCTTACGGTATTAAAGTGGTTGGCACCGGATAACGGCAGTGGCGGCGCTTTATCCAGCAGGTTGTCGATACCGGCGGTCAGGCTCAGCTCATCGCTGGCTTGCCAGGATGCGGCCAGATCAAGGTAGTTTTGTGCGCTGATACTGATACTGCGATCGGCCGCATTTTCTACTTCACCAATACGGCGCCAGCCTAACTGCACGCCAACAGTGTCGCGGTTCCAGTCCAGCGTAACGCGGTGCTTGTAGTCAGCCTGCAGCACGCTGGCAAAGTCGCCGGAGCAAGCGCTGCCAAAGGTGCCTTTACAGTCAATCGCAGCGACAGTGGCGTTATTCTGCCGTGTTTGCTTGGTAATAATAGTGGCCTGATACGCCAACTTCATGCTGCCACCCATTACCTCCGGCGCGGTAAAGCGATAGTTAGCCGCCAGGTCAACACCATCCTGGCGCACAGCCGCCAGGTTAAAGTCATTTACTATAGCGGTGCTGATCAGGCCGGTTTGCGGGTCACGCAGCACTGCATCACACAAAGGGTTGCCGGCTACCGGGTTGTCGATATAACAGTTCTTCAGTGCTGCTGCCGGTTGAATTTGGCTTACCGCATCGGTAATTTTTATCGTGTAATAATCCAGCGTAACATCAAAACCACTGAGGTAAGACGGGGTGTACACCACGCCCAGGGTAGAGGATTCGGCCTGCTCCGGCTTAATGTCCGGGTTACCGCCAAAGGTGTAGCTGGCGGTAGCGGCATCAAATGGCGTGCCGGCCGGCGCTGCACCGTAGCGGGCGCACTGCTCCGCATTGCCGGTGCCCAATAAGCACGGGTCGCCGTCAAAGCGGCCGGCAAAGCGCGGCACAAACTGTTCGCTGGTTTGGTCAAATAACGCCAGCGACAAGGCTGTGATCGGGCTGGCAAACTCACCTAAATTAGGCGCGCGAAAGGCGGTTTGGCGGCTGGCGCGGAGCCGCACATCACTGTTGATCGCCCAGTTCAGGCCCAGTTTCCAGGTGTTTTCGGCATCGGTATTGGAATATTCTGAAATGCGGTACGCGCCTTCAAAATCCAACTGGTCAAAAAACGGTTTATCAAACAGCAGCGGTACCAGTACTTCGGCATACACTTCTTTACTGTCAAAGCCGGCGTCCATATCAAACACACTTACTGCCGCAAAACTGGTGCCGTTACGGAACGCGTCGCCCGGCAGCTGTTTACCGGTTTCTTTGCGGTATTCATAACCCAATGCATAACTAACGGTGCCGGCCGGTAATTCAAACAGCGGCGCAGAATCACCCGACAGCGTAGCGGCCATTACACTTTGCGTGCGCTCGCGGTTGGAGTACAGCAAAGGCGAGCTGAATGAGCTTAAATCCAGCAGCGGGTCAAAAATATCTACTGTATTGGCCAGCGCCGCAAAACGGCTGGCACCGCTGTTGTTGTTTTTATAGGCATTGTTGTTAATGCTGGAGGTTTCGTCGGTACGGCCATACTGGGCGTAAATGTCGTAGCTTAAGCTGTCGGTAAGCACACCTTTTAACCCCAGTTGGAACTGGCTGGACTCACGCACCGCTTCGGTGGTTTGCAGGCCCAGGCCGAGGTTACGCTCTACATTTACCACGGCATTGCCGTCGGCATCAAAGCTGATTAAATCACGCGCCGCAGCAGGAATAAACGGGTTGTCTGCGGTTAAGGTTACCTGCTCATTGACTGAAACAGGCGTTTGGCCGCTGGCACCGGCGCCGGTGACGGTTATTTTGGCGTACATGCCGCGGCCATACAGCTCGACATAATCGTTCAGTTCAGCGCCGAAGAACAACCCGGCTGATAAACGGTCCATCGGTTGGGTCAGGTAGCGCTGACCGGTAACATTTACCGTATTGCGTTCGCCGGTGACGCCGCCGTTATCATCGATACCAAAGCTGTTACCCGTGGCAACGTCGGTATAAAAACCGCCGCTGTTAATCATGCTGCCGCTGTTTTGCATGGCCCAGCTGCGCTCGCCTGCCAGCAGGGCTTTGCGTTCAGAGTAACCAATATAGCCGGTAATATGGCCACGGCCGTTGGCAATATCACCGCCAAATACAGCTTCGGTATTGAGTTTTTCACCACCGCCGTCAGCGGTTTCATAGCTGGCCGACAGTTCAACACCATCAAACTGGTCGTCCATAATAAAGTTCACCACGCCGGCTACAGCATCAGCACCGTATACTGCTGCTGCGCCGCCGGTTAGTACGTCAACCCGCTTGATTAAACCGGCCGGAATAATGTTTACATCTACCGAGTTACGAAAGCTGAACGGTACCGCGCGTGTGCCGTTAATCAGCACCAGGGTACGGTTTTGGCCCAGGCTGCGCAGGTCAATAGTAGATGAGCCTAAAGAGTCACCCACAGTGGCGCCGGTAGCATTGGCACCACCAGCGGCTTGCGGTAATTTGGCGGTAATGTCTTCCACGTTTACCGCGCGGTCGAGCTGAATTTGTACCTCATCTACCGACGCCACCGGGCTGGAAGACACCAGTTCAGTGCGGGCAATACGCGAGCCGGTAATGGTGATTACTTCGGTCTTTTCTGCGCCGGCAGTGCTGTCTGCCTGCTGTGCCATGCTAAGTTGGCTGAATAACGCCAGATTGATCGCCAATGCCAGTTTAGAGGCACGGCGCAGGTTCTGGCTGTGAGTTTTTTTGCTGAGGTAAGATGTCATCCGGGTATACTCCCTGTTGCTGGGCAAAATGTCGGTTAGGGTTTATGAATTTTTTATACGTTTAATTTTGCGTTTCACTGAATATATAACCCAATGTACCGCTTTGTGCAATTTTATTTAGTTACTTTGCGGCTATTGTCGGATAAATTATTCATGCTACAGTTTGCTTGTCAGCTTTAACCATCACAGGAAACGCCCATGCACAGTCATATTCAGCAGTTGTATGCTATTGCCGCTAAACCCAGCCGTAAGGTAATAGGCCTGATGAGCGGCACCTCGCTCGATGGCCTCGATGTGGCACTGTGTGAACTTAGCGGCGATGGCCTTAATACCGGCATTAAGCTGCTGCAATTCACCACGGTAGACTACGACAGCAGCTACAAACAGCGGGTAAAGGCGGTGTTTTCCAAACGTGAGGTAGACCTGCAGGCGGTTACGTTGTTAAACCCGTGGATAGGCCTCGAGCACGGCCGCATGATCAACCAATGCCTGGCGCAGTGGCAGTTAAGCGCAGCTGATGTCGATATTATTGCCAGCCACGGCCAGACTATATTTCACTGCCCCAAGCGCCAGCATAATTTGCCTGATTACGGCAATGCCACGCTGCAAATCGGCGATGGCGATCATCTGGCGATGGCCAGCGGTATTATTACGCTGAGTGATTTCCGGCAAAAGCACATTGCCGCCGGCGGCGAGGGCGCCCCGTTAGCGGTATACGGCGACTATTTATTGTTTAGCAGCAGTGCAGAAAACCGCATTATGCTGAATATCGGCGGTATAGCTAACTTCACCTGGTTGCCGCAAACGCTGGACGCCGAAGCTGTGTTTAGCAGCGATATTGGCCCTGGCAATACCATGATGGATGCGTTTATTCAGCAGCATTACCCGGGTAAGTATTTTGATGCAGACTCAGCCTTGGCTAAAGCCGGTAAGGTGAGTGAGTCTTTACTCGAAGCATTAAAACAACAGCCGTTTTTTGCGCTGGGTTTTCCGAAAACCACCGGGCCGGAAGTGTTTAATCTGGCTTATCTGGCCCGCGCACAACAGGTCAGCGGCACAGAGCTGTTAAGCCATGCTGATATTATGGCCACATTAAACTGCTTTAGCGCCGACATGATCATCAGCGCCATTAAGCAAACTACAGCAAAGCTGGATAAGTTTGTTATTTACGCCAGCGGCGGCGGTATTCACAATCCGCTGTTAATGAGCCAGGTTCAGGCGGCCCTGCCGGGTGTCAGCATTAAAACCACTGCAGATTTAGGCATCAACCCTGACGCCAAAGAAGCGGTATTATTTGCCGTACTGGCGAATGAATGTTTAGTCGGCGGTAAGCAAAAATTCAGCAATGCCCGTGAGGGCATACCGGGCGTAACTATGGGCAAGGTCAGTTTTGCTGATTAATGCCTGCGTTATGTAGCGGGCTTTATAACCGCAGCACGTCAGATTTTAACAATAACTTTGCCCCGGATATTGCCCTGCAATAACCGGGAACAAACAGTATTAAATTCATACTATTTTAATCACCACTTTGCCTTTGGCGCGCCCTTGAGCAAGATATGCCAGCGCGTCTTTTGCTTGCTCAAACGCAAACACCTTATCGATCACGGGTTTAATCTGTTCAGCTTCGAGCAGTTTGCCGATTTCGCTGAGTTGAGCACCGTCAGGACGTACGAACAGAAATGAGTAGCTGATATCCCGCTTTTTTGCCAGACGCTTGATTTTGCGGCTCATCAAGCCGAATACCAACTTAAACACCAAGTTCAGCCGCTTGACCCGGGCGAAGGCGGCATCCAGGGGGCCGACTAAAGAGACAATCCTGCTTCCGGGCTTGAGGATGTCGATAGATTTTTCGATTGTATCTCCCTCAATGGTGCCAAGTACCATATCGTAATCATGCAGCACTGTTTCAAATTCTTGTTTTTTATAGTCAACCACTTCGTCTGCACCAAGGCTACGTACTAAGGCAAGGTTGCTGGTACTGGTGGTGGTGCCCACCTTGGCGCCAAAGTGCTTGGCCAGTTGGATGGCAAAGGTGCCGATACCACCGGATCCTGCGGGGATAAACACCTTCTGACCCGGCTGAATATTGGCTCGTTCCTTCAGTGCTTGCCATGAAGTGAGGCCAACCATCGGGATTGAGGCGGCCTGCACAAAGTCCAGATTGATAGGTTTCAGCGCCGCTGCGCTTTCAGGTACCACCGCGAATTCGGCGAGTGATCCAGTGCCAAGATCGAAGATGCTGGCGAAGACGGCATCGCCCGGCTTGAAGCGCGTCACCTGGCTGCCTACTTCAGTTACCAGGCCAGCCAAGTCACTGCCCATCGTGGCTGGTAGCTGGAAATGCAGAACTGGTTTGTAGTTGCCTGTTGGGATCTTGTTGTCGACGGGGTTAAGACCGGCAGCATAGATCTGAACAAGCATTTCGTTTGGCTTGATGGTCGGTTTTGGAATGTCGGCAAAAGCGAGCTGATCGGATTTACCATAACGTTTTAAGACAAGTGCTTTCATCTTTCTACCCCCGACACAGTGCTGCTACAAGCCGGGCAACCGAGCCGACCGGGGATGAGAAATCAACCCCCCAGCTTGACAGTATAAAATCGGGAGCAAACATAAAGATGGCTGCTAGGGAGAGGTACAGAAGCGCCGTAAAGATTGCGATGTGTTTGAATATCATTTTCTTTCTCCGTTTAGGTATCAAGTTGCAGATTCTTACGTAGCCCCTTGTCCAATACAGCTGCCGGAGCGAACCTGCGTAAAAATTGCAGCTGGCCGGCTGTTTTGCCTGCGGTATAGCGTAACTTGGGGTGCAGAGCCTGAACTGCTTTCAACACGACTTCAGCCACCACGGAAGGTTTGTCCGCGTTCGACATTGCCTGGTTAACGACCTTGGTAACATGCGTCCGAACCTGCTGATACTCGTCGAGCTTTGCATCAGGTTCGATGTTGTTCGCCTCGAACTGGGTCTTGGTATAGGCTGGCTCGATCACTGAAACTCTAATCCCATAGGTACGCAGTTCGTGATCCAGCGCCTCCGAGTAACCTTCAACAGCATGTTTACTGGCAGAATAAAGCGCCGAGTAAGGCATGGGCACTACGCCAAGGATCGATCCGATATTGATAATCCGGCCTTTGCCCTGGCGGCGCATATGCGGCACGATTGCGCGGGTCATCCGCACAATACCGAGGAAGTTTGTATCGAAGATGGCTTTGGCCTGCTCGATTGAACTTTCTTCCGCTGCGGCGGGAGCAACACCAAAACCAGCATTGTTTACCAATACATCAATATGCCCCTCCAGACGCAGCAGTTCAGCAACAGCGGCTTCGACGGATGAGTCGTTCGTTACATCAAGCGCCAGCATCGGAAAGGGATGCTGGCCTGCCTGAGCACCGCGCCGGCTGGTGCCATAGACGCTGTAGCCTGCTGCCGCAAGTTTGATGGCCGTGGCCTCGCCGATGCCTGAAGAGGCGCCGGTAACCAGCGCTATAAGTTTGTTGGTCATTATTTAACTCCTTGAACAAGTTTTTTAGCCTTTCAACGTCTGTATGAGGCGGTTACATTTCTATTTATTAAGCGGTTTTATAGCGTTCAGCGGCTTCAGACATCTTGATGTCGGCAAGCAAGGCTTGTCGCGCCTTATCTAAATCATCCCGGCGTGGTCTTAGGTTTTCCGGTTGATGGATGGTGAACGGCCTTAATGATGATGGTTGTAATCTAAAATGTCAAATACTTTGATTATGACCATAATCAAAGTATACTGAGGCCATAATTTTGTGAGGAGATGCCGCAAAGATGAAGGTGACAAAAGCACAGGTGCAGGAAAACCGTCAGCGTATTGTTGAGACGGCCTCGGTGTTGTTTCGCGAGCGCGGTTACGATGGCGTGGGGGTAGCCGAGTTAATGGCAGCGGCTGGCTTTACCCATGGTGGTTTCTATAAGCACTTTGGGTCCAAGGCCGACTTGATGGCAGAAGCGGCGGCTTGCAGTTTTGCTCAGTCGGCAGTGAAAACCGCTGACATTGATATCGCCGACTTTGTGCAGCTATATCTGTCAAGGCAGCACCGTGATGCACCGGGCGACGGCTGCACGATGGCTGCACTGTGCGCAGATACCGCGCGTCAGCCGGAGTCACTTAAAGCGGCATTTTTAACCGGCATTGAAAATCAGTTGGCAACCATGGCGCATAAAGATGCTGCTTTGAGCGAAAGTGCGCAGCGCGAAGCACGAGCCGACAGAATAGCGACATTAGCTCAGGTTGTGGGGGCGATAGCGTTGTCACGCGCCTGTCCGGACGATTCCGCGCTGGCAGATGAAATTCTGCAGGTGTGCCGCAGCCGGCTCCTTGGGTAAGGTAAGTATTTGCCGCTTAGTCCGGCAGCTGTGTAAGCTAATTTGCCGCCGCTGCTCTGTGTGTTAACGGATTAACTTGCAGCACTAAAACACAGTTCAGCCGCCACAGCGCTTTCTGCTGTTTGTGCCGCTGCTGGTTTTTCGTTAAACAATTGCTGCGCCAATACTTTACCCAGTTCGACATAATCATGTTGCAGGGTGTCGTAAGTGGTTCTGGCATCTATGTAGTAAGGCGCGCGCTTGCCGTTAAAGTGGATCACATCGCCAATTTGCTGGAAATGGATGCCAATCCGCTTTAATACTCTGGCCAGCGCCGGTTCAATCATCACAAACACATGGTGCCGCTTAGATTGCAGGCTCATCAGCATGGCCACCAGGTACAGCGACACGGCTACGGCACTGCGGCACTGGCTTTCGCGGCTGTTCAGGCTTGTTATGCGTTCAGTGGACATAATGCTTTGTTTACAGCGGATTTCCATCGGTACTGCCAACCTGGATATTTCGCAAATGTGGCGGCGGTCGAAGTTATGCGGTGTTAGTACCGGATTAGTAATACAGTGGCCGAAATACTGCTCTATCGGCAGCAGCTCGTCTTTGCTCTCAGAGGTAATTAGCCTGACGGTGCCGGCCAGGGTGTCTTTATCGCAATGCCGGATGCCGGCATGCAAAGATCGCGGGTCGAAACTGTCTTGCTCCAGTTTATTTGCGCGGCAGGGTTCAAACGCCATTTCCTCACAATACACCTTATGGCGTAAACGAAAGATGTCGCGTTGTTGTGCTGCGCTTTGCGCCAGACCAGCCTGAAAAAAATGCGGAAAATATTGCAGTGGCGTGTCGGCCCGGTTTGCGGGTATCTGCACCGGCTCCAGCCATGGTATAAAGGCAGTATTGTGTACTGCGGAAAGCAAAGTCATTGCGCGCCCCAAAAGGTTAATGCCACCATTATTGTCCGGCAGTCATATGTACATTGTGTGAACTTTATGCCTGAAAACACCAAATCCGGGGGGTAAAACGCAGTCAATTCCTTTGCAAAGCCACAGGCAGGAATTACTATGCGTTCGATTAGCGCAGACGTCAAACCTGAAAAGGCCGTAAAAACGCGGTTTTATAAGGTTTCAGCGCTAAAGTTATGATTTTAATACAAGAAAAAAACTTTACTTTTTAACGACTGTAATTAAATGTTATTCAGCGGTTATTCAGTTGCGAAATGTCAAAAATGCTATACCGCAGCCCAATAGCTTAAGTTTAGCTGATTGCACACTGCTCAAGTTGTTGAATATCATGCTGAACCTGTCTTGCCAGCGCCCGCAGCTGAATTAAGCGCTCGTTACTGAGTGAAATTTGACAGCGCAGTGCCGGCATTACCGTAGCCACCTTTGTTTCCAGGTTTTTTCCGGCAACCGTTAATACGACCTTTTTAACCCGTTCATCCTGTGCTGACGGCATACGTTTTAACCAGCCTTTGAGTTCCAGCTTTTTGACCAAAGGCGTTAAGGTGCCGGAGTCGAACAGGGTTTTACTGCCCAGTTCTCCCAGGCTGATATCATCTTGTTGCCATAACGCCAACAGCACCACGTACTGCGGGTAGGTGAGATCGAACGGTTGCAGCAGCGGCCGGTACAGCCGTACTACGGCATTAGAGGCACTGTACAGCGCAAAACACAGCTGTTCTTCCAGTGGTAAGGTTTTTTTCATCTGTATTAACCCGGCAATTTTGTGCCAGTGTAGCAAACTTAGTTGTTAGCCCTATAGCGTTACTAATTATATTTCAGGCAATAAAGTTATATGCAAATATCTTGCATGCAAGATTAATTAGGCCTATTATGCAGTGGTTCGCTAACGGTAACCTTAACTGAGGAAATAACGATGGATATTCTTTATAAAGCAGTAGTAACGTCAACCGGCGGCCGTGATGGCGCAGCTAAATCCAATGATGGTTTATTAGAAGTTAAACTGGCCGCACCCAAAGAGTTAGGCGGTGGCGGCGGTGCAACTAACCCTGAGCAGTTATTTGCTGCCGGTTATTCTGCCTGCTTTATCGGTGCAATGAAGTTTGTTGCCGGCCAGAGCAAGCAAACCCTGCCGGCTGATCTTAGCCTGCGCGCCGAAGTGGGTATTGGTAAAATTGAAGGCGGCTTTGGCCTGGATGTGGATTTATTCGTCAGCCTGCCTGGTATGGACAAAGCTGCAGCACAGCAGCTGGTAGATAAAGCACACCATGTTTGCCCGTACTCCAATGCTACCCGCGGTAATGTCGACGTGCGTTTACACGTTAGCGTATAAACATAGCCATGCTAAAACAGAGCCGGCAATATTGCCGGCTTTTTGTATCAGGCTGCTTTGGTTGCCGGTGGCACAAAACGGCTTAGCAACGCCGGCAATATGGTTAAATCGGCGGCCAACGCCATTAACATGGCTGCGGCGGTAAGTAAGCCAAAATACACGCTGGGTAAAAAGCCGGAAAAACCAAAAACGGCAAAACCGGCGGCAATAACCACCGAAGTAAACAACATAGCCAGCCCGGTATGGGCAAAGGCATGTTGCAGTGCCTTAGCGGCCGGCGCCTGCAAATAGCTGTGTACAAAGTGAATGGTGTCATCAATGGCAATACCCATAGCGATAGCGGCGATGGTAATGGTCATAATATCCAGCGGAATACCCAACCAGCCAATCAGGCCCAAAATGCCCAGCGTAGTGCAGATGTTTGGCACCAGCGCGATCAGCGCAATCTTTAACGAACGGAAAATCAGCAGCAAAAGAACGGCCATGGCCAGGTACACCAAACCTAAAGTCATAATTTGCGAGTCAAACAGGCGCGATAAAATGTCCTGATACAGCACAAACAGATTCGTCAGGCTGTAATCTTCGGTTGTCAGCCCCACCGATTGTAAATCCTGATGCAGCTGTTGCATCAGCAGCTCGCGGTTCAGTCCCTCTGTCGTGTCCTGAATACGGGTAGCAATACGCACCTGCAACGGCTGTTCAGCCAGATAAGCCCCCACCAGTTGGTTTACCACCTTTTGCTCCAGCAACAGGTAGATAGAGTTTAATTCGTACTCTGTCAGCGGTTTGCCATTGTTCAGTTGGCTGGCCAGGGTAGTAAAATTAACCAGCGAGGTTACATTACCGCTGGCGGCAAATTCTGCCACCACAGCGTGGGCCAGGTGCAGCTGATTAAACTGCTCAGCGCTTAGCAGTAAATCTGCTTTGGCTTTTGCCGGGTCAAGGCTAATAACAATATCCAGCGGCGTAGAGCCGCCAAACTCCTGATCAATAAACTTAAGTTCGCGGTATACCCGGGTATCTTTGGCAAAATAATTAATAAAGCTGTTTTCTACATTTAACTGCGCCGAACCCGGCAGCAGCAAGGCAAACAGCAGCAAGCCGGCAAACACCGTACGCAGCGGCGCACGCGCTACCAAACGCCGGACAGCTTGCAACAGGCGGCTGAGTATGGCGTAGTCGGCGGTTTCGGCCTTAGCTTTCAGCAGGCTAAGCAGAGCAGGGAACAGCAGCAGGCTGACACTCATGGTCAGCAGCATGGCAATCAGCATCATATAGCCAAAATCAACCACCGGCTGAATACCGCTGAAAATTAACGAGCCAAAGCCGACAGAGGTAGTTAGCGTGGCATAAAAGCACGGCGCCAGTTTTTGCTCTAAGGTCATGATTACGCGTTGCTGTTGGCTGGCCGTACTGTTATTGCGGGCGATATCGCGGTAGGCACCGATAAGGTGGATCATCACCGCCAGCGTTAAAATAAGCTGCAGCGCAATAAAATTGGCCGAGATAACGGTAGCGCGAATATCCAACAGCGCAAACAGGCTAAGTGTAAGCCAAACACTGACAGTGCACACCAACAGCGGAAACAGTACCCAGCGCAGGCTGCGGTACAGCAATAACAGCAGCAGGGCAATAATGATGGCGATGGCGCTGCCAAATACGGTTAAGTCGCTGCTGATAATATCCACCAGATGCTGCGCTACCACATAGGCGCCACCGCTAAAGGTTTCAGCGCGCTGCTGCACCTGTTGGTTTATCTGTTCTATCTGCGCAATTTCCCGGCGCCGCTGTTTCACCAACGCCTGACGCAGCGGGTCGGCTTGTTTTTGCAGCTGTGCCAGGGCGGCATTTTCTTCTGCGCTCAGTTCACGCTGTAAGGCGTGTTGCTCAATGGCCAGCATATCGCGCTCCAACGCTACTAATTGCGCGTCGGGTTTAAACACAATCTGCATGGCGGCGGCGGCTTCGGCGGTATTAAGCAGCAGATCAGTAAAAATAGGGTGGTCGCTGAGCAATTGCTGCATTTGTGCCGGCGAATACTGCTGCTGTTGCCAGCTAAGCGCTGACACATCGGCATCTGTGGTCAGCACAGACGCATCGGTAAGCAGGGGCACGTTGAGCATGGAGGTAACACTTTGCACCCTGGGCAGTTTGCGGTATTGCTCACTTAGCGTGGTGAGATCGGCAAAAGTTGCGGCACTGAACAGCTCGCCGTTGCGCGGTTTATACGCCACCAGAATAAACTCGTCCGGTGAAAAGCGCTGATTAGCCTGCTGGGTTTTAATATACAGCGCATTGTTTTTTACCAGCAGGGTTTCAGCTGAGGCATCAATGCGAAACTGCTGCACAAAAAATGCCGAGGCACCGATTAATACGGCAAATAACAGCAGTATTGCCAGCCGTAACTGCACAATGCGCTGTGCCAGCCAGGCGCTGAAGCCGACGTTATTCCTGCTGCTGGTTGAAGGCGTCATCGCGCTTTACTCCCTGTAAAAACTGATTGCGAAAATACAGGTAGGGGTCATCCGCCTGTTGGTACAGTGTCTCGTACACCCTGGCGCGGTCAGAAAAGTTGTCAACGGCGTCAACGCCCTGCAAATAATAGGTATCCGGTGTCGAGGTAACCTGGCGCAATGGGTCCAGCAGTACTTCGCTTACCACAGAGGTAGAGCCGCGCACATTATTCTGCCCCAGTATCGGCAGCACCAGATAAGGGCCAGGGCCTACGTTATAGCCCGCCAGGGTGTCGGCCAGTGATTGTTTCGCTGTGGGTAAGTTAAACCAGGCGGTGGCGGGGTCAAACAAGCCCAGCAGGCCTACTGTGCTGTTAATTAAAAAGCGGCCAAGGTTAGTGCCGGCATCTTTTACCTCACCGGCGGCCAGGTTGTTTAGCAGGCTCAGCGGCTCACGGATATTGCGAAACGCATTACCTATTTTGCTGCGTACCACATCCGGTACGGCATATTCGTAGCCTTTTGCCAGCGGGATCAACGCATAGGAGTAAGCCACATGGTTAAAACCGAATATGGCCCGGTTCCAGCCTTCCAGCGGATCATTGTACTGCTCTTTCGCCTCATCTTCCGGCGTTGCCGGGTCGTCGCGGTTGGCCATATCCACCACAGTAGGCTTAATTTCAATGCTGCCCTGCGATGTTTCAATAGTGGTAGTTTTACCGCTGCTAAGCTGCTCTGCCGCCGACAACTCTGCAGGCTTTGCTGTTAGTTGCGTAGCCTCAGCTGCTGTAGTTTCAGCTTGCTCCGGCTTAGCCGCACAACCGGCCAGCGTCAGCAAAAACAACCCGGTTAATAGATTTACAGGTTTCATTAAGTACTCCGCTGCTATCCGACGCACAGGTGTCGGAGTATGGCTATAACACACCATAACAGAACCTCAGGTTAACCGGCGTGTAAAAAAATTAAGAATTTGTAACCACTAAGCCAGCGGTATCAGCGGCCAGGGCGCAACAAGCAAAGTAGCAATAGCAGAAAAACAAAAGGCCAGCATTGCTGCTGGCCTTGTGCTATTTGGTGGAGCTGGCGGGAGTTGAACCCGCGTCCGAAAAACCTACATCGTCGGTACTACATGCTTAGCACATTCATTTAGTTAACCCTATGAGCGCCGAATGGCAGGCTTTCGTCGGGCGAGCCTGATTGGTTTTAACGTGTTGTCTCCAGGCGAAGACGCGACGCGATTCTGTTAGGGGTGATCTTCCAGAGTCTCAGCTTACAGACATGCGTGAGGGGAAGAGCTATCTACTGCCTATTAAGCAGCGATTGCGTATGTTTCGTCGTTTGCGACTAGTTTTTTGCGGTTTTTTTACGAGGCCTACCGCACCTCGGCATGCACCTAAGAGTTCGTGAATCCCGTCGAATCCAGAATCAGCCCCGAATTCTGTGGTGTTACACTTACACTTACAGTGTTTGGCTATTGTACGCAGCAGGCTTGCTTTACACAAGGGAAGCTTGGTACAACTTTGCTTTAACGCTTAGCCGTTGTTCCTGTCGCCTTAGTTAGATGGGGTTGGGCGACAGAAGTTTCAAGTATCTTTTAACGTTTACTGTGTTTCATCATGCGTTCTTTTTCTCGTGACCAGTCTCTGTCTTTAATATCGTCACGCTTATCAAAGGTTTTTTTACCTTTGGCTAAATGAAATTCCAGCTTAACCCAGCAGGCTTTCCAGTACATGGCGGTGGCGACCAGGGTAAAACCTTCACGCTCTTTTAAGCCAATTAATTTATCCAGTTCGCGTTTGTGCAGTAATAACTTGCGGCTACGCTCAGGGTCGCACACTACATGGCTGGAGGCACTGTTTAACGGCTGAATTTGCGCGCCCAGCAGGAAAGCTTCGCCATTGTGTAAAATGACATAAGAATCGGACAGGTTAACTTTACCCTCGCGGATACTTTTTAATTCCCAGCCCTGCAGCGCCATGCCCGCCTCATAGCGGTCTTCCAGAAAGTACTCGTGTCGTGCTTTTCTGTTCTGCGCTATGGTGCCGTTTTTGTTTTTACTAACTTGTTTTTTACTCATAATTGGTTATTTGTCGCAGCTCTGTTTTATGGGTCAGCGATGGCTCAAGCCTTGTTGCAGCGCGTTATTCTGTTACAATCGGCGGCGGATTTTAAGGGGATAGAGTATGCCACAAATTGAGCGCAGTGCGTTGGTTTTTTACAGCGCGCAGCAGATGTTTGACTTAGTCAACGCCGTACCTGACTACCCGCAATTTTTGCCAGGTTGCAGCTCTGCCCGCATTGTCAGCCGGTCTGAAACAGAGATGGTGGCATCGCTTACCGTTTCCAAGGCCGGTATCGGCCATACTTTTACCACCCGCAACACGCTTTACCCGAATCAGCGTATTGCCATGCAGTTGGTTGACGGCCCGTTTAAACAGTTGCAAGGCGGCTGGGAGTTTCAACCACTAAACGATAGCGCCTGCAAGGTGATCCTGAAACTGGAGTTTGAGTTTTCCAACAAGCTGGTGCAGTTTGCCTTTGGCAAAATTTTTGCTGAGGTAACCGCCTCTATGGTGCAGGCTTTTACACAGCGGGCCAAACAGGTATACGGAGAGCAGCATGGCTGAGCAAATCACGGTAGAAGTGGCCTACGCCTTACCACAGCGCCAGAGTTTACTTACCTTGTCAGTAAGCCGGCACTGCACGGTGCGCGAAGCCATTGAACAGTCCGGCATATTGCAGCAATTTACCGACATAGACCTCGACGCGCAAAAAGTAGGTATTTGGAGCCGGCCGGTCAAGCTGGACGAGCGGTTAAAAGCCGGCGACAGAGTGGAGATTTACCGGCCGCTGATAGCGGATCCGAAAGACTTGCGCCGTCGCCGCGCCGAGAAAGCCAAAGAAGAGGGCCGTGCCGATAAAGTTACCGGTGGCCGGCCACACGAGGTAAAAGCCGGCGCAGAATAACAAAAAACCAGCATAATGCTGGTTTTTTTGCTTAATTCTTTGCTTAACCGCCGCAGTTAAATATCCAGCGGCGTATTAAAGTCGGCAGACTTGTTAAAGTCGCCTCTAATGTCTTGCAGCTTATTGTCTTTAAATTCAACGATCAGTTGTTTTTCAAAGTTGTTACCACGGCCGCCTTTGAGGGCGTAAAAATAATGCCAGGTATTATTGTCAAAGGCATTGTCGGCCACCGGTGAGCCCAGCACATACTTAACCTGCTCTTTGGTCATGGCCACGCGCAGTTTGTCGATATCTTTTTGCTCTAAAAAGTTACCCTGCGGAATATCAATGCGGTATACCCAGCTGCTGCAGGCGCTAAGGCTGATTAAGCCGGCAACCAATACTAATGTTTTAATCACTGCTTTCATTTGTCACATCTGCTTTATCTGATTGCGCCCATCATACCCTATGACAAGCGTGGTGAAAAACCTTCTTTCAGACTACCGGTGCGCATAAAAGTTCGCGGGCGTTGGCCAGCGCGCTGGCGCTGATATTCTCACCGGCCAGCAAACGGGCAATTTCGCTGATCCGCTCTTCATCGTTCAGGGTGCGCATCCGTGTCTCGGTAGCGATGCCATCGGTGTACTTTTCAACAAACAATTGCTGATGGCCCTGGCTGGCGACCTGGGGCAAATGGGTAACACAAATAATTTGCGTGCTGTCGCCTAACTGGCGCAATAAGCGGCCGACACCGGCCGCTACCGGGCCACTGATGCCAACATCCACTTCGTCGAAAATTAATGTCGGCGTGGTAACTTTGTCAGCCAAAATAACCTGGATCGCCAGGCTGATACGCGACAATTCGCCGCCGGAGGCCACTTTATGCATCGCCTGCAGTGGTTGGCCTGGGTTAGTTGATACCTGAAACTCAATAGCGTCGGTACCGTTAGCGCCGGCGTGCTCAGCATCCAGTGGGCTAAGCACAATTTCAAACCGCGCATTGGCCATGCTCAGCTCGTGCATACTGCTGCTGACCTGGCGGCTTAACGCTGCTGCCGCTTCGCGCCGCTGTTCGCTTAACCGCTGCGCCTGTGCCAGATACTGCTGTTGGGCGCTGTCGATATCTGCGGCCAATTGCAGCAGGCGTTTATCATCGCCGGTCAGGCTGGCCAACTGCGCGGACAATTGCTGATGCAGTGCCGGCAGCTCTTCATGTGCTACCTGATGTTTGCGCGACAAATTCAGCCACAGGCTAAGGCGTTCATCTACCTGCTGCAGGCGTTCGGGATCTAATTCTACTTTATCGGCGTAGCGACGCAGCTCGCGGCTGGCCTCTTCGGTTTGCACTAAGGCATCGTTGAGCATTTGCTGAATGTTTTGCAGCGCCGGGTCCAGCGCACTGAGCTGTTCTAACTGCGCGGCGGCGACAGACAGCGCCTGATAGATATTTTGCTGCTCATCGTCATACAGCAGTTGCAGACATTGCTGGCTTTGGCTAAGCAAAGTATGGCCATGGCTTAAGCGGCTGTGTTCGGCTTCCAGGGCAGGATATTCAGCATCCAGCGGTGCGAAATTATCCAGTTCAGCTACCTGGTATTCCAGTAGCTGGCGCTGGGCATCGCGTTGTTGTTGCGACTGCTGCAGCTCGCTGTATTCGCGCTGCAGCTGCTGCCAGCCGCGCCAGGCGGTACGGGTAGCCTCTAAAGTGTCGGCATGGCCGGCAAAGGCGTCGATCAGCTGGCGTTGGTAATCGTTTTTCAGCAGTTGCTGATGCGCATGCTGGCCATGAATGCTGAGTAAATGCTGACCCAGCGCTTTTAACTGTTGTGCCGGTACCTGCACACCGTTGATATAACCGCGCGAGCGGCCTTCATTGCTTACCACACGCCGTACTATACATTCGCTGCCCATGGCCAGGTCTTGCTCTGCCAACCATTTTTGCGCCGCCGTTAGTTTACTGACGTCAAAGCTGGCGACGATATCAGCCTTATCGGCGCCGGGCCGCACCACGCTGGCATCGGCACGCTCGCCCAAACACAGCGACAACGCATCAATAGCGATAGATTTACCGGCACCGGTTTCGCCGGTAATGGTAGACATGCCGCCGGCCCAATCGATTTCCAGCGCGCGAACAATGGCAAAGTTACTGATATGCAGATGACACAGCATGCGATGCTCCAGACCTGAACAGGTTAAAGTTACTGGTGAAAATAACAGTGTTTATTTATACAGTAACTTTATACAGGTATTGGCTACTTAGCAAGCAGGCGGTTAATAAAGTTTGCTGCCCCAGCCTAATTTATTGCGCAGCACATGAAAGTAGCTGTAACCGGGCGGATGCACCAGCCGCAGCGGCGTTGGGTGCTTGCGGATATAAATATCATCGCCGGGCATTACCGCCAGGATAACATGGCTGTCGCAGCTGATTTGCAGGTGGGCGTCGTTAGTGCTGGCCACTTTTAAGCGGATTTCACTGCTGCCGGACACCACCAGTGGCCGGCTGCTTAAGGTGTGCGGAAACATCGGCACCAGACAAACGGCGTCTAAATCCGGGGTTAAAATCGGTCCGCCGCCGGATAACGAATAAGCGGTAGAGCCGGTAGGGGTGCTGATGATTAAGCCGTCGGAGCGTTGGCTGTAGACAAACTCGTCATTAATATAGGCTTCAAACTCAATCATATGCGCCACTTTATCGGCGTGCAGCACGGCTTCGTTTACTGCGCTGTTGCTGCTTTTTACCGTACCGTGACGGTGTACGGAGATCTCCAGCAGGTTACGCTTTTCGGTAACAAAGTTACCGGCCAGTACTTCGCTCAGCGGTTGTTGAAAATCTTCCGGCGCCAAATCAGTGAGAAAGCCCAGGTTACCGCGGTTTACCCCCAATACCGCCACATCAAAGCGCGCCAGTACCCTGGCTGCGCCGAGCATATTGCCGTCGCCGCCCACCACTATGGCCAAGTCGCACTTTTTGCCCAGTTCCACCAGATCCAGCACTTCAACGCCGGGCAGCGCCAACGATTCGGCGACCCGCTCTTCAACATAGACCGTCAGGCCTTGTTGTTGCAGAAAATTGTACAGGCTAACCAGGGTGTGGTTAGCCCCCGGGTGATGTGGTTTGCCAATCAGGCCAACGGTAGTAAAGGCGTGTTGCATAACGATTTCCTTGCACGGCGTTAACGCAGTATAACGGCAGGACGCGGTGCAAACCAGATGCTTGTAGCGCTTGAATTAAAACCTGCTGCCCCCATATCCGTTGACAAGAATAAAACGAGTGTGGCGCATGACGTTAAGCCTGAGCAGACCCGAGCTGATTTTAAAGCTGATAGTAGAGCAGTACCTGTTAGACGGTCAGCCGGTATCGTCAAAGTTGCTGGCGGATAATGTCCAATTGGCGGTCAGCTCTGCTACGGTGCGCAATACCATGATGGCGCTGGAGCAACAAGGCTTGATCCGCTCGCCGCATACCTCGGCCGGGCGTATTCCTACCACGGCCGGGATTCGTTTGTTCATTGATAAAATGCTGCAGTTGCAGCCGTTGTCAGGGTTTTGGATTAACGAACTGCAGCGTAAAATTACACCGCAACTGCCTATTTCGCTATTATGCCAGCAGGCCGGCCAGTTGCTGACCAACCTTACCGGCTTTGTCGCTATTGTCAGTGCGCCCAAGGCCGATGGCCGTATTGTGCGGCAAATTGATTTAGTCCGCCTGGCCAGTGACCGCTTGTTGCTGGTGGTAATTGATGAAGACGGCGATATTTTGCACCGCGTACTGCATTGCGAAAGTGCGATAGATAACAACACGTTGAGTAAAGTACTGTGCTTGCTAAATGCCGCGCTCGGTGGTGGGGGCCAGTGGCAGGATGGCATTGAGCGCCTGGGCGCTATAGTGCGCAATGAAGCCGGTCTTTGTCAGCAATTGCTGCAAAAAGTGTTGGGTCAGCTCAGTTTAGATGAGCTGCAGCAGCACCAGCCGCTTATTTTCGGCCAGCACCAGCTGTTGTTAACACCGGAATATCAGCAAAATACGGCCTTACAGCAAGTGATGGATATGCTGGAGCGGCCCGAGGGCTTAATTCGTTTATTGCAAAGCCTGACCCTGGATGACAAACCCAAGTTATTACTGGGCAAAGAGTCCGGTTTTATTGAGCTGGCCAATGTCAGCCTGATAGCGCAGCGTTATCAAAGCCAGCCACAGCGCTTTATTGCCTTGTTGGGACCGCGGCGGATGAACTACGCGCGCTTGATACCCTTAGTAGAAGCCTGTGCCCGACAATTAAATTTAAACTTGAATCGGCGGCAAGCATCCCCATAATACACCTACTTAATTTGGGAGTAGTAACGCATGACAGAGCAACAACAGCCAACTGACAACAGCACAGAGCAAACTCAGGCCAGCAATGAGCATGCCGACACCGTAGAGCTGTCGGGCGAGCAGGCGGTAATTGCCAAACTGGAAGCCGAATTGGCCGATGCTAACGCAAAGGTAGCAGAGCAGCAGGATCTGCTGCTGCGGATTAAGGCAGAATCTGAAAATGTGCGCCGGCGTGCCGGTATGGACGTGGAAAAAGCACATAAATTTGCGCTGGAAAAATTCGCCGGCGACTTGCTGCCGGTAGTAGACAACCTGGAGCGGGCGTTGGGCTTTATTGACCGTACTGATGACAGCTTAAAAGGGGTGGTGGAAGGGGTTGAGCTAACGCTGAAAAGCTTCCTCGATACTGTAGCCAAATATGGCGTAAACCAAATTGACCCGCAGGGCCAGCCATTTAACCCTGAGCATCACCAGGCCATGAGCATTCAGCCATCTGCCGACGTGGCACCTAATACCGTTACTTTCGTGATGCAAAAGGGCTACGAGTTAAACGGCCGCTTATTGCGCCCGGCCATGGTGGGTGTGTCTAAAGCTCCGGACTAAACCACAGTATCTGTTACAACAAAAAAACCGGCTTGATGCCGGTTTTTTTGCTTAAACTGTACTATCAAGCTGTTACGGAATCTTAATGCTGATTTGCAGTGGCGTGTCCTGGCCGATGCTTAATGACAGCTCTGCGCTGTCTCCGCTTGCGCCGCCAGTAATCAATACTGGCAAATTGCATTGCCCTTGCAGGTCAGTGCGCTTATCCGCTCTGCTTTGACAATTGGCCACCGCTACATCTAAGCCACCATCATTCTTGCTGTAGCTAACAGTGGCGTTAATGTTCAAAAACGGCAGCTCAATATCCGTTGCATCCAGCGCCTGCAGCAGTACTGTAGCCGACTCTGACAAATCAGTGTTGCCGGACAATGTAAGCAGTTTCAGCCCGCGCATAGCGCTGAAACAAGCCTGATTGTTCAGCGTGGTGGCACCACTGTTGCTGACACCGGCCACCAGCCAAACCTGAGCGGAACCGGCCGGCTGATGCCTTGTATCAACCAGTGGATCAATACAGCCGGTAAGAATAGTATGGCGGTTGGCCGGATAGGTCAGGTAGAAGGTGGCATTGCCATCAACGGTTACCGCCTGGCCGCTGACCAGTTCTGTTTTGTCCGGGTCGACGCCGGATACCTGAGCACCCAGCAAAGACGCACCGACGATATAACTCAGCTCTGTGGCGTTAGCGGTATAGGGCCGGTTAACGCTCAGTTCCGATACCTGTTGTGGTTTTGCAGCAACAAAGCGGCTTTTATCTGCCGCCTGAGCGTTTAATATCAGTACTCTGTCGCTTGGTTCGATATAGCGCTCGCTGCTGTTGCGCGTAATATAAGCACTGCTGAACAGGCTGTTACCGGCATCAGATAAAGTACTGACACCGGCACTGGTTGTCGCCGCATTGTCGGCAACGCTGCTGGCAAAACCATAGTTAATTACCGGTGCAGTGTTGGACAACATTACGCTGTCCAGCACACCGAGGTTAACCACAGTGCCATTAGACACTTTATTGCCGTAGCGGTCGGTAACCAGTAAGCCGCCTATACGCCGGTAGATACCATTGCCCAGATCGGTAATAGCATTCTGGATTGGGTAACTGACAGCAATAGAATGCGCCGGACCGGAAGCAATGCTGACAGCAGACACTGTAGTGATCACCGCTGGTGAGTAGCTGTTGCCGTTGTTATCCAGTGCTTCTGCTTGTAGTTCCACTACACCGGGCAAGGTGCCGGCATTCAGCGTCAATACCGCAGTGCCGTTTCTGCTATTTACCCTAATGACATTGTCGCTTTGCACTACCTCGTTCGCTGCGTTCTGGCCGGTAAGGTATTCGCCGCCGCCTGGTTGGCTGATAAAGCTGACTTGCAGATTATCAACGCCTTCGGCAGCATCTTGCGCAGGGTCACCATTGCTTTGCAGTAAACGCAGCGTAACAGAGCTGCTGTCGCTGCCACCGACACCGGCAACCAGCAGCGCTTTTTCCGTGACGTTTAAAGCAACGCCGGCAGGTGTTTGTGGTTGCGGCGTTGTGGGTGTGCCTGCAATGGTTAAAGCGAGGCTTTGTCTGTAGCCATTAACATAGGCTGTCACCGTGGCGGTGCCTGCATCCGCTGCCGGATACAGCCTGACCTTAGCCTGGCCTTCACCTTCGCCGCTGGCATCACCGCGCGAGGTGGTGGCTTTAACGCTGCGGCTTAAGCTGCTGTCACTAAAACTACCCAGGTTAGTGCTGAATTCAATAGTGGCATTGCGTAGCAGTTTTCCTTCACTGTCGCGTGCGGTAGCAGTAACAGTGGCAAAACGTTGCGGAAAAGCGGTGTCCAGTGTTACATCGCTGCTGCTGAGTGTGAGTGTTGTGACATTTTTAGCGGTGTCAGACTGGCAGGCAAGCAGCATAAAAGCAAGCATGCTGAACACTGCTATTTTCAGCATGGCGGGAAAACCTTTCATATAATGTACTATCCTTTTTAACAGCCGGTTACTGCCGCGCCATAGTACCTAACTTGTTGTACAGAGACAATTATTAAGCTTTGCCCGCCTGGCTGAGCTTATGTTGTTACAGCAATTCGCGGAACACGTAATTGGCCAGCGGATGCTGCTGTTTTTTCAGCTCCTGCACAAAAAATTGCGCTATTTTGCTGGCGCCCTGCAATGTCAGATGGGTGTTATCCACTTTACCGTCGGGGAATTTTTGATATAACCCGGCCGGTACCTGAATAAAATACGGCTGGCTGGCGTCTTTGCCCAGTTGCTGCCACAAACCGCAGCTGTGCTGTTGCAGATCAAAAAAACTGACCTCTGCGGCTTTGGCTACTTGCGCCGCGGCGTTGGCATAGTCGGCTAAATCACGCTTTAAGCTGCCATCTTCTGCAAAGTTACGCCGGCAAATCGAGCTGGCCAGCATCGGCGTGGCGCCACGCTGACGCACATCGGCAATAAACTGCTGTAAAAATGTCTGATAATCACTGTCAAAAGCGGCATACCGCGCCGGGTCTGACTGTTTTGAGTCGTTGTGGCCAAATTGGATCAGCACATAGTCGCCCCGGCCCAGCTCACTTAACAGCAACTGCCAGCGGCCTTCATTGAGAAAACGCCGGGTACTGCGGCCGTTGGCGGCATGATTAACTACGGTTAACTGCGGCAGTAAAAACTGCGGCAACAGCTGGCCCCAACCGCGTTCTGGGTAGGCCAGGTTAGGTTTATCCGACATGGTGGAGTCACCCACCAGATGCAGTTTTAGCGGTTTAATCTCTGAGGCCTGTACCTGAGTAAAGCCAAGGGATAAAGCCAACATAAGCAGGTATTTCATTTGTTATTCCTTATTCAGTTGTAGCAGAGTTTTGACTTGCAGCTGTGGATCCCAGCGCCCGGCAAAGGTCCACTTAGCAGTGATCTGCTCCGGTGACAGTTGTTGTGGATGCGCGGCCAAATTGGCTTTAAGCCACGGATAAAGAACTTGCTTACCATCAGCATGGCTAAAGTAATATCTATCGCCCCACAAGTTAGCGCGGTCGCGTTGTGGCTCGGTCGGGTAGGTGTGGCGGAATATCGGCTTGTCGGCCATATTGGCACTGTACTGGTTATTAATCAGGTAAAACTGCGCATCATAGTGGCGCCGGCCCAGCATAAAGCCCGGCACGCCGTCAAAGCGTGAGTCGCGCACCACCATTTTTTGCTGCTGGTTTAACTCGCCGTCGTGCCACAAAGTAGCGTAGGCTTTTTTATTGATAAAGGTACTGTTACTGAAAAACGCCCAACCGCGCGGACAAACCATATCGGTATGGCCTTCAAAGTAGCAGTTGTCGTGGTAATACATGCCGTCGGTTTTATTCCACAGGCTTAAGGTATCAGCGCCGCCGGCAATAATACGGCAATTGGCGGTGATAATACGGGTGGCCTGCTCAAAGCCGCGCACGGCAAACTGGTGTTCGTTATCACCGGTCAGCTCGCCATAGCTGTTTACAATGCTGATATTCAGTAGCGCTATGTCGCTGGCGCGGATATTGACCACCGCCGCGCCCCAATCGCTGGGGTGCTGCTTTAGCCAGTTAGTGCGCAGTTCGGCGACGCGAATTTCGGTGTTATCCATTCCTGCGCCAATCAGCGCGACCTTGTTGCGGGTCAGATAAATTTTTTCCGCATACACCCCGGGGCCAATCTGAATAATGGCTTGAGTGTCGTTATCCGGCAGGCTGTTTATCGCCTGCTGAATACTGCGAAACGGCGCGTCGCCGCTTTGCGCCACCTGCAGGCGGATTATATCGGCGAAGCTGGTTGTGCTAAATAGCAGAAATAACAAAGACCAGAGGCGTAGTTGCATAGTATCAGGTTCCAAAAAAGGCAGCCGGCGGCAAGTTTTAAGCATCTGACACGAACCGGTTTACCCACACTAACACGCCGTGAATACATCCTTGTAGGCTCGACTCAGGCATCCATGCCTTCAACGGTTAGTTTAGGGTAAGCCGGTTCTCGTTCAGGTGATTTACCGGCTAAACACAGGAAGAAACTTAGTCAGTACCAAGCAGTTTAGCCATTTGCACACCGGCCATAATAAAGGGGCCGTTGGCTTTGGCATCGTTACGAAACACCGGCTCGCTCATATAATAGTTATAGCTGCCGTCGCGGCCAAAACCTAAGCCTGCTACCTGGCAGGTATTGACTAAGCTTATGCTGTTATCCGGATGCACCAGAATAAATTCATCTACCAGGCCCTGATAGGCTTTGATGGCTGTCGCTTTATAGCGCGCATCCAGATAGCCGTTATTTACGCCTTTGGCAAAAAAGTAGGTAAACATACTGCTGGCCGAGGATTCCAAATAATTGCCCGGTGCAGCGGGTTTATCTAAAATCTGGTGCCAGGTACCGGTTTTGCCATCCTGCACCTTTACCAGTGCTTCGGCTAATTCGGCGCTCATATCCAGCAACGGCTGACGCAATTCAGTTTGCTCTTCAGGAATAATCTCCAGTACATCCACCAGCGCCATCGCCAACCAGCCTAAACCGCGGCCCCAAAACTGACTGGCCAGGCCGGTGTCTTTATCAGCCCAATCCTGCGCGCGGGCTTCATCCCAGGCGTGATAATACAAGCCGGTATTGGGATCCCGCAGTTTGTCACGGCTGATGGTAAATTCTTTCACCACTTCATCAAAGGCATGGCCTTGCTCAAACGCTTTACTGTAATTTGCCAGAAACGGCATGCCCATATAAACACCGTCTAACCACAGCTGATGCGGGTAAATCTGTTTGTGCCAGAAAGCGCCTTCGCTGGTGCGCGGGTGCTCAGTCAGCTGTTTACGCAGCAAATCCAGCGCTTGTTTATACTCTGGTTTAGGGTTGCGCTGGTATTCACGCAGCAGCATATTGCCGCTGTTTAAGCTGTCGATATTGTAGTTGCTGATTTTGTAAGTACGGATATCGCCATCCTCAGTGATAAAAGAGTCGATAACATCGCTCAGTACTTGTTGCCACTGTGGGTTTGGCCGCAGTTTCAGCAGATCGTCATAGGCTTGCAGCTGCAGGCCGGTGGTATATTCCCACTTGCTGGGCCGCTTACGCTCATAATCCCAGCCACCGTAAGCATAGTAAGGTGTTTGCCGCGTCATTTCGCTGGCAGCTAAACGCTCACTCCAATCCAATGCCACTTTTGCCGTCAGCTCACCGGACTTTTGCTGCTCAGATAAGGCGGTTTTCAGCGTTAGCCTCGGCGTCAGCGTCAGTTTTGCCACTTCCTGTTCAAGATACTCAACAAACTCTGCTTCAGTTTTAATGCCGCCCGGCTCACCGTCCCAGGCCGAGAGGAAATAATACTCCAGCTCTGTACCGGCCGGCGTCATTACCGCAACATGGCTGTGTTCATCGCCGGTAAGCTGTTTATTGGCACCGCGCTTGTACAAAATCGCCATACCCAGTTTATCGTTGCTGCCGGTCAGCGTTTGTTCACCCCAGGTGGCCAGATAGGTCCAGCTGTGGCCGGTAATTTCTGATTTGCCATGCAGCACCTTGGTATCGGGCAGCCGCACCAGGCCAATGGCGATATTGTCCAGTGGCTCGCTAAGTGAGAGCCGGGTGTGCACTAAGCGGCTACCGGCGGTCATGCCCAGGTTAGCGGTTAAGTTGGTGGTTTTGCCGGCAATTTGCCAGTCTTTGTACTGAATTTGCAGTGCAGAGTACAAAGCGCCGTTTTCAATCACTTTGGCGGTGTGGCCACTGAGTTTGGATACCAGTTGCACCTTGTCGCCATCCCAGTAACCAAAACCACCGGCACCAAGCGACTTACCGACTTTCAATAAGTCCATGCCCCAATCGGCCATTTCATGGTACGACTTATAGCCGTCCAGCCCGACCTGGTGCAGCACCGGCTGGCCGGTTTTATTACCGAATACATCAAAGCCGTTGCGCCAATCCAGATAAATGCGATAGCCGACTTTATCGGATTCTATGCCAGGGCCCTCGTAGCGGATCCATTCGGAATGATCGGTATACTGAGGCGGAGGCGTCAGCTCAGTGACGTTCTGAAACTCACCACCTATGTATTTAGCATCCTGCCACTGGCCGCCGGTTTTATGCGATATTTCTGCCTGCGTGCGTTTGGGTAGCTGTAGTGCGCTAAAGCGCGCCTGATCATTCACAATCTGCAGTTGTTTGTGCTCTGCGGCGGTTAAATCAAACTGTAATAGCAGGCTGTCTTTGCTGCCATCGCCGCTGTGGTCTATCAGTTGCGATGCCACGGTATTGTTGCCACTCACTGCGACCAGCGCCTGCGCCTGGTCGGCAGTTACACCAAGATCACTAAAGGGCAGCAGCAGGATTTGCTCTTTACGTGCAAAGGTCGAGGGATTACTGACACTAAGGCTGGCAATGTTGCTGCTAACAGCCGTTGGTGCTGTGGCTGCAGGTTGTGGTGAGCAGGCGCTGACAACAGCGGCAATGCTCAGGCTTAACAAGGTTTTGCCAAAAAGAATGCGGGCCATAAAATACCTGTTATTACAATTCGTACGTCCATGCCAAATAAAACCGGCCTGCCGTGGCTCAGCGTTTTTCGGGAGTAAATAAAGCCGCTATGGCGGGCATAGCGGCTGTTACATCAGAACCTGGTTCAGAACTTGTACTGTGCGCCCAGGTAATACTGACGACCGGTAGCATGGTAGTAGGTTAAGCGGTTACCGCTGGAATCTACCCATTGATCATCTACCTCATCCGTCAGGTTAAGTGCTTCCAGGCTGACTTTCCACTTGTCGGTTAGCTGATACGACAGCGCAGCATCAATATTACGGGTGGCGTTGGTGCCTTCCATATCATTATTGTTGCGGCCGATAGCGTTAGTCAGATACTCAGAACGGTCGGTCAGTGATACCCGGGCACTGAACTTATCATCCTCGTAGTACAGTGTGGCGCTGCGGGTGTTTTCTGATAAACCCTGCAGGTCTCGGGTAGCCAGAATTTGGCCGTCGGCATTTACGTAGTCAAGCTGGGCTTTAACATAGGTAAAGTTACCGATAAAACCAAAGCGGTTCCAGAACTCCGGTAAAAAGGTAAACGGCATTTGGTACTGTACTTCAAAGCCATACAGGTTACCGCCGGGGCCATTTAACGGCGTATTGGTTTGCCACTCTACGTTTTCATTACAATCTTCGCCATAACCCGGGCCGGCATTACAGGCATCAATCGCTGCCTGAATCGGTAAACCGGTTTCAGTGAAGGGCTTGGTTTCGCGCAGACCCTGCACATAGCTGTCGATTTCCTTACGGAACACGGCTACACCTAACAGCGATTCGTTGTCAAAATACAGCTCTAAGCCTAAGTCATAGGTTTTGGCTTTGGTAGGCTCCAGCGTCGGGTTACCGCCGCTGACACTGCGCGAGCCGCCGGATACTGACACCGACACGTTAGGCCGCAGGCTGCCTAACCCGGCACGGGCCATTACTTCAGCATAACCAAAGCGGATAATCACGTCTTCTAAAGGTTCAAACACCAGATTTAACGACGGTAAAAAGTCGTTGTAGTCATGCTTGGCGGTAATTAACTCATCCACCCCACCCAGTTTTGCCCAAGCGGTAGAGGATTGATCAGTTTTTACATAACGGCCGCCAACATCACCGCGAATTACGGTATCGCCCACTTCCGTTTCAAACGCCAGTTGTACATAAGCGCCTAAGGTTTTCTCTTCGGCAGAGTAGTTATCTACCAGGCGGTTTTCAATACTGACTTCAAAATCGCCGGTATTGCTGTAAATATCATATTCAGCTGCAAAGGCATTCAGATCCGGTACCAGCCAGGCACCTTGTGAGCCTAAACCGGAGTTGTAGCTGGTAATCAAACCTGCCGGCATAGCTATACCCGGCGTACCCGCCAGGCCACCCTCACTGCCAAGACGCGCTTCCCGAGTTTCAAATTCAAAGGTTTTATAGTGCAGGCCGCCGCGTAGCGTCAGGCTTTCGCTCAGCACATATTCCAGGTTCAGGGCAGCGTTATCAAAGGTATTTTCTGCGCCCAGCGGGCGTAAGCGCACACTGTTGATAGTCCAGTCATCCGTCTGATACACGCCGCTACCAAATAATAACTCCGGTGCCTGACGCTTGCTTCCGCGGTAGTCATAGCTAAAATCAACGCCGGTTTTTTCCATCACTACAGTGGTTTGGATTGGGTTGTCAAACTCGGACTTGGCGCGGCCAATCATGCCATCAATTTTCAGGTTGTCGGTTAGTTGGTGCTGGCCGCTTAAACTAAATTGCAAAAACTCGGTGCCCAATTCGTCGTAACGGTTTTCATTGCGCACAGTGGCATTTTCAAACGCCGCGTAGGTTGCGGTATTGCTGTCATCAATTTCGTAGTCCAGCACGTTCATGCGTGCGGCCTGGCTGTTACCGTTCAGAATACCCTGGGTAAAAATTTCATTACGGGTTGAATCGTCTTTGGCGTACAGAATATCCAGATTAAAGCGGGTTTCCATACTGGGGCGGAATTCAAAGGCGGCTGCCGCACCGGTGCGTTTTACATTATGGGTGTATGAGTCATAACGCGGTAAGCGCGGGCGGAAGGCGTCGTTAATAGCGTCTAATTCCGGAATCACCGGGTTTGCTTCTGTCGGTTCTACGCCCTGGTAGCGGCCAAAGTCGTTAACGTTATCCCAGCGTACTGTGCTGGCGCCTTCGTCTTTGACATTGCGCTCGGACATCGCCAGTGAAAACAGGGCGCCGAATTTGCCGTCAGCAAAAATATTGCTGACTAAAAACGACGCTTTAGGGTCGACTTCTTCGGATAAATCGTTGTAACCGGCCTGCACGTTAGCGGCAAAGGTTAAGCCGTCGTAGTCAAACGGCCGCGCGGTGCGCAGGTCTACCGTGGCGCCGAGCGAGCCTTCTTCAACATTGGCAGAAGCCGTTTTACGTACTGTCAGTTCGCTGAATAAATCAGACGAGAAAGTATTAAAGTCAAAGCCACGGCCACGGTTAGCACCACCAATTTGGTCGGTACCGCCGCTGGTAGACTGGGCTTCCATACCGTTAATGCGCACCCTGGTAAAATCCGGGCCTAAGCCGCGCACCGAAATTTGCCGGCCTTCACCGGCAGCACGGCTAATTGCCACGCCCGGAATGCGCTGCAATGATTCAGCTAAGTTTAAATCAGGGAAGTCGGCGATATCTTCGGCCTTAATGGTATCGGTAGAGCCGGTTTCAAAGCGCTTCTGGTTCAGGGCGCTGGCTAAACTGCCGCGAAAGCCACCGGTAACGGTGATCACTTCGATATCTTCTTCCTGCACTTGTGCCGGTGTTTGCTGCTCTGCTTGTTGTGCCTGCAGTGCCGGCGCCGCGCCGAGAATCGTTGCTAAACCGGCCAGGGTAAGCGCCCGTACCAGTTTAGTCGGGCGAAATTGTGTATTGCGATAAGCCATCTGTGTTCACCTCGTCCTGAATTGACTTGTTGTCGTAGCCCGGGTCATGCCGGGCTTTAAGTTTTTTTCGGAGCAAAGCTTTCTGCTCCCTGTCGATTTGCTTGTTTTGTATTCAGCTTATATGCTTTGTCTACCGGTGGCAAAAAAAACTTGCAATTTTGTGCCACCGATGGCAAAAAGCTAACACCATCAACTAAAATCTGTCAATTATTGATAGGTGTTAAATCAGTGTAATTTGTAACTGAATTATGTCAATTTTACTTAAGTGACTAATTTTAAAGGTTTGTTGCCGCATTTGATTTTTTGAGTTGTTCCATATTTGAACAATTCTATTGCTGCAACGGGCTAAACGAGCTAACAGGAGAGCCCTATGGCAAGCTTATTTTCACTGGCAGGACAGACCGCTTTAGTGACCGGCGCCAGTCGCGGTTTAGGCCGGGCAATAGCGGTAGCCTTAGCACAGGCCGGTGCCACAGTATTGTGTGCCAGTTCCACCGCAGATGGCAGCGCTGACACCGTGGCAGCTATCAATAGTGCCGGCGGCAAGGCCAGCGCGTTGGCGGCTGACTTAAGTAACGAAGCGGCAGTAGAGCAACTGGCGCAGCAAGCGCTGGCACAAGGGCCGGTGCATATCTTGGTGAACTGCGGCGGTACTATTTTTCGTGCGCCGGCGCATCAGTTCCCGATGAATGAGTGGCATAAAGTAATAGCAGTGAACTTAGATGCGGCTTTTTTACTGAGCCAGCGCCTGGGCGCAGAGATGATTAAACGCAAGCAGGGCAAAATTATTAATATCGCCTCGATGTTATCCTACAGCGGCGGTATTACCGTGCCGGCTTACACGGCCAGCAAACATGCTATTGCCGGTGTAACTAAAGCGCTGGCCAATGAATGGGCGCAACATAATATTCAGGTTAATGCTATTGCACCGGGCTATTTCAGTACCGACAACACTGCAGCGCTGCAGGCTGATACAGAGCGTAATGCAGCTATTACTGCGCGTATTCCGGCCGGTCGCTGGGGCGAGCCGGAAGATTTAGCCGGCGCGGCGGTATTTTTGGCTTCCAACGCAGCTAATTACGTCAATGGTCATGTATTAGCAGTAGATGGCGGCTGGCTGGCTCGCTGACACTTTTTATTTTTAAATTGAGGTTTTTATGACTGTTTTATTTGAGAGCCGTTATCCGACCCATCCGGATGACGTAAAGCACTACGATACTGACGAGCTGCGCCAGCATTTTCTGGTAGACAACCTGATGCAGGCCGACAAACTGGTGCTGTGTTACACCCACTATGAGCGGGTCATTGTCGGCAGCGCCGTGCCGGTAAAAGCAGCGGTTAAGCTGGACGCACCGGAGCCACTTAAAGCACAGTACTTTTTGCAGCGCCGTGAGCTGGGCATTATCAATGTTGGCGGCAGCGGCACAGTAACGGTTGATGGCACGGATTACGAGCTGAAAAATACCGAAGCGCTGTATGTTGGCATGGGCGCACGTGAGGTCAGCTTTCACAGTGCTGATAGTACCAAGCCGGCCAAATTCTATTTAAATTCCGCCCCGGCGCACCATGCGTATCCCACTAAACATCTGACAATGGATAACTGCACCGTGCTGCAGATGGGCGCGCTGGAAACCTCGAATGAGCGTGCTATTCACCAGCTGATGATTAATGACGTGGTTGAAACTTGTCAGTTGCAAATGGGCTTAACGGTGCTCAAACCCGGCAGTGTATGGAACACCATGCCGGCGCATCAGCATGATCGCCGGATGGAAGCCTATTTCTATTTTAACCTCGGTGATGAGCAGCGTGTGTGCCATTTTATGGGCCAACCGCAGCAAACCCGGCATATTTGGGTCGCCAATGAGCAGGCGGTGGTATCGCCGGCCTGGTCTATCCACAGTGGGTGTGGCACCAGCAACTATGCCTTTATCTGGGGCATGGCCGGTGAGAACCTGGATTACCACGATATGGATAAATTCCCGGCCAGTGCAATGAAGTAATGGCTGCACTAACACGTTGATACGTGCCTGCCATTGGCAGGCATTAAGTAAAGGCATGCAGTAAGACGTGCCGCTCCCGGCAACAGGGTAGGACGAGTTATGAAAAATTTCACCCGGCAGGCTTGCGCCATGCTGCTGGTTAGCCTTGGGCTGCTGGCAGGCTGCAAGCCACAGCAGGATGTTACCACCTTGCGTCTGGCGCATGCGCTGGATCAGGAACATGTAGTACACAAAGCCATGGTGCTGATGGGCGAGCGCCTTGAGCACTATTCCAACGGCGCTATGCAAATAGAGATATACAGCGGCGGCCAGCTTGGTAATGAGCGCGAATTAGTTGAGCTGCTGCAAATTGGCAGTTTGGCGATGACCAAAGTATCGGCCAGCTCGGTGGAAAGCTTTGCACCGCAAATGCGCGTATTCAGCGTGCCCTATATTTTTAATGACAATGCCCACCTGTGGCGGATATTGAACGGTAAAACCGGCACACAACTGTTGCTGGCGTTGCAGCCGGCGCGCTTACGTGGCCTGGGCTACTACGATGCCGGCAGCCGCAGTTTTTACTCTACCAATACCGAAATTCATACCCCGGCCGATTTGCGTGGCAAAAAATTCCGCGTACTGGCCAGCCAAACTGCGGTGCGGATGGTAGAGGCGCTGGGCGGCGCCGCCACACCGGTAGATTGGGGCGAGCTGTACACCGCGCTGCAGCAGGGCGTGGTTGATGGCGCAGAAAATAACCCGCCGAGTTTTTACTTATCGCGCCATTATGAGCTGAGCAAATACTACACCCTGGACGAGCACACCGCGGTGCCGGATGTGCTGATTGTCAGCTTGCCGGTATGGCAGGATTTAAACCCACAGCAGCAGCAGTGGCTGCAACAGGCGGCAAATGATTCGATTGCTTATCAGCGTGCCGCCTGGCAACAGGTATCTGATGATGCTTTAGCAGCGGTAAAAGCCGCCGGTGTCACGGTGATTTACCCGGATAAGCAGCCGTTTCGTGATGCTGTGGCGCCCTTTCATCAAAGCTTACAGCAAACCGATATCGGGCCTTTGTTGCAGCAAATTGCCGAAGTGGGCGCGCAAATGGAGCAAAGCCATGACTAAGTTAGTGCATTGGGTTGATAGCGTATTGAAGTGGTTTCTGGCGTCGTTAATGGCCGCCATAGTGTTGGTAGTGTGCTGGCAGGTGGTGTCACGCTATGTGTTAAATGCGCCCAGTTCGATAACAGAAGAATTGTCGCGCACCTTACTGATCTGGATTGGTATGGTAGGGGCGGCCTTTGCGTATCGTACCGGGGTGCATTTGGGCCTGGATATCGTTACGCAGAAGTTTTCGCCGGCAATACAGCGGCGTTTGGCGATGGTGCTGACAGCGTCGGTGGTAATTTTCGCTATCGCCGTGATGGTGGTGGGCGGCGGTAACCTGGTGGCGCTGACCTGGGAGCTGAACCAGATGTCAGCGGCGCTGAATATTAAGATGGCATATATCTACACTGTGCTGCCGCTATCCGGGCTGCTGATTGCGTTTTATGGCCTGTGCCAGCTGTACTTTATGCTGGCGCATAAGCCGATGCAGCAAGTTGAGGGGATGCACTGATGGAAATGGCCATTCTGGTATTGTTGCTGGTATTTTTCGGCTTATTGCTGTTAAACGTACCTATTTCATTTTGTATTGGTTTAGCCACTCTGGCGACCATACTGCTCAGCGTCGACTTTATGCCGGCGGTGACGACGATGGCACAGCGCATGGCCGGCGGTATTAACAGCTTTGCGCTGTTGGCGATCCCGTTTTTTGTCTTGTCCGGGCTTATTATGGGCCGCGGCGGCATTGCCAAGCGTTTAATCGAATGCGCCATGGCGCTGGTGGGCATGCTACCGGGCGGCCTGGCACTGGTTAATGTGGTGTCCTGTATGTTCTTTGGCGCCATATCCGGCTCAGCTGTAGCCGCCACCTCGGCTATTGGCAGCTTTATGTTGCCGGAGATGAAAAAGCAGGGTTACGACGTGAATTACAGTGCGGCAGTAACCGCCGCCGCGGCCACCACCGGCATGCTTATTCCACCGAGCAATATTTTGATTGTCTATGCCATTGCCAGCGGTGGGGTGTCGATAGCGGCGCTGTTTATCGCCGGGTATCTGCCGGGTATTTTGCTGGGCGCATCGCTGATGTTGGTGTGTGCCGGGTATGCCAAATTAAAGGGTTATCCGGTGGGAGCACGTTTACCACTGAAGCTGGTGGTACAAAAGGTAGCAGCAGCTTTGCCCAGCCTGTTTATGATTTTCCTCGTTATCGGCGGCATTGTCAGCGGCGTATTTACCGCCACTGAGGCCGGTGCTATTGCGGTGGTGTATTCGCTGATCCTGGCGGTAGGCATTTACCGTGAAGTTAACACCACTGAGCTGCCGGCTATTTTAATGAAAGCTGCCGAAACCACGGCTATTGTGCTGGCGTTAATTGCTACCTCGTCGGCGATGTCGTGGATTTTATCTTATGAGCAAATTCCGCAGGCAATAAGTGCTGCCATGCTGGCCGTTAGTGACAACCCGTTGCTGATCCTGCTGATGATTAACCTGATTTTATTGCTGGTCGGCGCCTTTATGGATATGACCCCGGCGGTGTTGATTTTCACGCCGATTTTTCTGCCGGTGGCGGTAGAGCTGGGCATGAGCCCGCTGCATTTCGGCATTATGATGGTGCTGAATTTATCCATCGGCCTGGTGTCACCGCCGGTGGGCAGTGTGCTGTTTGTCAGCTGCGCCATTGCCAAAACCAAGCTTGAGTCGATTATACGGCCATTAATGCCGCTGTATCTGGCAATGTTTGTGGTGTTGATGCTGGTAACCTATGTACCGGCGATCAGTGAATGGTTGCCACAGCAGTTTGGCTTTTAACTGGCTGGGTTGTGAACCCGGCGGGCTTTCAACAGATGGTAAACTCAGGAGTTAACCGATGGTAAGCTACGTGATCCCCAATCTGGCCAATGCTTGTCGTATTCTGTCGCTGGTGACAGAGTCGGACCAGGGCCTGAGTTTAACCGAACTGGAGCAGCGCTTAGCGGTGCCGCGCACTACGGCATTTCGCATTTTACAAACGCTGTGCCAGGAGCAGGTGCTGGAAAAGCACGGTAAGCGCTATCTGGTGGGGGCGCAGTTGTTTAAAATGGGCCTGAGTTTGCTCAGCTCGCAGCGTTTGCAGCAGCAGGCATTACCGATGCTGCAGCAACTGGCCCTGACTACCGGGCTAAGCAGCCATTTAGCCCTGGCCCATGCCAAGGGTGCTTTGCTGGTAGAGGTATGCGACAGCCCGAATCCGCTGCGGTTGGCGGCCCGGCCCGGCACCATTGCCGATTTTAACTGCTCCGCTGCCGGCAAGGTGTTTCTGGCATTTCATCATTTTGACCAATTACACAGTTTAGCGGCCGCCGGTTTATTTAAGCGCCGCACTTCACATAGCCTGGTGCAACCAAATGAGTTAACAACAGAGTTGCAGCGGGTACTGGCACGCGGGTATGCTAGCGACGAAATGGAATACCACGACGATGTGCGTTGCCTGGCGGTACCGGTGCGTGACAGTCAGGGGGCGGTAGTGGCAGCTGTTGGCATTACCGGGCCTCTGGCGTTGTTCGCAAAAAAAGTCCACACCGACCTGATTGCCAGCGTAAAGCAAACGGCAATCGATATCGCGCTCAGCACTTACCGGCCACAATTGGTCGGCAACAGCGCGCGTGGTCAATAAGATGAGACTTATGCAAAAACAAGCCACGATAAACGATGTTGCCCGTATTGCCGGCGTGTCTAAACGCACGGTATCACGGGTTATTAACGGTTCGCTCAGTGTTGGTGATGCTACCCGTACCCGGGTAGAAAAAGTGATCAGCGAGTTAAAGTATTCACCCAACACCCAGGCGCGAGGTCTGGCGTCCAGCCGTTCTTATCTGCTTGGCCTTATTTATGATAACCCCGATGCACTCTATCTGGATGACGTGCAGCGTGGTGTGCTGGAGGTCTGTTCTAACCTTGGCTACGAGCTGGTAGTGCACCCGTGCCGCTATCGCAGTGAAACCCTGGTGCAGGACTGTTTGCGTTTTATGCAGCGCTCCAAACTCGATGGCGTTATTGTACTGCCGCCGGTATCTGAGTCTGAAACCCTGGCGCAGGCGTTAAAAGAATCCGGCAGCCCTTATGTTCGATTAAGCTCAGTGGCGCTGGATGAAGCCAAGCATATAGTGGTATCGGACGACAGGGCTGCGGCGGCGGAGATGGCACGTTATTTTGCCCAGCTTGGCCATGAACGTATTGCTTTTATCAGCGGGCCGCAGCGCTATAAATCGTCAACCGAACGGATGGAAGGTTTTCAGTTAGGGCTGTCTGCCTATGGCATTAAAATTCGCCCGGACTGGATTATCGAAGGTAACAACACCTATGAGACCGGTATTGAATGCGCGCGCCAGTTGCTGCAGGCAGAGGAAAAACCAACTGCCATTTTCGCCAATAATGACCAAATGGCTGCCGGGGTATTAAAGGTGGCGCACAGTCTTGGCATTAAAGTACCGGAGCAGTTATCGGTAGCCGGCTTTGATGACAATATGCTGGCCTCGCGCGTGATACCGGCATTAACCACCATTAAACGGCCGGTACGGCAAATGGCATTGCTGGCCACCAGTAAAATGATTATGTCGATAGAAAACAACGACAAAGCTGCATCGAATGTCGCAGCAAAAGTGGCGCCTACCTTAGTGGTACGTGAGTCGACTGCCCGCGTAGCCGGCAGCAGTGACTAAGCCGCTTTGCTAACCGTTTAAACGAAACAAACTTTTATGCCACCGTTGGCAAAAAGTTTGCCGATTTACTTGCCACCGGTGGCAAATTGGTTATTATAGTAACAATTGCTAACGGAAACAGACTGAGCACGCCAGCTTAGCATCACCAGAGGTAACCGATGACAGACAGACAAAAGCGGCAACATTTAAAAACCTTAGGCCTGGCAGGAATGGGCTTATCAGTATGGTCATTAAGTGGCTGTTCGGCTGTGTCTGCTGTAACAACCTCTGCCAGCGACGCTGCCGATGCAGTGCTGTGGCAACAGGCCGATGCCATTATTGCCGCCATAGCACCGACACAGTTTGCCAAACGGGATTTTGTGATTACTGAGTTTGGCGCCAAAGCTTCAACTGATTTTGACAGTAGCGCCGCCATTAATGCGGCTATTGCCGCTTGTGCCGCTGCCGGTGGTGGCCGCGTGGTTGTGCCGGCCGGTCGCTTTAACACCGGGCCGGTGCATTTAAAATCGAACGTTAACCTGCACTTGCAAAAAGATGCGTTGTTATCGTTTTACCCTGAGCCAGCGCGTTACTTACCGGCGGTATTTACCCGTTGGGAAGGCGTAGAGCTGATGGGCTATTCGCCACTGATTTACGCCTTTGAGCAGGAAAACATCGCTGTTACCGGCGAGGGTATTCTGGAGGGTAATGGCAGCAATACGCAGTGGTGGCCGTGGAAAGGCAAATGGAAGCATACGCCATGGCAGCTGGACGCGAAAACCGATCAGGCTAATACCCGCACGCCATTGTTTGATATGGCTGAAGCTGGTGTACCGGTTAGTCAGCGTGTATTTGCCAACAACTATTTACGGCCGCCATTTATTCAGCCATACCGCTGTAAGCGGGTATTGATTGAAGGTATTACTATTCGTAACTCGCCATTTTGGCTGATCAACCCGGTGCTGTCAGAAGATGTCATAGTGCGCGGCGTTAACTGCGTTAGCCACGGGCCGAATTCTGATGGTTGCAACCCGGAGTCCAGCAACCGGGTATTAATTGAAAACTGCTTGTTTGATACCGGTGATGATTGTATTGCGCTGAAATCCGGCCGCAATAACGATGGCCGCCGTTTGGCAACACCGGTACAAAATGTGGTGATCCAGGATTGCATGATGCGTGCCGGCCACGGTGGTGTGGTGCTGGGCAGCGAAATTTCCGGTGGCGCACGTAATATTTTCGCCCGCCGCTGCCGGATGAGCAGCCCGGATTTAGAGCGCGGCATTCGTATTAAAACCAACTCGGTACGCGGCGGCTTAATCGAAAATATCTATATCCGCGATATTGATATCGGCGAAGTAAAAGACGCTATCGTGATTAACTTCTTCTACGAAGAAGGCGATGCCGGTTCGCACTTGCCGCAGGTAAAGAATTTGCATATCAGTAATTTACGCGTGCAAAAAGCCCAGCGGGCGTTTTTGCTGCGTGGTTTTGAGCGGGCGCCGATCAGCGGTGTCAGTTTGCATCATGTGCAGTTTAACCAGACCGCCAGCCTGGGTGTGCTGGAGAATGTCGCGCAGATTGATGCGGTCGATCTAACCTTAAATGGCGAAGCATTAACATTATGACTGGTATGAGTGTGGTTGCAGCCACGGGGGCGAAAACCGGTTTGCCCACACCAACACGCCGTGAATACGTCCCTGTAGGCTCGATTCCGGCATCCATGCCGTCAACGGTTGGTTTAGGGCAAGCCGGTTTCCACCTGCTACAGTCCCGAACAACGCGTTTTTTTAACCCCAGTTTGCCACCGCTAGACAAGGTGCAGGAAGGCTGAATATGAGCACAGAGCAAAAACCAGGTTGCAGTACCAGGCTGGATACCCCGGCAGATATCGGCGAGCAATTGCAGGTGTTGCAGGTACACCCACGCGACAACGTGGTGGTGGCCTTGCAACCGCTGACGCAGGGTGTGGCGCTGCCCGAGCCGTTTGCGCAGTTAACCGCGCAGCAGAGCATACCGGCCGGGCACAAAGTGGCGCTGACGAATATTGCCAAAGGCGAAAGTGTCATTAAATACGGCTTTGCCATCGGTGCGGCGACTACTGATATTAAAGCCGGTGAGCATATTCACTCGCACAACCTGGCAACTAAACTCAGCGGCCAGGTTGATTATCGTTACGACGGCTGCCAGGCGCAGCCGTTGGCGTTTCCTGATAGTTTACCAACTGAATTTATGGGCTATCGCCGTGCCAATGGCAAAGTGGGCACCCGCAATGAGCTGTGGATCATCAACACCGTTGGCTGCGTTAACCGCGCCGCCATGCGGGTGGCTGAACAGGCACGCAAATTGTACGGCGATGATATCGACGGTATTTATGCTTTTACCCATCCGTTTGGCTGCTCGCAGCTGGGCGATGATTTAGACCATACCCGGCGTTTACTGGCTGGGCTTATTCAACACCCCAATGCCGGTGCGGTGTTGGTGATGGGGCTGGGCTGTGAAAACAACCAGTTGAGCAAGTTACTGGCCGCAAGTGAAGGTGTTGATCTAAGCCGCATCCGCTCTTTTAATGCCCAGCAGGTGGAAGATGAAATAGAGCAGGGCTTAGCTGCAGTAGCAGAGCTGGTGGCGCAGATGCGCAGCGATAAACGCACGCCGTGCCCTGTGTCAGATTTAGTTATGGGCATGAAATGTGGTGGCTCTGACGGCTTAAGCGGTTTAACCGCTAACCCGCTGGTCGGCCGCATTGCCGATTTAGTCGCCGCCGGTAATGGCAAAGTAGTACTGACCGAAACGCCGGAAATGTTTGGCGCCGAGCAGGTGTTTATGGCGCGGGCGCAAAACGAGCAGGTGTTTGGCGATATTGTGACCTTGGTAAATGATTTTAAGCAGTACTTTATCGACAACAAACAGCCGGTGTATGAAAACCCGAGCCCCGGCAATAAAGACGGCGGCTTAACCACACTGGAAGAAAAATCGCTCGGCGCCATTCAAAAAGGTGGCTCGGCGGTAGTAAACCAGGTGATCCGTTATGGCGATATGGCCAGCCAAAGTGGCTTAACCCTGCTGGAAGGGCCGGGTAATGATGCGGTGTCATCCACCGCCTTAACCGCCGCCGGCGCAACCTTGCTGCTGTTTACCACCGGCCGCGGCACGCCGCTGGGCTTTCCGGCACCAACCGTTAAAATTTCGTCCAATTCTTCGCTGGCATCACGCAAGCCGCAGTGGATTGATTTTGATGCCGGCGGCCTGCTGCAAAAAGGCCGGGACGCCGAGCAGTTCAGCCATGACTTTTTCCGTTATCTGATCGATGTTGCTTCCGGCAAAGCTACGCGCAACGAGCAGTCAGATAACCGCGAAATTGCCATCTGGAAAAATGGCGTGACGCTCTGATACGTAACATCAGAACAGATATTGAATTTAAACACTTTTTATAACAGGACTTGAAAATGGCACAGAGTCGTCGTTTAGAACTGCACCCGGACCGCTTATTTCCGTCAGATCCGGTGGTGCGCGATATCGCCCGGCGTTTATATCAGCAAATTAAAGACTTGCCGATCGTTAGCCCGCATGGCCATACCGATCCACGCTGGTTTGCTGAAGACGCCAACTGGGACAATGCCACTGCGTTATTGCTGCTGCCGGATCACTATGTGTTTCGTATGTTGTACAGCCAGGGCATTAAGCTCGAAGAGCTCGGCATCCGCCGTAAAGACGGCGCCGTAGTTGAGGGTGACTACCGCAAAATCTTTCATATTTTTGCCAAACACTATTACCTGTTTCGTGGCACACCGTCGCGCATTTGGCTCGACACGGTATTTCACGATGTATTTGGTTTAACCGAAACTCTGTGCGAAGAAACCGCTGATCATTACTACGACAGCATTAATGCCCAACTGGCTAAGCCGGAATTTAAGCCGCGGGCGCTGTTGCAGCGTTTTAATATCGAGCTGATTGCCACCACCGAAGGTGCGTTAAACGACTTAAAACACCACGCCAAACTAAAAGGCACCGGCTTTGAAACCCGCGTTATTACTACCTTCCGCCCTGACGATGTTGTTGACGCCGACCGCGCTGATTTTGCCGCTAACGTGGCTAAACTGGGCGAAATTACCGGTGAAGACACAAAAAGCTGGCAGGGTTATCTGGCAGCACTGCGCAAGCGCCGCGCTGTATTTCGCGAGCATGGCGCCACCGCTACCGATCACGGCCACCCAACCGCTATTACCGCCGATTTACCAATGAAAGACGCCGCCGCGCTGTTTCAACGCTGTTTAAGCGGTAAAGCCACACCGGCAGAAACCGAGCTGTTCCGCGGCCAGATGCTGACTGAAATGGCCGGCATGAGCCTGGAAGATGGCATGACGATGCAAATTCACCCCGGCGCACACCGTAACCACAACCAGGTGATTTTTGAGCGTTTTGGTGCCGATAAAGGCGCGGATATCCCCAGCCCGACCGAATATGTACAAAACCTGAAACCTTTACTGCAGAAATACGGCAACGAAGCCAGCTTAAACATCATTCTGTTTACACTGGACGAAACCACATATGCCCGTGAACTGGCGCCGTTGGCAGGCCATTACCCGGCATTAAAACTCGGCCCGGCCTGGTGGTTCCATGACAGCCCGGAAGGCATGTTGCGTTTTCGCCATCAGGTAACTGAAACCGCCGGTTTTTATAACACTGTGGGTTTTAACGACGATACGCGGGCGTTTTTATCGATACCGGCACGGCACGACGTAGCAAGGCGCATCGACTGCCGCTTCCTGGCAGGCTTAGTGGCCGAGCACCGTTTAACCGAAGAAGAAGCCGGCGAGTTAGCCTACGAGCTGACCTATGGCCTGGTAAAGAAAGCGTATCAACTAAAGTAATGTGCTTTGTGGGCAACACACGGACTTAGCCGCGAAGCTCAGTAACAGCTAAACAAAGCGTCTGCCGCATGGATGCGGCAGAGGAGCCCCCCAGGGAGGGGTTCACGGCGTCTTTGTGTGCTGTTACTGAGTGAAGCCGCAGATGAACGAGTCTTACTGTGCTGTCTGACCGCGGAGCCAAGACCAGACAGCGCGACTAAGGCAAGGATACAAATGACACAACTAAATAATCAGACTCTGGCGAGTCTAAACGGCAAGCTGCCAATTCCGGCCTACCGGCTGGCAGAGCAAAAGCCGCAAATCGGCATAGTGCATTTAGGCCCCGGCGCCTTTTTCCGCGGCCATCAGGCCTGGTATACCGAACAGGCACTGCAATTTGGCGGCGACTGGGCCATCAGCGCCGTATCAATGCGCTCACCTGATGTCAGCCAGGCATTATCGCCGCAAGATGGTTTGTATACCCTGGCCGTGCTTGATGCTGTGCAAAGCTATCAGGTGATCGGCTCGGTGCAGGAAGTGCTGATCGCCAGCGAGCAGTACGGCCAGGTATTAGCGCGCTTAACTGCCGCCAGCACCAAATACGTGACCATGACCATTACCGAAAAAGGTTACTGCTTAAACGGCAGTGGTAAGCTGGACTTAAACCATAGCCAAATTCAACAAGACTTAAGCGGTAGCGGCCAACCGATAACCGCCATTGGCTTGCTGTTTACCGCATTGGCCGCGCGTTATCAGGCCAATATAGCGCCGTTTTGCGTGATCAGCTGTGACAACCTTACCGACAACGGCCATAAGCTGCGTAATGCACTCATCGCCTTTGCGGAGCAAAAAGACCCCACTATTGCTAACTGGTTAAGCCAGCAGCTGATCAGCCCCTGCACTATGGTCGACAGTATTACTCCGGCCACCGACGACGCCATTAAAGCGCAGGTTGCACAGGTGCTGGGTGTACAGGATAACTGGCCGATTAAGCGCGAAGCCTTTGTGCAATGGGTTGTCGAAGATATTTTACCGGCTGACAGACCCGCCTGGCAGCAAGCCGGGGTAATTTACGCTCAGGATGTCACTGCTTTTGAAAAAGCCAAGCTGCGTTTACTCAACGCGCCGCATTCCACCCTGGCTTATGTTGGCTGTTTGCTTGGCTATGAAACCGTATTCGATGCCATGCAGGATGAAGTGCTGACGCAGTTTATTCAGCAGATGATAAGCGACGAGATTATGCCATCGTTTACGCCACCGGCTGAGCTGGATGTTAAGCAGTACAGTGAGGATATATTAGCGCGGTTTCGTAACCCGGCTATCCGCCATTTGCTGGCGCAAATTGCCTGGGACGGCTCGCAAAAGCTACCGATGCGTATTTTGCCTGCCATTAGCGACAACTTGGCCGCCGGTAAAGCGATCGACAAACTGGCGTTTGCCATCGCAGCCTGGTGCCGCTTTATTGTTAAACGCCATAGTGATAACGAAAAATTAGTCGACCCGTTAGCAGAGCAACTGCTGGCTGTGGCAGCACAGTGCAATGGCAATGCCGATACTGACGTGGCGCTGTTTTTAGCGGTGGATGCGGTGTTCCCGCCGGAACTGAGTTTAAATAAAACCTTTTTTGCTGCAGTGCATACTGCTTATCAGCAATTAGTTGCCCGACCAGCCGCTGCGCTGGCCGCTTTTGCAGGAGTCGTTTGATGTCGTCTTTACCCCCATTGTTGTCGTCCGTGCTTTCTTCTGTGATCAGGGGGCCGGCATTATTACCCATTATTCAGGCCGACACGCCGCATGAAGCTGTCGCCATCGCCAAAGCACTGGCCGATGGCGGTGTAGGCTCGGTAGAAGTCGTGCTGCGCACCCGCCAGGCCTTAGCAGCGATTACCGCTATCCGCACCGCCTTGCCGGATTTATTGGTCGGCGCCGGCACTATATTATCGGCAGCTGATGCCAATGCCTGTAAAGATGCCGGCGCGCAGTTTCTGGTCAGCCCGGCCAGCACGCCGAAGTTGCTTGAAGCGATGATCGATACCGGCCTGCCACTGGCACCGGGTGTGGCGACACCGTCAGAAATTGCTATGGCGTACGAATATGGTTTGCGCGAGGTTAAGTTTTTCCCGGCGCATTTATCCGGTGGCATTGAAATGCTAAAAGCCCTGAGTGGTGTATTCCAGCAAGTAAAATTTTGCCCCACCGGCGGTATTGGCCAGCATAATCTGGCTGAGTTTTTAGCGCTGAAAAATGTGTTTGTGGTGGGCGGCTCCTGGCTAACGCCGGCTAATCTGGTAAAAGCACAGCAGTGGAGCCAGATCACCGCACTGGCTGCTGAAGCAACCGCTACTGCCAGACAGATTAAAACCGCAGCTTAAGGAGCACGGCATGAGCAAGCGTATTGTCATTATGGGTGAGTGCATGGTCGAGCTGTATCAGCTGGTCGACAATGTCTATCATCAAAATTTTGCCGGTGATGTGTTTAATACCGCGGTGTATTTAAAGCGCACCTGTGAAAACCCGGTCGATGTGCAGTTTTTTACTGCAGTGGGCACTGATCTTATCAGCGACAAGCTGGTACGGGCGGTAGAGCGGGAGAAAATTGACACCAGCCTGATGCTGCGCACCAAAACTGCCCGGCCCGGCCTGTATATGATTAATACCGATGCCTTTGGCGAGCGCAGTTTTGTCTACTGGCGCGACAGCTCGGCGGCTAAACAGGTATTGCAATGCTTTAATGCTCAGCTTAGTTACGATGCCATTAAAGGCTGCGATATGTTTTATTTCTCCGGCATTACGCTGGCGATTTTATCCGATAGCGACAGAGCGCAATTGTTTGAGCTGGTAAGCCGGTTAAAAGCCGATGGTAGCCAGATTGTGTTTGATCCTAATTACCGCCCGGCGCTGTGGCCTAATGCTGAAGCGGCCAAAGCGGCCTTTATTCAGGCCTATAGCTTAGCCGATGTGGCGCTGCCGGGGCTGGACGATCACCGTGTATTGTTTGAAGCGCAAAGCACGGGTGATGTGGTAGCGCAGCTGACGGAGCTGGGTGTGGCGGAGATTATTGTTAAAGATGGCAAAAACGGTATTAACGGTCGTTATCAGCAGCAGGGTTTTACTGCGCTGGCGCACCCGGTAAAGAAGGTGGTAGATACCACAGCAGCCGGCGATTCGTTTAACGGCGGTTATCTGGCCGCGCGTTTAGGTGGTATAGCACCGCAGCATGCAGTGAAGTTTGCTGCTCGCTTAGCCGGTTTTGTTGTTGAGCATACCGGCGCTATTGTCGGCAAGGATCACTTTAACGGCTTTTGGGCGCAGAACCGGCCTTCAGTGTTTGTGAAGTAGCCGAGGGTTTAGTGGCTTCGGCACGAACCGGTTTGCTCACGCTGACACGCCGTGAATACGTCCCTGTAGGCTCGATTCAGGCATCCATGCCTTCAACGGTCAGCTTACAGCAAACCGATTCTCGCTGTGGCAAAACGTCAGAAGCAGGTTGGAACCCCGAAGCGCACAGCTAACGATTGATGTATCACCGAAATAACAAAGCGAAACAGTTAAGGGTATAGCAAAGCGTCTGCCGCAGGGATGCGGCAGAGGAGTCTACAGGGAGGTATTCACGACGTCTTTGCGTTCCCTTAACTGTGAAGCCAGCATTGGTACCAGTACAAAGCAACATAACAAGATCTGGCTAAAGCCGGGCAAGCGTCGCATCTGACCCTGACTAACAACCAAGTCAATAAGTGTTAGAAGGAGCAAGGCATGAGTTTAGCAACAGTTTTTCCGCAAGCCGCTGATATACCGGCAGAGTTTGCCCATAAAGGAGAGATAACCCAGCGCGACTATTTATTAAACGGCGAGTTGGTGCAGTGGCAGGGTGAACTTAGCCCGGTGGTCAGTCCAATTTATATACGAAATAGCGACAGCTTACAGCAAGTGTTGCTGGGCCATACGCCATTACTAGATGGTGAAACTGCACTAAAAGCGCTCGACAGTGCGGTAAAAGCCTACGACTTAGGCCGTGGCGCCTGGCCAACGATGGCGGTGCTGGAACGTATTCAGCATGTGGAGAAATTCCTTGGGCTAATGCAACTGCAGCGCGCTGAAGTGATCCGGCTGTTAATGTGGGAAATCGGTAAAACTTACCCCGATGCGGCGAAAGAGTTTGACCGTACCTGTGACTATATCCGCGATACCATCGAAGCACTAAAACAGCAGGACAGAGACGCCAGCCACTTTATTATTGAGCAGGGCAGTTTAGGCAAAATCCGCCGCGTGCCGGTAGGCGTGGCACTGTGTATGGGGCCGTTTAACTATCCGCTGAACGAAACTTTTACCACGCTGATCCCGGCGCTGATCATGGGTAACACCGTAATTTTTAAACCGGCAAAATACGGTGTGCTGCTTATTCAGCCACTGCTGCAGGCGTTTTTACAAAGCTTCCCGCCCGGCGTGATCAACATTATTTACGGCCGTGGCCGCGAAACTGTTGGTGTGCTGATGGAAAGCGGCAAAATTGACCTGTTTGCCTTTATCGGCACCAATAAAGGTGCCAGTGATTTAAAACGTATGCACCCCAAACCGCACCGGCTGCGCGCTGTGCTGGGGCTGGATGCCAAGAACCCGGCCATTATTTTGCCCGACGCCGATATGAACCGCACGGTGAAGGAGTGCGTGGCCGGCAGCTTGTCGTTTAACGGCCAACGTTGTACTGCACTGAAAGTATTATTTGTGCATAACAGCCGCGCCGCTGAGCTGGTAGATAAACTATCAAGCGCTATCGGCGAGCTTAAAGCCGGTATGCCGTGGCAGCAAGGCGTAGCGATAACCCCGCTGCCGGAGCCTGGCAAAACACAGTTTTTAACCGCGTTGCTGCAAGATGCACTAAGTAAAGGCGCTAAGTTGCAAAACCCGGGAGGGGGCGAAACCATTGCTTCATTGTTTACCCCAGCGCTGTTATATCCGGTAAACAGCAGTATGCGGCTGTATAACGAAGAACAATTCGGCCCGCTGGTACCGGTGGTGCCCTATAACGATATCAATGAAGTAATTGATTATGTGGTGAACTCTAATTTTGGCCAACAGCTGAGTATCTTTGGCCAAAACCCGCAGCAAGTGGGTGAACTGGTAGATATTTTTGCTAACCAGGTCGGCCGCATTAATATCAACAGCCAGTGCCAACGCGGGCCGGACAGCTTTCCGTTTAACGGCCGCAAAGATTCCGCCGAAGGTACGCTGTCGGTGGTGGATGCACTGCGTCAATTCTCTACGCCTACCTTAGTGGCGGCGAAATATCAGCAAGCGGATATCGACTTTGTTAAACAGATGGTAAAAGCGCGCAGTTCGCACTTTTTATCGACCGACTTTTTATTTTGACCGGGATAGTAGCCAACCGCTTAATGGCCGGCTAACCGTTTTCAATTTACCCGTTTTTGCTACCGGTGGCATTGGCGGGTTATGCAGTAGTCAGACCGGGACCTTGCCAGGCACACCGGAGTAACTTAAACAATAAAAAGGACAACAGGGTATATGAAGAAACTCGTTAAATATAACAAGCTGGCTACTGCAGTTTTGCTGGCTTTAGCGCCGGCGCTGGCTTTTGCTCCATCGTCGCCGGCTGTGGCACAGGAAGCTGAAACAAAAACCGAACTGCAGGAAGATGATATTGAGATTATCGAGGTCTCCGGTTTTAGAGGCAGTTTAAATGTGGCATTGATGGCCAAGCGCGATGCGGTCGGTTCCAAAGAAGTGATCCTGGCAGAGGATTTGGGTAAGTTTCCCGATTTAAACGTGGCAGACAGTTTAGCCCGGGTACCGGGCATTGCCATTGAACAAGATGCCGGGGAAGGCCGGCAAATCAGCTTACGTGGTTTAGGTGCTACTTTCGTTAAAACCACCATTAATGGGATGGAGTCGGCGTCAGCCGGTGCTGCTACCGATGCAGCCGGTGGTTCTAATAAAAGCCGCGCCTTTGATTTTAACGTTTTTGCCTCAGAGCTGTTTACCCAAATTGATATTAATAAAACCTTGTCTGCCGAATTAGAAGACGGCGGTATTTCCGGTAATGTCAATTTACAAACGGCACGGCCATTTCAATATCAGGATACTAAGTTTGCTTACAACCTGAACGCCCGTTATAACGATGTGGCAGAAGAGGTGACGCCACGCGCCTCCTTAATGTTTAGTAAGAACTGGGACAATAAGTTTGGCGTGTTGGTGTCTGCAGCTTATTCAGAAGGCCTGGTACAAAGTGAAGGGGTAACAACCGGCCGCTGGACGGTAAATAACCCGGCCTGGGCTGTGGATGGCAGCGAGAATAAACTCACCGCGGCGCCAGTTACCCAGCTTTCGCCAAAAGGGGTTTATACCAATGAGAATATGGAAGGACTGTGGCTGCCCAGGTTGCCACGTTACTCCATTTTTAATAAGCAGCAAGAGCGCTTGGGTATTACTGCGGCGTTTCAGTACCGGCCCATAGATGATTTAACACTGAATTTCGATGTGCTGTATGCCACGCTGGACAATACGATGGATGAATTCCAGTATTCAGCCTTGATCCGCAATAACGTCTCAAGCCAGACGGACATATACGCTGAAAACCTGATCGTAGATGGTAATAATACCATTGTTGCAGGTACCTTTTCCGGTGTACCTATCCGCTCAGAAGCACGGCAGGATGTGTCAAACTCAACCTTTAAGCAATTTACGCTAAGTGGTGATTGGTATCTGAGCGAACAGTTAAAGATGAATTTTCTGCTTGGCATGGGTAAATCTGATTTGGATATTCCATACCAGCGCACCTTTGCCTTAGATAGTTTCGATTCTACCTTTGCCTATAGTTACGACAGTGCTATCGACCCGATAAGCCTGATTGGCCAAACCGGCACAGCAATCGGTAGTGGCAGCATGAATATGAATATGCCGGCTTTTGCTTTTGCTCCGGCACAAGCCTTTGGTAGCAGCTATAGCAAGGCAGAGTTAGAGCAACTGATGCTAAACCCTGATTTATACAGTTTAGGCTTGGTGCGTAACCGCAATCAGCAAATTGGCAGTGAAAACAAAAATGTGTCACTGCATTTTGCCTATGAACTGAACGAGCAATACACCTTAAAGTGGGGTTTAAACCACCGTACCTTTAATACTGCTAATGTACAGCGTGACAATGGTTGGCGCTCGCTGAACAGGGAAACCAACCGCACCAGCGGTGAAGTAGCCGAGGTAATGGTGCAACAGCTTGATGCCAGCCGCACGGCGGGTAATCTTTATGCGTTAACCTTATCGCAAGCCGGACAGTATTTTGGTAATGCGGCAACAGTGCCGGCTAATTCGTCTTTATCGGCAGACAGTTGGTTAACCACTGATTACGGTAAAGTGTATGACGGCTTTAAAAATGAAGCCTTTTTTGCAGCCAAAGAGCGCTATAACAGCACTTATGATATTGAAGAGCGGGTCAACGGTGCTTACCTGCAATTGGACTTCCGTTTAGAACTGGCGGGGCGCGAGCTGCGCGGTAATATTGGTGGCCGTTACCTGGACAATAAAAACACCTCCGGCATTATTAATCTTGATCATATTTATGCCGACGGTTATACCGCAGGCCGTGGCGAAGGGGCTAACTTTGCTGACGGTTATGGTTGGCGCTATACCCTTAGTGAAGGCAAAGATTTCTTGCCAAGCCTGAATTTGGCTTATGATCTTACCGATGACTTAGTCGGGCGTTTTAGCTTATCTAAAGCCATTACCCGGCCGCCATTAAGTGATTTAGCATCAGCCATCAGAGTAACCCGGCCAAGTAGCGCCAATAATGATACCGCAACGATACAATTAGGCGCAGGCCCTACCTTACGGCCTTACGAAGCAGATCAACTGGATTTAGGTCTGGAATGGTATTTTGACGACGAAGCGCTACTGGCTGTGGCCTTCTTCTATAAGGATATGACTGGTCTGAGCAGGGGGACGCGACAAGAAGTACTGAGTGCACAACAACTGGCGCAATTAGGCATCGACATTGGCGACAGAGATCCGGCTACGGTCACCTGGGATGTGTCGCAACTGATTAATACACCGGGTGAAACTGTAAGAGGCTTAGAGTTTATTTATCAGCAGCCTTTTACGATGTTACCGGCACCATTTAATCGCTTTGGTCTGCAAACTAACCTGACGCTGATTGATTATGAGCAAGATGTAACGGACCCGCTTAGCCGCGAGCAAGTGACACTAATGGCTGAGGAAACGTCAAAACGTACTTACAATGCTACCTTGTACTATGAGTATGAAAAATTCAGTGCCCGTTTTTCGTATAATTTCCGTGAGCGTTATATCAAAGAGTATTTGAATAAGTACCGTGATGAAGGCTTATTTGGTCGTGGAATTGATGATAAAGCTCAGCTGAATTTTTCTGCCCGTTATAAATTCAGTGAAACTCTGTCGTTCAGTTTTGAAGCCATTAACCTGACCAACGCTGCCAATACGCAATGGAGCGATGTATATACCCCGCGGCCTTATGAGTATTTACTAACAGGACGACAATACTTACTCGGTGTACGGGGTTCTTTCTGATGTCAGGCACATACGCTCAGATTAGCCGTTTGCTACTCTGCTTGTGTGTGCTGCCGTGGTCGCCCGTTTGGGCGGCCAATTACTGGCAGGGGCAGCAGTTATCTGTACAGTGGCAGCAGTATTTAGCCCAATCAGCGCAAGTGCTGCAGCAAGATGCAACAGCGCTGGCGGCCGAACAGCAGGGCAGGCCGGCAACAGCAGCAATAAAGCACAATCAGTTTGGCTTAACCGGCATCAGCAATGCCAATGAAGCCGAAGCAGTATTGAGCTTTCAAACACCATCCGGCGGCTGGAGCAAGCGCACCGATATGCGTATTGCCAGGCAATCCGGCCAGCAGTTTGGCTCTGAACCCACGTATGTACCTACCTTTGATAACGATGCCACCAGTACACAATTGCACTGGCTGGCTGACTTTTACCCGCAAGCAACACCGCAACTGCAACAACATATCGTGCAGGCGATAGAACGTGGTGTGGCGCTGGTGTTACAAGCGCAGTACCCCAATGGCGGTTTCCCGCAATCTTATCCGCTACGTGGTGGTTATCATGATGCCATAACGTTGAACGACCATGCCCTGTATCAGCTGATGCAACTGCTGTGGCAGGTGGCCAATGAACCGCGCTTTGCTATGTTGGCCGACAGTACTAAAACCGCTGCTGCGGCGGCGTTTTATCGGGCGGTCGATTGGTTGCTGGCTAATCAGGTCGTCGTCGACGGCAAGCGCACTGTGTGGGGCGCGCAGCATCATCCGTTAACGGGTGAGCCGGTAACGGCGCGTAAGTATGAGAAAGCTTCACTGGTTAGCAGTGAAAGTGCAAAAATTCTGCAGTTGTTGCTACGTTATGCGCCAGATTACCCCAGCGTAGCACAAAGCCTGGCTGAGGCGGCCAACTGGTTGAGGGATAAGCAGATCAGTGACAAAGACCGCCACCGCGACAGCGAGGGCCGTTTGTCATTGATCGACAGCCCTGGCAGCGTGATCTGGTCCCGCTTTTACGACATTAAAACCGGTCAGCCGGTATTCTTCGACCGCGACGGCCAAACCTACAGCGATGTCAGCCGGGTGTCGCTGGAACGCCAACGCGGTTATGGCTGGTATCAAAGCGTTGCGGCAGAGTTTTTGACAGAGTATGACCAGGCTGCAGCAGATAAGCACTGCACTAACTTTGGCCTCGATACGCCGGGTGGCAGCGGTGGTGTGGTGCTGAAGGTAACCAACCTGAACCGTAACGGGCCCGGCTCTCTGGCTGCTGCGCTGGCACACAGCGGGCCGCGCATCGTGGTATTTGAAGTGGCCGGGGTGATAGATCTTCAGCGCACTAATCTGGAAATAAACCAGCCGTACCTGACCATCGCCGGTGAAACTGCGCCGGATCCCGGCATTACGCTGATTAAAGGCGGCCTGCGGATTATCAGCCATGATGTCATAGTACGGCATTTACATATCCGCCCGGGCGATGCCGGTTTGCCCAAGCGTGCCGGCTGGGACACTGATGGCATAGCGGTAACCGGCAGCAAAGCCTGCAATGTGTTGGTAGAGCATAACTCGATAAGCTGGGCCACAGACGAACTGGTGTCAGCATCCGGCCCGCGCGATAAAGGCGCGGCGGCTACCTCAAAGCACATTAGCTTCCGCCACAATATTCTGGCCGAAGCGCTGGATTACGCCAGTCATATTAAAGGCAAACACAGTAAAGGCGCGCTGGTGCATGATTTCAGCCACCACATTGGCTTTATTGGTAACCTGTTTGCCCATAACGCACGGCGTAACCCGTACTTTAAAGCCCATACCACAGGCGTGGTGCTGAACAATATTATTTACAACGCCGACGCCAATGCCGTAAAGCTGGGTTTTATTGATAACGAATGGACGCATACCGCTTATACACCAAAGAATCCGCAGGTGGCAGTTGTCGGTAATGTGCTGCGCTATGGCCGCGATTCTTATTCAGATTTAGCCCTGGTGTCCTATCACGGTGATGCTTATCTGCAGGATAACCTGACCTTTAACCTCGATGACAAAGCCATGTACGACACTGCCGGCGTGATACAGCGTTTAACCGCAGCACCGGTGTGGCCGCTGGGCATCAGTGTTATGCCGGCAAAAGAGGTTGAACAGCAGCTGTTACCTGTTGTTGGAGCACGATACTGGCAACGCGACGCTATTGAGCGGCGCATAGTGCAAAGTTATTTCAACCGTGATGGCCGCATTATCGACAGCCAGCAGCAAGTGGGGGGCTATCCGCACATCGCACCGGTGTACCGCGCGCTGGACGTGCCAACAGACAATATCAACGCCTGGCTGGACAGCTTTATTCCGGCTGGTAACAAACCACAGGAACCTTAAGTTATGCGTATCGAACATGTCGCTTTTAATGTTGCTCAACCGCAGCAAATGGCCAGCTGGTACAGGCAGCATCTGGGCTTTAGTTTAAAACGCGCATTAAATGATGCAGCGCAAACACATTTTCTCGCCGATGACAGCGGCGTCATGATGATAGAAATTTACTGCAACCCGGCCGATCAGGTACCTGATTACGCCAGTATGGACCCGCTGATTTTGCATCTGGCGCTGGTATCAGCTGATCCGGTCGCCGACAGTGCCCGCTTAATCGCCGCCGGCGCCAGCCATGTTACCGACGTACACCTGAACGACGGCTCGTACCTGGCCATGCTACGCGATCCCTGGGGTTTAGCACTGCAACTGTGCCGGCGCGGCCCTGCGAGGTAGAACCGCGTCGGCTGACCAATGGTATATTTGAATAAATTATTCATAAATTGATTTTTATGGCAAAAAATTTATGCAAGCTTTAAGAGAATACCGTATTATCGGTTAATCTACCTTCAGTGTTTCCAGCCAGAGGTTTGCATGCAAGCGCAGTTTATCCAGGCCGTTAAACAGCTTATTCCGGCTGAGCGTTATTTTGACGACCCTATCGCTACGCTTGCGTACGGCACTGACGCCAGCTTCTATCGTTTGCTGCCCAAGTTAGTGCTGCGGATTGAAAGCGAAGCCGAAGTGGTGGCGCTGCTAAAGCTGGCAAACGAATTTAAGGTGGCGCTAACCTTTCGCGCCGCCGGCACCAGTTTATCCGGCCAGGCGGTAACCGATTCTGTGCTGCTGGTACTGGGCGAAAACTGGCAGCAGCGTGAAGTACGTGGTTTAGGTGAGCAAATACGGCTGCAACCGGGTGTAATTGGTGCGGCAGCCAACAGTGTACTGACAAAATTTCAGCGCAAAATCGGCCCCGATCCGGCATCGATTAACAGCTGCAAAATCGGCGGTATAGTGGCTAATAACGCCAGCGGCATGTGCTGCGGCACGGCGCATAACAGCTTTAATACGCTCTCAGCAATGCGACTGGTGTTATTCGACGGCACCGTGCTGGATACTGAAGATGCGCAAAGCGTGGCGGCGTTTCGCCACAGCCACAGTGAATTGCTGGCTGAACTGGCTGAACTGGGTGCACAAACCCGGGCCAACAGCGAGCTTAGCAACAAAATCCGCCATAAATACCGCTTAAAAAACACCACCGGTTTTTCACTTAATGCGTTAACTGAATTTACCGATCCAATTGATATCCTGACCCATTTAATGGTCGGCTCTGAAGGCTGCCTCGGTTTTATCAGCGCCGTAACCTACAACACCGTGCCGGATTATCCGCACCGGGCCAGCAGCCTGCTGGTATTTCCGTCGGTGGCAAGCTGCTGCCGTGCGGTAACTGTATTAAAACAGCAGCCGGTATCGGCGGTAGAGCTATTGGATCGGCGCAGCCTGCGCTCAGTAGCGCATAAACCGGGTATGCCGGCGTGGGTAAAGGGCTTGTCTGATAATGCCTGTGCTTTGCTGATAGAAAGTACGGCAATAAACGGCACTGTGTTACAGCAGCAACTGGCGCAGATTTCGGCCAGTCTGGCCGGCTTTGAGCTGGAGCAGCAAGTGGAATTCAGTACCGACCCTGCGGTATATAACCAGTTATGGGCTATCCGAAAAGGCACTTTTCCGGCAGTAGGGGCGGTGCGTAAAACCGGCACTACGGTGATTATTGAAGATGTTACCTTTCCGGTTGCGCAGTTGGCAGAAGGGGTGTCACGGCTGCAACAGCTGTTTGATAAATATTATTACACCGAGGCGATTATTTTTGGCCATGCGCTGGAAGGTAATCTGCATTTTGTCTTTACCCAGAGTTTTGATGATGCCACTCAGGTAGCCCGTTACGACGCCTTTATGCAGGAAGTAGCGCAACTTGTGGCGGTAGAGTTTGGCGGCTCATTGAAAGCTGAACATGGCACCGGCCGCAATATGGCGCCCTTTGTTGAGCTGGAGTGGGGCGCTGAGGCTTACCAACTGATGTGGCGCATTAAAGCCTTGCTTGACCCGCAGCATATTCTGAACCCTGAGGTGGTGCTAAGCCATAATCCGCAGTTGCATCTGCAAAACTTAAAACCCTTGCCGGCGACTAACCCGCTGGTAGATAAATGTATTGAATGCGGCTTTTGTGAGCCGGTGTGCCCGTCACGTAAATTAACGCTAACGCCACGCCAGCGTATAGTTACCCAGCGCGAGATTTCACGTTTACAACGCAATGGTGATGAGCCGCAGCGGTTGGCTGAACTTAATAAAGCTTATCAGTATGCCGGTAACGACACCTGTGCCGCTTGTGGCATGTGCAGTACTGCCTGCCCGGTGGGCATTAATACCGGCGACCTTACCCGGCAGTTGCGGGCAGAATATAACCGGCCATGGCAAGGTTTGGCGGCTTTTCTTGCCCGGCATTTTAGTGCTGTTGCCGGTATCAGCCGGTTGGGTTTGCGCCTTGGTAATGTGTTTGGCAAATTGTTACCGCAATGGCATAGCGCTATGCCAACAGCGAACTACAGCAGTGCAGCAAATAAACCGGCTCCTGACACCGCATTAAAACCGCTGATCTATCTGGCCAGTTGCTCAGGCCGGGTTATGGCGCCCCAGGCTAATAGCAAAGATAAACGCAGTTTGCAGCAGGTGAGTGCCCACTTACTGGCTAAGGCAGGTTATCAGCTGATCGTGCCGGAGGGTCTTGGCAACCAATGCTGCGGTATGCCGTTTCAATCCAAGGGCCAGTTTGCTGCGGCAGAGGCTAAACAGCGCGAGCTGGAGCAGTGGCTGCTGAAGGTGAGTAATAACGGCGACATTGCGGTGTTTTCTGATACCAGCCCCTGCAGTTTAACTTTGCGCGGCAAATTAGACCCGCGGCTGAGGATCTATGACAGTGTCGACTTTCTGCATGATCAGGTGCTGCCTAAGCTGGATATTACGCCGCTTGCCGGGCCGGTAGCGCTGCATATTACCTGCAGTGCCAGCCAGTTGGGCCAGGCCGGTAAACTACAGCGGCTGCTCGTTGCCTGCAGTAATAACGTCGTGATACCGGAAGGTATTAGCTGCTGCGGCTTTGCCGGGGATAAAGGTTTTGTCCTGCCACAGTTGAATGCCTCGGCGCTGTCTGGTTTACAGCAGCAGGTAACTGGCTGTACACAAGGGGTGTCAAGCAGCCGGACTTGTGAAATTGGTTTATCACGCTATAGCGGTATTGAATATCAGCATCTGGTGTATCTGCTGGATCAATGCTCTTAGCGGGTTTTTAACTGAAGTGAGTCATCGGGATTCAGCTTCGGGTCGACAACTGACAACACGAAAAGACGCCGTAGATACCTCCCTGTAGGCTCCTCTGTGGCATCCCTGCCACAGACGCTTTTCTTAGTTGTCAGTTGTCTCGCCGCGTCTTTTCGTGTTGTTGGCAATTGAAGCCAACACACATGTCCTGAACTGACGCCGCTAAGTATTACAGCTTATTTAAAATCTCAGCCGGCAAGGCCAACTCGTCATTACGGTTAACACCAACACCACGGTCAAGAATATTCTTGGCAATCTGCTTAGCTTCTTCCAGCGAGTGCATTTGCGCCGTGCCGCACTGGTAAATATTCAGCTCAGGAATATCGCTCTGGCTGGCAACATGCAACACATCATCCATCGCCGCTTGCCAGGCTTTGGCTACACGTTGCTCGTCCGGGGTGCCAATTAAGCTCATATAAAAGCCGGTGCGACAGCCCATCGGCGAAATATCGATAATTTCTACGTCGTTGCCATTTAAATGGTCGCGCATAAAACCGGCAAACAAATGCTCCAGCGTATGAATACCTTTTTCCGACAAAATTTCTTCATTCGGCACGCAAAAACGCAAATCAAATACCGTGATGGCATCGCCTTTAGGCGTGTTCATTTTCTTCGCTACGCGCACAGCCGGGGCTTTCATAATGGTATGGTCTACGGTGAAACTGTCGAGTAATGGCATAACAACACCCTCAAAATAAATGCTACAGATGGCGGCTATTATAGGCAGGTAAAGCTGGATAAGTTAACCGTTATCGGCAGATAACAGCGTTAAACCGGCGCTAAAACCGGATTAAATGCGCAGATGGCAAAATTTTTAATCTAATAACCTTGAATGGATCAGGGCTAATCCCCATTAATCGCTCAACGCAATTTGTGATTGTTCAGATTATTAAGTGGAGTGTAGTTATGGGCAGAATTATCGGTATTGACTTGGGTACAACCAACTCTTGTGTAGCAGTATTAGACGGCGACAAACCTCGCGTATTAGAAAACGCTGAAGGTACCCGTACTACGCCCTCTATTATTGCTTATGCTGAAGACGGCGAAGTATTAGTGGGCCAGCCGGCAAAACGTCAGGCCGTTACTAACCCGAAAAACACCTTATTCGCCATTAAGCGTTTAATCGGCCGTCGCTTTGAAGACGAAGAAGTACAACGCGACATCAAAATTATGCCTTACGCTATCGTAAAAGCAGATAATGGCGATGCCTGGGTTGAAGTTAAAGGCAAAAAGTTAGCTGCACCGCAAATTTCAGCTGAAGTGCTGAAAAAAATGAAGAAAACTGCAGAAGATTTCTTAGGTGAAGCGGTAACGGCTGCGGTAATTACGGTACCGGCTTACTTTAACGATGCACAGCGTCAGGCAACCAAAGATGCCGGCCGTATTGCCGGTTTAGATGTTAAACGTATTATCAACGAGCCAACCGCTGCGGCGCTGGCCTATGGTATGGATAAAAAGAAAGGCGACACCAAAGTTGCGGTATATGACTTAGGTGGCGGTACTTTCGATATCTCTATCATTGAAATTGACGATGTTGATGGCGAGCAAACTTTTGAAGTACTGGCCACTAACGGTGACACCCACTTAGGTGGTGAAGACTTCGATAACCGTTTAATCAACTACTTAGTTGAAGAATTCAAAAAAGAGCAGGGCATTGACCTGCGTAACGACCCATTGGCGATGCAGCGCTTAAAAGAGTCTGCGGAAAAAGCCAAGATTGAGCTGTCGTCAGCATCACAAACTGAAGTGAACCTGCCGTACATTACTGCTGATGCCTCAGGCCCGAAACACCTGAACATCAAAGTAACCCGTGCCAAGCTGGAATCTTTAGTAGAAGACTTAATTCAGCGTACTATCGAGCCGCTGAAGCAAGCACTGAAAGATGCTGATTTAAGCGTAGGTGAAATTAACGATATCATCCTGGTGGGCGGTCAAACGCGGATGCCAAAAGTACAGGAAGCGGTAACCGCTTTCTTTGGCAAAGAGCCACGTAAAGACGTAAACCCGGATGAAGCTGTAGCAGTAGGTGCGGCGATTCAGGGCGCGGTACTGTCAGGTGATGTAAAAGACGTATTGTTGCTGGACGTTACGCCTCTGTCACTGGGTATTGAAACCATGGGCAGCGTAATGACGGCGCTGATTGAGAAAAATACCACTATTCCGACCAAAAAGTCGCAGGTGTTCTCTACCGCGGAAGACAACCAGTCAGCGGTAACGATTCACGTGCTGCAGGGCGAGCGTAAGCGCGCTTCTGATAATAAGTCACTGGGGCAGTTTAACCTGGAAGGTATTCGCGGCGGTCGCCGTGGCGAGCCACAAATTGAAGTGGTATTCGACCTGGACGCCGATGGTATTTTGCATGTATCGGCTAAAGATAAAGACACCGGTAAAGAGCAGAAGATCACCATCAAGGCCAACTCGGGTTTAACCGATGAAGAAATTCAGGCCATGGTACGTGATGCTGAAGCGCACGCTGAAGACGATAAAAAGTTTGAAGAGCTGGTGCAAACCCGTAACCAGGCCGATGCGATGGTTCACGCCACCCGCAAACAGCTGGAAGAAGTGGGTGATGCGTTAGCCGCAAATGATAAAGAAGAAATTGAAACGGCAATCAAAGAGCTGGAAGCGGTACTGAAAGGTAGCGACAAGGCCGTTATCGATGAAAAATCGCAGGCGTTAATCCAGGCTTCGCAGAAGTTGATGGAAGCATCACAAGCCAAAGCCCAGCAGGGTGGCGGCGATGCAGGCCAGCAAGCTGATGGTAACGACGACGTGGTTGACGCTGAGTTTGAAGAAGTCAAAGACGATAAGAAGTAATCTGGCTGAAGTATAAGGGCTGGCCTGGTGCCAGCCTTTTGGCATTAAGACATTTACTGAGCGGGAACTATGTCCAAGCGTGACTATTATGAAGTATTAGGTGTCGCTAAAGGCGCTGACGATAAAGACATCAAGAAGGCTTATAAACGCCTTGCCATGAAATTTCACCCCGACCGTACTCAGGGTGATAAAGCCATGGAAGAGAAGTTTAAAGAAGTCCAGGAAGCCTATGAGGTGTTGTCGGATGAACAAAAACGCGCCGCCTATGACCGTTATGGCCATGCCGGGGTAGATCCGAACCGTGGCGGTGCAGGTGGCGCTGGCGGTGCTGATTTCGGTGATATTTTCGGCGATGTGTTTGGTGATATCTTCGGTGGCGGTGGCCGTCGTGGCCAATCGCGGGCGCAGCGCGGTTCAGATTTACGCTACAACCTGGAGTTAAGCCTGGAAGAAGCGGTACGCGGCAAATCGGTCGATATTAAAGTACCGACTATGGTCGGTTGCGATAGTTGTGATGGCTCGGGTGCGAAAAAAGGCACTTCAGCCAAGAGCTGTCCAACTTGCCACGGTGCCGGCCAGGTTACCATGCGTCAGGGCTTTTTTGCTGTACAGCAAACCTGTCCAACCTGTAATGGCCGCGGTAAGATCATTCCCGATCCGTGCAGCAAGTGTCACGGCGAAGGCCGCGTAGAGAAAACCAAGACCCTGTCGGTGAAAATTCCGGCCGGGGTAGACACCGGCGATCGCATTCGTTTAACCGGCGAAGGTGAAGCAGGTATGCATGGCGCACCGGCAGGCGATCTTTACGTGCAGGTACATGTAAAAGAGCACCCGATTTTCGTCCGTGATGGTAATAACCTGTACTGCGATGTACCGCTGAGTTTCACTATTGCGGCACTGGGTGGCGAAATTGATGTACCGACGCTGGATGGTCGCGTTAAGCTGAAAATTCCGGCAGAAACGCAAACCGAAAAAATGTTCCGCTTACGTGGTAAAGGCGTACAGTCGGTACGTGGCGGCGGCGGCGTGGGTGATCTGGTCTGTAAGGTTGTGATCGAAACGCCGGTTAACCTGAGTGATAAGCAAAAAGACTTACTGCGTCAACTGGATGACAGTATGGCGGGAGACGGTGAGGCCAAGCACCGGCCGAAATCAAAAGGCTTTTTTGATGGTGTGAAAAAGTTCTTTGATGATTTAACCAGTTAAACGCTAATGAAAAACCACCCGCAGGTGGTTTTTTGTTTTTCAGCAGATACAATAAAAGCTGAGAACGTTTTCCCTGCTACTGCAACGGATAAGGATATATTGATGTTTAAAAAGTTATTGCTTGGCGCAACCTGCAGCGTACTGATCGTGGCCTGTGCCCAGTCGCCAACCGGTCGGTCGCAACTTATGCTGTTTAACGATGTTGACCTGGGCAAGATGGGGGCGCAAACTTTTGAAACGATGAAAGCGGAAACACCGATTGCTAAGGACGCAAAAACCAACAACTATGTGAAATGCGTGGCCAACAGTTTACTGGCGGTAACACCTGACAACACAAGGGCACAAAGCTGGGAAATTGTGGTGTTTGACTCTGATCAGGTCAATGCTTTTGCGCTGCCGGGGGGCAAAATAGGCGTATATACCGGCTTGTTAAAAGTAGCTGAAAATCAGGACCAACTGGCTGCGGTAGTTGGCCATGAAATAGGCCATGTGATAGCCGGCCACAGTAACGAGCGTTTATCGACTAATCAGGGCATACAAACCATACTGGCGTTAGGCGATGCCGGCATGAAAGCCTACGGCGTGCGCTATCAGCAGGAACTAATGACCGCTTTTGGCTTGGGTGCACAGTTGGGTGTTGCGCTGCCTTTTAGCCGGGCGCATGAATCTGAATCTGATATTATTGGCCTGGACTTGATGGCCAAAGCCGGTTTTGAACCACGCCAGGCGGTGAACTTATGGCAAAATATGGCTGCAGCAGGCGGTGGCGGTACGCCGGAATTTATGTCAACACACCCGCTGCCGGAAACACGGATCAAAGACTTACGCGAAAAAATGCCGGCGGCAATGAAAACCTATAATGAACGTAAGGCAGCATCAGCCTTACCTAAATGCAGCCGCTGATTGTCAGATTTTTTTACAATGCACGCTGTTTTAGCTAAGTATTGATTGTTTATGCGCTATAAAACATGAGTTTATAGTATTGGATTTGATCTTGCATGGATGCAGCACTACACTTCGGGCAGTGTGTTTAAGGGAACAGGCAAATGGAACAGTTTGACAATAAGGATATAAAGACGACACAAGGCGGTAGAAGAAAGTTTCTGCTGCGTGTTGGTTTAGGCAGTTTGCCGGTGCTGCTTACCCTGAAAAGTAAAGCCGCTTGGGGCAGCAGTACGCTCAATTGCACCTTAAGTGAAACCGCTTCGCAAATGCAATCGGTGCAACCGGAAAAATTCGACAGCTGCCGGAAAACCTTTGATTCGCATGGCAGTGCTAAATTGTACTTCGAAAAAAAGAAATACGGTGCTGCAGATGGCAAAGGTGCTTTTTTTTATAAGAGTAGCGGTGTAAAGCTCAGCCATTGGCACAAATCCTGGCTGAATATTAAGATTTACCAGGACACACAGTTTAGTAGCATTTTTCTACACGGCTACAGCGGCACCTTAAAGCAAGCGGTTAATTTAAATGGCGGCGATCCGCTAACCCGTAATATAGCCTCTTTGTTTTTGCATGCCTTGTATTACGAAATGCAAGGTATCAGTACCAATGTGCCATCGCCCGATGCCATTGTTGCCGCCTACCGCGAATCTGTAACGTATGAACAGAAAAAGCAACTGTCTGCTTTACTGGAATATTATATCGACGGCGATTTGAGTTAGTCGTTATGGACGTTAATCTTAGCTATGCTGAGTGGTTATCTCAGTTGGCAGTTGATGATAGTCAGCGCAAACTGGCGTTTGCTGACGGCAGTGCGGTGTTGTTTGACCGCCTGACACACGAAACCCGCCAGGATATTACTGCAGTAACCACTGTCCCCGATAAAAACGAGCGCACCCTTGGCTGATCTTGTTCTGCATACGGCGCCTTTTTCTGTCAGTGTTCAGACCCGATGCCGCAAACTGCATGCCGCCCTTGCTGAGTTATACCCGCCGGCTTTGTTAGCAACACCAGATAAGCAACAGCTGTACGACTTTAGCTTAACCGTGCAGCGTAAATGGTCTGGTTGTTGGCGGCCGTTTCATGTATCTGCCGGACAGCAGCATTTTCGTATGACAGACCCGGCGCAATTGCTGCCGGTATTTGAGTGGGGGCTGAACTGGTGCATAGCGTCCTATCAACATCAGTATCTGGCAATCCATGCCGCGGTGTTAGAGCGGGGTGGCAAAGCTTTGATTATGCCGGCCCCTCCCGGTGCCGGTAAAAGCACCCTATGTGCCGCGTTGATGCTGCAAGGTTGGCGTTTATTGTCGGACGAGATGTGCCTGGTCAATCTGGAAAATGGCGCTATAGTGCCCTTTGTCCGGCCGGTTAGTTTAAAAAACCAATCGTTGCAGCTGATACAAAGCTGGTATCCGGCAGCGCAAGTGCGGCAAATCACTGCCGGTACTACCAAAGGTACTGTCGGCTATTTGCTGCCGTCAGAAATCAGTTGGCAAGGCTATCGCCAGGTAGCAACTGCTGCCTGGGTGATCTTTCCGCAATACAATGCCGCACAGACAGAACTGCTGTTAAGCCAGGTTACTCAGGCCGATGCCTTTATGCACCTGGCGAACAATTCGTTTAACTACGCCGTGTTGGCAGAGCAGGGCTTTAGCTGCCTTGCTGCGCTAACCAGGCAAGTTACTGCTTACCGGCTGGAGTACGCAGATATTAACCAGGCGCTGGCGGAGCTGGGCCGCTTATGCTGAATCTGCCGTTATTAACGTTTTTTCGCGCGCCGGAACAGTTTGTGTTACAGGCTACGGCAGAGGACTGGACGATATTTTTGCAACAAGCTAGAGAGCAGGGGCTTACGGCGCGGTTTTACTATTTGCTGCAGCAACGTCAGTTGCTGGACGAGGTGCCAAAAAAGGTACGCTTGCATGGTTTGTCCGCTGCACGCTATGCAGAAAAGCAGCACCATTCACTGTTCTTTGAACTTAAGCAGCTGGAGGCGTTATTTGCCGGGGCAGAATTTCCTTGTCTGTTACTCAAAGGGGCGGCATACCGGGCACTGGCCTTGCCGGTAAGCCATGGCCGCTTGTTTTCCGATATTGATTTATTGGTGCCGCGGCAACAGTTAAAAGCGGTACGTGACAAACTGTTTTTTTACGGCTTTCGTGAAGGGGAGCTGTCCGACTACGACCGGCATTTTTATTTGCAATGGTCGCATCAGAATCCGCCGTTACAGCATTATCAGCGTGGCTCGGTAATTGACTTACACCACCATATTTTCCCAACCGCCTCAGCTAAGCAAATTAATATCGCGCCGCTGTTTGAGTATGCAAGCAACATTTCCGGCTCGGTGTTTAAGGTGCCGACTATAGCGCATCTGTTTATTCATGCCGCCGTGCATCTGTTTTATCAGGAAGAAACCCACAAGCTGGTCAAAGATATTATTGATTTAAATGACTTACTGCTGGAAGTGCAGCACCAGGATCAACTTAGCTTTATGTTACAGCAAGCGGCGGTGATGCAGGTTGAACCTGCAGTGGTAAATGCCTGTTATCTGTTGCGTACACTGTTTGCTAATACGGCAGCAGAGGAGATAACAAGCGCTTTACCGGCTAATGCCGCACAACCGCTGGCATGCCGTCTGGTGCTGTGGATGTTACCAGATGCCGGTGTAAAGGCCTGGCTGGCACGCCAGGCCTGGTTTGTGCGTGGCCATAGTTTGAAGATGCGTTGGCATATTCTGCTATATCACACTGTCGCTAAACCAGCGGCAGCAATGCGGCGCTGGTTTAGCCGTTGGCGGCTGAATTCCGGCTCTTAGTCTGTGCTAAGCTCAGTTTGCGTTGTCGATGCAGGTCGCAGCAAAATAATTGTTAGCGCCACTACCAACAAAATCAGGCAATAATAGCTTTGGCTTACCACCTGCCACGGCGAAATACCGAAACTGGCTCCCAGCAGCAGCGCCTGAGCGCCATAGGGCACTAACCCCTGGCTGATACAGGCAAAAATGTCCAGCAAGCTGGCGCTGCGTTTGGGCGTAATATGATGTTGTTGTGCCAGGGTTTTGCTTACCTCACCGGTTAGCACTATTGCTACCGTATTATTGGCAATACACAGGTTACTGCTAAAGGCTAATGCGGCTATCGCCAGTTGCTGCGCTTTATTGCCGGCCAGTTTCAGCCGGTTGGCCGTTTGCTGAATTTTACCGGCAATCCACTGCAAGCCACCTTGTTGTTTTATAAATTCACTGAGGGCACTGACCAGCATAGCCAGCAGAAAAATTTCCTGCACATTGGCAAAGCCGCTGGCGATATCTTTACCGAGGTTAGCCATAGCGTAATCGGCAAAAAAGGTGCCTTGCAGCGCCGCCAGCACTATGCCCAGCAGCAGCACGACAAATACATTCAATCCCATTACGGCCAGCACCAGTATTGCTGCATAAGGTGCTACACCACTCCAGTTTACAGCGTTAATCTGTACTGGCGCTCCGTCTGTAGCCAGTACGATATATAACAGCAGCGTGATTGTAGCTGCCGGCAGAGCAATTTTAATATTTTCGCGAAATTTGTCGGCCATTTGTGCACCCTGAGTGCGGGTAGAGGCAATGGTGGTGTCGGAAATAATCGACAGGTTGTCACCAAACATGGCGCCGCTAAGCAATACACCTGCCACTAATGCCTGATCCAGCCCGGCCTGATTGGCCAGCCCTGCAGCGATAGGAGCCAGCGCGCCTATGGTGCCCATAGAGGTGCCCATAGCGGTGGACACCAGGGCAGCTATAACAAACAAACCCGGCAGTAGCCAGGGCGCCGCTACTAAACTGAGGCCAGCGTTAACGGCAGCATCGACACCACCGGTGGCTGTAGCCACGCTGGCAAAGGCACCGGCCAGCAAATAGATAATACACATGGTAATAATATTGCTGTTGCCGGCGCCTTTGATCATTACATCGATTGATTGCTGCAACGGTGCTTTATGCAGCCATATCGCCAGCATCAGCGCCGGAATAATAGCGACATGGCCGGGTAATTGATAAAACGCATAGGCTACATCCTGGCTTTGCAGGTACAAGCCGGTACCGAGAAACAGCGCAACAAAAAACAGTAACGGCAGCAGCGAGCGCTTGGCCCCCGCGGCCGACAGCGTAGTATCGTTCATAGGTTTACCTTATAAATACGCAGGCGGTGTAATCGCCTTAATGGTTGCGCAATATATAGATGGCTAGACGTCCTGTCAATTTTGGCAGGCATTTTTATCTACTGGTATAAGCTACCTGAGTTGATTATGCTGGCAACTTATTTATTACTATCTCTTTTTCCGATGGAGTGGATATGTCGCAAAATCGCTTAATCAGTAGCAAACGTTTTTTGCCATTTTTTCTCACCCAGGCCAGCGGTGCTTTTAATGACAACGTGTTTAAAAATGCCTTGATGTTAATGCTGGCTTTTACTGCAGCTAATGCGTTGCCATGGGATACCGATTTAACCATGAACCTGGCTGCCGGGTTATTTATTCTGCCGTTCCTGCTGTTTTCTGCCACCGCCGGTACTTTGGCTGATGCCGTGTGCAAAACTAAACTGATCCGCGCGTTAAAGTTGCTGGAAATAGGTCTGATGCTGCTGGCCGCGATAGCGTTTTATTTTCAGCAGTATTTAATGCTACTGGGGTTGCTGTTTTTAATGGGTAGCCAGTCGGCATTTTTTGGCCCGGTAAAGTACGCTATTTTGCCGCAGCTGCTAACCGACAAAGAGCTGTTAGCCGGTAATGCCTGGGTAGAAATGGGCACCTTTGTTGCTATTTTGCTGGGCACCATTACCGGTGGTTTGCTGGTGGGCTTTGCCGATGCGCCGCTGTGGGTGGCAATGGTGGTAGTGGTGTTTTCTGTGCTTGGTTATCTGGTTAGCCGGCAGATCCCGGCGGTGGGGCAGGTGCAAAACTCCGGGAAATTTCGTTTTGCCCCCTGGCAACAAACTAAAACTACTATCAGCATCAGTTATGCCAACCGTACCTTGTACTTGTCCATTATGGCGATTAGTTGGTTTTGGTTTTTAGGTGCCAGCTATTTAACTCAGTTCCCCAATTTTGCCAAGACGGTGCTCGGCGGCGACAACACTGTGGTAACGGCGCTGCTGGTCGCATTTTCAGTTGGTGTGGGTATTGGTTCTATGCTGTGCGAACGTTTATCCGGTGACAGGGTAGAGCTTGGCATAGTGCCGATTGGTTCTGTTGGTTTAACTGTATTTGGTATCAGTTTGTTTTTCAGCAGCCCGGCAGAGTTACCGGCAGAACTGCTGAACCTGCCGCAGTTTCTGGCCAGCGCTTTTGGCTGGTGGGTGTTACTTGACCTGACCTTGATTGGTATTTTTGGCGGTGTGTTTATTGTGCCACTGTACGCCTTATTGCAGCAGCGCGCCGAACCGCAACAACGGGCGCGGGTGATTGCCGCCAATAATATCTTTAATGCACTGTTTATGGTGGTCAGCGCTATTGCCGGCATCGTATTTTTAACCGTGCTGGATTTAGCTATTCCGCAGTATTTTCTGGTACTGGCTATTATGAACGCGGTAGTCGCGTTATATGTTTACAGCCAGGTACCGGAGTTTGCTCTGCGCTTTGTTATTTATCTGCTTAGCCATACCATGTACCGTGTTAACAGTCGTGGCCTGGACAATATTCCGGCAGAAGGTGCCGCTGTGCTGGTAGCCAACCATGTCAGCTATGTTGATGCCATGCTGATTGCCGGCGCGGTACGCCGGCCGGTACGTTTTGTGATGGAAAAAGCCATCTATGACTTGCCGGTAGCCAATTGGCTGTTTAAAGCCGCCCGTACTATTCCTATTTGCTCAAAGCAGAAGAGCGAGCAGGTTTACGAAGCCGCTTTTGCTGCCATTAAGCGTGAGCTGGAGCAGGGCAATCTGGTGTGTATTTTCCCTGAAGGCCGCCTAACCAAAAGTGGGGATATCGACAGCTTCCGCCCCGGTATAGAACGTATTTTGGCGGAGACGCCGGTACCGGTAGTGCCGATGGCGCTGCAGGGCCTGTGGGGCTCGTTTTTCAGTCACCATGGCAGTGGTGCCTTTAAGTTTAAAGGTCGCTTTTGGTCAAAAGTAAAGTTGATTGCCAGTGCGCCCTTGCCTGCGGAACAAGCCGGTGCGGCTGAGTTGGAGCAGAGGGTGCGTCTGCTGCGTGGCGATCTGGCTTAAGCGCTGTGCGATTTAACGCAATAATGGCGGCCAGCCTTGAACCTGTATCAGGTTGGCCGCATAACACTTGTCTAATGTTGGCTCAGGCCACAGTTTCGGAGGCAAGATGTTCAATTTCTCATTTCAAAACCCTACCCGTATCGTATTTGGTAACGGTCAATTAGCGCAGTTAGCCAAACTTATTCCTTCGGGCAGCAAAGTACTGCTGACCTATGGCGGTGGTTCTATTAAGCGCAACGGTGTTTATGACCAGGTAGTGAAGGCATTAGACGGTTTTGACTGGCAGGAATTCAGTGGCATAGAGCCAAACCCCGGCTTTGAGACTTTAATGCGGGCTGCAGATTTGGTGCGTCGTGAGAAAATTGATTTTCTGTTGCCGGTTGGTGGTGGCAGTGTTATTGACGGTACCAAGTTTATTGCCGCTGCAGCAGTATTTGATGGTGATGCCTGGGATATTCTGGCTAAAGGCGCCAAAGTAACCGCTGCTATACCACTGGGCTGCGTGCTTACCTTACCGGCTACCGGCACTGAAAGTAATGGCAACTCAGTTGTCACCCGTTATGAAACCCGGCAGAAACTGTCGTTCTCCAGCGGCTTGGTGTACCCACAGTTTGCCATTTTAGACCCTACCGTCACCTTTAGCCTGCCGCCAAAACAAATCGCCAATGGCGTGGTGGATGCCTTCGTGCATGTGATGGAACAGTATATGACTTACCCGGTCAATGCGCCGGTACAGGACCGTTTTGCTGAAGGCTTACTGCAAACCCTGATAGAAGAAGGCCCCAAAGCGCTGAGCCAGCCGGATAACTACGACGTGCGCGCCAACGTAATGTGGGCGGCAACCATGGCACTAAACGGCCTGATTGGCCAGGGCGTACCGCAGGACTGGGCCACCCATATGATTGGCCACGAGATCACCGCGCTGTATGGCCTCGATCACGCCCAGACATTAGCGATAGTGTTGCCGTCACTGTTGCAGCAACAACGCGCACAAAAGCGCGACAAGCTACTGCAATATGGCCGCCGGGTCTGGCAATTACAGCATCAGGATGAAGAGCGCTTAATTGATGATGCAATTAATCACACCCGTGCCTTTTTCGAGCAAATGGGCGTGCCCACCCGGTTAGCCGATTACGGCATTAAAGCCGATGCAGTCGATAAACTGGTAGCTGCGCTGCAAGCTAACGGTATGCTGAAGTTAGGTGAGCACGGTGATATTACACCTGAGGTTTCACGGCAGATTTTGCAGCGCGCTGTGTAAGCTTTTGCTGTGCTGCTTTTGCTTTACTTAGGGAGGGTTGTATCCCTGATGGGGCGACACAGAGTGTCTGAGTCTTTACGCAGTAAAGATGAGTTGCTGTGGCGAGCCCGGCAGGCGTTACAACCCGGACTGTTGCAATGATGATAAGAAAACCTGAATTTTAGCTATAAAGATGGCTGTTTTACTTCCCCCTGCAGGCGGCTTTTGCTCTAATAGCCGGCATTATTACTTTTATACAGAGTCAGATTATGTCTGCGATCGGGATCTTTGGTGCTAACGGCCGTATGGGCCGGGCGTTAATTACTGTTGCTAAAGAGCAACAACTACACCTGACAGCCGCCACAGTGCGTGCCGGCTCAGATCTTATCGGCGTCGATGCCGGCGAGTTAGCCGGTGTGGGTAAGCTGGGTTTACCCCTTAGTGCAACCGGCACCGGCAGTATCAATAACGCTGATATCTGGGTCGACTTTACCATGCCCGAGGCCATGCTGGCGCATCTGCAACTGGCGGTAGCGGCCAAAAAAGCCATGGTAATAGGTGTTACCGGTTTAACCGATGCGCAATACCAGCAGGTGCAGCAAGCCAGTCAGCAGATTCCAATTGTTTGGGCACCAAATATGAGCGTAGGCGTAAACCTGTTGCTGCATCTGGTGCAAACCGCCGCCAAAGTGATGGGACAAACGGCGGATATTGAAATTATTGAAGCGCATCACCGCTTTAAAAAAGATGCGCCGTCCGGCACGGCTATGGCTATCGGTGCCAGCATCGCCAAAGCGCTGGACCGCGATTTAGCTAAGGTTGCGGTGTATGGCCGCGAAGGTATCACCGGTGAGCGCGAGCAGCAAACTATCGGCTTTGCTACCGTGCGTGGTGGAGACATTATTGGCGACCATACCGCCTTATTTGCTGATTTAGGCGAAAGGCTGGAAATCAGCCACAAAGCTTCCAGCCGTAACACCTTTGCCCAAGGCGCACTGCGCGCTGCTCTGTGGTTGCAAAATAAACAGAGCGGACTTTATTCTATGCAACAAGTGTTAGGTTTAGCTGATTTAAGCTAGCTTTTTGCGCTATTAAGCTTGAAAACCGGCTAAAGTTGTCATTTGTAATAAAAATCAAAAAAAGCATAGCTTATCCAGCGCTGATCGCCTAAAATAGTCAGGTTTGCCTAAGGCAAATCGGGTATCACATTTTGGGTCAAAACGGGTTGTAAAACAGTGTCAGTTTTCACCCGTTTTTTGCTGTTTGGAGGTTATCTTGACTAAGTCCGCCCTGCTCGTACTGGAAGACGGCACCGTATTTCGCGGTACAGCCATTGGCGCTGAAGGAGTTTCTGTAGGTGAAGTGGTGTTTAACACTTCCATGACCGGGTATCAGGAAATATTAACTGATCCCTCATACGCAGAACAAATCGTTACTCTCACTTATCCACACATTGGCAATACCGGTACTAACCTTGAGGATGAAGAATCCGGACAAATTTGGGCCAGAGGCCTGATAATCCGTGACCTTCCGCTTCTTGCCAGTAATTTCCGTAACCAACTCTCTCTTAGTCAGTATTTAACACAACACAATATTCTCGGCATTGCCGATATTGATACCCGCAAGTTAACCCGTATTTTACGCGAGAAAGGCGCGCAAAATGGCTGCCTGATCGCCGGTGATAACCCGGATGAAGCTCAAGCGTTGGCGCTGGCAAAAGGTTTCCCGGGTTTATCGGGCATGGATTTAGCTAAAGAAGTGACGGTAAAAAAAGCCTATCAGTGGACTGAAGGCAGTTGGCAGTTAGGCGAAGGCCATCGTGCAGCCGCGCCAAAACAGTTTCATGTGGTAGCCTATGACTTTGGCGTAAAGCGCAATATTCTGCGCATGCTGGCAGACCGAGGCTGTAAGCTGACGGTAGTACCGGCACAAACGCCGGCCAGTGAAGTGCTGGCTATGCAGCCGGACGGCATCTTTTTATCCAACGGCCCGGGCGACCCGGCACCTTGTACCTATGCCATCGAGGCGATTAAAACCTTCCTTGAGACCGACATTCCGGTGTTTGGTATCTGCTTAGGCCATCAGTTGCTGGCACTGGCCAGTGGCGCGCAAACGGTGAAAATGACGGTTGGCCACCATGGTGGTAACCATCCGGTGCAAAATCTGGATACCAAACGGGTGCTGATTACGGCGCAAAACCATGGTTTTGCTGTCGATGAAGCCAGTTTACCGGCTAATTTACGCGCCACCCATAAATCGTTGTTTGACGGCACCTTACAGGGTATTCACCGTACCGACAAACCGGCGTTCAGCTTCCAGGGCCACCCGGAAGCCAGCCCGGGTCCGCACGAAGCCTCTGAGCTGTTCGACCATTTTATTGCGCTGATGCAACAGCATAACGCCTAGGCAGACACGAATTACGGAGATATAGCAGCAATGCCAAAACGTACAGATTTAAACAGCATTCTGATTTTAGGCGCCGGCCCGATCGTGATTGGCCAGGCCTGTGAATTTGACTATTCAGGCGCTCAGGCCTGTAAAGCTTTAAAAGAAGAAGGCTACCGCGTTATTCTGGTGAACTCGAACCCGGCCACCATTATGACCGACCCGGAAATGGCCGATGCCACCTACATTGAGCCGATTCACTGGCAGGTAGTGGAAAAAATTATTGAAAAAGAGCGGCCCTGTGCCGTGTTGCCTACTATGGGCGGCCAGACTGCACTGAACTGTGCGCTGGACTTAGAACGCCATGGCGTACTGGCAAAATACAATGTCGAGATGATTGGCGCTACTGCCGATGCTATCGACAAAGCCGAAGACAGAAGCCGCTTTGATAAAGCCATGCGCTCTATCGGCTTGGCCTGCCCACGTGCCGGCTTAGCCCACTCTATGGATGAAGCTTACCAGGTACTGGAAGACATTGGTTTCCCGTGCATTATCCGGCCGTCGTTCACTATGGGTGGCTCCGGTGGTGGTATTGCTTATAACCGGGAAGAGTTTGAAGAAATATGTACCCGCGGCCTGGATTTATCGCCTACCAAAGAGCTGTTGATTGACGAGTCGTTAATCGGCTGGAAAGAGTACGAAATGGAAGTGGTGCGCGATAAAAACGATAACTGCATTATCGTTTGTGCCATTGAAAACTTCGACCCTATGGGCGTACACACCGGTGACTCTATCACTGTAGCTCCGGCGCAAACGCTGACCGACAAAGAATACCAGATCATGCGTAATGCCTCGTTGGCGGTACTGCGTGAAATCGGTGTTGAAACCGGTGGTTCAAACGTACAGTTTGGTATTAACCCGGTTGATGGCCGCATGGTGATCATTGAGATGAACCCGCGCGTGTCGCGCTCATCTGCGCTGGCCTCAAAAGCAACCGGCTTCCCGATTGCCAAAGTGGCCGCCAAGCTGGCCATTGGTTATACGCTGGACGAGCTGGCCAACGACATTACCGGTGGTAAAACCCCGGCCTCGTTTGAGCCGAGCATCGACTACGTGGTTACTAAGGTGCCGCGTTTTAACTTTGAAAAATTTGCCGGCGCCAACGATCGTTTAACCACTCAGATGAAGTCAGTTGGTGAGGTGATGTCAATCGGCCGCAACCAGCAGGAGTCGCTGCAAAAAGCACTGCGCAGCCTTGAAATTGGTGTTTGCGGTTTAGATCCTATTATCGATATCACCTTGCCGGAAGCCAAAGATAAAATTATCCGTGAATTAAAAGAGCCGGGCTCACACCGCATTTGGTATATCGCTGATGCGTTCCGCTTTGGCATGAGCATGGATGAGATTTTCACGCTAACCAATATCGACAGCTGGTTCCTGGTGCAAATTGAAGATTTGGTAAAAGAAGAACAGCTGCTGAGCAAAGACGGCTTTGCCGCGCTGGACGAAGCGCGGTTAAAACGTTTAAAACGCAAAGGCTTTGCCGATAAGCGTATTGCCGATGTGTTAGGGGTCAGCGAAAACGAAGTTCGCAAAAAGCGTTACGGTTACAAGTTGCACCCGGTGTATAAGCGGGTAGATACCTGTGCGGCAGAATTTGCCTCCAACACCGCTTACATGTACAGCACTTACGATGAAGAGTGTGAAGCGGCGCCGACCAACCGCGATAAAATTATGATTATCGGCGGCGGGCCGAACCGTATCGGTCAGGGTATCGAATTTGACTATTGCTGTGTGCATGCGTCACTGGCGCTGCGCGAAGACGGCTTTGAAACCATCATGGTTAACTGTAACCCGGAAACCGTGTCTACCGATTACGACACGTCAGACCGGTTATACTTCGAACCCATCACGCTGGAAGACGTACTGGAAATTGTGCGTAAAGAGCAGCCTAAAGGCGTGATCGTGCAGTACGGTGGTCAGACGCCACTGAAATTAGCCCGTGCACTGGAAGCCAACGGCGTGCCAATTATTGGTACCTCGCCGGACGCCATTGACCGCGCTGAAGACCGTGAGCGCTTCCAGCAAGCGGTAGAGCGTTTAGGCTTAAAGCAGCCGAAAAACGCCACCGTCACCAGCATGGAAGAAGCGATAGCCAAGGCGCCGGAAATTGGTTTCCCGATGGTAGTACGCCCATCTTATGTATTGGGTGGCCGCGCGATGGAAATCGTCTATGACGAGCAGGACCTGCGTCGTTATATGACCGATGCCGTTAGCGTATCGAATGACTCACCGGTACTGCTGGATAACTTCCTTGATGATGCGATTGAAGTAGACATCGATGCCATCTGTGATGGCAAAGAGGTGGTGATTGGCGGCATCATGGAACACATCGAACAAGCCGGTGTGCACTCCGGTGACTCGGCCTGTTCACTGCCACCGCACAGCCTGAGCAAAGAAATCCAGGACGTAATGCGTGAGCAGGTGCGTAAGCTGGCGATGGAACTGGGCGTGATCGGTCTGATGAACACCCAGTTTGCGGTAAAAGATAACGAAGTCTACTTAATTGAAGTTAACCCGCGTGCCGCCCGTACCGTGCCCTTTGTCTCCAAGGCCACCGGTGTGGCGGTTGCCAAAGTGGGAGCCCGCTGTATGGCCGGTAAATCACTGGCTGAGCAGGGCGTAACCAAAGAAATTATTCCGCCGTTTTTTTCGGTAAAAGAAGTGGTTATCCCGTTTAACAAATTCCCGGGTGTAGATCCTATTTTAGGCCCTGAGATGCGTTCTACCGGTGAAGTCATGGGCGTGGGTGATACCTTCGAGCAAGCCTTTGCTAAAGGCCAGCTTGGCGCCAGTACCTTAATTCCAACCGGCGGCCGTGCCTTGCTTTCCGTGCGTGACAGCGATAAAGTGCGCGTAGTTGAACTGGCAAAACTAATGGTAGTCAAAGGCTTTGAGTTGGACGCTACCGGCGGTACCGCTAAGGCATTAGAAGCTGCCGGTGTGGTTTGCCGTACCGTAAATAAGGTGTCTGAAGGTCGGCCGCATATTCTGGACCGCATTAAGAACGGTGAATACAGTTACATTGTTAATACCACCGACGGCCGTCAGGCAATTGAAGATTCTAAAGTAATACGCCGTGGTGCTTTGCAGTACAAAGCCAACTACACTACGACGTTAAATGCTGCCTTTGCTACCGTTAAATCAAATGCCGCCAGTGCCTTTGACAGCGTAGCATCGGTGCAGGAACTACATAAGAGAGTAAACGGATGAGTGCAATCCCGATGACAGTACAGGGCGCAGAACGTTTGCGCACTGAACTGCATGAACTGAAATCAGTGAAACGGCCGGCAATTATTCAGGCTATTGCTACCGCGCGTGAGCACGGCGATTTAAAAGAAAACGCCGAGTACCACGCAGCCCGTGAGCAACAGGGCTTTTGTGAAGGCCGCATTCAGGATATTGAAGCCAAGCTGTCTAATGCGCAGATCATTGATATCAGCAAGCTACCCAATACCGGCAAGGTTATTTTTGGTAGTACTGTGACTATTCTGAACCTGGATACAGAAGAAGAAGTGACGTATCGCATTGTTGGTGACGATGAAGCCGATATTAAGAACAACCTGATCTCGGTAAATTCGCCGATAGCGCGCGGTTTAATCGGTAAAGTGGCAGATGATGTGGCTAATATAACTACTCCCAAAGGGGTGGTTGAGTTTGAAATTACCGACGTCAAATACATCTGACAACGCTTGTGCAAACTAAACTAAAAACGCCGGGACAAAGCCCGGCGTTTTTTATTTGTGGCTTGTATGCCGGGTTTACTCAATAAGTGGAAGCGTAGCGGCCGCTATAGTCAAAAATGCTATCCAGCAGTTGCCAGCCTTTGCTGGTTTTTTTCAGCAGCAGTAGCTGCGGCATGCGGAATTTATTCTGATCGGCTACCAGTTCGCCGGCGCTGTGGTAGTTTTTCGGTTTGCATCCGGGGGTGCGGCTGTGCGGTAAAATAAACAGTGCGTACAGCGCGCGGCGCTGTGCTGCTGTGTCCAGTTTAAAATGACGGTAAAACGGGTTGCCGTCTATATCCAGATACTGAACCTGCAAGTTACCTTGCAGCTCACTGAGTATCATCTGCTGGCAGCGGAATAAATGGTGATGTTTCTGGCTTAGTACTGCTTTTAAACGTTTATCCGGGTCGACTAACGGCGACTGGCATTGCTGGCATGCTCTGGCAGCAATGTCATTTTCACCGCCACAGTCAGGGCAAATTCTGGCTCTGAACCGGTAACTGCATTGTGTGGGCGCTGCAGCAGCGTGGTGTGCTGCTACGCCCTGACAGCGCCGGCCATAGTGTTCAATAATATCCCCGTCATTATCGACTAACCCCCAGAATATATTGGCAAACTGACACTGTGGGCAAGGAACCTGCACCGGTACCGCTTTGCTGGCGGGGCGCGGGCTGCCTACTTCCGGATAGAACAAATCGTAACCGTTGGCGGCGTAGTCAATGATCAGGCAGTGGCTTTTACCCGGGCTACTACGCAGGCCGCGGCCAACCATTTGCTGAAATAAACTTACCGAGGCAGTGGGTCGCAAGATAGCGATCAAGTCGACATGCGGCGCATCGAAGCCGGTAGTCAGTACCGAAACATTCACCAAAAACTTCAGCTGCCGTGCTTTAAATGCAGTAATCAGTTGGTCGCGCGCGGTATTGCTGGTCGTGGCGGTGAGGAGCGCGGCGGATTGGCCGTGCGCCTCAAGCAAGCTAAGTACCTCTTTGGCATGGCGTACCGTTGCGGCAAAAATAAGCACACCTTGTTTATTGACCACTAACTGACACAGCTGGCCGACAATCAGTTTGGTGGCACGGCCCATTTTGTTAAGAATGGAATCTACCTGTTGCTCGTTGTAGTCAAGGCCGTTGGCCGGTTGCAGCGTGCTAAAGTCATACTGGGCCGCCAAGCCATCCAGCAAGAGCGGCTTGGCTAAGTAACCTTTATTAACAAGGGGCCGCAATGGCAGCTCGAAGATACAACGCGCAAAGCTGGCATGCTCAACAGAACCTACCCGGCCATGATAATGGCTTTGGTAAATCCAGCCGGTACCTAGTCTATAGGGAGTCGCAGTCAGGCCAAGGATTTTAACTGCCGGGTTGTGCCGGCGCAGCTGGTCGAATAATAACTGATACTGGCTGCCGGGGCTTAGGCTAACCCGGTGGCATTCATCGATAATTACTAATGAAAAAGGCTGGTCAAATTGCTGCAGGTTACGTGCAGCAGACTGCACACTGGCGATAACCGTTTTAGCGGAACTGTCTTTTTGCTTAAGACCGGCGGCAAAAATGCTGCCGGGCTGATCTAATAAACTGACCTTTTCAGCATTTTGTGCGACCAACTCTTTAACATGAGTCAGAATCAGTACCCGGCCTTTGGCAAGCCGCGCCAGCTCAGCTAATACCAGGCTTTTACCCGCGCCGGTAGGCAGTACTATCACCGCCGATTGGCTGCTTTGTTTAAAATGCGCAATGGCAGCGTCAACGGCTTGCTGTTGATAATCTCTTAATTGCACGGCAGTTTTGCATGGTAGTGGCTGCCTTGCAGCTTATGCTGGCAGCCGGTTTTTCGGGAAGGGTATCAACCGCGCGGTAAAATAATCTTTTTCGCTTCGCTTTGGCGGAATAACACCAGGGTTTTACCAATTACCTGGACTTTTTCGGCTTTGGTTTCACGGATAATGGCATCCATGATCAATACTTTTTGTTCGCGATCTTCAGTGGGTACTTTTACTTTAATCAACTCGTGAAAGTTCAGTGCCACTTCGATTTCGGCTACGACACCTTCGGTCAGGCCGTTGCCGCCGAGCAGGATCACCGGCTTAAGCTCGTGGGCTTTGGCCTTTAAAAATTGTTTCTGTTTGTTGGTTAAACTCATAAAATGACTATTTCCGCAGGTAACGCTTGAATTTGCGTTATTGTAGCGCCATCTAACGCATAACACTAATCAAGAGTGAAAGCATGACCAAGAAAAAGCGCTCTGCCAGTTCAACCCGCTGGTTGAAAGAGCATTTCGATGATCAATTTGTGCAAAAGGCACAAAAATTAGGCCTGCGTTCACGTGCAGCGTTTAAACTGGAAGAGATAAACCAGCAGGACAAACTGATTAAGCCGGGTATGACAGTGGTGGACTTAGGTTCAGCACCCGGCAGTTGGTCGCAATTTTCTGTTGGTCTGGTAGGCGATAAAGGTACGGTAATCGCCTGTGATATTCTGCCTATGGACCCGATAAACGGTGTCAGCTTTTTGCAGGGTGACTTTCGTGAAGAAGCAGTGTTAGACGCTTTACTGAGCCGGATTAATGGTAAGAACGTAGATGTAGTGTTGTCAGATATGGCGCCTAATATGAGCGGCAATGATACTACCGACCAGGCACGTTCAGTGTATTTGGTTGAGCTGGCGTTGGATATGTGTGGCAAAGTGTTGAAGCAAAATGGTAGTTTTGTGGTCAAAGTATTTCAGGGTGATGGCTTCGAACAGTTTTTAAAAGATGTGCGTGCAGCCTTTACCACAGTGAAAATTCGCAAGCCTGATTCATCCCGTGCGCGTTCACGGGAGACATATATCGTGGCTACCGGCTTCAAAGTCTAGTAAAGTAGCTGGGTAATTATCTATTTATCGGTAAGAAGAGGTTATAACCTTGAGTGACATGGCAAAGAATTTGATTGTCTGGTTAGTGATCGCCGTCGTATTAATGTCGGTGTTCAATAGCTTTGGCCCGGGTAACACAGCGGACCAGCTAACCAGCTACACTCAGTTTATCAAAGAGGTAAATCAGGGCCAGATCCGCGAAGTTAAAGTGGAACGTACCGGGGTTATTACCGGCGTCAAGCGCAGCGGTGAACGGTTTGAAACCGTAGTGCCGGGTGGCTATGATGAAAAGCTGCTGGATGACCTGATTAAAAACGACGTTAAAACTTTGGGCAGCAAGCCTGAGGAAAGCAGCTGGCTGACGACGATTTTTATCTCCTGGTTCCCGATGCTGTTATTAATCGGCGTGTGGATCTTCTTTATGCGCCAGATGCAGGGCGGCGGTGGCAAAGGTGCCATGTCGTTTGGCAAGAGCAAAGCGCGCTTAATGGGTGAAGACCAAATCAAAACTACCTTCGCAGATGTTGCCGGTTGTGATGAGGCCAAAGAAGAAGTGTCAGAGCTGGTAGATTATTTGCGCGACCCTTCACGCTTCCAAAAATTGGGCGGCAAAATTCCGACCGGTATTTTAATGGTTGGCCCGCCAGGCACCGGTAAAACACTGTTAGCCAAAGCGATTGCCGGTGAAGCCAAGGTGCCGTTCTTTACTATTTCCGGTTCAGACTTCGTCGAAATGTTTGTTGGTGTGGGTGCGTCCCGTGTGCGCGACATGTTTGAACAAGCGAAGAAAGCCGCGCCCTGTATTATCTTTATCGATGAGATAGATGCAGTAGGCCGGCAGCGTGGTGCCGGTTTAGGCGGTGGCCATGATGAGCGTGAGCAAACCTTAAACCAGATGCTGGTGGAGATGGACGGCTTTGACGGTAACGAGGGTATCATTGTTATCGCAGCAACTAACCGTCCTGACGTACTGGACCCGGCATTATTGCGTCCGGGCCGGTTTGACCGTCAGGTTGTAGTTGGCTTGCCGGATGTAAAAGGCCGCGAGCAAATCTTAAAAGTGCATATGCGTAAAGTGCCACTGGCTGAAGGTGTAGAGCCGTCAGTTATTGCACGCGGTACGCCGGGCTTTTCTGGTGCTGACTTAGCCAACCTGGTGAATGAAGCTGCACTGTTTGCTGCGCGTGGTAATCGCCGCGTGGTGTCGATGGACGAGTTTGAAAAAGCCAAAGACAAAATCATGATGGGCGCAGAACGCCGCTCTATGGTGATGACAGAAAAAGAAAAAGAAATGACAGCCTACCACGAAGCCGGCCATGCCATTGTTGGCCGCTTGGTGCCTGATCATGACCCGGTGTATAAAGTCAGTATTATTCCGCGTGGCCGTGCTTTGGGTGTCACTATGTACTTACCGGAACGTGACCGTGTATCGCACAGCAAACGCCTGTTAGAGAGCATGATCAGTTCGTTGTTCGGTGGCCGTATTGCTGAGGAAGTGATTTACGGTTTTGAATATGTGACTACCGGTGCGTCGAACGATATTGAACGGGCTACAGACCTGGCGCGTAAAATGGTCACGCAGTGGGGCTTTTCGGAAAAGTTAGGCCCGTTGCTGTACGCTGATGAAGAAGGTGAAGTGTTCCTGGGCCGTTCTGTCAGCAAAAACAAGCATATGTCGGAAGATACGGTGAAAGCCATTGATGCAGAAATTCGCCAGTTTATTGACCGCAACTACGACAGAGCGAAAAAGCTGATTGAAGAGAACATGGACATACTGCATGCCATGAAAGATGCGTTAATGAAGTATGAAACCATAGACGCGAAACAGATTGATGATTTAATGGCACGGCGTGAAGTGCGGCAGCCGGAAAACTGGGAACCGCGCGATAAGCCGGGCTCAGACGACAAACCGGATGCCAAAGCCGGCAAAGAAGATGACGCAGTGGCAGATGGCAAGCCTTCAGAAGGTAATCTGCACTAAACGCAACTGGTTGTTAGTTAACAGTTGTTCGTGAATCTAAGCCCCGGTTTTACCGGGGCTTATTTTTAGTAGCAGCCCCGCCGTTCAGGAGTTTATATGCAATTAGCTTTGCCCCGTCAGCGCAGTTTGGATCTCAGCCGTCCGCTGGTGATGGGTATTTTAAATGTGACGCCGGACTCGTTCTCCGATGGCGGCCGCTATAACCGTTATGATGCAGCGTTGCGCCAGGCTGAGCAAATGTTGGCTGACGGTGCGGCCATTCTTGATATTGGCGGTGAGTCAACGCGGCCTGGCGCAGCAGATGTGTCTGCGCAGGACGAGCTGGAGCGGGTAGTGCCGGTAATAGCGGCAATACGGCAACGCTTTGATTGCGCCATCTCCATCGATACCAGTAAGGCGGTAGTGATGTCAGCCGCGGTTCAGGCCGGTGCCGATATTATTAATGACGTGCGCGCATTGCTCGAACCCGGTGCCTTAGAGGCCGCTGTTGCAGCGCAGGTGCCGGTGTGTTTGATGCATATGCAAGGCGCACCGCGCAGTATGCAGCAGGCGCCGCAATATCAGGATGTGGTAGCAGAAGTTAAGCAATTTCTGCTTGAGCGGGCGCAACTATGTGAGCAGGCCGGCATCAGTAAGCAGCAGCTTATTCTGGACCCGGGTTTTGGTTTTGGTAAAAGCCTGACGCATAACTATGTATTACTACAACAACTGCAACAGTTCGCCGACAGCGGTTATCCGCTATTGGCCGGTATGTCGCGTAAATCGATGCTTGGTCAGTTATTGGCTATTCCGGTTAACGAGCGTTTGGCAGCCAGCGTGGCCTGCGCTACTATTGCAGCAATTAAAGGTGCACACATTATACGGGTGCACGATGTCAAAGAAACCGTGCAGGCGGTCAGGGTTGTGACCGCAATGCAGTATGGAGCATAAAGGATGAGCAGAAAGTATTTTGGTACCGATGGTATACGCGGCAAAGTAGGTGATTTCCCGATCACGCCTGAATTTGCGATGAAATTAGGTTGGGCAGCTGGTCGCGTGCTGTCACAGCGCGGCACCCGCAAAGTATTAATTGGTAAAGATACGCGTATATCCGGTTACTTATTAGAAACGGCTTTGGAAGCGGGCTTAATTGCCGCCGGTATCGACGTGCGTTTACTTGGCCCTATGCCGACACCGGCTGTAGCCTATCTGACACGAACCTTCCGTGCCGAAGCCGGTATTGTGATTAGCGCTTCGCACAACCCTTATTATGACAACGGCATTAAGTTTTTCTCCGCTGACGGCACCAAGTTGCCGGATGAAGTAGAACTGGCAATTGAGTACGAGTTGGAACAACCTATGGTATGTCAGCCGTCTGAAAAGCTGGGCAAAGCCACCCGCATTGATGATGCCGCCGGCCGTTATATCGAATTCTGTAAAAGCCATTTGCCCAATCATTTATCGCTCAATGGATTAAATATAGTGATAGATTGCGCCCACGGCGCCACCTACCATATTGCACCGGCGGTATTTAAAGAGTTAGGCGCTGCGGTTACGGTCATCGGCGCTACCCCTGATGGCTTTAATATTAACGACCACTGCGGCGCTACTCATACTGAGTTGCTGCAAAAAACGGTGGTTGAGAAGAAAGCCGATCTAGGCATTGCTTATGACGGCGATGGTGACCGCGTTATGATGGTCGACCACAGTGGCCGTGTAATAGACGGCGATGAAATTGTCTATATTATTGCCCGCGCCGCCAAAGAACAGAATAAGTTGCAAGGCGGCGTAGTCGGCACCCTGATGAGTAACCTGGGGCTGGAGCTGGCACTGAAAGAGCTGGATATTCCGTTTGCCCGCAGCGCGGTGGGCGATCGCTATGTAATGGAGTTGCTGCGTGAGAAGAACTGGCGCATCGGCGGCGAGAATTCCGGTCATGTACTGAATTTAGACCATACCTGTACCGGTGATGGCATCATTGCCTCGTTGCAGGTGCTCAATGCAATGATAGAAGCGAAGATGAGCTTGGCGGAGTTTAGCCGTGGTATGCATAAACTGCCGCAGGTGCTGGTGAATGTGAAATTTGAAAAAGGCACGGCACCGCTGGAGAAGCAGCATGTGAAACAAGTGATTGCGGATGTTGAAGCCAAATTAAACACCTCAGGCAGGGTATTGATCCGTAAAAGCGGCACTGAGCCGTTGATCCGCGTGATGGTAGAAGGTGAGGATGCAGCTCAGGTGCGCAATTTTGCTGAACAGATTGCTGCTGCGGTAAAAATCGCCAGTTGATTGTCCAAAGGCGCCAATAATGCTTGTTTACGCGGGCGCGGTTAGTTACCATCGCGCCCGTTAAATAACGGGAATACAGCATCATGCAACGCACACCCTTGATTGCCGCGAACTGGAAAATGAACGGTTCAGTAGCGCTGGCAGAACAGATGACGGCAACATTGGCCGGATTGCCGCTGGATAAAGTCGGGGTGGTAGTTTGTCCACCGGCAACGCTGTTACCACGTTTTAGCAGTCAAAGCGGTTTTGCTCTGGGCGGCCAGACACTAAGCCATGAAAGCAGTGGCGCCTATACCGGCGAAATCAGCGCAGAGCTGCTGCTGCAAGCCGGCGCCAGCTATGTAATTGTCGGCCATTCTGAGCGACGCACGCTGAATTTTGAAAGTGATGAATTGGTTGCCGCTAAACTGGCACAGGCCGTTACAGCAGGCTTAACCCCCATTCTTTGTGTTGGCGAGTCATTACAGCAACGGCGGCAAGAAAAAACACAGCAGGTTATTGCGCAGCAACTTGATGCGGTGTATGCTTCGCAGCCCGAATTACTGCTGAAATCAGTGATTGCATACGAGCCAATTTGGGCCATAGGTACAGGTGAGTCCGCTACGCCGCAACAGGCACAAGCTACTCATGCTTTTATCAGGCAACATTTGGCACAATACGATGCGCAGGCAGCAGAAACGGTGAAATTATTGTATGGCGGCAGTGTTAATGCAGACAATTGTGCTGCATTATTTCAGCAAGCCGACATAGACGGTGCTCTGGTAGGAGGCGCAAGCCTGAAACCAGCAGAATTTGCGCAAATTTGCCTTGCAGTTACAAAAGGTGCAAAGGAATAAGCATGTACGAAATTTTGATAGTGTTTTATTTATTAGTTGCCCTGGCTTTAATCGGTCTGGTATTAATTCAGCACGGTAAAGGCGCAGACATGGGCGCTGCCTTTGGTGCAGGCGCTTCTGCTACGGTGTTCGGTTCGTCCGGTACCGGTAATTTCCTCACCAAAACTACCACCATTTTGGCAACCATCTTTTTTGTTCTGAGTATAGTGCTGGGTAATTACAGTGCCGGCCAGAGCAAACAGGTTGACGAATGGCAGGACTTGTCAGTACCGGTTACTGAACAGGTTGAGCAGAAAAAAGACGACGCCAGCGATATCCCTGTAGGTAACTGATCCGCTTAATTCAGCCGAGGTGGTGAAATTGGTAGACACGCTATCTTGAGGGGGTAGTGTCTTCGGACGTGCGGGTTCAAGTCCCGCTCTCGGCACCAAATATATCAATAGTTTGCTCAGGCAATGCTTGCGATAAACCAGTCAGCGCTATATAATAAGCGCCAATTACGGACGCGGGATGGAGCAGCCTGGTAGCTCGTCGGGCTCATAACCCGAAGGTCGTCGGTTCAAATCCGGCTCCCGCAACCAACTTTGCAGTACAAAATAGTTTAGTTATGTTTTAGTACTGAAGGTTGTCGGTTAGCTCTTAAATCTTGGGGCTCCCGCAGCCAGCTTCTTACGAAGTGATTAGAATTTCAATTAACATTGGCGATATGTTAGTTGATTGGATGCCCATTCGCCCCGCTAGTTCGGGGCGTTTTCGTATCTGCAGACTCAGTTTTAAGCAGTATTGGGCTAAGCAGCCCTTTTTTTATTTGCTGTTGTTGCCAATATTACCGCTAAGGTAACAGGCGAAAGCAGCTTTTCCGGAGGTCGCGTTGAACAAGCAAGAACAGAAACTGACAGAGCTATTGCTGCCTACTGTCGAAGCTGCCGGCTTTGAATTGTTAGGCTTAGAGCTGGTGCAGGCTGGTCGTCATTCAACATTACGCTTGTATATTGATCACGCTGATGGCGTAAACGTGGATAACTGCGCACTGGTAAGCCGCGAAGTCAGTGCGATTTTAGATGTGGAAGATCCTATCACCAATGAATACCTGTTAGAGGTATCGTCACCGGGCTTGGATCGGCCACTGTTTACGGCAGAGCATTTTGCTGCCGTAGTCGGGCAGAAAATTGAAGTAAAACTGGCTATTCCACAGGATGGCCGGCGTAAGTTTAAAGGCGTACTAACAGCTATTGAAGACGATATGTTGATAGTGGAAGTAGATGGCAAACCCTATCGTTTGCTGATGGATAACGTAGATAAAGCAAACGTGGTACCGGTGTTCTAAGGTATCGGGGCAAAGCGAGGCAACACACAATGGCAAAAGAAATATTACTGGTTGTTGATGCAGTTTCAAATGAGAAATCTGTGCCGCGGGAGAAGATCTTCCAGGCATTGGAATTTGCGTTGGCAGCAGCCACCAAAAAGAAAAACGAAGGCGATATCGAAGTTCGTGTCAACATTGACCGCAAAACCGGGTCTTATGAAACGTTCCGCCGCTGGCAGGTTATTCCGGACGATCAGGTGCAAGAGCATCCGTACCGCGAAATGACCTTGTCTGCTGCACAATATGACGACCCGTCAGTGCAGATTGGCGACTACTACGAAGAGCAAATTGACTCTATCGAGTTCGACCGTATCACTACCCAGATGGCGAAGCAGGTTATCGTACAAAAGGTACGTGAAGCCGAGCGTTCACAGGTAGTGGAAGCTTATATAGACCAGGTGGGTGAGTTAGTCACCGGCGTGGTGAAAAAAGTTAACCGCGACAGCATCATTATTGATTTGGGTAATAATGCTGAAGCCATGTTAGGCCGCGATGAAATGTTACCGCGCGAAACCTACCGCCCGGGCGATCGCCTGCGTGCTTTACTGTTTGAAGTAAAGCCGGAAGCGCGCGGTGCTCAGCTGTTTTTAAGCCGTTCACGGCCGGAAATGCTGCTGGAATTGTTCCGCATTGAAGTGCCGGAAATCGGTGAAGAGATGATCGAACTGCGTGGTGCTGCCCGTGACCCTGGTGCCCGCGCCAAAATCGCCGTTAAAAGTAATGACCGTCGTATCGACCCGGTAGGCGCTTGCGTCGGTATGCGTGGTTCACGTGTGCAGGCCGTATCGAACGAATTGGCCGGCGAGCGGGTAGATATAGTGTTGTATGACGATAACGACGCGCAGTTTGTTATCAACGCTATGGCACCGGCTGAAGTGGCCTCGATCATTGTTGATGAAGACGCCCACTCAATGGATATCGCGGTAGAAGATGCCAACCTGGCGATGGCGATTGGCCGTAACGGTCAAAACGTGCGTTTAGCCAGTCAGCTTACCGGTTGGGAGCTGAATGTAATGTCAGTTTCTGCGATGAAACAAAAACACCAGGAAGAAACCGCTAAGGTACGTCAGGTGTTTGTTGATGCGTTGGAAATTGACGAAGACTTTGCCGATGTACTGGTAGATGAAGGTTTCTCCACGCTGGAAGAAATTGCTTATGTACCAATCAGCGAGCTGTTAAGCATCGATGGTCTGGACGAAGCGACAGTGGAAGAGCTGCGCGGCCGTGCCAAAGCAGTATTAACCACCCGTGCGTTGGCCAGTGAAGAGTCACTGGAAGATGCACAACCAAGTGAAGCGCTGTTAGCGCTGAAAGAATTAGATACCCACACGGCCTATGTTCTGGCCAGTAAAGGGGTAACAACGTTAGACGACCTGGCAGAGCTGGGTGTCGATGATTTACTGGAAATAGCCACTATGTCGGAACAACAAGCCGCCGACATGATTATGGCAGCCCGTAACATCGTTTGGTTTAGCGAAGAAAATAAGTAGTCAACGGAGGTAACAACACAAATGGCAGAAGTCACTATAGAAAAGCTAGCCAGTGATGTCGGTACTACTGTTGAGCGGTTAGTGCAGCAATTCGCTGATGCCGGTATCAGTAAAGTCGCCGGACAGATGGTCAGTGAAGATGAGAAAAAATCCCTGCTGGAACATTTAAGTGCTCAGCATGGTGGTAAGTCGGCAGAACCTGCGCGTTTAACATTAAAACGCAAAGAAAAAACCACCCTCAGCGTAGCTGGTGGTGCAGGTCGTAACCGCGAAATTCAGGTTGAAGTACGTAAACAAAAAACGTACGTGAAAAAGCCGGTGCTGGACGAAGCAACACTGAAGGCGCAGGAAGAAGCCCGGTTGGCAGAAGAAAAAGCCAATGCCGAAGCTGAGCATGCCCGTGCTGAAGCCGATCGCAAAGCCAAAGAAATTGCTGCGGCTAAAGCGAAGGAAGAAACCGAACGTAAAGCTGCTGAAGCCCGTCGCCGTGAAGAAGCTAAGCAAGCTCAGCTGTTAAAAGACGATCCGGAAGAAGCGGCGCGTCGTGCGGCGAAAGAAGAAGCACGCAAAGAAGCGGATCGTATTCGTCAGCAACAAGAAGCTGAAGCACTGCGTAAGCTGGAAGAAGAAGCGGCCAAACAGGCAGAAGCGGCGCGTAAACTGGCCGAAGAAAACGGCGAGCGCTGGGCACAGGAAGAGAAAGCCAAGCCTGCTGATACCGACGATTACCACCTGACCAGCAATGAATTTGCCAAGCAGGCCGAAGACGAAGTGGACGCTAAAGAAGAGCGCGCCGGCCGTCGCGGTACCGGTAAAAAAGCCCCTGTCGTTAAAGGCAAAAAGAAAGACGATGCCAATGACAAAGAAGCCTTTAACCGTGCTAACCGTCATGTGAAGAAAAAGAAAACGCCAACCAGCATGCAGCACGGTTTTAATAAACCTGCGCAACCGGTTGAACGTGAAGTGAAAATCGGCGAAACCATCACTGTGGCTGAATTAGCCGCCAAGATGGCGGTTAAAGCGTCCGAAGTAATTAAGATCATGATGAAAATGGGCGCTATGGCGACCATTAACCAGGTGATTGATCAGGAAACTGCGGCCATTGTCTGTGAAGAAATGGGTCACAAGTTTACTCTGACCAAAGAAAACGAGCTGGAAGAAGCCGTAATGTCTGACCGTCAGGGTGAAGGTGAACTGGAGCCTCGCGCGCCGGTTGTTACGGTAATGGGCCACGTTGACCATGGTAAAACCTCTTTACTGGATTATATCCGTAAAGCCAAGGTAGCAGCCGGTGAAGCCGGTGGTATAACCCAGCATATTGGTGCCTACCACGTTGATACTGACCGCGGTATGGTGACCTTCCTTGATACACCAGGTCACGCTGCCTTTACCTCTATGCGTGCCCGCGGTGCCAAGGCGACAGATATCGTTATCCTGGTGGTAGCGGCTGATGATGGCGTGATGCCGCAAACCAAAGAAGCTATCCAGCACGCGAAAGCGGCCGGTGTGCCAATCGTGGTGGCAGTGAACAAGATGGACAAACCGGAAGCCGATCCTGAGCGCGTACGTAACGAACTGTCACAGTACGATGTTATCTCAGAAGAATGGGGCGGTGATGTTCAGTTTGTACCGGTGTCAGCAAAATCAGGCATGGGTATTGATGACTTACTTGAAGCCATTCTGAACCAATCTGAACTGCTGGAATTAAAAGCCGTTAAACAAGGTTTAGCCCGTGGTGTGGTGATTGAATCACGGCTGGATAAAGGCCGTGGTCCGGTAGCGTCGATCCTGATCCAGGAAGGTACCTTACAGCAAGGTGAAATCGTGCTGTGTGGTTTTGAATATGGCCGTGTTCGTGCGATGCGCGATGAGAACGGTAAAGAGATTAAAACTGCCGGCCCGTCTATTCCGGTAGAGATCTTAGGTTTATCCGGTGTACCACAAGCCGGTGACGAAGTAACCGTAGTAAAAGACGAGCGTAAAGCACGTGAAGTGGCACTTTACCGTCAGGGTAAATTCCGCGATGTGAAACTGGCGCGTCAGCAGAAGTCTAAGTTGGAAAATATGTTTGCCAACATGACTGAAGGCGATGTGTCTGAGCTGAACATCGTACTGAAAGCTGACGTACAAGGTTCGGTTGAAGCCATTACTGAGTCACTGATGAAACTGTCAACCGACGAAGTAAAAGTGAAGATTGTTGGCAGCGGCGTAGGTGGTATTACCGAAACCGACGTTACCCTGGCAGCAGCTTCATCGGCAATTGTTATCGGTTTTAACGTACGGGCTGATGGCACGGCGCGTAAACTGGTAGAAGACGAAGGCCTCGACTTACGTTACTACGGCATTATTTATGAGCTGTTAGACGAAGTGCGCGCGGCAATGACCGGTATGTTAGCGCCTGAGTTTAAACAGCAGATCATCGGTCTGGCGCAGGTACGTGACGTGTTCCGTTCACCTAAGTTCGGCGCAGTCGCCGGCTGTATGGTAACCGAAGGCGTGATCAAGCGTAATGCCCCTATCCGTGTACTGCGTGATAACGTGGTGATCTTCGAAGGCGAGCTGGAATCGCTGCGTCGCTTTAAAGATGACGTCAGTGAAGTACGTAACGGTTTCGAGTGTGGTATTGGCGTGAAGAACTACAACGATGTGCGCGAAGGCGATCAGATCGAAGTGTTCGAAGTGATACAGGTTGAACGCACCCTGTAACAGGCAACGCAACAATAAAACAGGGGCCTTGGGCCCCTGTTTTGTCTGCTGCAGACAATGGAAAGAATGGTTATGAGTAAAGAATTCTCGCGCGTCGACAGACTGTCGCAGCAAATGAAAAAAGAAATGGCGGTGATCCTGCAACGCGAAATTAAAGATCCGCGTCTGCACAGTATGATCACGGTGTCGGATGTGGAAGTATCGCGCGATCTGTCGCACGCCAAGGTGTTCGTCACCTTTTTAGGCCTGGCCGATGATAAGGTTGAAGATAACCTTAAGATCCTTAACGATGCTTCCGGCTTTGTCCGCAGTTTAATTGGCAAGCGTATACAGGCGCGTATAGTGCCGCATATCCGCTTTGCCTTTGACGAGTCATTAAACGAAGGGATCCGTATGGCTACTTTAGTCAGCACCGCACGGGCTGAAGATGACCGTCGCCGGCTGCAGTCGGGTCAGGCACTGGATGATGTTCCAGCCGACGATACGCCGGATAGTGACGCGAACGACAGCGACGAGCCGGCAAACTAATGGCGCGGAAAAATGCCCGTGCCGTTAACGGCATTTTGTTATTAGATAAACCGCTGGAAGTGAGCAGCAACGGTATTTTACAGCGCGTGCGCTGGCTGTTTCAGGCGCAAAAAGCCGGCCACACCGGCGCCTTAGATCCTATGGCATCCGGTTTGCTGCCAATCTGTTTTGGCGAAGCCACCAAGTTCAGCCAGTTTTTGCTTGATACCGATAAAACCTATCTGGTCACGGCTAACTTTGGTGTTCGTACCAGCACCAGCGATGTTGAAGGCGAAGTCATCAGCGAAAAACCGGTGCAATTCAGTCAGGCGGATCTGGAACAGGCTTTAACGGCGTTTCGCGGTGATATTTTGCAGGTGCCTACGATGTTTTCGGCGCTGAAGTACCAAGGTCAGCCGTTATATCGTTATGCCCGCCAGGGTATTACCGTACCGCGTGAAGCCAGACCGATCAGTATTTTTCGCTTTGAGCTGTTGAAATTCAGCGGCAGCACAGCAGATTTTATTGTGCACTGCTCTAAAGGTACCTATATTCGCACCCTGATTGATGATCTGGGCGAAGCGCTTGGTTGCGGCGCTCATGTTGGTGCCTTGCACCGCACCCAAGTGGGCCCGTTTCATGCGGAGCAGATGATTACCCCGGTTCAACTCGATGCCTTGGCAGAGCTGTGCCATCAAAGCAAAAATTTCTCTGCCATGGATACTCTGCTGTTACCGCTGGACGCCGGTATTGTTAATATGGCTAAACTGCTCCTGACAGAGCAAGAGCAACACCGCTTGCAACATGGCCAGAGTTGCCAGGTGGCGGTGGCAGATATTGCCGCAATAAAACTGCATGGTCCGGACGATAACTTCTTTGGTGTTGGCCAGGTTGAACAAGGTGTGTTGAGTTCACGGCGCTTATTAAATACTGCCGCCTTAGCCTAAGGGCGGTGTAGCAGAAACGCCTTGTAAAAAAGCAGTAAAATGCTATTATACGGCGGATTTTTTGGGGTCTGCTGGATGAGTGATCGGCGATTCCCTTACTTAGTTCACTCACATTTGGAGTTAAATATGTCTTTAAGCGCTGCTGATAAAGCAAAAATCGTTGCTGACTTCGCTGTTAAGCAAGGCGACACAGGCTCACCGGAAGTTCAGGTAGCTCTGTTAACTGCTTCTATTAACCACCTGCAGGGCCACTTCGCCCAGCATAAGCATGACTTCCACTCACGTCGTGGTCTGCTGCGCATGGTTAGCCAACGTCGTAAGTTGCTGGATTACTTAAAAGGTAAAGACCAGAGCCGTTACGCTACACTGATTGAGCGTTTAGGCTTACGCCGTTAATCGGTTTGAGTAAAAAAGGGGCTTTTAGCCCCTTTTTTTAATTTAGCTGACAGACTATTTTTCACTAAAGTTTACCATTGACTGAACTATCTTTGTGCTTTGGTTACAGAGTATACTACGCAAGAATTAAACGACAAAAATGACATCGCAATCAGGCGATAAAGTAAAGGAAACAAACACGTGACTCCCATCGTAAAATCATTCCCGTTCGGCCAACATACTTTTACCTTAGAAACCGGCGTTATCGCCCGTCAGGCAGATGCCGCAGTGCTGGCCAGCCTGGGTGATACATCAGTTTTAGTAACGGTAGTGGGCAAGAAAGAAGCTAAACCAGGCCAGGATTTCTTCCCGTTAACGGTAAATTATCAAGAGAAAATGTACGCTGCCGGCCGGATCCCGGGCGGTTTCTTTAAGCGCGAAGGTCGCCCGTCAGAAGGTGAAACCTTAACTTCACGTTTAATCGACCGGCCAATTCGCCCGTTGTTCCCTGAAGGCTTCAACAATGAAGTACAGGTTATTGCCACTGTGGTATCAGTACAGCCGGAAATTCAGCCGGATATCGTGGCGTTAATCGGTACTTCTGCTGCGCTGGCATTATCCGGTATCCCGTTTGCCGGCCCTATTGGTGCCGCCCGCGTGGGTTATATCAATAACCAGTACGTACTGAACCCGTCAGAAGACGAGCTGAAAAGCTCTAAGCTGGATTTAGTGGTAGCCGGTACCGCCGGTGCGGTATTAATGGTTGAATCTGAAGCCGGTATTTTGTCTGAAGACGTAATGCTGGGTGCGGTAATGTATGGCCATGAGCAAATGCAAACCGCTATTAATGCCATCAACGAATTTGCTGCTGAAGGCGCTAAGCCAAAGTGGAACTGGCAGGCACCTGCTAAGAACCAGCCGTTAATTGAAAAAATTGACAGCTTGGCGCGTGCGCAACTGGGCGAAGCTTATCAGATCACTGAAAAAGCCAAGCGCTATGAGCGCATCGGCGAGATTAAAGCGGCGTTAGTAGAAAAACTGACTGCTGAGCTGGCCGAAGGCGAAGAGCTGAACAAAAACGAAGTGGGCGAGATTTTCCACGAGCTGGAATCTAAAGTCGTTCGTGGCCGTATCACTAAAGGCGAGCCGCGTATTGACGGCCGTGACCCGGAAATGATCCGTGGTTTAAGCGTTATGACCGGCGTGTTGCCACGTACCCACGGTTCAGCGCTGTTTACCCGCGGTGAAACTCAGGCGCTGGTAACAGCCACTTTAGGTACGGCGCGTGATGCACAAAACATCGACGATTTGTTAAGTGCTAAAACTGACACCTTTATGCTGCACTACAACTTCCCGCCGTACTGTGTGGGTGAAACCGGCATGGTGGGTTCACCTAAGCGTCGCGAAATCGGCCACGGCCGTTTAGCTAAGCGTGGTGTATTAGCGGTAATGCCTGATTTCAATGACTTCCCGTACACAGTACGTATAGTGTCAGAAATCACTGAATCTAACGGTTCAAGCTCTATGGCATCAGTATGTGGTTCTTCTTTAGCTCTGATGGACGCCGGCGTACCTATTAAAGCCTCTGTGGCCGGTATTGCTATGGGCCTGGTAAAAGAAGGCGACGACTTTGTTGTATTGTCTGATATCTTAGGTGATGAAGATCACTTAGGCGATATGGACTTTAAAGTGGCCGGTACTACCGACGGTATTACCGCACTGCAAATGGACATCAAAATCGACGGTATTACCAAAGAAATTATGCAAATTGCGCTGAAGCAAGCTAAAGCCGCCCGTTTGCACATTCTGAACGTAATGGACCAGGCGATCAGCGGTCACCGCGAAGAAATGTCTGAGTACGCACCGCGTATTTACACCATGAAGATTAACCCGGAAAAAATCCGTGAGGTTATCGGTAAAGGTGGTGCTGTAATTCGTCAAATCACTGAAGAATCCGGTACTACTATCGAGTTGGAAGATGACGGCAGCATTAAAATTGCCGCTACTACCGCCAAAGCCGCACAAATCGCTATCGACAAGATCAACGCCATCACGGCTGAGATTGAAGTGGGTGCCATTTATGCAGGCGAAGTCGTGCGTATTGTCGACTTCGGTGCCTTTGTTAACGTGCTGCCTGGTAAAGATGGTCTGGTACACATTTCACAAATCTCTGATGAGCGCGTGAATAACGTATCTGAGCACCTGACCTTAGGTCAGAAAGTATCGGTCAAGGTACTGGAAGTTGACAAGCAGGGCCGCGTGCGTTTAAGTATCAAGGAAGCCAACGCTAAACCTGCTACTGAGTCTGCCAATGCTGAAGAAAATGCCTGATAGGCTGTTGTGCCGGATAGCGCCTTTGGCGCTACTGGCAGCGTTAACCGCAGGCTGTGCTTCACAGCCTGCGTCTACTGCCGGCTGGCTTATTCCGGAGCCGCTGGCGGTGTCTTACCGCACTGAACTGGCAATAGCCAGATTAAGTGAAATACTGCATCGCGCCGAGTTATCAGAAGAGCAATCTGCTCAGCTGTTTTACGATCGCGGCGTAATGTATGACAGTGTTGGCTTGCGCTCTTTGGCGCGGCTGGACTTTTTAAGAGCGTTGCGGTTAAAGCCGGACATGGCGGATGCCTACAATTTTGTCGGTATTCACCATACGGTTAGCGGCGATTTTGATCAAGCCTATGAAGCCTTTGACTCCGTCCTGGAATTAGCGCCTGAACACGAGTTTGCCTATTTAAACCGTGGTATAGCGCTGTATTATGCCGGTAAAACAGAATTGGCCGTGGTAGATTTTGAACGCTTTCTGGCGTTAAAACCAACCGATGCTTACCGGGTGATCTGGTTGTATCTGGCGCAAAGTGAGCTGTCTGCAGAGCAAGCACAGCAGCAACTGGCGCAACATGCGCTGATATTGGACAAGGCCGAGTGGTCTGGCAATATAGTGCGGTTTTTACTGGGTGAAATCAGTGAGCAAGCTTTGCTGGATTCGGTGTTGAATGATTTATCCGGCCCGCAGCTGTTAGCCGAGCGCTTATGTGAAGTGTATTTCTACCTGGCGAAATGGCATGAAAGCCGGCAACAACCGGAACAGGCACTGAGCTACTATAAGCAAGTGCTGGCTACCAATGTGTATGAGTTTGTTGAACATCGTTACGCGCGGTTAGAAATGGCGCGCTTACGCGGTGAAGTACTGCAAATTGATGCCTACGATGAGCCTTAACGCAGTTCGCAGCACAGTTATGAAAAGCCGGTTAACCGGCTTTTTTGCTTTTATATTACTGACTGCCTGCCAGAAACAACCTGAACAAAGCGAATTAATGCAACAAGCACAAACCCGGCCGGCGGCGGCTGTGCGTTTGGCTGCTCAGCGCCTTGCCGCTGAAGAGCATGATGCAGCACTGCGCTGGTTACGTCAGGCGGCATGGCTCGGCGATGCTGCGGCGCTGCAACATGCATTGCAATTGCAGCAGCGGTTGCAGGGCAGGCTGGCTACCGCACAGTGGTTGCAGCAGCAGCTCGACAGCGGTGCGCTGACAGCCGCCGCACTCACGGCCGGCATACGGGCAGAGCTGGGCCTGTGGCAGGGCAGCACGGCTACTGTGGCGGGCTTTGAGCAGCCACAAGGCTGTCGTTTAACCTTGCAACCTGTGGCCAGCCAACAAGCGGGGCTTGATACCTGGCAGCAGCTGTTGCAGCAATGGCAGGCTGATAAACAGTTGTCGCAACTGCCGGTATGCTTTTTACCTCTGCGTACGGTGAACAGCACTGAGCTGGCGTGCTCTGAGCACGGCAACAGCCTGGTGCAGTGTCGTTATCAGGTGTTAGCAGATGAGGTGAGCGACGGCGATTTCAGCCAGTTAGTGGTTATAGCCGGGCGGGGTAAAGCCAGTTATAACAACGGTATTTTACAACTGCCGGATAACGCCGGCCTGGCACTGCTGCGGCATGAATTTATGCATGTTCTCGGTTTTATTGATGAATATCAGCTATCTGCTGAGACGGCGGCGCACGTGTGTCAGCCGGGAAAACATTACCCTAATCTGTTGTTAACTGCCGACAGTCGCGCTTATCTGGCGCACTGGCAACTGCAGGCGCGGGATATCAGCCTTACGCCGGTGGCTACCTGCGCCGCGCTGCAACAGCCGGCATACCGTGTCATTGCACAAAACAACCTGATGCGCTCGTACGAGCTGGCGCTGCCAGAGCTGTATTTTCAGCTGGCACAGCGTATTCTGGCACAGCCACAGCAGCTGATGCCGGTACAGTATTATTTTGCTTATTTAGCCAGGCAACAGCAAAACTGGCCACAGTGGCAGCATTTTATGCAGAAGGCATCAGAGTGGGGTTATGCCGATGCGCAACAAGCGCTGGCCGGCAGCAAAGGTTAGTCGCTGTCGCTTAGCTCGGCCAGCTCGCGGCCCAGCACATCAGCATCGCCCAGGTTAAGTTCTAACAAACGGCGCAGGTGCGATACGCTTTCGATATCAATACGTTCACAGTGCAGGCCCACTACTTTGTCTGAGATATGCGCTACGCTGACCTGCATTTCCAGCTCAAGCGGAAAATCGTTTAACTGAATTCGCAATAACATCTGTTTTGGCAAACTGCGCGGCCAATTGTCCGGTTTGCGGATCAATGCGCCTTTTAAAGATAAATCCAGCACTTCTGTCTGGCAGCTGTGGCCACCAATATCAATATGTGCCTTACCTTTAAAGATCACCCTGCTAAATCGTCTGTGTTCCATCGCTTCCCCCGCGTTACTGTATGAAGCATAGCGGTTTTCCGCTGAAAGAAAAGCACGCTTATACTGCGCCGGTGTAATTCCGGCGCAGCATCTCGTGTTAGCTGATATCTTCGCCTGCAGCCTGGCGGTCGGCGTGGTAGCTGGAGCGCACAAACGGGCCGCTGGCGACGTGTTTAAAGCCCAGCTCGTAGGCAATGCGTTTAATCTCGTCAAACTCGGCCGGTGGCATATAGCGTTTTACCGGCAAGTGGTGCTTACTCGGCTGCAGGTACTGGCCTACGGTCAGCATATCCACGTCATGCGCGCGCAAATCTTTTAATACCTCGATAAGCTCTTCAGTGGTTTCACCCAAGCCAACCATTAAGCCGGACTTAGTAGCCACTTCCGGGTGCGCGGCTTTGTAGCGTTGTAACAACTGCAGCGACCACTTATAGTCGGCACCCGGCCGCGCCAGCTTGTACAGCCTTGGCGCCGTTTCCAGGTTGTGGTTAAACACGTCCGGTGGTGTCTGGGTTAAAATATCCAGCGCGGTATCCATGCGACCACGGAAGTCCGGCACCAGTACTTCAATTTTTATGCTTGGGTTATGCTGGCGAATTTCGCGGATACAGTCGGCGAAATGCTGCGCGCCACCGTCGCGTAAGTCATCGCGATCAACTGAGGTGATCACCACGTACTTTAACTTCATATCGCGGATCGTCAGCGCCAGTTTTTCCGGCTCTTCGGCACTTGGTGGCAACGGCCGGCCGTGGGCAACGTCACAAAACGGGCAGCGCCTGGTACAAATGGCGCCCAGAATCATAAAGGTGGCGGTGCCGTGGTTAAAACATTCAGTCAGGTTAGGGCAAGCGGCTTCTTCGCATACCGAGTGCAGGCCGTGCTTGCGCAGGGCACCTTTGATCTGATCGATACGCTCTGAGCTTTTCGGCAGTTTTATCTTCAGCCATTCGGGCTTACGCAGCATTTCATCACGTTCAGTGGGCAGCACCTTAATCGGGATCAAGGCCATTTTATCAGCGTCGCGCAGTTTAACGCCCGGTTCCATACGTGCAGTTTTAGTCATTTTGCCAATCTAACCCTGTAGTGTGCTGCAGTGTTGCTACATTCAGTTGCTGCGAAAAACACTGCACTATTCGTTGTTTGGCCTCGGCAATGGTTTGCGGGCCGCCTAAATCTTTACATTGGAGCATTTGCATACCGGCATAACCACAGGGGTTAATGCGTGAAAACGGGCTTAAGTCCATATCGACATTCAGTGCCAGGCCATGGAAGGAGCAGCCTTTGCGTACCCGCAGCCCCAAAGAGGCAATTTTGCCCTCATCCACATAGACGCCCGGCGCATCCGCTTTGGCGTAGGCGTTAATGCCGTAGGGCGTCAGTAGCTGAATTAATACCTGCTCCAGCAGTGTCACCAGTTGACGCACGCCCAGATTACGCCGCTTTAGATCCAGCAGCACATACACCATCAGCTGGCCCGGGCCATGGTAGGTCACCTGGCCGCCGCGGTCTACTTTTACCACCGGAATATCACCCGGCAACAACAGGTGCTCTTCTTTGCCGGCCTGGCCCTGAGTAAATACCGGCGGGTGCTCCAGCAACCAGAGTTGATCCGGCGTGTTAGCATCGCGCTGGTCGGTAAACTGCTGCATGGCATGCCACACAGCGGTGTAATCCTGCGTGCCCAGCTCTCTTATCAGCAAATGCCGGCTAAGGACTGCTGTGGCCGGCGCTTGTTGGCTACCCTGGTCTGAAACGCTGTGCATTATACCGCCTTATACACTGAATACGAATGGCTAAGCTGGTGGTACTACCTCAGAGTACGTAACGTACCAGCTCAATTTTGCCAAGCTCGGTGTACAGCAGCTCAATATGCTGCTTGCTGGTAACGGTAACGCTGACCGACACCGAATGGTAATTACCTTTGCTGCTTGGTTTTACCGCCGGGCTGTAGTCGCCGGCTTCAGTATGAAGGCGTACCACGTTCATCACCTGATCGACCAGGGCGTCGTCAGCCAAGCCCAGCACTTTAAAGCTGAACTGGCAGGGAAATTCCAGATATTCATCGAACTTGGTGTTCTTTACTTCATGTGCCATCTTTGTCTCGCTATCACACTGTGAGCTGTTGCTTTGCTAAATTGGCTTAATTGTAACAAAAAGTCCCGGCCAATGCCGGGACTTAGTAAGCTAAAGCTAACGGCTGTGCTGATTAATTAAACTGCATTTTAATGTAATCTATCATCCGGCTGAAGAAACCGCCTTCGGCCACGTCTTCCAACGCTACCAGCGGATAAGTCGCAATATCTTCACCGTTTAGTTTCAGGTAAATGCTGCCAACCTGCTGGCCTTTGGATATGGGGGCTAACAGCTGCTGATCCAAGGTGAAGTCGGCTTGTAAGTCTTTACGTTGACCGCGCGGAATCGTTACCTGCACCGATTGCAAAATACCCAGCTGGATATTCTCTTTGTCACCTTGCCAAATACGTTGCTCGGCAAATTTATCGCCGGCCTGGTAGGGTGTAAAGGTTTCAAAGAAGCGAAAGCCATAGGTTAGCAGCTTTTTGTTTTCAGTCTGGCGGGCGCGTTCACTATTGGTGCCCATAACCACTGAGACCAGTCGCATACCATCGCGGGTGGCAGAGGTGATCAGGCTAAAGCCGGCTTCTTCGGTATGGCCGGTTTTTATACCGTCTACTTCCAGGCTGCGGTCCCACAACAGTGAGTTACGGTTGTATTGCTTGATATTGTTGTAAGTGAATTCTTTTTCGGCGTACAGCGCATACTCTTCCGGTACATCGCGAATTAACGCAGCGGCCAGGATGGCCATATCGCGTGGTGTGGAGTAGTTTTCTGCACTGGGCAGGCCGTGGCTGTTACCAAAACGGCTGCTGGTCATACCCAAACGCTGAGCATGAGCATTCATTAAATCAACAAAGGCGCTTTCGCTGCCGGCAATATGTTCGGCCATGGCAACGCAGGCATCGTTACCGGACTGAATAATAATGCCTTTGTTTAAGTCTGCCACCGACACCTTGGTGCCGACTTCAATAAACATTAACGATGAGCCAGGGAAGTTTCTCGCCCAGGCTTTTTCACTGATGGTTACCATATCTTCGTTGGTAATATTGCCGCTTTTCAGTTCAGTGCCAATCACATAGCTGGTCATCATCTTGGTTAAACTGGCCGGTGCCAATGACATATCGGCATTGTTTTCTGCCAATACCTTACCGGTATCAAAGTCGATAAGAATATGGCCTTTAGCGGCGACTTCCGGGGCTTGCGGCACCACGCTTTGGGCTACAGCAGATAAGCTGAGCCCGGCACTGGCAATGGATACGGCGGCGACGGCGAAAATATGACAATAACTATTCATGAGACCTGTTCTTTTAATCGTTATGTTTAATTAGGTGTCAGCTGCACTGACGGCTATCAAAGAAATATGCATCCGGAAATGCTCCGGCTTTTAACTGCTGCAACCATTGCTGCGCTTGTTGTTTACTTGCAGTAGGACCGACCAACAAGCGAAAAATTCCGCTACCGGGTTTGATTTCGCTGGGCAGGGCTTGCGGCTGCAAAATCTGCTGCTGTAACTGATTTAACCGGTTACTGTCTGAACTGGCCAGCACCTGGATAAAACACTGCTCTGCTGTGCCGGTTTGCGCCCACATCGCCGGCGATTGTAGCAACTCCAGCTGAACTCTGGCTGTACCCTGCTGCAACATGCCCAGCTTGCTGGCAGCTGAATAGGACAAATCAATAATACGGTCGCGGTGAAACGGACCGCGATCATTTACCCGTACTATGGCGGTTTTGTTGTTGTCCAGATTGGTTACTTTAACATAAGACGGCAGTGGCAGGGTTTTATGCGCCGCTGTCATGGCAAACATATTGTAAGTTTCCCCGTTAGACGTCAGATGGCCATGGAATTTATTGCCATACCACGATGCGATGCCGGCTTCACGATGCTCGGTAACCTGCACCAGTGGGGTGTAGTTGGCACCAAATAAGCTGTAGGGTTTGTTACCGCCACGGCTTAACGGTTCCGCCTGGGGTACCGGGTCTGTCATTTCCAACAGGGTTGGCAGGCGCTGCGGAATACTGTCTTTAGCCTGGTTGTAACGGCCGGCATTGGGGACACTTTCCCCGGGCCGGCTGCTGCAAGCTGTGGCCAGTATTATTGTGGTGATAAGCAAAACAAGCTGTTTGATCATGGTGCCGCCAACATCCGTTTATGAGTACCCACCGACATAATGACGCCAAAGGCCGCCATTAATGTCACCATAGAGGTGCCGCCAAAACTGATCAGTGGTAAAGGCACACCTACCACCGGCAACAAGCCCGACACCATGCCGATATTAACAAATACATAGACAAAGAAGGTTAGCGTAAAGCTGCCGGCAACCAGCTTGCCGTAATTGTCCTGAGCGCGGCTGGCGATTAGCAGACAGCGGCTGATAATAAATAAATATAACCCTAACAGCAGCATTACCCCCATCATGCCCAGCTCTTCGCTCAGCACGGCAAAGATAAAGTCGGTATGGCGCTCGGGCAGAAACTCCAGTTGTGACTGGGTACCGTGCAAATAGCCTTTACCTTCTACACCACCGGAGCCGATAGCAATTTTAGATTGGATAATATGATAGCCGGAGCCCAGCGGATCGCTCTCAGGGTTTAAAAAGGTCAGTACGCGCTGGCGTTGATAGTCGCGCATTAAAAACAGCCACAGCACCGGCAAAAAGGCAGAGATCAGTGCGGCAACAAAGGCAATAAGACGCCAGCTCATGCCGGATAAAAACAACACAAATACCCCGGCAGTGGCAATTAAGATAGAGGTCCCCAGGTCCGGTTGTTGTGAAATCAGCACAGTAGGAATAGCACACATTAAAAATCCGACCATTAAATGCCATAACCTCGGCGGTAAACTGTGTGAAGCAATAAACCAGGCTACCGTCATCGGCACCGCCAGTTTCATAATTTCCGACGGCTGAAATTTCATAAAGCCTAAGTCCAGCCAGCGTTGGGCACCTTTACCGACATGGCCCACCATCAGCACTGCCACCAACAGACCCAGGCCGGCAATAAACAACGGCAGCGACCAGCGCTTCAGGGTTTGCGGTTTAATCTGGGCAAAAATAACCATCACTGCCAGGGCAACCCCGAGGCGCACTAACTGGCCTTTCATCATAGCAATATTTTGCCCGGAGGCACTGTACAGTACCATCAGGCCAAAGCCGATCAGGGCCAGCAACCCCAGCAGCAACGGTGTGTCGATATGAAACATCGCCAGCCGGCTGTGGCGGGCATTACCGGTAAACTGGTCATTCATCACGGTTTACTCCGGCAGCAAAATAGTAATCCAGTATTTGCCGCGCCATGGGGGCGGCGTTAGCACCACCGCCACCGGCATTTTCCAGGGCGATAGTGATCACAATGCCGGGCTTGTCATAAGGGGCATAGCCAATATACATGGCATTATCGCGCAGTCGCTCGTCAATGGCTTCAGCATCGTACTTTGCGTCCTGAGCGATAGCCGCCAACTGAGCGGTGCCGGTTTTACCGCCGGCCTGATAATCGGTGCCGATAAAGGCGCGATGTGCAGTGCCGCCCAGGTCACGTACCGTGCGGTGCATGGTATCCATCACTACATCCCAGTTGCGTTCATCTACCATATCGATGGTACGGGTTAGTACCGGCTCAATTGCCACTGTGCCACTGTCGTCGCTATAGGCCGTTACCAGGTGTGGTGTCGGCAACAAACCTTTATTCAGCAGCAGTGCGGTGGCAACAGTCAGTTGCAGCGGGGTTGTGGTCCAGTAGCTTTGGCCGATACTAAGCGGTACCGTATCGCCGGGGTACCAGGGTTGGTTGTGCCGGGCACGTTTCCAGCCACGTGACGGCATAATGCCACTGCTTTCTTCCAGGATATCAATGCCGGTCTTCTCGCCAAAGCCCATTTTGCTCATGTAATCGGAAATGCGATCAATACCCAGCTTAACGCCCATCTCGTAAAAAAACGTATCACAGCTTTTCATCACAGCTTGATATACGTCTACCCAGCCATGGCCCCAGCGCAGGTGGTCGCGAAAGCGGTGATCGCTGTTGGGCAGCATAAAATAGCCCGGGTCCCATATTTTGGTGGCGGGGGTAATGGTATTGGTTTCCAAACCCAGCAAGGCTAAATGCGGCTTGATAGTGGAGGCCGGTGGATAAGTGCCTTGGGTAACGCGGTTGATCAGCGGGCGGTCGCGCGAGTTGAGTAATTCGTTATAGTTGGCAGAGCTGATGCCATGCACAAACAGGTTAGGGTCGTAGCCAGGGTTGCTGTAAAACGCCAATACAGCGCCGTCGCGCGGGTCTATCGCCACTATAGCACCGCGCTGTTGCTGCAGTATTTGCTGCGCGGTCAGTTGCAGGCCAACATCCAGGCCTAAATGAATATTGCGGCCCGATACGGCGGGCACCGAACGCAGCACGCGGATTAAGCGGCCACGGTTGTTTACTTCAACTTCCTGGTAACCCATGGTGCCGTGCAGTTCACGTTGATAATAACGCTCGAGGCCTATTTTGCCGATATCACGGCTGGCGGCGTAGTTGGCAGCCTCACCATCGGCTTCCAATTGTTGCAGTTCACGGGTATTAATTTTGCCGATATAGCCAATCGCATGGGTAAATAAATCACCAAACGGGTAGTGCCGGCTTAACCGCGCTTCTACCGTTACACCGGGAAAACGGTGTTGGTTAACGGCCAGTACTGCTACCTCAGTATCATTTAGCTGCTCTTTTAACGCTATGCTGTTAAAACGGCGCTGCGCTTTAACTTGCTTCAGGAAGGCATCTTGCTGCTCGGGGCTAAGTTCAATCAGCTCTGCCAAAGCGGCCAGGGTGGCTGTCATATCGCCGATTTGCTCCGGTACCAGCTCCAGCGAAAACACCGGACGGTTTTCGGCCAGTAAAATGCCGCTACGATCGAAAATCAGGCCACGATTCGGGGCCAGCGGTACGACTTTGATGCGGTTGCCTTCAGAGCGGGTTTGGTAGTCCTGATGCAACACTACCTGCAACTGATATTGGTTAAACACTATAACGCAGAACATAACTACGACAAACAGCATGGCGACGATGGCCCGGCTGTTAAACAGCCTGGCTTCAGCGGCGAAATCCTGTATGGCGACGCGTCTTCTTAACATCTTTACTCGCGATGGTACGGATGATTAGTACAGATACTCCAGGCGCGGTACAGGCTTTCGGCTAGCACCACCCGTACTAACGGGTGCGGCAGGGTAAGCGCCGACAACGACCACTTTGCCTCGCTGGCGGCAATACAAGCCGGGGCTAAACCTTCCGGGCCGCCGACCAACAAACACACATCGCGGCCGTCGCGTTGCCAGTCGGTCAGTTTACCGGCCAGAGCCGGGCTGCTCCAGTTGTCGCCGGTGACTTCCAGGGTAACAATTTTGCTGCCACGTGGCACAGCAGCCAGCATTTTTTCGCCTTCCTGCTCTAAAATGCGTTTGATATCGGCATTTTTGCCACGTTTACCGGCCGGGATCTCAATCAGCTCCAGCGCTAAATCACGCGGAAAGCGCCGCGCATATTCGTCATAACCGCTTTGTACCCAGCCGGGCATTTTACTGCCCACAGCAATCAGTATTAACTTCATACTGTATTAAGCGCTCCAGAGTTTTTCCAACTGATAAAAATTACGGCTGTCTTCGAGCATCACATGCACGACAACGTCGTCTAAATCCAGCAATACCCACTCGCCCGACGCCTGGCCTTCAATGCCCAGTGCGCTAATGCCGGCTTTTTTCGCTTCGGCCGCAACATAGTCGGCAATAGATTTGGTGTGGCGGTTAGAGGTGCCTGAGCACACTATCATAAATTCAGTGACACTGGATTTACCACGCACGTCTAAGGTCACGATATCGCGGCCTTTCATGTCGTCAATTTTGTCCTGAATAAAACTTACCAGCTCGGTTGTTTGCACCCTGATTCCTCTGCGCTTGAAAAAAGCGGCATTTTAGCATAGTTTGCGCGCGGTGATAGCACTCACGCCTGATAGAGTTGTTGGCTTTGAATATAGTTCAATACTGCCGGATCTAAAGTGTCGCTACAAGCCAGGCCCTGTTGCAGCTGCTGCCTTATGCCGCTGGCACTTAAATTAATCACCGGGTTGTTTAGCAGCAGAATACGCCCGCAGTTAACCTGCTGCAAGGCGGCCAAATTGGCGGCGCCATAGTGTTGCAGTAAGGCCGGAGCATCGCCTTGCTCTGCACTGTAGCCAGGGCGCTGGCATACCAGCAGGTGGGCGTATTGCAAGATGCTTTGCCAGTCTTTCCAACTGCAAAAATAGCATAAAGAGTCCATGCCGATAATAAAGTACAGGCGGCTGTGCGGTTCACGCTCGCGCAGTAAGCGCAGGCTGTCGACAGTATAGGACGGCCCGGTTTTATCCAGCTCCAGCCGTTCCAACTTAAGTTGCGGGTAGGCCGCTATTGCCAACTGCACCATAGCGGCACGTTGCTCACCGCTTACGCCCGGCGTAGCGCGGTGCGGTGGCAGTTGGCACGGCATCAGCCGTACTTCGTCCAGCGCGCAGTGCTGCTGCACAAAGCGGGCGCTGGCAATATGGCCGTTATGTACCGGGTTAAAGGTGCCGCCAAAAATGCCGATGTGCTTAGTCATACAGCGCCTGTTGCTGCAACGAATAGGCCTTGGGTACCGGCTTGATAAATAAGGTTACTAAATGCGCCAGTGCTACGTCGCTGTTGTTCAGCCGGCCGCTTTTGTACAGCCGGTCAAAGGCCGCCAGCTCCTGCAGCAGATAATCCAGCCAGCTCAGCGATAAGCGTTTGAGTGCCGTTTGATACAGCGCCTGGCGTTTGGGCCAGATGGCGAGGCTTTTAAAGCTGTCGCTCAGGTTGTGTTGTTGCTGTTGTGCCTGTTGCAACTGGCGCAGTTGCAGCACTTCTTTTTGCAGTTGCCAGGCAATAATCACCGGTTCCACATCTTGCTGGCACAAGCGCTGTAAGCGGTGCAGCGCTTCATCGGCATGGCCGCTTAGTAAGGCATCGGCCAGTTGAAACACGCTGAAGCTGGAGTGATCGGCGAGAAACTGGCTTAAAGCAGCCGCATCCAGCGGTTGGGCCAGGTTGCTTAATGCCAGCTTTTCCAGCTCTTGCCGTGCGGCCAGCAAATTACCGGCGCAGTGTTGTTGCAGCAGCGCCAGCGCATCGCTGCTCAGCTGCAGTTGTAACCGTTTGGCGCGCTCACGCAGCCATTGCTGGCTCTGGCGTTCGTCCAACACATACACCGGAATTTGCACTGCCTGGCTTTGCAGCTGTTTAAACCACGCCAGCTTGCTGACGTCGCTGTGGCTGCGCTCACCGTGGATCAGCAAAATAATATCCTGGTGCAGCTGCTGCGGCAGGGCTTTGAGTTGCTCGGCGGCGGCCGGAGTCAGTTTTTGCTGCGCCAGCTCCAGTTCAATCAGCCGGCGCTCGGCAAACAGTGACATCGCCTGCAGCTCGTTGCTCAGTTCGTTCCAGTCAAACTGCGCATCGGCGGTTAAACTGATGCGCTCGGCATAGCCTTGTTGCCTGGCGGCGGCGCGAATGGCATCAATGGCTTCGAGTTTTTGCAGCGGTTCTTCGCCAAACAGCAGGTAACAGGGCGCCAAGGGCCCGGCTAAGTGTTGCTCCAGCTGGTTGGCATACAGTTTTTGCATCGGCAGGCTCAGTGCAGCCGCGACAGCTGGCGCATAATACGGTTTGCGGCTTGTTGGCGCAGCTCACCCAGCATCAACTCCAGTTCTTTCGCTTTGGCCAGGGCCTGATTAGGGTCGTCCTGATAATCGCGGAACAGCTCAAATTCATACGGCTGTGGTTCACCGTCCGGCATGGTCAGAGCATAGCGCACTTTGTAGATCAGCTCATATTCCGCGACCTGGCCGTTGGGAAACAACGACAGCGTGCGCCGCTCCAGCGTATCGCTGACCAGCTGCAGCATTGGCGCTGACTGCTGGTAGCTGCTGAGTAGCTCAACTTTGTTGTACTCTAAGCGCGAGCTGAGCAATGCGGCCAGTTCAGAGTGGCGCTCGCTTTGAATATACATGGCCGGAAAGTGGCTCAGCGGCAAATCGCCGCGCAGATGAAAGCCGCAGCTGCCAAGCAGCAAGCTGCTTAGCAGGGCAAACACCAGGCTAAAGCGGGCCATATCAGCCCACCACCAGGTTCAGCAGTTTGCCGGGCACGTAAATCACTTTACGTACGCTGACGCCGTCTAAATGGCGGCTAACGTTGTCATCGGTTTTGGCCATCGCCAGTACCGTCGCTTCAGTTGCATCGGCCGCGACGGTAACTTTGCCGCGTACCTTGCCGTTTACCTGTACTACCACCAGCTTTTCATCTTCTACCATGGCAGCAGCATCAGCTTGTGGCCAGGCCGTTTGCTCAATGCCACTGTGTTGGCCCAACTGCGCCCACAGGTATTGCGCGACATGCGGCGTAATAGGGTTCAGCATTTGCAGCAACGCCAGCACGGCTTCCTGCATTACGGCACGGTCCAGCTCTGTTGCCAGGCTGGCTTTTTGCAGTTTATTGCTCAGCTCCATAATGGCCGCAATAGCAGTGTTAAAGGTGTAACGCCGGCCAATATCGTCGGATACCTTGGCGATGGTTTTATGCAGCTCGCGACGCAGGGTTTTTTGCTCGTTATTCAGTGCGGCGATATCTAACCGGCCAACGTTACCGCTGGCGGCAAAATCGCTGACCAGGGTATAAATACGCTTAATAAAGCGGTGCGCGCCCTCTACCGCTGAATCTGACCACTCCAGCGTTTGCTCCGGTGGCGCAGTAAACATCATAAACAGCCGTACCGTATCGGCACCGTACAAATCGATTACTTTTTGCGGGTCGATGCCGTTATTTTTCGATTTGGACATCTTGCTCATGCCGGAGGCCACAACCGGCTGGCCGTCGCTGTTTAACAGCGCGCTGGTAATACGGCCTTTTTCATCCCGTACCACGGTCACATCGGCCGGTGAGAACCATTGTTTGCCGCCGTTATCGGTTTCACGGTAGAAAGTTTCTGCCAGCACCATGCCTTGGCATAACAAACGCTTAAAGGGTTCATCACTGTTTACCAGGCCAACATCGCGCAGCAGCTTGTGGAAGAAGCGGGCATACAGCAGGTGCAAAATAGCGTGTTCAATACCGCCGATATACTGATCAACCGGCAGCCAGTAATTGGCTTTGGCCGGGTCCAGCATGGCTTTGTCATGATCCGGGCTGCAATAACGCGCATAGTACCAGCTCGATTCCATAAAGGTGTCGAAGGTGTCGGTTTCATGAAAAGCTTCAGCGCCGTTGTAGGTGGTTTTAGCCCATTCGGGGTCGGCTTTAATCGGCGAGGTTACACCATCCATTACCACATCTTCCGGCAAACGCACCGGCAGTTGCTCTTCCGGTACCGGTACCTGGCTGCCATCGGCCAGGTTCAGCATCGGAATCGGCGTACCCCAATAGCGTTGGCGCGATACGCCCCAATCACGCAGGCGGTAATTTACTTTCACTTCGCCACGGCCGATACCGGCCAGTTTGGCGGCAATAGCGCTGAAAGCCTGGTCAAAGGCCAGACCGTCAAATTCCGCCGAGTTAACCAACAGGCCTTTTTCAGTGTAGGCGGCCTGGCTTAAATCACCGGCTTGCGCGGCATCAGCGGGTTTAACTACCTGCTTAATCGGCAGGCTGTATTTAGTGGCAAATTCATAGTCGCGCTGATCATGGCCCGGTACTGACATTACTGCGCCTGAGCCGTAATCCATTAACACAAAGTTAGCTACCCACACCGGCACTTTGGCGCCGGTTAACGGGTGCACGGCATAAATGCCGGTGGCGCAGCCTTTTTTCTCCATAGTGGCAAGCTCTGCCTCGGCCATTTTGCCGCCTTTGCAGTCTTCAATAAAGGCCGCTAACTCCGGGTTAGTGGCTGCGGCTTGTTGTGCCAGCGGGTGCTGCGCTGCCACGGCGACATAGGTTACGCCGTATAAAGTGTCAGGCCGGGTAGTGTATACGCTCAGACTGTCGGTTGAATCAGCAATATCAAAGCGGATATCGACGCCCTCAGAGCGGCCAATCCAGTTTTTCTGCATGGTTTTAACTTGTTCCGGCCAGCCGTCTAACTGATCTAAATCTTGCAGCAGCTCTTCGGCATAGGCGGTAATTTTAATAAACCACTGCGCCAGCTCGCGCTGCTCTACCAAAGCACCGGAGCGCCAGCCGCGGCCGTCGATAACCTGCTCGTTAGCCAGTACGCACTGATCTACCGGGTCCCAGTTTACCGTGGCCATTTTTTTGTATACCAGGCCTTTTTCGTACAGCTTGGTGAAGAACCATTGTTCCCACTTGTAGTATTCCGGCTTACAGGTTGCCACTTCACGGCTCCAGTCGTAGCCAAAGCCCAGCCGTTTTAACTGATTGCGCATGTAATCGATGTTTTCGTAGGTCCATTTCGCCGGCGCAGTTTTATTATTAATGGCGGCATTTTCGGCCGGTAAGCCGAAGGCATCCCAGCCCATGGGTTGCATCACGTTTTTGCCCTGCATGCGCTGAAAGCGGCTAACCACATCACCTATGGTGTAGTTACGCACATGGCCCATATGCAAGCGCCCGCTGGGATAAGGGAACATTGACAGGCAGTAAAACTTTTCTTTGCCGGCGTCTTCTGTCACTTTAAAAGCGTTGGTTTGTTCCCATTGCTGCTGCAGCGCAGTTTCAATCTGCTGCGGGTTGTATTGTTCTTGCATTCAGGTCTTCCGAAAAGGGGTTAGTACGAGTGCCGCCATAGCGGCAAAAAAGTGGCTATAGCATACCGCAGAGCCGTTTTGACAACAATAAGCAGCGTATTGTCTATACTGGTTTTACAGCAACGGAGGCACTATGACAGATTTTGTAAAGAAGTATCAGCAATGGCTTAGTGAATTTAGCCGTAACCTGCAGCAAACCGAGCAGCAGCAACTGGATAATATGGTGGAGTTTGTTGAACAGCTCAAAGCCTATATAAAGGCCGGCAGGGAGCTGAGTGCTTATGAAACTCAGCTGTTTATTGAAACCCTTAAACGACAGTGGCAGGAACAGGAGGAGCAGCAACACGAGGCTGACGCCGACACATCACCGTCGCTCTGGCCCGAAGCATTGTGGCAGGAGCTGAGCAGCATTACCGATAAAAGCCAATTAGAGTGGCAGGAGTTGGCGCAGGATTTTAAACATCAGGGCGTATATTACCAGGGCGAAGTGGTAGGCATGGGGCGTTATCGTTGCAGTCATTGTTTACAACATATTGATTATACGCATCCCGCCGAACTACTGGCTTGCAGTCAGTGCGGTGGCGTACAGTTTTTTCGCGAAGGTTTGCCGGTGTAGTGCAGCTGTCGGTTAGCGGTAGTTTCCCGGTTGTTCAGCGGTGTACTTTTTTGTTACACTCGCCAGCCATCTGCACCGGCAAATATTAAGCCTGGCCGCAGCTTTACCTCCCCCGACAGCGTGTTATACCACTAATGTTGCATAGCATTTATTTGTTGCAGCGTTAAGCTGGCAGTTGTTTGCTGTGAGTAAAGCCCGGCTGCTGCCGGTAAATCTGCAATACGTTTAAGCAAGAGACGCCTTATGACGACTAAAGTACTGGCCTGTATTGATGCTTCACTATATGCCGAAGCGGTATGTGACTATGCTGTCTGGGCAGCGAAAAAGCTTGATGTGGCTATGTCGGTACTGCATGTGCTGGACAAGGCACAGCATACGCACACGCCGGACTTAAGCGGCAGCATTGGCCTGGGCTCGCAGGAATTATTATTACAACAACTGGCCGAGCTGGACGAAAAACACAGCAAGCTGGCGCTGGAGCGCGGCCGCAGCATTTTAGATGCAGCAAAAGCCCGCGCTGAACAAGCCGGCGTTAAGGCCGTAGACGAGCGCTTACGCCATGGCCAACTGGTAGACACCTTAACTGAACTGGCAGACGAAACGCGGTTGCTGGTATTGGGCAAGCGCGGTTTTAGCAGCGCCGACGCACACGGCCATATGGGGCTGCATGTTGAACGGGTGATCCGCAGCTTAGATAAACCCATCTTGTTAACTCAACAGAACTATAAAACGCCACAGCGGATTATGCTGGCCTATGACGGCAGCGCTACCGCGTTAAAAGGCCTGCAAATGCTGGCGGCCAGCCCGCTGGGCAAAGGTTTGCCGGTGCATTTGGTGATGGCCGGTGACGCAGATGAAGCGGCACGGGCGCAAATGGACAGTGCGGCGCAAATACTGCGCGATGCCGGTTTTGATACCAAAGTAGCGATAGTGGCCGGTGAGCCGGACACGGTATTAAACCAGTACCAGCAAGAACATGTCATTGATCTGATGGTGATGGGCGCTTATGGCCACTCCCGGATCCGGCAATTTATTGTCGGCAGTACTACCACGGCGATGATCTGCAAAGCCAGGTGCTCCTTGCTGATCTTACGATAAACCCGAAACCCGGCCACTGGCCGGGTTTTTTGTCCCTGTAACGTTAACCAGGATGTGTTGTTACTATCATGCAAAAGCAAAAAATGTTGTTATGGCCGGCTCTGCTGCTGAGCTTATTTGCACCGGCAGCTAATGCTGCAGTGGGTGCAGTGGATTTAACGGCCAGCTTAACCGGCTTTATTGCGCTGGGGGTATTTGTGCTGGCCTATGCCCTGGTAATGGCAGAGGAAAAAATTCATCTGCGTAAATCCAAACCGGTGCTGGTGGCGGCCGGTATTATCTGGGCGATGATCGGTTGGCAATATGTGCAGGCCGGTATGCCGCAGGCATCTGAAGCCGCGTTTCGCCATACGCTGCTTGAATTTGCCGAATTAATGCTGTTTTTGCTGGTGGCGATGACCTACATCAACGCGCTGGAAGAGCGTCGGGTGTTTGATGTGTTGCGCAGCTGGATGGTGCGTAAAGGCTTTAGTTACCGGCAGTTGTTTTGGCTTACCGGCATTTTATCGTTCTTTATCTCGCCGATAGCCGACAACCTCACCACCGCCTTATTAATGTGCGCGGTGGTGATGAAAGTCGCAGAGGGCGATAAAAAGTTTATCAACCTGTGCTGTATTAATATTGTGGTGGCGGCCAATGCCGGCGGCGCATTCAGCCCCTTTGGTGACATTACCACCCTAATGGTATGGCAAGCCGGCCTGCTGAATTTTGCCGAATTTCTGGTGCTGTTTGTGCCCTCGCTGGTGAACTATATTATACCGGCCGCGCTGATGAGCCTGGCGGTGGAAAACCGTAAGCCGGCGGCAATAGCTGAAGATATCGAGTTAAAGCGCGGTGCGCTGCGAATTTTAATGCTGTTTTTGTTAACCATCGCCACGGCGGTAGCGTTTCATACGGTACTGCACTTACCGCCGGTACTGGGCATGATGACCGGGTTGGGTTATTTACAATTTTTTGGTTACTTCCTGCGGGTTACCTTACCTGGCTCACTGGCACGTAAACGCGCTATGGCCGAGCGTGAAGGCGATATGGAGCGCTTGCGGTCATTGGGCCAGGTGGTGCCCTTTGATGTGTTCAGCCGCGTGTCGCGTGCCGAATGGGACACCTTGTTGTTTTTCTACGGTGTGGTTATGTGCGTTGGCGGCCTGGGCTTTATGGGTTATCTGGCAATGATGTCTGACGTACTCTACACCCAATGGGATGCCACTTTAGCGAACGTGGCGCTGGGTATTATTTCTGCGGTAATCGATAATATTCCGGTGATGTTTGCCGTACTAACCATGCAACCGGAGATGTCACATGGCCACTGGCTGCTGATTACGCTTACTGCCGGTGTCGGCGGCAGTTTGTTGTCTATCGGTTCGGCTGCCGGGGTGGCACTGATGGGCCAGGCGCGGGGTTACTACACCTTTGCCGGCCATTTAAAATGGATGCCGGTTATTCTGTTAGGTTACATCGCCAGTATTTTAGTGCATTTGTGGCTGAATAAAGCGAGTTTCAGTGTTTTCGGCGTAAGCTGAGTAATTGTTCTAATTAAGTTGGTTTATACTGCCCGCCCGGCATGCGTCGGGCGACTTTTCTGTTACAAGAGGGTGAAACCGTGAAGCAGTCCTGGCTGTACCTGTTGCTGTGTGCAGTGTTTTCTCCGGCGGCGTTCGCCGCCAGCGGAAGTTTAAATCTTACCTTATCTCCGATTGGCATCAGTGCCTTAGTCTTATTTGCCCTGGCTTACCTGCTGGTAATGGCAGAGGAAAAAATCCATCTGCGTAAATCCAAGCCGGTGTTGGTGGCGGCCGGCATTATCTGGGCGTTAATTGCCTGGCGTTATATGCAGGATGGTATCAGCGGCGTAACTGCCGATGCGTTTCGCCATACCTTGCTTGAATTTGCCGAGTTAATGCTGTTTTTACTGGTTGCGATGACGTACATCAGCGCACTGGAAGAGCGCCGGCTGTTTGACGCATTGCGCGCCTGGATGATCCGCAAAGGCTTCAGCTACCGTAGCTTGTTCTGGATCAGCGGTGTGCTGGCGTTTTTTATCTCGTCGTTTGCCAACAATATGACTACCGCCATGCTGATGTGCGCTGTGGTGATGAAAGTGGCCGAAGGCGATAAGCGCTTTATTAACCTGACCTGCGTTAATATCGTAGTGGCCGCCAATGCCGGCGGCGCCTTTATTCCGTTTGGTGACATCACCACGCTAATGGTGTGGCAGGCCGGCATTATCACCTTTAACGAGTTTTTCACGCTGTTTATTCCGGCCGTGGTGAACTATCTGGTACCGGCAATCATAATGAGCCTGTTTGTTGAACGGCGTTACCCGGCAGCCTTGCAGGAAGATGTTGAGTTAAAGCGCGGTGCGCTGCGTATTTTAACGTTGTTTTTGGCCACTATAGCGCTGGCGGTGTTGTACCACTCTTGGCTGGATCTACCGCCGGTACTGGGTATGATGACCGGCCTGGGCTTGCTGCAGTTTTTCGGTTTTTTCCTGCGTAAAACCCTGCCAGGCTCACTGGCGCGTAAACGCGCGATGGCCGAGCGCGAAGGCGATATAGAGCGGGTGCGGGCACTGGGCCAGATTGTGCCGTTTGACGTGTTTAACCGTATTGCCCGTGCCGAATGGGACACCTTACTGTTTTTCTACGGCGTGGTAATGTGTGTGGGTGGTCTGGGCTATATCGGTTACCTGGAAATGCTCTCTGCCAGCTTGTACGGTAACGGTAATCCAACCATTGCTAACGTAGTATTAGGCCTGATGTCAGCGGTGGTGGACAATATTCCGGTGATGTTCGCGGTATTAACCATGCAGCCGGATATGTCGCACGGCCAGTGGTTACTTATTACCTTAACCGCCGGCGTCGGTGGCAGCTTGTTGTCGATAGGCTCGGCCGCCGGGGTGGCGTTAATGGGCCAGGCGCGCGGTTATTACACCTTTGCCGGCCATTTAAAATGGGCGCCGGTCATCCTGCTGGGTTACGCCGCCAGCGTGGTAACGCATTTATATTTAAACGCCGACCTGTTTCAAATTTTCGGCAGCCCGTCCGCGCATTAAGCCGGCGGTGTTAAGGAGGCATGATGTCTAAAAAAGTGTATTGTATCGCTCAGTTTCTGCCCAAGCCCGGCAAAGCGGACGAGCTGTTTAAAGTGCTGCAAGGTTTAGAGCCAAACAGCAACCGCGAAGATGGCTGCCTGCAGTATATTGTTACGCGGCAAATAGCCAGCCCCTTTGCTGAAGGCAAAAGCTTTCCCATTGCCTTTAACGAAATCTGGGCCGACTTGCCAAGTTTTGAAGCGCACTGCCAGCGCAGCGAGATAAAACACTTCTTTGAAACCTACTGCTTAGCCGAAGACGGCCTGGCAGCAGATTGGAACGTATGCATTTACAGCGACGAACCAGCCAACTTCGACGCACCTAAGCTGGTGTAATTAACAGAACCGAAAAAACCTGCGTCAGCAGGTTTTTTTATGCCCGGCACTTTGTACAAGGCAGGTTAATCCGTACTTGCTGTTGTGTTCCAATACGTGAGCGCTCAAGCATTTGTATTTTTTATAAATGATCATTACTCTGGAAAACACTAGATTTACACGTACGCGTTAACCGGTGTTTAAGTACGGGCCGACCCGTCGGATAAGTGCTAAGGCTTTCAAATGGAACCATCTGTTACAGGGGCGAAATACGACAAAATTGCTCAGTGGTGGCATGACCAACATGTTGAGTCCGCCTATGGTGTAAATCAGTTTCAACGAGCGGTTAAATTTGCGCGGCGCGGTGGAAAAGCCCTCGACGTAGGTTGTGGTTCTGGTGGTCGGTTTGTCCGCATATTGGAAGGCTGCGATTTCTCTGTTACAGGCCTTGATGTATCAAAAGAAATGATTAGGTTGGCTGGCGTAAACCACCCGGAGCACAAATTTTTGCATCAGGATATCTGCTGCTGGGAAACAGAAGAGAAGTTCGATCTCATTGTTGCATGGGATAGCATTTTCCACTTACCGTTGGCTATGCAAAAACCTGTCGTGTCAAAGCTGTGTCAGCTCTTAGCAGAAGGTGGCATTCTGATATATACATTTGGCAATGCTGAAGGAGAGCACACTGATCAGTGGCACGATGACACGTTTTACTACAGCTCTATTGGCATTAATGAAAATGTGCAGGTACTTATAAACAATGGTTTGTCTGTTTTGCACCTTGAACTGGACCAATACCCGGAAAAGCATGTTTATACAATTGCCACCAGGCTTTAACCAGTGTAATCACACGGATCAAAACTCCGCTGCGCTGCAAGCTTTCCCGTGTTGCGGGCGTTATATTTCATGAAGGAATTCCGATGATATTTCCATCACGGGAAACTGAGCGACTATTGCTCACAGAGCTGCAACCTGATGATGAACAAAGTATATTCACGTTGTTTTCCAGCCCTGCGGTAGTTGAGTACTACGACTTAGAAGCGTTTTGTGAACAACGTCAGGCTACTAATTTGATTAGCCTGTTTAAAGCGCGATACGAGGAAAAGCAGGGCATCAGATGGGCTATCCGTTTGAAGACAACAGGCCAGTTGATAGGCACTTGTGGCTTTAATTCGTGGAGCAGCAAAATGCATAATGCTGTTATCGGTTACGACTTGCTGCCTGAATTTTGGCGCCAGGGTTATGCCTTCGAAGCCGTTCACGCCATTGTAAATGCTGGTTTTTCAGGAGCGTTGGCTTGTGGCGAGTTGCATCGGATCCAGGCCGATACTGTGCCTGGTAATGATGCTTCTGAATTATTGCTGCATAAGCTTGGATTTAAACAGGAAGGGCTCAGGCGTGAATGCGGGTTTTGGAAAAACAAGTTTCATGATCTTAAATGTTTTGGTCTGCTACGGTCTGAGTTCGCTGCAATAGGTCAACATTAGATTACTGAAAAATATGAGTTTAACTTTACTCTGACCCTGGTGATTTACAACTTATGTGTAACACTCACGGGTTCACGCGCATGCGTATGGAGTTATGCTAATAGAGGGGGGAAGCCATGTCGTTAGCCTATCGTCATCTTATCTGCGGTGATCTGAAGTTAATGGAGGATTTGTCGACAATGTTCGGCGAAGCTTTCAACGATGTGGAGACCTATACCGGAAAGCGACCTCGGGCAGATTACCTTGGGCGGCTTTTAGAAAGTGATTCGTTTATTGCCATCGTCGCTCTGGATGATAGGAAAGTGATTGGTGGTCTTGCTGCCTATGAGTTAAGAAAGTTCGAACAAGAACGTAGCGAGATCTATATATACGACTTGGCGGTTACTGAGTCGTATCGCCGCGCAGGAATAGCGACAGCACTAATTGAAGAGTTGAAGAAAGTGGCAAAAGAACGGGGTGCTTACGTGATCTTTGTGCAAGCTGATAAGGGGGTTGAAGACGAAGCTGCTATTGCGCTGTACACAAAACTAGGACGGCGCGAGGATGTTCTGCACTTTGATATTCCTGTCGTTGATGTGAGTGCTAATGCATAACAAGACCATTGAAAAGCAACGCTAATTACTGCCACAACTAAGTTGTAGCTTTAGTGCTTCCGGCATTAGGGCTTTGGCGTCAGTTGCCAGCACAAATGAATAGGTGTTACTGCTTTTTAGCGTAATAGCTTCAGAGCGCAGGTGCTGCTCATTGCTATACAGATGGTAACCGGCAACGGCTGACTTACAACCACAATAGCCTATAGCTTGCAGTACGGAAATATCGGCATCCAGCAGAGTAAGATTATTGCGCTGGACTATATCTGACTTATTAATCTGTACACATTGCTGCAAGCCATTTTCGATAGCGACAGCGGAGTTATCAACGGCTGCTCCTGTGAGTAGCATCACAATTAAGCTACTAGCGAACATATAGTCCCATTGCTGGTGTCGATCATGGAGAAGCCTCTGCGGTAGCCGGGGGGATCATTGAAGCTCTGGTGATGATAAGAGTACTTCGGCAGCTGCAGCATAACTCAGGCACTTTTCTTCAGTTAATGTCGCCATTACTGCACTTTCACCATCGCTGAAAACAGCCTTTTCACTGCGCTCAAGACTGGACAGAAAGCTCATTGTGCCGTCCAGAAATGCTTGCTTGCGCTCAGGGTGTTTTTCACTGGCAAAGTACAACGCATCGGATAATTGGCTGAAGCTTGTTTTTTGTTCAGCTGAAAATTCATAGGGTAATTGGGCGCACATAGTAAGTGCACCGGATTGCAAGCCAGCTTCCTGCCAATCAGCCGCTGCAATACTAAATGTCAGCGGGAGAACTACTAGTGCGACGCTACTTTTCATTTCGGTTTACCTGCCACAAGGTAAAGCCATTGTGTAATACAACTACGACCAGGATAGTAAGCTTGCCGGGCCAACTAAGGTTTATGTTGAATAAGCCCAACGCCATAACAATGGCACCGGACAATAAAATTGCATGTATTACAGTGTAAAAAACATAAACCTTTAGCTTCCTGCTATCTGTTGGTATTGAAAATAGCAGTTTTAGTGTCCAAACGGCGCCGAATAGCGCCGCTACAGACCAGAACAAATACCCAAACATTAAATCTCGTCCATGTTCAGAAGTCCGCGAAGCATAAGCTCACGTTTTGCATTTTTTGCATTCGTTGACGTCATAGCCAATAAAACGGAAGCAAATATCGTAACACACGCCGCCGCTATAGCAGCACTCTTCGCAACGTTACTTCCTGCTTTACCTGCAGTAGCTACGTCCTTTGTCAAAGAGTAATTGGTCGCTTGCGCTGCCGTATTGGTCAAGCCTGCTTTAATACCACCCTTGTACACAGCTAAAAGTGCACCGGCAATGCCAGAAGCAGTGATAAGTCCTGAAACGTCGACACCTATGTAACTTAATGCTGATTTTGCTTTGTCATTTACACCGAAGAATTGTCTCAGCTCTTCGTCTGACAAACTCCAGCAATACCAGTATGGATTCGCGCTAAGCTGGCCGATAATGCCAAATAAATGGCCAAATAGCGGTCCGTCATAGCTTCGCAAGTTCAATACTGCTGCGTTAATTTTTTGTTTTTCGTGATGATGCAGGCACCTGTATGTAACTATGCCCGTCAGTATGTACATGGCACCATCCAGCTTTTCCAATTTTGTAGTGAAGCTTCCCAAATCCATCAACTGAATCAGGAATTTAAGTGGATTTTGTTTATACTGCTGATTAACGTATGAAGATTGCATAACTATTCCTTGTTACTCAAAAGAAGCTAAAAGTACCATATGAATCTTTTAATTAACAAGTTAATTTCAAATATGCAGCAGTATATGGTCTATTTGGCGTCGTTCCGATTGAGTATTTACTTGTAAGCTTTGGAGTACATATGAAAACCATTGGCCTTATCGGCGGTATGAGCTGGGAGTCGACAATTCCTTACTATCGCCTGCTTAACGAGGGCGTAAAACAACAGCTGGGCGGGCTGCATTCAGCCAAATGCATTTTATACAGCGTTGATTTTTATGACATTGAACGCATGCAGCAGGCCGGTGACTGGGATGCTGCCGGCGCTGTACTGGCCGCGGCGGCGCGTTCGCTGCAAACGGCCGGGGCCGATTTTATTGTGCTCTGTACCAATACCATGCATAAAGTAGCCGGCAGTATTGAGGCTGCGGTAACTATTCCGCTGTTGCATATTGCCGATGCCACTGCCGCCGCGATAAAGCAGGCAGGCTGCCGCAGGGTGGGGCTGCTGGGTACCAAATTTACCATGCAGCAGCCGTTTTACCGCGAGCGGCTAAGTGAGCAGCATGGCATAGAAGTGCTGTTGCCCAATGAGACTGAGCAAGACAGCCTGCATCAGATTATTTATCAGGAACTGTGTCAGGGCGTGATTAACCCCGAATCTAAACAGGCTGTGCGCAAGATGATGGCCGGCCTTGCCTGGCAAGGGGCGGATGGCATTATTCTTGGGTGCACGGAAATTGGTTTGCTGGTCGGCAAAGCCGATGCTGCGGTGCCGCTGTTTGATACCACAGTGATCCATGGCCAAGCTGCAGTTGAGCTGGCGCTAATCACATAAGCACTGACAATGGGTAGTTAGTTTTTGTTACATTTTTCCCGGGCCGGTGTGGGGTTGCTGTGCAACACTCTGCCAGAACATTAACCGGGAGTCATATTATGTTAAAGCTAATATTTGCACTGTCACTGTCGGGCATACTGCTATGCCCGGCAGCGTTATTTGCCAATGAAACCTCACTGCAGGATGAAATTCTGCAATTGGATAAACAGCTGTTTGATGCGTTTAATCAGCGCGATATTGAAACCACTAAGGCTATGCTCGATGCCGATGTTGAGTTTTACCACGACACCGGCGGGCTGGCGGATTATCAGCAAACCATTGCTAACTTAAACCGGCTGTTCGCCAATGCCGGAGACTTAAAGCGCGAGTTAATCCCTGAAAGTAGCGAGGTATATCCGGTTAAAGACTTTGGCGCTATTCAAACCGGGCAGCACCGCTTTTGTCATACAGAAAATGGCAAACCCGACTGTGGTGTATTTAAGTTTTTACATATCTGGAAACAACAGGACGAGCGTTGGACTGTTGTCAGAGTAGTTAGCTATGGCCATTAGCGCCCGGCGCGGATAATAACAGCTTAGTCCGGATTTAAGTGGTTGTCTGGCGCAAGAAAAAACTCTATGTTGGCGTATACATATAGTAATACGGCTTAGCTGATGCCAGAGCAACAACCAATACTGCTGATTTACGATAAAGACTGCCCGGTATGCCGGGCCTATAGCCAAATGGTGCGTATTCGCCAAAGCGTGGGTGAGCTACAGCTGATTAATGCCCGCGAAGACAGCAATGTGATGCGTGAGCTTAGTGCACAGGGGCTGGATATTGATCAGGGTATGGTGCTGAAAATGGCCGACAACTGCTATTACGGCAGTGATGCTATGTATATGCTGTCGCTGCTTAGCAGCCGCAGCGGTGTGTTTAACCGGCTAAATTATCATCTGTTTAAATCGCGCAGGGTGGCGAAATGGCTGTACCCGCTGTTGCGGGCCTGCCGTAATCTGCTGCTGAAACTACTGCGCAAGCGCAAAATTAATAACCTGGGTGTTAGCGATAATGATCGCTTTTAACCGCAGAGAGTTCGTATGAACCCGACGTATCTGGAATATGCCGCCAACGGCTTTTATTTGCTGGCAGTGTTTTTAGCCGCACGTAACAGTATTCATACCTGGTGGCTGGGCATTATTGGCTGTGCGTTATTCTCGCTGCTGTTTTACCAGGTAAAGCTGTATGCCGAAGTACTGCTGATGCTGTTTTTTATAGCCACCAACGTGATTGGTTGGTACCAGTGGGGCAGGGCCCGCGGCATTAAGCAGGTAAGCACTACGCCATTGCTGCGGCTGGCCGGTTACGCCGCGCTGGCGCTGCTGGTGACGGCACTGTATGGCACTATGCTGCACCGTTTTACCGATGCCTACGCGCCCTTTGTTGATTCGGCGATTTTAATGTTCAGTGTTATTGCCCAGTTTTTGCTGATGAACCGTAAGCTGGAAACCTGGTGGTTCTGGCTTATTGTAAATACACTGGCGGTACCGCTGTATTTCTCCCGCGAGTTACAGCTTACCGCCGTGGTGTATACCGGTTTTTGGTTTAACGCCTGGTATGGTTGGTACCTGTGGCGCCGGTTAAATGCCGCCCAGCATAGCGGCGTTTAATCTGCGCTACGTGCTAACCCGCAGTCAGTTGCGGTTGAAACTGAAAGCCCACCGCGATGCGGTTCCAGGCATTCATCGTTACTATTACCGCGCTTAAATTAACAATTTCCTGTTGGCTGAACTGCGCTGTCAGTTCGCTGTAAACATCATCAGATACCTGTTGCCCGGCCAGCAAGGTCAGCGCTTCGGCCCAGCGCAGTGCCGCGCGCTCGCGGGCAGAGAAAAAATGGGTCTCCTGCCAGGCCGCCAGTACATCCAACCGTTGTTGCTGTTCGCCGTCGTGGCGGGCTTCTGCGGCATGCATATGCTGGCAAAATGCACAGCCGTTAAGCTGTGATATACGCAGATGCAGCAGATGCACCAGCGGGGCGTCAATTACCCGTCCGGCGGCTTCGCCCAGACTGCTAAGGGCGGTTACTAAGCCAGGTTGCAGTTTAAAAACATCAGTACGATCTATGCGTGGCGACATGTTGCGCTCCTCGTGGTGGTGGAGCCGCTATAGTGCCGCATAGCGTTTAAACAGAATTGTATTATTGCGACATGGCCAATTGGCTTTGCTTGCGGCGGCGGTACTGGCCCGGAGTTTGGCCGGTAATGCGCTGAAACTGGTGGATAAAATGCGCCTGGTCATAAAAGCCGCTGCAAAGCGCTATATCAGTCAGGGCCTGCTGTGGATTCAGGTTAATCAGTTGCCTGGCGTGGCGCACCCGTTGCAGCAGTTTTAACTGGCCCGGGGTTAAGCCAACCTGTTGCAGGAATTTACGCTCAAACTGGCGCCGGCTCAGGTTAACTGCTGCGCTTAGCGCGCTGACAGAAGGCGTTGTCAGTTGCTGCTGTGGCAGCAACAGCGGCAGCACCTGTTGAATATGGCTGCTTTGAGCAGCAGGTTGCTGCAGTTGCCGCAATAACCACTGCTCCAGATAGTGCAACCGCGTAGCGGTATGCTGTGTAGTACCAAGTTGCTGTTGCAGCTCTGTCAGGGAGTGAATACCAAAATCAGCGGCATTTATCGCCTTGCCCTGTAACTGCGGGGCGTCAACGCCGAGCAGCTGAAAGGCGCCGCCGGGGTAAAAGCGGATGCCTATGGCGTCTTGCGCGCCGGTTAACTGCATGCTGCTCAAGGTTTGGCTGCCGTTAAATTGGCATAGTGGCGGCTGGTCGGGCTGAAAATAAAAGTTCAGGCTGCTGCCACCGTCCGGATACAGAGTTTGGCAGTGGCCGCCAGCGGGTAATGTTGGCTGGCGCATGACCCAGTAACATTGTACCCGGCTGGCCAGCACAGGATGCGGCTTAAAGGCCTGCAAGCCCAAATGCTGCAGGTTGCCGACAGGTGCTATCGCCGGGTCGGCAATAATTGCAGGCATAAGCGTCTCCGGATTAAGCGGAAAAAATCAATTTATCGGCCAGCTTTTGCGGCAGCTGCTGTAAATCAGCGGCGTTATCGCTCACCACTATCACATTGGCGTTGGCCATGGCCAGGGTTAAGCCCTGATACTGCTTATCGGCAAAGCGGGCACTGAACGCCAGTTCAGCATCTTTTGGCACAATAAACACCGTGGCATAACCGCCGGCGGTTTTTACCGCCAGATGCAATGAGCGCACGCCCTGAAAGGTGCAATAACGGGCGTAGATAATCTCGTCCTGCCAGTCTTGCAGGCTGGCATCAAAACTGGCCAATTTCAGGTTTACTTCATCCAGCGGCTGCATTTGCGCATGCTGCTGCAAATAATCATGCTCGTGGTACACATGAGCCAGAGCGTGGCTGCCAAGATCGGTGGCAAAACTGCCCTGATACAGCTGTACCCCCAGTACGGATACCAGCGCAATGCCGGCCGCCAGCGCCAGCGGCGTAAACCAGCGCCGGCGCGGCTTGTGTTGCTGCGGAATTTGTAATAAGTGGCCGGCCAGCATTGGCGGTACCGGCACCTGCAGTGCATCTTCCAGCTCGCGCTGTTGCTGCTGCAGCTCGTCGGCAAATTGTTGTAACTCAGCGTCCTGCGCCATAGCCGCCAGCAGCGCCGGGTGGCGGCTAAACGGGTTGGCCAGCAAGATACGGCGTAATTCTGTGTTATCCATGGCCGGGCTCCCCCTGCAAAGTAAGCTGGTCGCGCAGCAAGTTGCGGGCGCGAAACAGCCGGGTATTGACGGTATTAACATTAAGCTGCAGCAGTTTGGCAATTTCATCGCTGCTAAAGCCGCCCAGTGCCTGCAGCACCAGCGGCTCGCGGTATTCTTCCGGCAGCGTGGCTATACGCTTGCGCAATAACTCATTGTCGCAATCCTGCTCGGGGCTGCTTTGTCTGGTATCGGCCAGGTTATCTTGCTCAGCGGCATCGTCATAGTCAAACTGCTTACGCTCAAAACGGCGGGCGTTTTCCCGCCGCAGTATGGTTACCAGCCAGGCTTTAGCTGCGGCCGGGTCTAACAAGCTGTCCAAGTGTTTCCAGGCGCGCAAAAAGGTGTCCTGCACCAAATCCCGCGCAATATCCGCGTCTTTGCATAACCAATAACCATAACGGTACAGATCGGCATGGTAATGCTGCACCAGTTGCTCGTATCGCCGGGTTTTGCTGTCTGTCAGCTGAAATACGGCTGCGCTGGCGGCAGGCCTGCTGTCAACGTCTGTGCTGTCAGCGTGGGCAGTTTGAGGTTGCTCTGGCATAGAAGTGCTGTTAATCGCTGCTGAGTTGAGCGCCAGCCTGGCACGATTTTGTTGGCTTGGCAAAAAATGTATGCTGGCCATTAGTGCTGCCCTGCACAGTAGCGGCGGTTAAGATAATAATCAACGCTGGTATAGCGGCCGCCGCCGCTGAAAAATAAGCTTAGCAACATAACAAAATAGGTTGCTGCGAATTCAATACCATTGTTTAAAATCACAATATTGCCGTTGCCGGTTAACCAAGCATAGTTGCCGTGTTGTTGCAGCAGGCTTTTAGCTGCGCTAAGTTGCTCTGATGAATTAATTACGCGCTCATTCGCTAACCAACTGCTGCTGTCGGCTATCGCCAGCCAGCCATTGGGCCAGTGCACGGCAAAAATCGCCACCAGCATGGTTACCAGCAGCGGTATGCTCGCCAGCCGTGTAAACAGCCCCAGCAGTAAAAATAGTGCGCCGATGGTTTCAGCGGCGATGGCCAACACAGCCAGCAACGCCGGTGCCGGCAAACCTAAGCCCCAGTCAGCATTGCCAAACCAGGCAACAGTATTGTCAAAGTGCTGATATTTATTCCAGCCGGCCTGCAACAGCACCGGGGCAAGATACAAACGTAATAGCAATGGTGCCAGGCCTGACAACTGCTGGCTGTGTGCAATAAGGCGATGGTAAAAACTAATAACGGCTGGCATAGATCCGGCTCATATAGCTACTGATTACGCTATAAGAACGGCCGGCCGGCGGGAATATTTCAGTGCAGCGCTAATTTTGCTGCACCGTGTAAGTAAAGGCGGGGTGGTTAATGTACGCGGTACAGCCGGCAGAAAAAGTCGATTACGGCATCGGCATCCAGGTTAGCGAAACGCACTTTACGTTGGTCCACTATGGCAGCGCCGAGGGTTTTTAGTGTGTGTTCCAGCGGCAAGCCGGCAGGGCGCTCTAATTGGTGATCAGCAAATAAAAAGTTCAGCGCGGCACCGGTATAAGATTTACCCGGCGTTAACGACACTAACTCCAGCTCCTGCAGGCGTACGCCCAGGTTGCGGATTTTCTGTAAGCGGTTAGTCTCGTTCATAATGTGCCCCGTGTCCTGTTTGCCTGATACACACTGTAACGGCAAGGCCGGGGAATTCTTTAGCGAAACAATGAAATTGACCAGCACAGCAGGGCGGCTTTTTGCTAGTATAGCCGCTATAACAGCTGGTTAAGCTAAGGTACTACATGACCGCACACCCAAATCCTCTGGCACTGACAATACAACAACTGGGCCCGCATCTGGACAGTAAACTGCTTAAACAAGCACTGGACGTAAAGCAATTGATCCCGGCCTTTATCGGCCAGGAGCGGGCCAAATCGGCACTGGCATTTGCCATCGGCATGGATATGCCGGGTTACAACCTGTACGTAATGGGTGAACCGGCGCTGGGCCGCTTTACCCTGGTGCAGGACATACTGCAGCAAGCCGCCAGTGAAAAAGCCACGCCGGAAGAATGGTGTTACCTGAACAACTTTGACGACGAGCGGGTGCCGGGCACCTTGCGGCTGTTGCCCGGTGAAGGCAAAGTGCTGGTGAAAAAAATTGAAGGCCTGATTGACGAGTTGCTGGATACCTTTCCGGCAGCTTTTGATAACCCTGGCTATCAGCGCAAGAAAAAAGCCATCGCCCGCGCCTTTGACGACAAATACGAGCAAGCGATAGAGCTGGTAGAGAGCAAAGCGCTGGAAAAAAATGTCGTGCTGTACGAAGAGAACGGCGCCGTGAGTTTTTCGCCGATTATCGACGGCAAGCCACTGGACGACCAGGAGTTCTCTAAACTGACCGAAGAGCAGCGGCAGTATTTCTACGGCCTGGTCAGCGAGCTGGAAACCATTTTAAATGAGCAGTTGCTGGAGCTGCCGCAGTGGAAACGCGAGCTGTCGGAAAGCTTACGGGCGCTGCGTAAAGACACCATAGAGCAGGCGATTAAACCGCTGTTAAAACAGCTGGAACACGATTATGTGGCCGAGCTTGGCGTGCAGCGTTATATCCGCGAAATGCGCAGCCATCTGGTAAAAGCCGTGCTGGAGCTGATGCCGGACGAGTCTGAAGCAGAGAAGCAGGAAGAGGCCGATAACCGCGAAATTTTTATTGAAGAATTTGTGCCTAACGTACTGGTGCATTACGAGAGCATGTCCGGCGCGCCGATAGTGTTTGAACCTAACCCCAGCTACGGCAACCTGTTTGGCCGGGTGGAATACAATTCTAACAGTGGCTCTTTGTACACTAATTACCGCATGATCCGCCCGGGGGCCTTGCACCGTGCTAATGGTGGCTATTTAATTCTCGACGCCGACCGGCTGCTGACGCAACCGCAGCTGTGGGATGCACTGAAGCTGGCGCTGAAGTCCGGTGAGTTGCTGATTGATACCTTATCTGAGCATGCGGTAACCAATTCCACCATTATTACCCCCAAAGCCATACCGCTGAATGTCAAAGTGGTGCTGCTGGGCTCGCGCGACTTGTACTACCTGATCCAGGACGTAGACGACGAATTTAACGAGCTGTTTCGGGTGTTAGCCGATTTTGAGCATTATTTGCCGTATAACGAACAAACCGTAACCTATATGGCGATGCAAATTCGCGAACAAATGCGCTTGTTAAACGTTAACGAGTTAACATCTGCCGGTTTTAAACAACTGCTGACTTTTAGTTTTCGTCAGGCAGAGCACCAGCGTAAGTTGTCGGCGCGCTTTGCTGATGTGCTGGAATTAGTGCGCGAAGCCTGCTTTTACGCCGGCCAGCAGCACAGCGACAGCCTGGGCGCTGAGCATATTCAGCAAGCATTAAAAGGCAAACAACACCGTACCGGCCGTATTAGCGAAGGCTTTTTGGAAGATATTCAGGAAGGCCAGATTTTAATTGATACCGACGGCCTGGCGGTGGGCAAAGTTAACGGCTTAACGGTGCTGGAAATCGGCGATACCGCCTTTGGTACCCCGGCGCGGATCAGTGCTACGGTGTTTGCCGGCTCCAGCGGTGTTATTGATATTGAGCGCGAAGTTGAACTGGGCAAAGCCATTCACTCCAAGGGCGTATTGTTACTTACCGGCTATCTGGGGGCCAAATACGCGCGGGAATTTCCGCTGACGTTATCGGCCAATATTGCCATGGAACAAAGCTATGGCCATATCGACGGCGACAGCGCCTCGCTGGCAGAAGTGTGCGCGCTGTTATCGGCCATTACCGATATTCCCATTAAGCAAAGCCTGGCGGTAACCGGCTCAATTAACCAGCATGGCCAGGTACAGGCTATTGGTGGTGTAAACGAGAAGATAGAAGGTTACTTCCGCTTGTGCCAAAGCCGTGGTTTAACCGGCGAGCAGGGCGTGATTATTCCGGCCAGCAACCAGCTTAACCTGGTGTTAAATGACGAAGTAATTAACGCCGTGAAGCAGCACAAGTTTCATCTCTACGTAGTAAAAACAGTGGATGAAGCCTTAACGCTGCTTACCGGCGTAGAAGCCGGCGAGAAAAACAGTCGCGGCCAGTATCCGAAAAAATCGGTCAACGGCCGTGCGCTGGTGCGGTTAGCGAAAATTGCCGAAATAGTAAACGGCGCCATGGATGAGGATTAGGCTGTCTCTGCAAATCTGCAGAACCGGCTTACCCACGCTAACACGCCGTAAACCCTTCCCTGGGGGCTCGTCTCAGCCCATCCGGGGCTTCAACGGTTAGCTTAAGGTAAGCCGGTTCTTTGCATCGCTAACTTTGATTAAAGCGCAGTAAAGGCCGGATGATACACCACCTGGCCACTTTTACCCTTCAGCACACCCGGCGTCAGCTCCAGTAACATAAAGGCATTATCCGGCGCCTGCCACGGGCAGCTGATGTTAAAACGGCTGGCGGGGGTAAAACCAAAGCGCGGGTAATAACCCGGATGGCCCAGTACCACCACTGCGGCCACGCCTTGTTTATTACATTGCTCCAACCCGGCCCGTACCAGGGCTGAACCTATGCCCTGATGTTGTAATACATTGCTCACCGCCATTGGTGCCAGTGCCATCAACGTAATGCCAGGGGCATTATCTATGGTTGCCGGCGAAAACAAGATATGGCCGACTATTTCGCCATGCTGCTCCGCCACTAAGGCAATATAATTCTCAGCCTGGCAGCGCAGTGTGGCGATCAGGTTTGCTTCGGCAGCATTATTAAAGGCAGTGTGGGTAAGGCGGGCTATTGCCGCGTAGTCGGCCGGGGTCTCGGGCCGTACAGTGGTGTCATAGCCCAGTGCATGCCAGGTGCTGTTGCGGCGGCGCTGCAAAGTGCGGCTGATATTGTGCAGTAAAGTCATGGCAAAGGCCGACTGACGCTCAGGTGGTTTTAGTCTACCGGACTTAGCTGTGTTCTCAAGTTAAATGTTAACAAAAAGCCGGCATCAAGCCGGCTTTTTTAATCGTTACGGCTTAGCCGCACTTTCTCGGGCCGCCTTTGCAGCTGCCGCCGGTGTCGCCACCGGTATCACCGCCGCCAGTGTCACCACCGGAGCCGGCACAGCCGTTTGCAGTCAGATAGTCATATGCCGCTTTGGCTTTAACGATACCATAGCCGAAGTACACATCTTTACCTGCTGCACCGGCATCTTGTGCCGTTACTTTTAACGCATTGCGGATTTCAGTACCGCTGCAGCCAGGGAAGTTAGACCATACCAGGGCCGCTACACCAGCCACTGCCGGCGTTGCCATTGAGGTGCCGCTCATATAGCCGTAGTCGCTGCTTTCAATGGTGACCGACATGGTACCGGCGGCGAGCAAAGCAGAACGATCTTCCAGTGCCGCACCTACCGCCGGAATAGAAGTGGTGTTGGCTGAACCTTCACCTAAAGTACCGTACAGCATGCCCGCTTCGTTATTGATAATAACTGCAGCGATACCGCCTGAATTCTGGCAATTTTTTACTTTGTCATGGAATGAAACAGTACCGCGATCAATTACGCAGACTTTACCGGCTGCGCCACTGTCAGTTGCTGTAGCCAGGCCCATAAAATAGGTGCTGCCAGATGCTGAGCCGGCATTCTCCATCGCCGAAGAGGCAAAAGCCGTGCTGCCGGCATACAGTGAAGAGGAGGTCGCGCCATCAGCAGGGTAAGTCGACAGGGTGTCAACGCCGCCGGCGGTGACTTCTACACAAATGGTTTCGTCGGTAGTCACGTTTTTACCCTTGCCGGTGGTACAGCTTGGGAACTGAGAAAAATCGGCGATGGCGTTATTTGCATCGTTAGCGCCAACCATCATCACTGACGGGTAACCGGCCGGGTAAGAGCGTACGTTGTTGCCGTCGTTACCTGCTGCTGCCAGCACTAAACCACCGTTGTTGGTAAAAGTAGCAAAGGCATTAGACTCGGTGCTGTTGGCACCGCCGCCGCCCAGGCTCATGGTAATGATATTGGCACCGGCGGCGGTACATTTTTGCGCGGCGTAAGCCAGGTCTGATGAATAACCCCAGCCTTCGGCATTAAACACTTTGATAATATGCATGGCGACGCCCGGCGCCATACCCACTACACCAACACCGTTATCGGCAGCGCCAACAGTACCGGCAACGTGCGTGCCGTGCGGGCCACCGGCAACATCCCAGCTACCGGTGCCTGAGTCGTTATCACCAGTGATATTGCCCCAGTCAAAATCGACGTTAGAGCGGTCCAGACCTGAATCGATAACACAAACTTTCATACCGGCGCCGTGGTTTAGAGCTACCTGATTGGCTTGAGACTGATACACCGCATAAGGTGTTAACTGCTCTGTCATCGGGTTACCCTGGTCGTCGTTGTAGATCGCCAGTGGCTTACGCAGCGCGTCTTCTTCCACCAGCTTGATATGTGGATTGTTTAACAGACCTTTGATTTCACTTAATGATTTACCGCTGAACTGTGCAGCGATAAAACCATCGGCATCAACTTTCACGTCACCACCAAGCTGTTTAGTCAGCGCTTTAACCACGCCTTTTTTACTGTTATCAAGCTGGATAATAACGCGGTCTGATGCAGTTGCGGCAGCGGTGAAACCCATTGCCAGCAGGGTAGCAGTAGCAATCGTGGATAATTTATTATATTTCATTAATTTACTTCCTCTGGATGTTGCTTTAATCAGTCGTTGTTGCTGATTTTACTTGTAGTTGGTCGCGTTCTGTCGACGCTTTATCGCATTGCTGTTTTATTCAGCATGCAAAATGTTTTGCCACAGAAAAAGCGCCATTGCAACGACAACTGAAAAGTTTCCCAAAAGCGTTGTTTTATGTGATTTTTGTGAAATTAGTTAACTAAATATCTGTTACAAAATGTAATCAGGCTGATTTTTAGCAGGCGTGCAGCCTTAAATAAGTATGGAGCTGCAGATGTCTGGAAGTGTGATTGGGGGTTAGTTGCGGCTAAAGCGGCGTTTGAGCCACAAGCCGGCCAGCAGCATTGTGCATAACACCGCCAGCGGCCAATCGCCAAAGCGGGCGTAGGGGGTTTGGCCGTGGGTTAAGCGCATCTTGTCTTGCAGTACTGCGTCGGTAAATTGCGCTGCTCTGGCGCTGATGTTGCCGGCAGCATCGACGGTAGCGGTAACGCCGTTATTGGTGGCGCGCAGCAGCGGCCGGCCAAATTCAAGCGCGCGCATCTGCGCTATTTGTAAATGTTGTTGCGGGCCTATGCTGTCGCCAAACCAGGCGTCGTTACTTACCGTTAGCAGCAGCTGAGTGTCGGCGGTCATATTGGCGCTTATTTGTGCCGGGAAGGCGATTTCAAAGCAGATAGCCGGCAATAAATGATAGCCATTTGCCACCAGATTAGGCTGCACATAGCTGCCGCGGCTGAACGAGCTCATCGGTAGATCAAAAATCGGCGCCAATTGGCGTAGCCAGCTCTCGAACGGTACAAATTCTCCAATCGGCAGCAAATGGTGTTTGCTGTAGCGGTTGCCGTGGCCATAAAAATAGTCGCCGTCGGTTGAGTCCGGTTGGCGTTTACCCAGCACGATCAGGTTATTCCACGCTTGTTGGGTTTTAAAGTTGTAATCTAAAATGCCGCTGATCACGGCGGTGTCGGCATACAGTGCGGCGCGGTTCAGGTTTTCCAGGTAGCCCTCTGCCAGCGGTTCCAGTTGCGGAATAGCGGCCTCGGGCCAAATAACTAAATCGGTTTGAAAATACGGCCGCGTCAGGTCCATATATTTCAGCATGGTGGGCCATTCCTGCTCCGGTGCCCAGCGTAAATCCTGCTTAATATTGCCCTGCACCAAGACGACGTCTATAGCGTTATCGCTGTAGTGCCAGCCTTTTAGTGCACTAAGCTGCGGCGCAATCGTAAACAGCAGCCCGGCGATAAGCAGATAACTGTACCGGGCGGCGGCACGTTGCGGGCTAAACAGCTGCGCCAGCGCCGCGGCAGCAAACACCAGCAAAAAGCTGATACCGGTTTCGCCGATCAGCGGTGCAAAGTCGCTGAGGCCATGGCTGGTTTGGCTGTAACCCAAAGACAACCAGGGAAAGCCGGTCAACAGCACGCTGCGTAGCCATTCACTAAAGGTCCAGCAGGCAGCAAATAACAGCGGGGTAAACGCAGGGTTGCGCAGTTTAGCGCTAAGCCAGCCGGCCAGTGCCGGAAACAACGCCAGATAGCCCACCAGCAGCGCCATTAAGCCCAAACTGCCGGCCAGCGGTAAACCGCCAAACTGGGCTATGCTGACATGCACCCAGCTGATACCAACGCCAAACCAGCCTACGCCATAGCTAAAACCGAGTAAGGCGGCTTGTTTGGCAGAGCCGGCGCGTTGCAATAGCAATACCAGCAAGGCCACGCTAAGTAGCGGTAGCCACCATAAGGTATAAGGCGCAAAGGCTAAAGTGGTAACGCCACCGGCTGCGATCAGCAGCAGGTGGGGCAGGCTTAGTTTAGCAAGGCGCTTTACGGCAGCAGGCAAGATGGCTAGTTTTCCTCAGTATCGGCGGTTTCTTTGGCGCGGATAACCTGTAGCTGCACCAGGCGGCGGCTGTTGGCTTTACTGACTTTGAAGGTTAAGCCTTCCAGTTCTATGCTTTCGCCTTTGGCCGGCATATGGCCAAAGGCATGCAGCACTATGCCACCGATGGTGTCGGCATCTTCTTCATCAAAGCGGGTATTAAACGACTCGTTAAATTCATCCAGCGGCGTTAAGGCGCTAACCTGAAACACCCTTGAAGCCATTTTCTTGATATCGTTTTCTTCTTCATCGTCGTGCTCATCTTCAATTTCGCCGACGATTTGTTCCAGAATATCTTCAATGGTAACCAAGCCAGACACGCCGCCGTACTCATCAACTACTATGGCCATATGGTAGCGTTTCTGGCGAAACTCTTTCAGTAGGGCATCAACCCTTTTACTCTCGGGGATGATCACCGCCGGGCGCAGTAAATCGCGCAGATGCCAGTCGCTGACGTTCGGGTCCAGTGCATATTGCAGTAAGTCTTTTACCAGCAGAATGCCTTCGATATGGTCTTTGTCTTCATTCACTACCGGATAACGGCTGTGATTGTTTTCCATTAAAATGGGCAACATGTCGGCGACAGAGTCGTCAATGTCAATGGTGGCCATTTGCGAGCGGGGCACCATAATATCGCGGGCCCGCATGCTGGATACGTCCAGCACGCCCTGCAGCATACTTTTGGTGTCGGCATCAATCAGGCTGCGCACTTCGGCTTCGCTGATGATGTCCTGTAATTCTGAAATGTCCTGTGGTTCTGCACTGAAAATTCCGGCGATCCGATCTAACCAGGATTTACCGGCAGAACCGCGACTAGAGTGGGGGTTGTCGTCACTCATGGGTGAACTGTTGCTCCAAACAATTAAAAGAGTCTATTCGTTATCCAACAAATAGGGATTTGTAAAGCCAAGTTGTTGCAATATGGTCACTTCTTCAGCTTCCATTTGCTGTGCATCGTCGTCATTTATATGGTCAAAACCGAGTAAATGCAAGCTTCCGTGTACGACCATATGTGCCCAGTGTGCGCTTAAGCTTTTGCCCTGTTCTGCGGCCTCTGTCATTACCACCGGCGCGCAGATCACTAAATCGCCCAACAGCGCCAGTTCGATGCCCGGCGGACACTGAAACGGAAAACTCAGTACATTGGTGGGTTTATCTTTGCCGCGATAGTCAAAATTCAGCTGTTGGCTCTCACTGTTATCAACAATACGTACGGTAACTTCGGCTTCTGCCTGAAACGGCAGTATGGCCGCGTCCAGCCACTGCTGCACTTGTTCAGCTGTCGGCAAATTGTCAGCTGTGCTGGCCAGTTGTAAATCAAGAATAATCGCCATTATTGCCCTTTAGCCGCGTTGTCGGCGGCCAGTTTGGCTGCCTCAAAGGCTTCATAGGCCATGACAATACGCTGCACTATCGGGTGGCGCACTACGTCTTTGGCGGTAAAGTGGTTAAAGCTGATTTCTTTTACGTCGCTCAGTACATCTATGGCGTGTTTTAAACCGGAATACTGGCCGCGCGGTAAATCTACCTGGGTAATGTCGCCGGTGATCACCGCTTTGGAGCTAAAGCCAATCCGCGTTAAGAACATTTTCATCTGTTCCACCGTGGTGTTTTGGCTTTCATCGAGAATAATAAAAGCATCGTTCAGCGTGCGGCCGCGCATATAAGCCAGCGGGGCAATTTCAATAATGCCGCGCTCCAGGTATTTTTCCACCTTTTCAAAGCCGAGCATTTCAAATAAGGCGTCGTATAAGGGCCGCAGGTAAGGGTCGACTTTTTGCGCCAGGTCACCCGGCAGAAAGCCCAGCTTTTCACCGGCCTCTACTGCGGGGCGGGTTAGTACGATGCGCCGCACCAGATTACGTTCCAGCGCGTCAACGGCACAGGCTACGGCTAAATAGGTTTTACCGGTACCGGCCGGGCCTATACCAAAACAAACATCGTGGCTCAGCACATTGCCGACATAAGCGGCCTGATTCGGGTTACGCGGTTTAATCAGGCCTTTTTTAGTTTTCAGGCTGAAATCATGCGGCTCGTTGTCGTGCTGTTGGTATTGAATGTCGTAGTTTTCACTGATCAGCAAATGCACCTGCTCCGGCGTCAGCTCTGCGGCCGGGGTGGCGGTGGCATCATACAATTGTTGCAGTACATCAAGCGCTGCCGCGACGTTATCAGCCGGACCGGCAATTTTTAACTGGTTGTCGCGATGGCTGATCTCAACCAACAACCGGCGCTCTACATGCTTTAAATTATCGTCGAACGGGCCACATAACAGCGTTAACCGCCGGTTGTCCGCCCCTTCCAGGGTTAAGTCTGCAGTATGTAAAGATGTGCTCAAATGCCTGCCTCAGTGTAAAAGGGGGCTGTTATGCCCCCGGATTAGTCAGGGTGTAAAGGTGGTTACGCCCAGTACATCAGGTGTGGCGTCGGCTTTTTGCCGCGCCAGAATTTGCTGCGGCGATATTTCACGGCGCAGGCCCATGTCGCGCTCGGTACGAATAAGCTCGCCGCGCAGAGAATTACTGAATACGTCAGTAATTCTCACATCGACAAAACCGCCAATCATATCCGGTGAGCCTTCAAAATTTACCACGCGGTTATTTTCGGTACGGCCGGTCAGCTCCATAATGCTTTTCTTCGACGGGCCTTCGACCAAAATACGCTGCTCGGTACCCAGCATACCACGGGCAATTTTCAGTGCCTGCTGGTTAATGCGGTCTTGCAGAATATATAAACGCTGTTTTTTCGCCTCTTCGCTGACATCATCCGGCAAATCTGCCGCTGGTGTGCCAGGCCGCGCGCTGTAAATAAAACTGAAGCTCATATCAAAATCGATGGCTTGGATCAGATCCATAGTGGCCTGGAAATCGGCGTCGTCTTCGCCCGGGAAGCCGATAATAAAATCAGACGACATACTTAAATTCGGCCGGATTTTCTTCAGCTTACGAATTTGCGATTTATATTCCAGCGCCGTGTGGCCGCGTTTCATCAGGTTCAGAATACGGTCGGAGCCGCTTTGTACCGGCAGGTGCAGGTGATCAACCAATTCCGGTACGTCGCGGTACACTTCGATAATATCGTCGGTAAATTCGACCGGGTGCGACGTGGTGTAACGAATGCGATCTATGCCGTCAATCGCCGCTACTAATCGCAGCAACTCGGAGAAATGGCAGATGGTGCCGTCAAACTTCTCGCCGCGGTAGCCGTTAACATTCTGCCCCAGCAGGTTGACTTCGCGTACGCCTTGCTCGGCTAACTGGGCAATTTCAAATAACACATCATCCAGCGGCCGGCTGACTTCTTCACCGCGGGTATAAGGCACCACGCAGAAAGTACAATATTTAGAGCAGCCTTCCATTACCGACACAAAAGCGGTTGGACCATCGGCTTTGGGCTCCGGCAAGCGGTCGAATTTTTCAATTTCCGGGAACGAGACATCCACCACCGGTGATTTATTGCCGCGCACGGCGTTGATCATCTCCGGCAGGCGGTGCAGGGTTTGCGGGCCAAACACGATATCAACATAGGGCGCGCGTTCACGAATGGCGGCGCCTTCCTGTGAGGCAACACAGCCACCGACACCGATGACTAAATCAGGGTTCTTTTCCTTAAGCGGACGCCAACGCCCCAGCTGATGGAATACTTTCTCCTGTGCTTTTTCGCGGATAGAACAGGTATTCAGCAGAATAACATCTGCCTCTTCTGCCTCTTCGGTCAGCGTGTAGCCGTGAGTAGCATCCAGCAGGTCGGCCATTTTGGATGAATCGTATTCGTTCATCTGGCAGCCCCAGGTTTTAATGTGCAGTTTTTTGCCCATTGCGCGTTGTTACCTGTATTGTCACTTGGAAAAAAGGGAGCGTATTTTAGCCTGTTCGGGCCCGCGTTGCCAGCACTGCCGGAAAACGGCTATAACAGCCTTTGCCGGGTGGTGATATACCCGGCGTAAAAAATAACCAGCACACCGGCAAACCACGCCATAGTGACCGGCTCCTGCCAGAATAAATAACCAAACAAGCCGGCAAAAATTACGCTGCTGTAAGTCCACATGCCAATATCACTGGCTGGCGCCACGGCGTAGGCGCGGGTCATCGCCAGTTGGCCAATCGCTGCCAGTACACCCATACCAATAAAAGCCAGCCATACTTCGTTATTCAGTGGCTGCCAGTAAAACGGCAGCGGTATGGCAGACAAAATGGCGGTGAGCAGCGAAAAATAGAATACGATACGTACCGCCGGCTCGGTATCGGACATATAGCGAATGGTGGTTTTGGTTACCGCCACTAACACCGCCGATACCAGTGCCACCAGCATAATGGCGTCAACAGTACCGGCGGTGCCGGGCAGTGCCAGCATTACGCCAACAAAACCCAGTGCTATGGCAAACAGTGTCAGGCGGCTGGGGCGCTCTTTTAACCAGAATCTGGCAATAATCGGCACAATAAAGGGCGAGAGCAACAATACCAACATGCCCTGCGCCAGGGGCAAACGCGCCAGCACATAGAAAAAGCAGTACATTGAAATAAGCCCGGTTAAGGCGCGGCTAAGGTGCAGGTACCAGCGTTGGGTTTTTAACAGGCTAAAGCCGTGCTTATACAAAAACGGCAGCATCAACAGCAGGGCAAAAAAGTTGCGGAAGAATACCACCTGCACTTCAGAGGCAGTGCCGCTGGTAAATTTAACAATAGCACCAATACCGGCGAAGCAGGCTTCGGCCAGCAATAACAGCAAAGCCCCTTTGACTAACGGCGACAGCATGGTATTCCGCGGGTAACAGGATAAGGCGGCCAGTATAGCAGAGCGGGCGGTGGCTGTGCCCTGTGAGCCTGGCAATTATCGCAGCCGGGCAACCGCCCGGCGTGCCGGCGTCAGGCGCTGAGGTTTTCGCGGTGTAAAAACTGCAGCAGTTCGTTGGCCGGCATCGGTTTGGCGAACAAATAGCCCTGGATCAGGTAGCATTGCCGGCGCGAAAAGAATGCCAGCTGCTGCTCGGTTTCCACGCCTTCGGCCACGCAGTACATGCCAAGGCTGTTAGCCATACTCAGCATGGCATCAATAATGGTTTCGTCACTGCTGTCGATGCCGATATCCTGCACAAAGCTGCGGTCAATTTTAATGCCGTCTATCGGCAGCTCTTTTAAGTATTTCAATGATGAGTAACCGGTGCCAAAGTCATCCAATGCCAGCTGCACGCCAAGGTTGCTCAGCGCCTGCATGGTTTCTATCGCGCTTTGGTGATCGCGCATCAGCGCACTTTCGGTGACTTCAAAGCGCAGACAGCTGGCCGGCAACTGGTATTTACTCAGTAAAAAGCGGATGTGGCCGGCCAGTGCCGGCTGCTCCAGATGCTGGGTGGATAAATTTATCGACAGGTAAATTTGGTGGCCGTCGTTATGCCATTGTTTTAAGTCGCTAAGAGCCCGCTCCAACAGCTGATGCGTCATATTAATAATTAACCGCAGCTCTTCGGCCAGCGGAATAAATTCAACCGGCGATATGATGCCAGTGGAGCTGTGCCAGCGCAGCAGCACTTCAGCGCCCACCACCTGACGGGTTTGGCTGTTGACGATAGGCTGATAGAAGTTAACAAACTCGTCGTTTTTCAGCGCCTGGCGCAGCCTGGTTTCCCGCGCCAGCCGCATATGGGCTTTCTCGTTCATCTCGGCAGTAAAAAACTGGTAATTATTGCGTCCGGCTTCTTTGGCGTGATACATGGCCACGTCGGCATGTTTCAGCAGTTCAGCGGCATTCAGCGCATCTTCCGGATATACCGCTATGCCGATACTGGGCGAAACGCCAACGGTATGGGTACCAAATTGCATCGGCTCGCCAACAATCGCCAACATTTTGCGCGCGACATGGCTGATATTATCTTCGGCTTTGTAGCCTTCAAGCAGCACCACAAACTCATCGCCGCCCAGCCTGGCGACAGTGTCGCTGTCACGTAGCGTCAGGGTTAAGCGCCGTGCCACTTCTTTGAGTAGTAAGTCGCCGATGTCATGGCCCAGCGAGTCGTTAATTTGCTTAAACTTGTCCAGGTCGATAAAACACAGTGCCAAAGAGCGCTTATCCCGTTTGGCCTGATCAATACCATGGTAAATACGGTCCATTAGCAAGGCTCGGTTGGGTAGGCCGGTTAACGCATCATAGTTGGCCAGGTAGCGCAGCTCATCTTCAGCCAGTTTTTGCGCGGTAATGTCGGTAAACACCAGCACATAAAAGGTGTGTTGTTGCTGCTCACCTATGGCGCTGATATTGATTAGCGTAGGGCGCTCGCGGCCATCCGGGGTAATCACCAGCTCTTCGCCCTGCCAGTGTTGGCCGGGTTTTAGTTCGCGCAGTAACTTAGTGTAGAAGCGCCGCCGTACCAGGCTGATGCCCAGGTGGTGAGTACGCGGCTGATCGAGGTACTGCTCCATATTGCCAAAAGCGGCAGCAAAGGATTGATTAGCTGCCACCACGCGTTGGCGGTTATCCAGAATAACCACCCAGTCACGGGTTTGCTGAAAGGCTTCGCCAAACAGCCGCGCTTTTTCCATATTAGCGCGGGTTTCTGTGATGTTGCTGAAGGTGCCGATAACTTTGGTAACGTTATTACCGTTGTCTGACGCAGTGGCTTTACCCAGATCGCGAAACCACAGCCATTGCCCGGCCTGGTGCTGCATACGGTAGGTGCAATCAAAGCCGGCATCCGGTTCTTGCAAAAAGCGCTGCCATTGGCTGGCAAAGCCGGCTCTGTCATCGGGGTGAATCAATGTCATATGCTGCTGCATCGTTAGCGGGTTCATCTGCTCGCTGTAACCCAGCATGGTATAAATTCTGGCGGCAAACAGTTGATTATTATGGGCATTCCACTCCCAGGCACCACTGTTAACAGAGGTAAGTGCTTGCATTAACCTCTGTTCGCTTTGCTGTACTTTATAATGCGCCGCGCGCACCTCGTGGACTTGATGGCGCCGGAAGCGGTAGAAGCGATGCAGCAGCAACAAAGCCAGACTGAAGTAAAGCAAAATCGCCCAATTTGATAACCAGGGCGCAGGTTTTATAATTAAGGTCAAACTTGCCGGCATGCTTTCAATGCCGCTCTGAGGTGATACTGACACTACATTAAACTGATACTCACCACGTTTAAGTTGAGGGAAAACAACAGAATTACCGGTTTGCAACGGATAGTTAATATTGCTGCTTCCGGTTAGCCAGTAACGATACTGCATTTTGTGGTTACTGTTAAAATTCATCGCACTAAACTGTAGCGTTAAACCTAAGTCATTATGTGATAACGTAAAATTACTGTTGTTCAAATTGGCGTTAAGCGGCGTCAGGTCGCCATTTAATACGCTTATACCGGTTATAGTAACATCAGGCTGGTGCGGAGGTTGTTGCAATAGTTCGGGTGCTACCAGTGTCAATCCCCGCATCGAGCCAAATACCAGAGTACCGTTGTCCAGGCGGCTACCTGCCCCGGCATTGTACTCATGGGTGTCCAGCCCGTCATCCCGGGTAAAGAACTCAATTTGTAAGGTGTCTGGTTTTAACCGCGCTAAGCCGTTATGTGATGAGAACCAGATATCACCAAAATTATCCTGTTGCAGGCAGTAGATAGCGTCTGACAATAACGTTTCGCCAACCGGAAACTGCACGACCAACTTCAGGTCAGTTAAATCAAACCCGAGTAAGCCAATGCCAGACATGCCAACCCACAAGCGATTTTGCTCATCAATCAAAGCTGTATCAGCATATCGATTAGATTGTGGCAGGAAGTTGTGATGGCGATACAACAGTTGGCTTTGTCCGGTTTCCGGTTGCCATAGCCAGAGTTCATCGGGTTTCGTCAGGAGTATACTGCCGCGCGTCTCTGGTAGCGCGGCGACAAAAACGACATTATTGTCATAGCCTATCTGCTGCAGTTTATCGGTTACGTCGATGACCTCACCGGATTGTGTGTTATACCTGAGCGCTTTATCACGGCGGAAAAAATACAGGTAGTGTCGATAGGCGAAGTAGGAGTGGCTCAAGTGATCGAACAGAGGATAGTTTTCTGCACTAACTCCCGGTAACGGCATTAACTGGTCGCTGTTACTGTCGAATAAACGCAGACCCAAGCCGGTATGCAACCAGTATTGTCCTTTGCCGGCAGGCATTATGTGATAAATGGTGCCAGCGTGAGTTACCGCTTTCGGATCGTCCGACACAAAGTACGAGGTAATATTCCGACTGTCCGGGTTAAGCTTATTCAGGCCATTGAGAGTCCCTACCCACAACGTGCCATCCTCATAAACTACATTATAAATTTTATCATTGCTAAGTGTTGATGAAGCATGGCGAGTACTACTAATCTGACTGAATGCTTCACTGCGCGGATGCCAGTAATAAGCGCCATCATTACGGGTAGCCAGCCAAAAGCCTCCGTCATTGTCGGCAATAGTGTCAACAATAGTATTGTCTGTTAACTCAAGCTTGCTGTCGGTGAGTTTGACCAGAGAAGTAAGCTCTGCGGTATCTGGTGTAAAACGATATAAGCCGCTTTCCGTGGGAATAACCGCTTGTGCTCCCTGCCACAATATCTTCCAGATATTCAGCTGCGGCAATTCTGTTTTCACCTGATACGGTTGGTCGTGCTCCAAATAGGCCATAAGCGCATCCAGCTCAATACTGTAAAGCCCCTCAACTGTGCCTATCCATAATTTATTGTGCTTAATACTGAGGACTTTAGTGTGTTGCTGATCCTCAGTCGCACTTTGCAAATCTGTATGATATAGCGAGTGATGTTGCCCGCTTTGCATGTTGTACACGAGTACCCGGTTATAGCTGGCGATAAGAACATACTGCTGATGGACATAGATATCGCGGAACCAGCCATCAGGTTCAGCCAAGTCTATCAGGTCAAGTAGTTGCGTCGCTGTGCCGTCCCGCCGGGATACGGAAAACAGGGCATACTCTGTAGCCAACACCAGACTATGTTCATCATACTGTTGTAAGCCGACAATAGAGCTTGAGTGCAGCGTTTCAAACTGCTGGCGCAATTGCGTGAACAATACCAGCAAACCTGACTGACTGTCATAACGGTAAAGATCGCCACCGGCAGTGGTTGCGTATATCTTGTTTCCGCTGTCTTGTAATAACCGGGTGAATGTCACTTCGCGTAAGCCATAATCGGCAGTGCTAAGATGCAGCACCCGATGTCCATCATACCGGTTCAGGCCACCCTCTGTTGCCAGCCAGAGGAATCCATCGTCATCCAATAACATGTCCTGGACTGACCCCTGCGACAAACCCTGATCGGGGGTTAGCGGCCGTAGTAATGGAGCCGCAGGCAGGCAAAATGCTGTAAACAGCAAAAATAAAGCTGCGTAGCGCATAAAATGCGGCAAAAAATTCACTGGAACTCCCGTTCGGTAGCTTTATCAATATTATAGGTGCTACACCTTGCGTGATGGCAAAACATATAACGAGAACACCGGCCTTGTCCAGCGTTCTGTCTGCGCTGATAAAGCCATATTCAGTTTGCCAGCCACCATGCAAATTGCAGCAAGCTGAAGCTGCCGGTCAGCAGCATCAGATACAGGTGCAAAAAGCCCAACAACCGCAGACAAGCCTTAATATCGGCTGCGCCGGGCGGGCGTTGCCCGGCGATACGACTGCGGCGGTATTTGGTCTCACTATAATAGACCGGCCCACCCAAATCACAACGCAGTGCGGCAGAACCGGCACATAACAGATAAAATGCCGGCCGGCTGAAACGGTGGCGTGTGGTTTTGCTGCGACGGTAAAAGCGCAATACACCATGTTGCAGCGCAATAAAGCTGGTACTCAACAGCATAGGGAGGCTGCTCAATAGCATGGCGATAACCGCAGTGGGCCGGCCAAACAGTTGATAACCGTCCTGCTTGGGGTTCCATTGCTGTTGTAATTGCTGCAGCAAGCGGTAACCGATAGCGGCCAGACCACCGCCGAGCAGGAAAAAACAGCCCACGCCAATCAGCTGCTTAGCGCTTTGCAGCAGCAGGTTTTCAATTACGGCTTTGCTCAGCCCCATTGCCGTTAGCTTGCTGCAGTTACGCAGCAGCAGCGGTTGCGCCTGCTCTCTTGCCAGGCTTAATTGATTACGTTGCAAGCTGTGGTATACCTGCAGTGCCTGATTACGCCGGCTTTGCCAGTCGAGGCTGCAAAACAGCAATAAGGCATCCAGCACTAATGGCAATTCTGAAAATTGATACAGGCTGTACAACAATGCCATAGCCGGTAGCCAGCCGACCAGCAACGCCAGGCTACCGGAAATATATTGCTGGCCTTTGGCGCGGCCTGGATCAGGGTTAACTTTATTACCCAGGCTGCGGGCAAAGTAGCGAAATGCGGTTAACGGGTGGTAAGCCGCCGGTAACGGCAACAGCCGTGCTGCCAGCAGGGTAACCAGCAGCAACAGTGGATAGACAGCCAGCCCGTCCGGCCACGCCACGTTACAGCGTTACGCCGTGCAGACGAGTTAACAGCTCTGTGACCATGGCTGAGCTGTGTTTGGAAGCCACCTCCAGGTAAGCCTCAAAAGATTGCGGCGATTCTTTACCGGCAATGTCACTCAGGCTGCGGATCACGACAAAGGGGGTTTTCAGCATATGGCAGACCTGGGCGATGGCGGCGCCTTCCATTTCCACAGCCAGCATAGTTGGAAATTGTTGGCGGATAACAGCGATGCGTGCCGGGTCACAAATAAAGCTGTCGCCGGTGGCGATTAAGCCTTTTTTGGTCTGGCAGAAACCCAGCGCCTGTATGCTTTGCTCTGCAGCATTGACCAGCGCCGGGTGTGCACTAAAGGCGGCCGGCATTTGCGGTACCTGGCCCATTTCATAACCAAAGGCCGTCACGTCGACATCGTGATGGCGCACTTCAGTACTGATCACTACATCGCCGACATTCAGCTGCGGGTCAAAACCACCGGCTGAACCGGTGTTAATTACCGCATCGGGTTTAAACTGCTGGATAAGCAAAGCTGTTGCCAGCGCCGAGGCCACTTTACCAATGCCGGATTGCACCAGCACCACGGCCTGGCCGGCCAGTTTGCCGTTGTAAAACACATAGCCACCCAGTTCGGTGCTGTTAATCTCTGTGATTTGTTGGCGCAGCAGCGCCACTTCCGGCTCCATGGCGCCGATAATACCGATTAATTGCATGCTGCAGTCTCTGTCATTACAAAGGCATTAGTATAAAACGCTATGCTGACAAAATCCCGCTTTTCATTGCGTTAACCTTAAGGCGCCAGTTCAATACTGCCGGCGGCCGTGTTTGCGGTAAGCTTACCTTGCTGATAATCACTGATGGCTTGTTCGATCTCCGCTGTGCTATTCATCACAAAGGGGCCGTATTGCACTACCGGTTCACCAATGGCTGCGGCGGCTAACAGCAGTACTTTAGTATCCTCAGTAGCAACCAGGGTTACGCTGTTGCCGTGAGTCAGCACGCCGGCATGGTGCTGCGGCACTTTGCGTTGCTCTTTGTCATCCTGCACATAAATATCTGCGCTGTAAGGGTAAACAAAAGCGTTGTGCGTTACCGGTAATTCCAGCGTAACCCGGCTGCCGGCGCGCAGCTGCAGATCATAATATTGCGGATCTGTAGTAAGGCCGCGGATCGGGCCGCCTTGCTGTATGCTGTCGGTTTGCAACAGGCCGGCGATAACTTTGGCACTGTTACCCTCTGACAAAGTAACTTGCGGGATCAGCTCGGGGCGGATATCAACATAAGCTGCCGGCTGCATTTTTTCTGCCGCCGGTAAATTCAGCCACAGTTGAAACCCCTGCATCAGGCCCTGGTCCTGCTGCGGCATTTCGGAATGAATAATACCGCGCCCGGCGGTCATCCATTGCACGCCGCCGCTTTTCAAATGGCCCTGGTTGCCCAGATGGTCTTGATGCAGCATATGGCCGTCCAGCATATAGGTCACGGTTTCAAAGCCGCGATGCGGGTGCGGCGGAAAGCCTTTGATGTAGTCGCCCGGCTGGTCTGAACCAAAAAAATCCAACATTAAAAACGGGTCCAGCCGTGTTTGCGGCGTTTGGCCCAAGCTGCGTTTTATGGTGACCCCGGCGCCATCCGATGTTTGTACGGCGGGGATTAATCGTTGCAAAGTGCGTGCGCTCATCAGCTGCTCCTGTTCAGGTTTTAGCTATTAAACTGCGTTTCAAATGAAAAGAAAATGGCATTATTCGCGTGAAATTGTTCTAAAAAATAGAACATTTTCTGCTCTTGCCAGTTCAGGCGGCGTTAAGACGCACAGGTTAAGCTGGCTGTGTTTAAGCATAGTCAGTTGAAGTAACAACTACCCCAGAGCAACAACGGAGTCATAATAATGAAAAAATCACTGGTTTTAGCCGCAGTTATCGCGGCAGCATTTGCAAGTGGTGCACAGGCTAATATTAACTGGGACTATGTCGGTGCCGGCTATACCGATGCCGGTGGCGATGGCCCTTATGTTGAAGGTTCTTATCGTTTAGATCGCAGTTGGGTTATAGATGGTACTTTCTCCCGCCTATCCAGCGGCCCTTTTGATGTGAACTTTGTTCAGGCCGGGGTAAACTATCTTACTGGTTTTAAGTTGGATTTTTCACCCATTACGCAAACTTATATCCTGGCCGGTATTGAGCATGCCTCAGGCGATGCCGATGATACCGGTGGTTACGGTGGTGTGGGTTTACGCCATCCGTTAACGCCGCAGGTAGAGCTGTACTCTGAAGCAACTTACCACTCTATTGGTGATGATCACGGCAGCTTAGCCGGTGGTATTGCGTTTTATCTGAGCCCGGACTGGGCTATCCGTAGCAATATTGCCCTGAACAGTGGCGACACTAAAAACGAGTTCCGCTTTGGTGTGTCGTACCAGTTCTAAGCAGACTTAGTGGTAAAAAGAACAGCGCCTAAGGGCGCTGTTCGTGTTTCAGCAACCAGGCTTTTTTATCCAAACCGCCGGCATAGCCGGTTAGGGTACCGTTAGCGCCGATAACGCGGTGGCAGGGCACCACTATCGCAATAGGGTTACGGCCATTGGCTGCACCGACGGCGCGCACGGCCTTCACATTACTGATGCTGCGGGCAATGTCGGCATAACTGCAGGTTGTACCAAAGGGCACAGTGCACAGCGTGCGCCATACTTGCTGCTGAAAGGCGGTGCCTTGCGCTGCCAGCGGCAGATCAAAGCGGCTCAGGCGGCCGGCAAAATAAGCGCTAAGCTGGGCGGCGGCGCTGTCGGTCAGCGCCGAGGGCTGCGATGGCTGTGCTGTGCTGACAAAACTGATGGCGGTAATGCCGCTGTCTGAAGCGGTTATTTTTACCGGCCCCAGCGGGCTGTTGATAAACTGCATATACATAGTCAGTCTCCTAAACTAAACCATAACTGAAAAGTGGCGTAGCTGCGCCAGGGCGCCAGGCTGCTGTTATCGGTGTCACGACCGGTTTTGGCCAGCGCTTTTTGTACGCCCAGATCGCCGCCAAGCCAAATATCGCTGTCAGATAAACCGCGCAATCTGGCATAGTTAACGGTCCAGGGGCCGATGCCTTTTAACGCCAACCATTGCTGCGGCTCAGCTTCCGGCTGCGCAATAACCAACTCTGCCAGCGCTTTTAACGTATCGCGTCTGGCATTTGGCACTTTAATCATCTGTAAGTCGCTTGCCAGTACCGCTTGCGGCGTGGGAAACAGTTTTTTATCTGTACCCAGTGGTTCGCCCAGCGCCTGCACTAAGCGGTTTAACTGGGTTCTGGCCCCGGCGACACTGACTTGCTGGCCCAGTACCGCCCGTACTCCGGCTTCCCAGCTGTCCCATAGCCCGGGAATGCGCAGGCCGCTGATAATACCGCCGGCAAACAACGGGCTGTCTGACAGCTGTTGTTCAATTTGCAGCATATTGGCATCTAAATCCAACAGGCGGCGAATATGTTGTACCAGATTAAACAAGCCTTGTTTGCCTTGCCAATGCAGGCGCAATTTTAAACTGCTATCACGCCAGGGGGCCACGTCAAACCAACCGGGCTGGCCGTGGTAATTAAAGGTGCGACCGTACTGCGGTGCGTCTGCCCAGTCTATGCCATCCAGGGTACGCGCCTGCCAAAATTGCAGCATGCGCTGCCATGCCAGCGGCGGGCGGTAGCTCAGCTCCAATTCAATGCAGTCGTTTGCTGCCTTGTTGTGCCGGCGAATAGCCGTAGGACTTAACTGCAGTTGCTGTTTAAAGGCATCGTTAAAGCGGCGTACGCTGTTAAAACCGGCCTGAAACGCAATATCACTGACCGGCAGGGCGGTTTCGTGCAGCAATTTTTTTGCAAACAATACCTGTTGGGTTAACGCATATTGCTTGGGCGCTAAGCCCAGTTGTTGCTGAAATAATTTACGCAAATAGCGCTCACTGATACCCAGCCGTGTCGCCAGAGCGGCCTGACTCTGCTGTTGTAATCCGCCTTCATCAATCAGCCGTAATGCCCGCTGTAAGGTGGTTTGGCTGCCTTGCCAGGCCGCAGAGCCCGGTGCACTGTCCGGCCGGCAGCGCAGGCAGGGGCGGTAACCGGCGGCAACGGCCGCCGCCGCGCTGAAATAGTAACTTACCTGATGCTCTGCCGGGGCTCTGGCCGGGCAAACCGACCGGCAATAAATGCCGGTGCTTTTGACGGCGGTAAAAAACAAGCCGTCAAAGCGGGCATCCCGTGCCAGCCGGGCTTGTTGGCAAATAGAGTTGTTAAGCATAGTGGTTCCGCTGACAACAGGATATGACGGCAGTATATCAACAGCGCGGGCAAAAGCCGGCCGGATCCGGTACTGAATAATAAATTTATCTGCCGCTGGCAGGCTGCATCTTGCTAAGCGCGGTATCAACGCTTAGTATCTGGGCTATAACACTTTGCCAGCGAGGCAGTCGCAGAACAGGAGTTCATATGTTAGAACGTTTTTTTATTCAGTTAAGTACTGAGCCGGATACCATCAGCTTTGAACAAAGCATCAACTTAATTGACAGTTTGTATCTGTTTACGCCGGTAGCCTTTAAAAACGGTGATTTATACAACAGCGCCGGTGAAAATAACGGTTCCTGTAAAATCCTGGCCTTTGGCCTGCTGCATCAATTGTCAGCGCCACAAACTTTACATTTATTCGGCGATTATTACCGTGCTGTGCTTGATACCCCCAAAGGTACTGATCATCAGAATATCCGCAATTTTATCCGCAATGGCTGGGATGGTGTCGCCTTTGATACGCCGGCATTGACTGCCAAAGCCGCAATATAACAAGCCAGGTCAGTGAGTGTGGGACAGATAAACAGAACGCAGCAGATTATCGCAGCTAAGTAGTAAAACAACGGTCGACGCTTTGTTAACCCCGGGGGCTGTGCTATGTTGGCGCAAAAAAGTGTTGTCAGTAAAACGACAACCAGTCACTCATTTTTCAGGGTCCCGTATGCAAGAATCCAGTGTGCTTATCACCAACGATGCGGTGGTGTTGGGCTTAATGGCGGTTATTTTAGGCGCGGTGTTTTATACCAGCCATAGCGACAACCGCTACTGTAAAGCCTTCTACAAGTTTGTCCCGGCGCTGTTGCTGTGTTACTTCATTCCGTCGCTGTTTAACAGCTTCGGTATTATCGACGGTGAAGGCTCATCACTGTATAAGATGGCGTCGCGGTATTTATTACCGGCCAGCTTAGTGTTGTTAACTCTTAGCGTAGATTTTAAAGCGATACTTGGCCTTGGCCCCAAAGCGCTGATTATGTTTTTAACCGGTACTCTGGGTATTATTATTGGCGGGCCCATTGCACTGATGAGTGTTGGCTACTTTTTTCCACAGGAACTGGGTGGTGATGTCTGGCGCGGTATGACAACCATTGCCGGCAGTTGGATTGGCGGGGGCGCGAATCAGGCGGCGATGAAGGAAGTGTTTGGTGTTGATGGCAATATTTTTTCTGTCATGATTACGGTTGACGTACTGGTAGCCAATGTCTGGATGGCAGTATTACTGTTTATTGCCAGCCGCGCAGAGTTCTTCGACCGTAAAAACGGCGCTGATACCAGCGGCATAGTAAACCTGCGGCGTAAAATTGAGCAGTACGAAGCAGAGAATGCCCGTATTCCCAAGCTGAACGACCTGATGTTTATTATCGCGGTAGCCTTTGGCGTCACCGGTTTATCACACGCGCTGGCAGATATTATTGCGCCGTGGATTGAGCAGGTAGCGCCACAGCTTAAATATTACAGTTTAACCAGCAGCTTCTTTTGGTTGGTGGTTATTGCCACTACCGTGGGGCTTTATTTGTCTACTACCAGGGTACGTAAACTTGAGGCAGTAGGCGCATCTAAGGTGGGCTCGGCGTTTTTGTACATATTGGTGGCCACCATAGGTATGCATATGGATGTTACGGCTATTCTCAGTAATAAGCTGATGTTTTTAGTCGGTATAATCTGGATGTTGGTGCACGCGGTATTGTTGTTGGTTGTTGCCCGGTTGATAAAAGCGCCGATGTTTTATATGGCGGTGGGTAGCCAGGCTAATGTCGGTGGTGCAGCTTCAGCACCGGTGGTCGCGGCAGCGTTTCATCCATCCTTAGCCCCTGTTGGTGTATTACTGGCAGTGCTTGGGTATGGCCTTGGTACTTATGGTGCTTATATTTGCGGCCTGATTATGCAGCAGGTTGCGCCGTAACATAAAATAGCCGTGCAGTAAGCAGAAAAGGGAGTTTTACCTGTGAGTAACCAAGTTAAAATCGAGCCTGGTCATTGGGTGTTGATTATCTTCTTATTACTGGCGTTTTATGCCAGTTATCTGCTGATAGCACCCTTTATTGGCCCGGTAGTATTGGCATTCGTACTGTCGTTACTGTGTTTTCCGGTGCATCAGAAAATTGTGCGTAAATTTCCTGATAAACCTAACCTGGCATCGAGCATAACCTGTTCCTTGCTGGTGGTGGTGATCCTGGTGCCGGCTACTGTAGTGTTAATGGCAATAGTCCAGCAAAGTATTACGTTTGCTAAACAAAGTTACCAATGGGTTGAAGAGGGCGGGGCTGAAACACTGTTGCAGCAGCCGTTTATTAAAAATGGCATCGAAAGACTAAACGACTTCCTACCGGTTGGTGATTTCAGTACCAGAGACATTATTGATAGATTGACCGGGTTTGCCTCAGGCTTTAGTAAAGAACTGCTTGATATAAGCACTAAAGTTGTTGGGGACGTAACCGGAATAGTTATCAGTTTTTTCCTGATGTTATTTGTGCTTTTCTTTTTGCTGCGCGACCATAAAAAAATTATTGAAAGCGTGTTCTGGATATTACCACTGGCCCGCTCGCAGGAAGAAAAATTGCTAACTGAAGCCAACACAGTTGCGCGCTCCGCAGTACTGGGCACTTTTTTGACCGCGTTAGCTCAGGGGGCTGCGGGTGGCATTGGTATGGCAATTGTCGGTATGCCGGGGTTGTTCTGGGGCACAATGATGGTGTTTGCGTCATTAATTCCGTTGGTCGGCGCCGCGTTAATCTGGGTTCCTGCCAGTTTATATTTATTACTCACGGGTGACTGGCCTTGGGCATTATTTTTAACCTTGTGGGGCGCGATACTGGTTGGTTCCATTGACAACTTTTTACGGCCCATTCTGATGCAGGGTACGTCCAATATGAGCACCCTGGTGCTTTTCCTGTCACTTATTGGTGGTTTGCAGTTATTTGGCGTTATTGGCTTGATCTACGGCCCTATTATATTTGCGCTGACCCATGTGTTGATCAAGCTCTACACCATTGAGTTTAAAGACTTTCTGGAAAAGCAGGACAGAAGCTAAACAGGATTAAAGCCCGCTTATCAGGTGGAATCCACTAATGCCGGTAGATAATTTTTACCGGCTGATTGCCTAAAAATCCCTCTATTGCTGCCTGCATGGCCGCATCAACAATACCAACACTGTTGTTCATAATGATGGCAAAACGGCCAAAGCCCTGCTCAAAAGAGTACTGCAGCTGATTTAAATTGCAGAACTTGCCACAGCACGGCAAGGCCAGCTGTTGCATGGCGAAGCTGTTATGCTCAGCATTGTAGTCTGCTTCCATCATTGATTGCCATTGCGCCACGCTAAGCTCTGTTTGGCAGGCCGGGCAATGAATATGCTCAAAGTTACCGCCGCAGTCGTAATAATGCGCCTCATCTGTACAAGTAACATCTATATATTCCGCCGCCGGAAACAGCCCGGCGATAAACTGTTTAGTGGCGGCGATGATATCCGCGTTTGGCAGCAGCTGCGGGTCCCGCAGCAGAATAATAATTTCATGTTCGCTCATCATCGCTCCTGCAGGTTTTAATTCGCCGGTAATGGCGTGCCTACAGGCAACAGCGATAGCTGCAGCATATTGCCTTGCCGGCTTAGTGCCAGCGGTAAGGTATAGTTAGGAAAGCGCAAACCAAATACCGCGCCTTGTTGTAACAAGCTCTGCAACTGCTCTGTGATTGCGATGGTAAAACGGGCGCAGCCTTGCGCGTCAACTCTGCCTTCGAACGGTAAAGGGGTTCTGTCTGCCAGCGTCAGGTAGGCAGCCAAACGCCAGCGCGAGTTTATACCCAGGTTGTATTTCGCACCATGTTGTTGGCCAAGATCTAAACCACAGGCCTCCAGGGCTAATTGTGCTTCACTTGAGGCGGGCAGGGCTATTTTCTGCTGCCGTTGTTGTGCCAAAAACTTGCCCCATGCCAGCCGGCGAATGGCGACATCCAATGAAACAGGGGGATATTTTTCCTGCTGTTTTAGCGCTTCAAAACGGGCAATACCCTGCTCCAGCACTAATATGTCGTCTTCGTACTTAAGCTGATCTTTAAGCAACCGGTAAGCCGGAACTTTGGCTTGTTCCATCCCGGCTAAAGCCGCTTCTTCATAATATGCCAGCGCTTGCTTTTTATCGACTTGCCCGCCCAGGCCTTTGTCTGCCATAGTGGCCAGATGGTAGTTTGCTACCGCAATATTGCGCTGTGCACCTTGTAAAAAGGCTGCTTTAGCGCCGTTATAGTCTTTTTCGTTCAGCAGCAGGGCGCCGTAGTTTGTCCAGGCTGTGCCCTGATCCGCCGCCATACCGCGTTCCAGCCATTGCACAGCTTGCTGGCGTAACTGCGCCATGTCGAACTGTTCTCTTTCGCTGCCGTAAGTTTGTAAAGCTATTAAATAGGCACGTAAGTATTCGCGTGATGCTTTATCCAGAAATAAACTATCTGTTTCCAATTCATAGGCCTGGCCAAAGTAACTGCCAGCCAGCTGCGCGGCCTCTATGGTGGGCGCCAGATTAAATATGGACGTAGGGTCTGCCGGGCTGTGCGCCAGCCCCAGGTTGTATAAAGTGGGTAGTTTAAGGCCACCAGCCAGGGCTTCTTCAAGCAAGCTGATTGCTTCCGCTTTTCTGCCGTTATGTAGTGCCATATTGCCAAGGTTGTGGCTGGCGCGGGCAGAGCCTAAAGCTCTGGCCTGCTGATAGTATTGACTGGCAGTGCCGGGGTTTGCTGTAACGCCGCGGCCGAGATCGTAAGCTTTACCCAGTAAGAATAATGCTTCAGCATTGTTTTCGCTGGCCTGCAGCTGTGCTTGTTGCAAGAAAGTGTCATATTGCTGTTGTTCAAACAGCTGCTCCAACGCTGATAGTTCCGCTTTTGCTGCGCCGCTCAGTAGCAGGGTGAGCAATATAGTTACAACAGAAAGTGTTTTAGCAGAGGCAGGGAGTAACTTCATAACATCCTTGGATATAAGCAGGGCTCACACAAACGGCAGCTTTAATAAAGCTGCGTAACATAGCTGCAAACTATGTTACAAGCAAGCCCTGCTGCAGGTATGGACAGTTATGGCTGGCGGCTGATGTTAAAACTATAGCTATGCTGTGCCAGCGGGGTAGCGTTGCCGGTTTGGTAGGTGTCTACCTGCATTACACCGTTGTTGTTGAGGCTAAATACGCGAAACATGGCAGTGTGCTGTGTTTCATCCGGAATTTTAGTGCGTTCCAGCGCCGGGATATGCAGGTAATGCACTTTGCCAAGTTGTTTTGAATGCTCAACGCGGTGCATATCCATATGTAAATCACCGGAGATAACGGCGGCCAGGTTGGGTTGGGCAATCACGTCGGCAAAGCCGGGGTGCTGAATGCCTTTATCGGCATTTTCCGGATATACGCCGGTTTGAGCGCCGTGCACGATTAACAGCACAGGCTTGGGTTGCAGCTGTTTTAGCTGGTTTAGCATCCAGGCTATGCCGTCATCGTTAAAATCACGGCCGTGATCGGGCGAGGCAAATACCAGCGCTACAGTGTCAAATTCCAGCACATAGCTGGGTGAGTCCAGCGTGATTTTTCCGGCATTCCAGCTGTTGGCGTACTGCATAAAGCGCTCAACGCTGCTGCCGTGCTCTTCATTGCCCATAATCGGATAAAACGGCAGCGTTAACTGTTGCAGCACCGGTGTGGCATTGTCGTACTGCACCAACGTGCCCTTGTGGGCAATATCACCCACGCCAACTACAAAATCCAGTTTAGTTTGTGTTGCCAGCTGGTTTACGTCGGCTACTGCTGCGGCCAGATGCGGAAATTGCGGCTCGGGTTTAGGCTCGGCGTCACCCAGTACCGCAAAACGCAGTACCACATTTTCGCTTGCTGCGGCTGGTGTCTGGCTGGTTTTCGGTGTTTCAGCCGGTGAGCAGGCAAGCAGCACAGTGCTGAGTAATAATGCCTGGCACAGGGTGTTAATCAGTTTCATCGAAGATCCTTGGTAGCTATGTTGGGGTTAGTTGAAATTGAACAGGCCTTTAAAGCTGCTGGGGATTAAGCCAGTCCAGCGTTTAAAGGCACGGCGAAAGTTATGCTCGTCGGAGTAACCCAGCTTTAACGCCAGTTGACGGTTAGAATACCGGCCTTGTTGTAATAAGCGCCGGGCCGCATCGCGGCGTACCTCATCAAGCAGGGTGGCAAAGTTGGTGTTATGTTGGCTAAGCTGGCGCTTTAAGCTGCTACTGCTTAGCCCCAGGCTGGCGGCAACCTGATCCTGATTCAGCAGTTGCGGTAGAGCCAGGCGCTGCAACCGGCAAATGCTCTCCGGCAAAGCCCGCTGTTTGCTCAGCACGCGGTTAAGCTGGCGACAGCTGCGGCGGCTGGCGCTAAACTTTTGCACGTCAGCATCGATAAAGCCTTGTTGCCACAGCTGAAGCGGAATACTGATGCTGTCAGCGCTCTGATTAAAGCTGACCTCCACTCCCCAATACCGCTGGTGCTGCAACTGAAGTGATGCCGCACTATGTTGCAACTGCAGACTGATACCCGCCACCGTGCCAAGCTGTTGTTTTATCAACTCTAACAGCAGTGAACAGACGACTGTCAGCATAAACGCCTGCTGATTAGCTAACCCCAGCGCCGGCTTAAACTCAATAACGATACAATGCTGTTGTTGGTACAGCCGCACGTAGAAGCAAGGAAACAGCTGATGGCGGAAGTAGTACAGCTGTGCCAGTGCCTGGCGCAGGTTTTGCGCATATTGCAGGCTTTGGCACAGCGAAATATAGCGGCTGTTCAGTAAGGCGCTGCCCAGCAAATAAGGCAGCTCCGGGCTACTGAGCTGTTGTTGGCAGTTTTGCAGCAGTTTCAGCCAGTCGCTGTGGTGCAGCCGGCCATGCGGTTTGTGTAAGTCCTGCTCAAAAATGCCGGTGCCACTTAACAGCTTATGCAGCTGTGCACCGCGCCGTTGTGCCAGCGCCAGCAGCTCAGTACTGCCATGCTGCAACAGCAGGATTTTGTCCTGATAGCCGAAGTGGCGCATAGTCATCAGCTTGGCTGCAACTTCAATGTGGTGGCTTTTTTCGCCTGCGCCATAGCCTGGTCGGCGGCTTGCAAGGCACTTTTTGCAGTAGTGTGTTGTACCGCCATTTCTACCAGTGTCAGCTGTGGCTCATCTTGACCCAGCGCTAATTGGGATAGCTGTTGGCGTAAATGCTGCGCCATAATCTGTGCCTGTTGCAGGGCGGTATTGGGTAATAGCGCAATAAAACGGTCACCGGCGTAGCGGCACACCACATCGCTGTGCCGCAGTTGGCTGCTGAGTAATTCACTTAGTTGGCTAAGGTAAGCATCGCCGGCCGCCATGCCATAGCGGCGGTTAACGCCGGCAAAGTTATCAATGTCCAGTACCAGTAAACTCAATGCTTTGTGTTGACTTTGATGCAGCTCTATCTCGCGTTGCAGCACGGCTTGCAAATAGTCGATACCGTACAGTTGGGTGAGCGGATCAATAAGCTGATGATCGCGTAAAAACAGCTCGCGGCCGCGCAGTTGACGGTTAATAGCCCGCTGTTCGCGGTGCCAACCCATCAGGCCGTAGGTCAGGATCAGCATGCCCACCGGCGCCGGTAAAGATTCCAGCCAGCTCATCAGCCGGATATGCTCCGGGTAGCGGATAAATTCGTCCAGCAAGTCGAGAAAATACGAATACACCAACAGCAGGCTGCCATAGTACAGCCACTCGGTTACCCGTCCGGTTGGCCGGCTGCTGATAATCAGCCCCAGCCAGCCACAGGCAACCAGTAAGGTGGTGCCTTCGCCCAAAATATCCAGAGCGTCAAATTCACTGCTGTGTTTGGCGCCGCCGGTATCAATAGCCAGCAGCAGGCCACTTAACAGTAACAGCAAGCTGAACAGCAGTTTATAGCGATGTTGTCGCCACATAGTCAGATTATCCGCGCAAATAAACACAATTTTCCGCTGCCTGTATGACAGTTGGATGACAAGCTCTGGCCGTTGCAGCACTGCGCTGCACCGTTAAGACCCGGGTCATCAGCGCTCAGTGCGTTGTGTTAATAAACGGCGTTTTGTCACACAGCAGCGGCACACTGCCAGCAGTTATTGGCCGTAAACTGAAGAGCACCCGATGAAGCTGACTTACCTGAAAAACAACCCACGTACCATGCTGGCCTGCGCCGTCAGCCTGGCGTTCGCCACCTTAGCCGCCCCTGCATTGGCAGATGCCGATGTACAGGGCCGCATTACTGACAACCGCAGCAACCTGCTAAGCGGTGCACAAGTGAGTATCCCGGAGCTGAAGCTGCGCCGCACTACCGCAGCAGATGGCCGTTTCCACTTTGGCCAGCTGCCATCCGGCACTTACACCCTGTTGGTAAATTATCTGGGTGCTATACCGGAGACCAGAGTATTAGTGGTAGCGGATACTGAGCAGCGCCTCGGCGATATTAAACTGTTGTCAGCCAGTGAGGCAGTGGAACATATTGAAGTAGTAGGGCAATCCGGTGCAGTAAGTAAAGCGCTGAACCGCCAGCGCAATGCCGGCGGTATTGTCACCGTGGCCAGCACCGATGAAATGGGCCAGTTTCCTGATAGCAATGTCAGCGAAGCGCTGCAACGGCTGGCGGGTTTATCGGTAGAGCGTGACCAGGGCGAAGGCCGCTTTGTCCGCGTGCGTGGTTTAGCGCCGGATTATAACGCGGTAACTTATAACGGTACTCAATTAGCTGCACCGGAAGCGGGCCGTCGCGCAGTAGCACTGGACGTGATCCCATCGGATCTGCTCGAATCAGTAGAAGTAAACAAAACCCTGACACCGGATATGCCGGCCGGCTCCTTAGGCGGTACGGTTGAAATTAAAAGCTTATCGGCTTTTGATCGCAGCAACGATTTTTATTCCTTTACTGCAGAAGCCGGTTATAACGAACAACAAAGCAAAACCAGCCCGAAGGTCTCCGGTGTGTTCAGCAAGATACTTGATGCCGCTGGTGAAACCGACAGTGTAGGTATTGCTATTGCCGCCAGTTACGCCGAACGTAAGTTTGGCTCGGAAAACGTCGAAACCGGCGGCAGCTGGGATTTTGATGAAGGGCTGGAAGAGTTTGAACTGCGCGATTATGTTATCAGCCGCGAGCGGCTTGGCCTGGCGCTGAATTTGGATTACCGGCCGGGTAATAACAACGAATATTACCTGCGCAGCCTGTACAGCCGCTTTAGTGACAGCGAAACACGCCAGGGCATGGTAGTAGAGCTGGCTGATGCGCAGTTTGCCGGTAACAGTGGCGGTGCAGAGCTTATTCGCTCGCTAAAGCAGCGTGAGGAAACCCAAAGCATCAGCGCAGTGGTGATTGGTACCAAACAAATTTCCGCTAACTGGGAATGGTTGCTGGAAGCCGGTGCCAGCCAGGCAGATGAAGATACACCGTTTAATATTGCTGCTGCCGATTTTGAGCAAGAGTTTGACGACGGCGTCGGCTTTAGCGGCAGCAATATTTTACGCTTAACGGCACCGGCAGAAGCCTTCGTGGCTAACGGCTATGCGCTGAAAGAAGTAGAGATGGGCGATACTTACGCCAAAGAAACCGAACGCAATATTAAGTTTGATCTAAGCCGCGAGATTATTCAGCGCCACGGCAGTTTGCTGCTAAAAGGTGGTGCCAAATTCAGCCAGCGCGAGAAAAGTGCTGAAGAGGATGTCTGGCTGTTTGAAGACTTTGAAGATTTGGGCATTAATGCGTTAAGCCTGGCCGATTATGCCGCTGGCAATGTCGATTATAGCCTCAGTACTATGGGGCCGGCCATCAATAGCGGCAGTATTTATCAGCTGGTTAGTAGTTTAAACCGCGATGACTTTATTGATGAAGTTGAGTCACAAATTAACGACTACCAGGTAGATGAAGATATCAGCGCGGCGTACTTTATGGCGCAGTGGGAGCGTGATAACTGGCAGTTGATTACCGGTGTGCGTTATGAGCACGAGAAACGTGAAGCAACAGGTAGCCGCTATGATGCCATTGACGAAGTGTTCAGTGCCAACCGCGTAAACAGCTCTGAAGGTTATTGGTTACCGGCGGTGGTAGGGCGCTATAACCTGTCGGAGCAAAGTATAGTGCGGGCGGCGTTCAGCACCGGTTTGGTAAGGCCTAACTTTGAACAACTGTCGCCGGCCTTTCTTCTGGAGGAGGATGACGATGAGCTGGAGGCCGCCTTTGGTAACCCGGACTTAAAAGCCCTGACCTCGAATAACTTCGATCTGGGTATTGAGCATTACGCCGACAAACTTGGCGTGCTGTCTGCCATGCTGTTCTATAAGCAGATTGATAATTTTATCTACGAAGCCGATTTAGCCGGCCGTGGTGCTTATAGCAACTTTGCCAAAGCCGAAACCTATATTAACGGTGGCAAGGCCGATTTGTATGGCCTGGAACTGAATGCTGTTCACAAAGTGTCGGGTTTTGGTAATTGGCTGGATAACCTGCTGTTATCCGCTAACCTGACGTTAACTGATTCTGCTGCAGATATTGAATGGTTTGACGATGGCGCCTTGCTAAGCCGCGAAGTGGCGCTGCCCAGCCAGTCGGATAAAACCGCTAACCTGAGCCTGGGTTATGAAACCGATGTGATTAGCCTGCGCATGGCTGCCAATTATAAGTCGAAGTATCTGGCTGAAGTGGGGGATGTAACCGATGCAGCTTATGATGTGTATTCTGATGACCATATGCAGCTTGATTTTACCGGTAAGTGGACCATTCGGCGTGGTATGCAACTGTACTTTAACGTGATAAATCTGAATGACGAACCTTACTATGCCTACACCGGGCGCAAGCCTTATAACTTCCAGTATGAGCAATATGGCCGCACCTTTGTGCTGGGCGTGCAGATCACCAACTGGTAAGCAAGGAAAGCACAATGTTAAGCAATAAAAACATGTTTAAACTCAGCGTGGTTAGCCTGGCGCTGGCCGGCTTGTTAAGCGCCTGCCAGGCAGATAAGCCGGGTTCAGCAATGCCGGAGCCACAGACAGTAGCTGTTAATGCCAGCCATTATCAGGAGGTGCAGTTGGCCGGCACAGCTTACCAGCTGCTTACTGACGCTACAGGCTTGCAAGTGCAACAGGGCGCTGCTGTGCTAAGCCGGTACGACGGTGCTTTTATCCGGCTGACTGCACAGCCGCTTAGCGACGATAGCGTGCTACTGGCCGCGATAGAAGACAACAGCAACAGCCTGTATATATGGCGTTTTGCCCCGGCACAGCCAACGCCGCTGCAGCTGGTGCAGCAACAGTTGATAAACAGCCGGGTAGTAGACGATTTATGCTTTTATCACAGTAGTGAGAACCAGCAGCTCAGTCTGTTTTTACTCGGTGGCCGCGGCGGTGCCGATCAGCTGCTGTTGCAACAGCAGCAACAGTGGCTGGCGCAACCGGTGGTAATACGCGAGTTAAATATCCCTTACGACAGCACGGCTTGTGCAGTGGATCAAGCTGCTGGTGCGCTGTATATCGCCGAAGCTGATCGCGCTATTTGGCGCTATCAGGCCGAACCCGAAGCTGATGAGGGGCGCAGTCTGGTGCAGGTAAATAAGCCTTTTGGTCAGTTGCAGGGCGAAGTGAAAGCCTTGCGGTTACTAAGCGATGGCAGCCTGCTGGCGCTGGAGGAAGAACCGGCCAGATTGTTACATATCAGCAGCGACGGCCAGCTGCGCAGCGCCATAGCTGTCCCGGCGTTGGCTGAAGCCAGCGGGTTAGCTGTCAGTATGCAGGGTAACACGGCGACAGCCTATATCAGCACTGAGGATGCCGGCGCAGTACAGCAGCTGTCGCTGCCGTTAAGCAGTATAGCCCCTGTTGCCGCAAAGCCTGCGATAGTGCAGCTGATGCCAACCTTACAGACCGAGCCGGCCAGTCAGCGCGGTGATGTAATGGACGACCCGGCAGTGTGGCATCATCCAAACAAGCCTGAGCTTAGCCTGCTGCTTGGCACTGACAAACGCGCCGGGCTGGATGTGTACAATATGCAGGGTAAGCGCGTGCAGCAGCTTAGCGTGGGCCGGTTAAATAATGTCGATGTGCGCTACGGCCTTAACTGGCAGGGCAGTGCGCACGATATTGCCGCAGCCAGTTTGCGCGATGACAACAGCCTGCAATTGTTTGCTATTGATAACAGCGGCACGCTGCATAATGCCGGTAAGGTCGCAACCGGCATGAGTGAGATTTACGGCCTCTGTATGTATCACAGTGCACAAAGCAATAAGCACTATGTGTTCGTTAATGATAAAGCCGGTTTAATTCAGCAGTATCGTATCGACACAGATGGCAGCAACTGGCAGGGTAGCTTAGTGCGTGCCCTGCAAGTACCGTCGCAGCCGGAAGGTTGTGTGGCCGATGATAAACGCGGCCTGTTATTTGTTGGCGAGGAAGATGCAGCCATCTGGCGTTTTGCCGCTGAAGCGGATGCGGCGACAACAGGTGAAGCAATAATCCGCGTTGATGGGGAGCGGCTGGTCGATGATATTGAAGGTATTACGTTGGCAGAGCATAACGGCAACAGTTATCTGTTGGTATCAAGCCAGGGTAATGACAGCTACCTGGTGTTTGACGCCGCGCCGCCTTATGCACAGCGGTTACACTTTCGTATCGGCACTAACCCGGTGCCGGGCATAGATGGCGCCTCTGAAACTGATGGCATTGATGTTACCACCCGTTCGCTGGGGCCGGGCTTTGAGCAGGGTGCCTTTATCGTGCAGGATGGCCGCAACCGCATGCCGGAACAGGGCCAAAACCTGAAACTGGTGCCGTGGCAGCATATTTTGCAACAGCTTAAGCCACTATAAAAACGAAAGGCCGCAGCAGTGCGGCCTTTGTTATTAAATGGTGTTTAATTTAATTTTGCTGCCAGGCAACGGTCGACAATATTTTTAATCTTTTGTGGTGAAAAAGGTTTGGCAATAAAGCCGCTGGCACCGGCAGCAATACTTTGTTGTACATTGTCCACCGAGTTATGCGCTGTAACCATCACCACATGCGTTTTGTCGGCATGTAATTTAATTTGCTGCAATATCTGCTGGCCGTTCATATCAGGCAGCTCAATATCAAGAAACACCAGGTCGTGCTGTTTTTGTTTAAAAGCTGACAAGCCTTTACTGCCACTGGACGCTTCCTGCACATTACTGATGCCTAAATGCAACAGCGTTTGGCGCAAGTATTCACGTACGGTGTAGGCGTCATCAATTATCAATATTGAGCACTGTTGTTGTGTCATGGCAGATCCTTTGCGGTCGCAGATGCAATTACAGTGTAATGCAAAAATTAACTAAAACGGAAAAAACAGCGCTGCAGTTTATTTATTCCGCCTGAACGGCAGATGAACTGAGCGGTAAGGTAATGACCACGCTAAAGCCACTAATTTCGTTATTCGTCATAATATTAGCTACGGCTATGCTGCCATTGCAAGCCTCAGTAGCGCGCTTGGCAATACTTAGCCCCAAACCTATACCGTTGTGGTTGCTCTGAGCGCGAAAGAACGGCGTAAACAATTTAGTCAGATATTGCGGCGCAACGCCCGGGCCCTGGTCGCGAACTTGTAAACTCAGCTGCTGCTGATGTTGCCGCAGGCAAACACTGACTTCTGAATACGGCGGGGTGTATTTCACCGCATTACGGATCACATTTTCTATTGCGCTGTATAGCAGTGACGGGTCGCCTTTAATTAACGGTACATTTTCCAGGTGCAGCCATAACGACTTATTGCTGCTGCCGGCCTCCAACTGCGCATCATCACAGACCGAAGCCACTAACTCCGTCAGGTTAATATCAATATGTTCGGCACAGACAGCTCCGCTCTCCAGCCTGGAAAAGGTCAGAATTTCAGTAACCAGTGCATCGAGCTTGCTGGCCTCTTGCTCGATTTTTTCCATCGCCATCGCAGCATAAGACGGCGACTGTGCTGCCAGCCCGGTAAGAATTTGCATTCTGGCCAGCGGCGAGCGCAGTTCATGCGAGACATCGTGTAACAGACGGCGCTGTGAGGCAATGGCTTCTGCTGCCTGGCCGGCCATTTGGTTAAAATTCCGGCTCAGGCTGCCAAATTCATCCCGCCGTGTTATCAGCTCCGGGCCAAGCTGGGTACGCCAGTTATTCGCAGCTAACCCGGCCAGGGCCAGCTTTAGCTGGCGTACCGGGGCGGCAATATTGCGCGCCAATACCCAACTGAACAAGATGCTGGCCGCCAGCAACACAGCAAGGTGTAATAGCGGCCGGCGCCAAAATGGCGGCACAGGGCGCGTCGGAACAGCGGTGGCTGCAGATAGATCCATGGTGTTTATATGCTGCGCAGGTATCGCCGGCTGGCTGAAAAAGCCGGTCCCGGCCGCCAGCATCTTTTCCGGCGGCAGCCAACGCGGTGTGTCGTCCCAACTAAAGGTTAAGCGCACTAAGATAACCGCCATTAACAGCGTGGCCCAAAATACGAGGAAAAAGCGCCAGAATAAGTTGTTCATCGGGTTATGCTCCGCCACCAAACGGATAAGTGAATTGATAGCCTTTGCCCCGTACGGAAGTGATCCATTGTTGCCCCTGCGGTGGTTTGCCCAGTTTTTGCCGGATATGGCTGATATGCACATCAATATTACGGTCGTAGCTACCCAGGGGTTTACCTAATGCCTGTTGTGACAACTCAATCTTACTGACAATATTGCCGGCGTTTTGTGCGAGGATATACAGAATACTGAACTCTGCGCCGGTTAACTCAATATTGTGTTGTTGCAGTGACACGCTGCGGTTAACCGGTTTGATGCGTAAAGCGCCAAGCTGTAGTTCAGTCTGGCTGTTGTTTTGCTGCACACGGCGCAATATTGCTTTAATACGGGCACTGAGCTCCCGTGGTAAGCAGGGTTTGGCAATATAATCATCTGCGCCCAATTCCAGGCCAATCACTTTATCCAGATCTTCTCCCCGTGCTGTTAACATTATCACGGGGATATTACTGTCGCGGCGTAGCTGTTTTAATACCGAGATGCCATCCAGCTGCGGCATCATTACATCCAGAATAACCAGATCAACCATCTGCTGTTGGCAAAACTCCAGTCCGACCGCGCCGTTATTGGCGCTGGTAACTTTAAAGCCGTCTTTTTGCAGGTATTCTGCCAGCAGGGCGGTTAGTTGAACATCATCATCAATTAACAGTATGTGCAGCACGGCTACCTCAGTAAGTTGTTTAACGCAATAAGCTCAATTTGTACCCGCTGCTGCTGCCATTGTCGGGTTCGGCAACCAGCAAATAGTTGCTGCCGGCAACAAACTGCTGCATGTCAGACTCTGCCAATAGTGTTTTGTTCTTATTGTCGTCGGTATAAAGCAGAAAAATAGTGTATTCGCCGTCCGGCAGGTTGATTTCTTTTTGTGCGCCGCGGTTAACCGACGTAATGTAATACTCTGTAGTGTCAATGGTTTCGTTGGGCGGTACAAAATAAACACTTAAGGCACTGTAATCAAAAATGGTATTTACCACATTCAAATCAAAATCATAAATTTGTGGCGTATTGCTTTCTTCTACCACCATAACAACGGTTGCAGCAGCGGCGTTTTGATATAACACCACAGCCTTACTTTCTCCCTGGTTTAACGTCAGCAGGGCGTTATTCAGAAACAATTGTCCTTGTTCATCGGCTGCCGACAAGCGGTAGTCCTTCGCTGCCAGTTCTACATAGTCCGACAAACTGTCTGTGGTTAGTGACGCTACTGCTATATCGCCATCCAGGTAAATATCACTGCTGCCGGCGCTGTCGACACTGTTGTACAGCCGGAATTGCGCCGCTGCGGTCAGATCGGTCAAATTGGCAACGGTAGTAGTGTTATTAATAACATCCACAGCCATGTTACCTGCCAGCGGGCCCGAAGCAATGCGGGGTACCAGCACGTACTCTGTCAGGTATTCAAAGTTATATTTTGATGACTGAAACAATATGTCGCGGCTGCCGGCTTCGGTGATGTAAACAATATAATTACCGCGGTCAAATTCCAGCACAGCACTTATTTGGCTGTAACTTAGGGTTGCCGCCAGGGTGGCATCGTCGAAGCCGGTGTCTGATGTGCTTAAGTACACATCATAGGTATTATTGTCGGGCAATAAGCTGACTACATACAGCTTAAAACTGTCTGTCAGGCTGTCATCGCGCAAAAATTGCAGTGTCAGCAGCTCAGGATTGCTGTAATCACCGGTTAAAAACAATAAATGCTTATAGCTTTGGCGCAAGGTAATGCTGCTGTCCAGCATGCTGATGTCATCACCGTCACTGTTCAGGCGACTAAGGGAAATGTCATAGGTAGCCGGGGTATAAGTGACCAGGGATGTGGCGTCGGTATAAACGGCAGAGCCGGCCAATACCGTGTTGTCATCGCTGTCGGTGAGTAATAACCTGGTGGAGGTGCTGTTGGCAGAACCGTTATACAGCTGGATATAGCTGCTGGTGTAAGTGTCTGAAGTGTCATCAGAGCTGCTGCTACCGCAACCGGTTAACATCATTAAGCTGCCAAGTGCTGATACAGTTAAAAAAATACGCATAACGCCTCATTAAGTGGATGATATAACGGGGCTAAGAAAGCGTTAGCAGTGCTACGGTTCAATAATTTACCCTGCTTTACTTTGCTTAACCTTACTTAACGTTTTCGCCGTAACCTGGCGCTATTTAAACTATATTCTTTAAACTTCGTTGCCTTATTGCTAACTGTTGCTATTTTTAGGGCAGAACTTGATTAATTGTTAACGCAAGGAGCACCCTGTTATGCGTCGTAATATGCCGGTTACCAACACTGAACGTACTTTCCCGCCACAACAAAAACTGATTTCCAACACCGACTTAAACGGTAATATCCGGCACTGCAACGATGCGTTTATTGAAATAAGCGGTTTTAGCAAAGCGGAGTTGATTGGTCAGCCGCACAATATCGTGCGCCATCCGGACATGCCGCCGCTGGCATATAAAATAATGTGGGAGCATTTAAAAGCCGGGAAACCGTGGATGGGGCTGGTAAAAAACCGCAGCAAGAATGGTGATTATTATTGGGTCGATGCGTATGTGACGCCGGTGACGGAAAACGGCCGCGTCATTGGCTATGAATCGGTGCGCTCCTGTCCGGCGCGCGACGATATCAAACGGGCAGAAAAACTTTATGCCGCTATTAACAACGGCAAGTTTCGCGCACGGAATTTTCACCTCGGCGCGGCTAATGTTGTGTTGGTGCTTGTTTTGCTTATGGCCGCCGGACTCTACTTTAGCGGCTTTGCCGGGATATCGCAGTTGGTGCTGTTGCTGGCGCTGATTGGCTATGTGGTGTGGGCCAATGTCAGTAAAAATAATGCGTTGGATAGCGTCAAAATGTTGTTAGCTAACTCCTTCCGGCATGAGTTGGCGGTGCAAACCTTTACCGATGATTCACCGGACGTCGGTGAGCTTAAAGTGGCGGTGATGAGCTCTAAAGCGCACCTTGGTGCGGTGTTAAGCCGGATGGAAGATGCAGCTAGAAGTGTGTCGAAACAGTCGGACCAGGGCTTGCAACTGGCGCAGTCTTCAATGAAGTTAATCGAGCGCCAGCAGCAGGAAACCGAACAAGCTGCAACCGCGATGCATCAAATGACTACCACCATCGCTGAAGTATCAAAACATGTACAGGAAACCGCGCAGCAAGCCGAGCAATCTAATGAACTGGCCGGTAAAAGCCGGCAAACGGCGGGTATAACGCGCAAAGCGATAGAAGAGCTGCGCGAAACCGTGAATGCTATCAGCAGCTCTGTTACCGAGGTGTCGGAGCAAACCCGCAAAATAGCCACAGTAGCGCAAATGATTGAACAAATTGCCGAGCAAACCAACTTGCTGGCGCTCAATGCCGCTATTGAAGCTGCGCGCGCCGGTGAGCAGGGCCGCGGCTTTGCCGTGGTGGCAGATGAAGTTCGCAACCTGGCGCAGCGCACGCAGGAGTCCACCAAAGAAATTCATCAGATTGTCAGTGATTTAACCAGCCGTGCTGACACCGCCGTACGTGTGGCGCAAAGCGGCACCGCCGGTGCTGACACCGGACTTAGCAGAGTAAAAGAAACCGAAGAGATGTTGAATGGCATTTCAGATGCAGTGGGTAATATCGCCAATATGTCTATTCAAATGGCAGCAGCGGTGGAGCAACAAGCTAATGTGGCGGAAGAAGTGAACCAGCAGGTGGTGAATATTTCCGGTTTAGCCAATAACAGCCTGACCGAAGCGGCAAACTCTGCCGACAGCATTAAGCAGTTGCAGTTAGTGTCAAATGAGCTGCATGAATTAGTGGTGCGCTTTGCCCGCTAGCGCGGCAGTTAAGCAGAATAAGCAGTGAGACAGATAAAAAGGCCGGCATTTGCCGGCCTGTGTTTTTACTACATTAATATCCGTTAAACCGTGATATTGATGTTTTGTCCCAGGTTGCCTACAGGGGATGAAGCCTGTACCTGCTCAACCGATTGCATAGCACTTTGTACCAGCATGGTCGCCATTTTAGCTTCCTGGTTTTGTTGCTTTTTGGCCATTACGGCCCCCAGTACTTCAAAGCCCTGGTTCGACGCCAAAGCGCCAACGGATTGACTCATAGAACCTCCTTTGCCAATTCCTCAAGACTGTAACGGCCGGGAGATAAATACCTTTAGCGTTTATTTAAAATCTTTTAAGCATAAAAAAATGCCGCCCGTTGCAGCGGGCGGCATTCCAACTTAGCGCGGAGTGACTCATTTCTCCATGTGCGTTAAGAAGCCCGGATCAGCGCAGTTTGCTGCGCCTTAATTTGTGAGTGTGACAACGCCGGTACCGGCAAAGTATTGCCGCTGGCTGTTGCCGGTTTTAATGAACGCACCGGCCGGGTGGGGCCTGTTTTCACTAAACCTTTAAACATGGGTTCGGGTTTGGTAACCGTTTTGCCTAAGCGGGCGGCAATAGCGGCCTGAATATCGGCGGCAGTATAACCGGCTTTTATTTTCATCCGCAGATAAGGCACACCGGCGGCATCTAAAGCGCCGTTAACGAACCAATCCGGCACCGCTTTGTGGCCCTCTTTACTACTGTTATTTACCAAATCTAATACCGCTATAACACTGAAATCTTGTGGGTCGCATAACACAAAGTCCAAATACTTGGCATTTAGCTTTTGCATGGTGCTGACGCGGGTTTTATCGCTGGTGCCATTTTTTAACTCCATTACGTCGGCCAGCCGCACCCTGTTTATAACTTTGTAGTCATCCGCCACGGCTTTTTCCAGCAGTTGCATAAAAGAACGTTCTACCGGACTAAATAAGCTGCCTCTTTTCTGCAGCGGAAAAGGGTTACCGCTGTCAATAAAACGGCTGGCTACCATCGCGACCACTATTACCAAAAGTAAAATTAATAGCAGGACAAACTCCATGCGCACCTCCGACAGAAAATTGACCCGGTGTCTGACACACCACAACACTGTGATAGTTAAAGCATAAGTTGTGCCAACATTAGGGGTGTTATGCGGGGTTGAGTATTTATGCTGCGAATGGCAGGCATTGCTTGCATTGATACATTTTATAATTGAAAGCGCTTATAGTTACCGGGTATCCCTGATCCCGGGTTGCTGTATTGGCCGCCAGGGTATTAGCAGCAAAAAGGACAGACTTATGACAACAAGCATCAGCCGTGCCGGTTTAACGATTAACGCGCCGTTACATGATGGCTATGACAGCATTCTGACGGAACAGGCCTGTGCCTTACTGGTTGAACTAACCCGTGAGTTTCGCCCGCGCTTAACTGCATTGTTAGCGGCCCGCCAGGCCACACAGCAGCGTTTTGATGAAGGCACCTTGCCGGATTTTCTGCCGCAAACTGCCAATATTCGCCAGTCTGACTGGCAGGTAGCAGCGATACCGGCGGATTTGCAGGATCGAAGGGTGGAAATTACCGGCCCGGTCGACCGTAAGATGATTATTAATGCGTTAAATGCTGATGTAAAAGTGTTTATGGCCGACTTTGAAGACTCGCAGGCGCCCAGCTGGGCCGGCGTTATCGAGGGGCAGATTAACCTGCGCGACGCTAACCTGGGCACTATCAGCTATACCGATCCGCAAAACGGCAAACACTATGCATTGGCTGACAAGCCGGCCCTGTTAATTGCGCGGGTGCGGGGTTTGCATTTGTGGGAAAAACATTTGCTGGTAGATGGCGAGCAAATTCCGGGGTCGCTGGTCGATTTTGCGCTGTATTTCCTGCACAACTACCAAACCCGCTTAGCCAATGGCAGCGGTGTGTACTATTACCTGCCGAAACTGCAAAGCCATTTGGAAGCCAAATGGTGGGATGATGTGTTTCGTTACACCGAGCAAAAGTTCAGCCAAAAAATTGGCACCATTCGCGCTACTGTGTTAATTGAAACCCTGCCGGCCGTGTTTGAGATGGACGAAATTTTGTATATGCTGCGCGATCACATAGTGGCGCTTAACTGCGGCCGTTGGGATTATATTTTCAGCTATATCAAAACGTTAAAAAATCATGCTGACCGTGTACTGCCGGACCGGCAGGTAGTTACCATGAAACAACCGTTTTTAAATGCCTACTCGCGCTTGCTGGTAAAAACCTGTCATAAACGCGGTGCTTTGGCAATGGGTGGCATGGCGGCCTTTATACCGGCCAAAGACGCTGAACAAAACGCAGCTATTCTGGCCAAAGTAACCGCAGATAAAGAGCTGGAAGCAGTTAACGGCCACGACGGTACCTGGGTCGCGCACCCGGGGCTTGCAGCTACCGCCAATGCGGTATTTGCTAAGTATCTGCCTGGTGGCAAGCAGAATCAGCTGGATATCAGCCGCGCAGAAGATGAAGACATTACCGCAGCACAGTTGCTGGAACCCTGTGACGGTGAGCGCACGGAGGAGGGCATGCGCACCAATATTCGCGTGGCGCTGCAATATATTGCCGCCTGGATCAGTGGCAAAGGCTGTGTGCCGATTTATGGTTTGATGGAAGATGCTGCTACGGCGGAGATTTCGCGTACGTCGATTTGGCAGTGGATTAAACACGGTAAAAGCTTAAGCAACGGCAAGCTGATTACCAAAACCCTATTTGCTTCTATGTTAGAAGAAGAGGCAAAAGTGGTGCGGGCAGAAGTAGGTGAAACGCTATGGGCAGAGCAAAATTTTGCCAAAGCGCAAACTTTACTGCTTGATATCACGACTTCTGATCAGCTGGTAGATTTCCTGACCCTGCCGGCTTATCAGTTACTTGATTAACCTGAGTAAACCACCAATGCAAAAGGCGCTGACTTGCTGACAGCGCCTTTTTTTAGTTCAGCTCATCTGCAGTTTCAACAATCAGCCGGCGGAACCAGATATGACTGGCATCCTGATGCAGTAACGGGCTCCAAATCATCTTCAGCTCAATCGACGGTATGGCAAATGGCGGGTCCATAATGGCCATAGTAGTGTCGTTCTCGTACAACTTAGCAGCGCGGCTGGGCAGGGTGGCAATTAAATCTATGCCTACCGCCAGGTGCATCGCCACATGGTAGTTACGGGTAAATACCGAGATGCTGCGCTGCTTACCCAGCTTGGCGAGGGCTTCATCTACCCAGCCCAGCTTTTGCACGTCTTTCGGGTCCATACCTACGCCGACACCAAAGCCGGTTTTACTCACCCAAATATGCTGTGCTTTTAAGTAACTGTCTAAATTAAAGTTTTTCAGTACCGGGTTTTGTGCATTGATCAAACAGGAGAAACTGTCGCGCCATACTGTTTTCTGGTGAAACGACTGCGGCAACTGATCAAAGCGGTTAATCGCCATATCCACCTTGCCGTTTTCAACATCATGAAAGGTCACATCGGATGGCGTCATGATATCCAGGCTGGTATGCGGGGCTTGTACACGCATCTTTTTCAGCAGCGCCGGGATTAAGGTTGAAGCGGCATAGTCACTGGCCATAATGCGAAATACGCGTTGGCTGTGCAGCGGCTCAAAGTCTTTATTCGGCTGCAGTGTTTCTTCCAGCGTTAGTAATACGCCGCGTACTATTGGTGCAAGTTCACGCGCGCGCTCGGTCGGTACCATGCCATCTGAGGTGCGTACTAAGATTGGATCGTTGAGTAAATCGCGCAGCCGCTTTAAACCATTACTCATCGCCGGCTGGGTAATGTTCAGCTGGTTGGCCGCGCGGGTAACATTTTTCTCGCGCAGCAGTACGTCCAGGTACACCAGCAGGTTCAAATCCATCTTATTAATATTCATTAGTTAAATAGCCCGGCAATTTTTCATAACTAAACTGAATCATAGCATTAGCCACCAGGCCAGCGTCAAGCCTGGTTTGGTATTAATGCTATGAATGGCCGGCATCACAAAAATCACCTTTATGAATTATCAAAATGAAACCTATAGTGTAAGGCAACAGGTAACACATCAGCCTGGGAACAGTCAGCGTCCGGCAAGCCGGGCAATAAGCAACAAGAGGATACTGCTATGTCAGCTTACCAAGATGCAATACAACAAATCGCGCAGTTACGTCAGCAAAACGGCGACGCATGGAGTGCGATAAACCCGGAGTCTGCCGCCAGAATGCGGGCGCAGAACCGTTTTCATACCGGGCTGGACATTGCCAAATATACCGCCAAAATTATGCGCGCTGATATGGCAGCCTATGATGCTGACAGCAGCCAATACACCCAATCGTTAGGTTGCTGGCATGGCTTTGTAGGCCAGCAAAAACTGATCGCCATCAAGAAACATTTCGGCACTACCAAAAGAAAATACCTGTACTTGTCCGGCTGGATGATAGCGGCACTGCGTTCTGAGTTTGGCCCGTTACCGGATCAATCAATGCATGAGAAAACCGCCGTGCCGGCGTTAATCGAAGAGCTGTATACCTTTTTAAAGCAAGCCGATGCCCGTGAGTTAGGCGGCTTGTTCCGTGAGCTGGATGCCGCTAAAGCCGCCGGTGACAGCGCCAAAGCCGCTGCAGTGCAAAGCAAAATTGATAACTTTGAAACCCATGTCGTGCCGATTATTGCCGATATCGACGCCGGCTTTGGCAACGAAGAAGCCACTTATTTACTGGCGAAGAAAATGATTGAAGCCGGTGCCTGTGCTATTCAGATTGAAAACCAGGTATCGGATGAAAAACAATGTGGTCACCAGGACGGTAAGGTTACTGTGCCACACGCTGACTTTTTGGCGAAAATTAACGCTGTGCGTTACGCCTTTTTAGAGCTGGGCGTGGACGACGGTATTATCGTTGCCCGTACCGACTCGTTAGGTGCCGGTTTAACCAAACAAATTGCTGTTACCAACAAGCCCGGCGATTTGGGAGACTTATACAATAGTTTCCTGGACGGCGACGTTATCAGCGGTGCCGATGATATTGCCAACGGTGACGTAGTAGTAAAAGCCAATGGTAAGCTGTTAAAGCCAAAACGCCTGGCCAGTGGTTTATTCCAGTTTAAGCAGGGCAGTGGCGTTGACCGTGTGGTGCTGGACTGTATTACCTCATTGCAGCATGGCGCCGATTTACTGTGGATTGAGACGGAAAAGCCGCATGTCGGCCAGATTGCTGAAATGGTAAACCGCATCCGCGAAGTAGTGCCCAATGCCAAGCTGGTGTACAACAACAGCCCCAGCTTTAACTGGACACTGAATTTCCGCCAGCAGGTATTTGATGCGTGGAAAACTGCCGGTAAAGATGTATCAGCTTATGATCGCGCGCTGCTGATGAGTGCCGATTACGATGCGACAGAGCTGGCGCTGGAAGCGGATAACCGCATCCGTACCTTCCAGGCTGACGCGGCGCGTGAGGCCGGTATTTTCCATCACCTGATCACCTTGCCAACTTACCATACTGCGGCGTTGTCTACCGATAACCTGGCAAAAGAGTACTTTGGTGCGGCTGGTATGCTGGGGTATGTTGAGGGTGTACAACGCAAAGAAATTCGTCAGGGTATTGCCTGTGTTAAACACCAGAATATGTCCGGCTCTGATGTTGGTGATGACCATAAAGAATACTTCTCCGGCGAGGCTGCATTAAAAGCCGGTGGCGCGCATAACACTATGAATCAGTTTTAACTTTTTAGTGTTAAGTGTTGAGTTAAGTTTAGTTTTACACTACGTGGTCAGGTAACTGACAGTTTGGGCAGCCTTGTGCTGCCCTTTTTTATTGATTTTTTCATAAAAAATTCATCGCCGCTTTATTTTTATACAATTTATTTGCAATAGTGTAATGGCACTGTTGGCTGTTCGGCCGGCAGTTTTTCAGCCACAGGACAAACAGCATGAAAAAAATTACGATCTTGTCGGGTCTGCTTGCTACCCTCAGTATAACGGCGCAGGCCACGGTGCTTAACGGCGGTTTTGAGCAGTGGAGCGCTAACCTGCCGGATAGCTGGAGCCTGATTGACAGCGGTATTACGCTGACACCATCCACCGGTATTAAACTGAGCGGCAACAGCGCGGCGGCCATCAGCGTTAACACTACTGACCAGGCCAATACCGACTTGCGCCAACTGGTCAGCGTTACGGCCGGCCAAACCTATAACTTCAGTACCGCGGTATATCATACAGAAGGCAATGTCAGAGCCAGGCTATATGTTAACGGCTACCAGGGGTACTCCAATGAGCAACTAACCGGACAGTGGCAAACGTTGAGTTACAGCTATACCGCTGGCAGCAGCGGTAATATCGAAATTGGTCTGCGCTTTTATGATGTAGCCGGTTTTGATGGTGCAGAGCTGGTGTATGTTGACCAGTTTGAACCTGCCACAACTGAGGCACCACCGCCAACCGGCTGTGCCAATACCAGCGTAGACTTTGTGCTGAACACCGATAACTATGGTGCTGAAACCAGTTGGCAGTTGGTATCAAATGTCAGCGGTACTGTGTACAGCGGCGACGGCTATGCCGCTAACAGCAGTTACACTGAGCAGTGGTGCCTGGCAGATGCTGACTACACCTTTAGCATTTTTGACAGCTACGGTGATGGCATTTGTTGCAGCTATGGCAATGGCAGCTATAGCCTGACTTTAGGTGGTCAGCCGGTGTTTAGCGGCGGTGCTTTTGCCAGCCAGCAAAGCCACAGCTTTACATTGGGCAGCACGGGCGGTGGCGGTGATTTAGGCAGCTACTATGCAGATGCTGCCGGCTTAACCGGCTACAACCTGAAAACCGCACTGCATAATATTATTAAAACCCATACGGCGCAGGGCTACAGTGCAATTTGGGGCTTTTATAATGTTTACGAGCTGGATAACTACTATGAGAATGACGGTTCCATTTTAGATATTTACTCTGAAAAGCCATCTGCAAGCGACAGCTATGTCTATGCTGCCGGTAGTGATCAGTGTGGCAACTATAGTAAAGAAGGTGATTGTTACAATCGGGAACACAGTTTTCCGCGCAGCTGGTTTGGCGGTGCAATAGAGCCAATGAACTCGGATATCCACCATATATTCGCCACCGATGGTTTCGTCAATGCCAAACGCGGCAGTTATCCGTTTGGTGAAGTGGGCAGTGCCAGTTTTACCTCAAGCAATGGCAGCAAACTTGGCAGTGCCGCTGCGGGCACCGGTTACAGTGGCGTAGTATTTGAACCGATAGATGAGTTTAAAGGCGATATAGCACGGGCATATTTTTATATGGCAACGCGTTATCAGCATCAGTTGGCTAACTGGCAGAATAACAGCAGTGAAGCCAATGCGGCGCTAAATGGCAGCACCACTCAGGTATTTGAAAGTTGGCTGTTGCAGCTGTTAAAGCAGTGGCATCAGCAGGACCCGGTTAGCCAGAAAGAGCGCGATCGTAACGATGCAGCTTATCAATATCAGGGCAACCGTAATCCCTTTATCGATCACCCGCAATTTGTCAGTGCCATTTGGGGCAATTAAAATCAGAAACGCCGGTTTGCGCCGGCGTTTTACCTTAACAACTAATGCTTAGTAGCGTTGCTTCATGTACCTCAGCACCTCCTGATATTTTTCCTGCATTTGACCGATATATTCGTTATTTCTTTTTTACTCATCTTTTGCTGCAAATTATCCGCTATAAATGAATGTCCTCGGCTGTTTATCAAGTTGCAGGTATAGTTGATTATGAACTTTTGCTGAATGTAAGCGTTTTATTCATGTGAATTAGACGGATATAAGGATAGTTATTATGGCTGTATGGTGTAAAAAAGTGGCCGCTGTGCTTGTCGCAGTTATGTTGTTAGGGGGCTGTTCGTCTGACGATGATGTTGTGGCAAATGCCGGCGAAGACGTTAGCCTGAAAGAGCGACGCTCAGTGCAAATCAAAGCCAGCTCTGCCGGTGGCGAGGGAGAATTGACGGTTAGCTGGTCTCAGGTATCAGGGCCCGACGTGGTCTTTTCAGCCGTGGATACGTTGTCGCCGACGATAACCGCCCCATCGGTAAATACTGACAGTGTCGCTGTGTTAAGGCTATCGGTAACCGACGCCAAAGGGCAGACGGCAACGGATGATGTCACTGTTACTCTTTTAAATAACCTCCTGCCGCAGTTAAGTGCTGAACCTGATGCGATAGCCGAGAAAGCAGATATCTCATTAACAGCCCCGCTTACTGATGACGGCGAGATTACTGCTGTTAGTTGGCAGCAAACAGCAGGGCCAACTGTAGCCTTAACCGGAAGCGACACTGATACGGTTAGTTTCACTACACCAGCAGTTACAGAGCTTACTTCGCTTAGCTTTATGCTAACGGTGACCGATGATGATGATGAAACTGCCGAATTAGAGCTAACGGTCGATATTGCACCTGCATTGGTAGCGTTTACGCTGGAAGGGCAGGTTAGCGGTGCTGATTTCAGTGGGGCTGAGGCTGTTTTGAGCGGTGCGGCGTTGCCGGCAACTGCTGTAGTGGATGCAAATGGTGCTTTTGTAATTGAAATGGAACTAGATGATGACCTGATTGACAGCGTAGTGGCTGTAGAGGTGACATCAGTTGCCAACAGTCGCGTAAAATACAGTGCTGTTTATTCCGGTTTTGCTGTGGCAGAAGTAGTTTCTGTAGCTTCCGTAAAAAGCAGGCCTGCAGATACTCAAGTCAATGTGGCAGCAGATGGCTCTAACACTGTGTCGGTGACAGCTGTATCCACCGCGCTGTACTCTTTATTAGTTAGCGCCAATAACGGAGTGGTGCCGGCGAATATCAACGATCTGACCTTCATAGAAAAATCTATTGATGCTGATGAATTGGCTGAAGCTGCAGCCGTTGTAAAAATTCTTACTGACAACCCTGATGTTGCTCTGCCGGACGGAACTACAGATATAGTAGCGCTGCTGGCCAATATTAGTGCTTACAACACTTTGGTTACGCAAATTGAAGCACAGCAGCCTGGCTTAATTGAAGAGACCATCGCGGCGATTGTCGCAGACCCGGCATTAACACCACCGGTAACTGCTGATGCAATTGCACCATTGTACTTTCGCACCTATGCCGCTGCGCCGGGCTTTTTATCCCGCGGTGGTGAGCGTTGGCAGTTTAATGAGGATGGCACAGGTTCACATGCAATCAGTAGAGGTGAATCTACTTTTGAATGGGAGCTGATAAACGGCAAAATCAGCATTGATTATATTACTGCAGCTTCAAGTTTCACCAGCTTTGTGGGGGTAGCAGTTGGATCTGCAGGCCTGACTCAACAGCAAGTTGATTGGTTAACTGCTGATAATATTTCTCAGGTTGCAGTTATGTATTATATCGATTCGGTTGAGTTATCCAGAGTTGCACAAGGCCAACTCATTGATACATACCGTCAAGCAGGTATACAAAGGCGTGAAGTTGTACCTGTGCAAACGAGCCAGGGTTTAGTTGAGGCTTCAGATACGATTGAGTTTAGCAGCAACGTTTTGATGCGTAAGCAGAATAGCTCTGAGTTAGCTTTTGCTGCAGAGCAAATGGCCGGAACCTGGGCAATTAACACCTACTATACGCAAAACCTGCCATTCCAAAATGGTGATGTGACCGATTTTTATCTGGATCCGCTGCTGTTTAATGCTAACGGAACCGGTTTGGGAACTGCCACCGACAGAACCTTCAATTGGCAGGTAACTGATGGCCAGCTATTCCTTGCGATATCAGATGGCACTGCTGTTAAACTGGAAATTATTGACCAGTCCGGTACAGACTTGCAGGTGTTTACGACTGTGTATAATGCAGACGATAACATTATTGCTGCTGAGGCAGAGTATGCCTTTAAAACCGATGTTAATGTTGATGCAAGCTTGTTGGTCAATGCTGAAGAACAATATTGGCAAACGATGATTAACTCCTGGACTAAAGAAAGCTGGGATAACGGCCGGTTATTATTTTGTCCGGGGGATCCTGATTGCAGTGACATAGAAAACGTCTTTTCTCCATTTTTTGGTTGGCAACTTAACGCTGACAATAGCGGTAACCGGGTAATTTCCCCATTTCCGTTGACAGATTTTCCACCGGCGTTTAACCCGAAAGTGAACACGCCACCATTAAGCTGGCAGCTCAATGGCGATAACGGCATGACATTATTTTACGAGCCTTTACAGCAACAGCGTGAATGGACAGTGTTAAAATTGGAAGATGGCTTGTTGGGGCGTCGTTTATATGTCAGAGAGGAGTCATTCCGTGACGGTGCGCTGATAATCGCCGGCCGTATTGGTATGTATGAAGAGATTGATTACGAATATTGGAATGATACTGCGCCGCAAAATGTGGTGAGCAGTCAGGCACTAAAAGCTAAGTCGACTGCACGTAAAGTGCTTAAGTCAAGCAAAGCTCAATCTGCCGGGATTTAACTAAAGGTACGACCGGAGCATAACGTTGTGCTCCGGTCGCTCAGCTCCGTGTTTAGTAGCGCTGCTTCACGTAAGTCACTACTTCCTGATATTTTTCCTGCATTTGGCGGATATACTCGTTGATAACCGACCAATCACTTTCTTCTGCAGCTTTTTCCAGCTTCAAGGCATCGGCGGACAAACTGAGGGCGCCGACGCTTTTTGCTACCGACTTAAACTGATGCGCAATGGAGCGAGCTGTACTGCGATCTTGTTGCTCTGCGCTGTTGCTCAGGTTGGTTAACAGTTCAGCGGCATGTTTGACGAAATAGTTCAGGTATTCTTCGTGTTTGGCCGGGTCATTGCCAAGGAAATTGGCGATGGTGGTAAAACAAATCGGTGAGCTATTCTGGCCGTTGTCGCTACCGGCCGGCGCAGCTTTTTTATCATTTTGCGGGTGGGGCAGCCAACGCGTTAACATCAGTTCCAGCGTGGCCAGCTCTATCGGTTTGGTAATATAACCGTCCATGCCAATACTCAGGCACTTTTGCTCTTCACCTTTGAGTGCGTTGGCAGTTACCGCGATAATGCGGGTAAACTCTGCGCCTTCGCTCAGGTGCAGGCTTTCTTTACGTATCGCGCTTGCCAGATCATAGCCGCTCATGTTCGGCATATGTAGATCAGTCAACAGCAACGGGTAGTGGTAGCGGCGCCATTTTTCCAGTGCTATGGCACCGTCGTCGGCGACTTCTACAGCATAACCAAGGGCGTTGAGCTGGTCGACAATCACCCGTTGATTCATCAGGTTATCTTCGGCCAGTAACACCAGCCGGCGTTGTTTACGTGCTTGCTCAATCGACGGCGCTGCGGCAGTTGCGGTTTTCTCACCGGCGTACACTGGTTTAGCTTTACGTTTGGCTGCAATTAACACTGCATCGTATAAATGGCTTCGGCAAATAGGCGAGCTGTGCAGATAATAGACTTTGTCATTACTGCGCTCCGATAGCTCAACCTGATTGGTAATGACAACAAACTGTACCTGGCTCATGCCCGGCGCTTGTTGCAACTGGTCAATTTCATTGGCAGAAATTTGCTCATAGGTCGCATCCAGCACCCAGACTGCGGCTTGCTTGGGCGGTAGCGGCTTAATTGCAGCCGCTCTGGCCTGCAGCGCCTCGAAGCTGTGCTCTGTGCTAAGCTCGGCACCGGCATAGGCAAAGTACGCCTTTAAGTGCGCCTGGTTATGTGCATCTGTCGTAAACAGACACAGATGAATATCACGTAACAGCTCTTTATCCAGGTAGTGAATTTCGTCTGAGCGGCGCATCGGCACCCGTACTTTAAATTCCGTACCTTTATTCACTTCACTTACAACGTTAATGTCGCCGTACATCAGCGTGGTTAAGCGCTGGCAGATGGATAGGCCCAGTCCGGTGCCGCCAAATTTACGCGTAATGGAGCCTTCTGCTTGATTAAATGGTTGGAATACATAGCTGATCTGACGCTGTGTCATGCCTTTGCCGTTGTCGATAATGCTGAACTGAATTTGGCTGAAATCCATATTCTCTTCCAGCAGTTCAGCTTTAATCACCACCAGACCGGTAGTGTCCGGCGTAGTTTGGGTAAACTTAATCGCATTACCGGCCAGGTTATACAGAATTTGCCGCAGCCGCACGGGGTCGCCCACCAGGCCATCCGGAATGCGCGGGTCGATAAACAGCTTTAAATCAATTTGGCGCTGATACGCTACCGACACCAGAATACGGCCTACCGCTTCAATAATTTCCACCAGTGACAGCGGTATGGTTTCCAGTTCCAGCTTGCCGGCTTCAATTTTAGAGAAATCCAGAATGTCGTCTAAAATGCGCAGCAGTGAGAAAGACGACTCCCGTACGGTATCTGTCATGCGAAACTGCGAGGTAGACAGCTGGGTTTTACGCAGTAAATCTATGGTGCCGATAATACCGTTCATCGGCGTGCGTATTTCGTGGCTCATGGTAGCCAGGAAGGTAGATTTGGCTTCGTTGGCTTTTTCCGCCGTCAGTTTTGCCGTTTCCAAGGCGTCAGTACGCTCTTTAATCCGAGTGTCGACTTCCTGTTTCAGCGTTTTAATATTCTGCTCTGATTCTGCAAGGCCTTGTTGTGCTGCCTCAATTTTGCGAAATAACTGGTTAATATAGCTGCCCAGGGTGCCGTAGCTGTCACGCGCGTGGCTGTCGAGGCTGCTGTTAAATTGATTTTTATCCAGTGCCAGTTTAGTGCCCTGCAGTAAAGGCTTAATACGACGGCTGAAAAAGCCGGAGATGGCAGAGGCAAAGAAGCCGCTGAGCAACAGACCAATTAGCAAACTAATGGCGAAAATGGCCGCGTAAGGCCACAGCGGTTTAAGTTCTAAGCGCTGTACATACACCAGCAAGGCTTTTTGCTGGCCCACGTTTATCAGGTGATGTACTACCAGATAACCCGATTGCTGCACTGCAGTTTCCTGCCAGGCCGGTTGTGGTACAAAGCCCTGCACATTGTTAGTGTTGGCAACCAGTTCTGTGTCGTTGCTGTCGGTAGTGCGGTACAGGTACATAGCTCTGTCGGTGTTGCCATCGCGCGCTTGCGCCAGTATTTGTTCTATAGCACTGTAATCGTTTCGGCGCAGTAAAGGTTGCACTACGCGGCCAACTAACCGGGTATCGGCTGCCAGCCGTTCCAGCTGTTTATTAACCAGGCCCGGCTCAGGTTTATGCCATAGCAGCAACAGTGCAGCCTGGACTAACAACAGTAGCACTGACAATAAAGCCAGGCGTTTAAAAATCGGTTTACTAAACGACGTGTTTTCCATTAGTGATCCAATAATAGCTGCCGACAGCGCAGATTAACACTGATAGCCGGCATTCTAACAACTTTTGCTAAATAAGGTAGCGGCCTGGTTTTTAAGCAAAAAGTAGCCGCATTTTTCAGCCGTGATACAGATCTTGCGGGCTTTTGTTCAACTAATAAGCTAACGCACCTTGTGCACTAAAATATCTGTTGACTTAGGATCGTAAAATCCGTTTAATACGACCCGCGTTGCCCAGATAGCTCAGTCGGTAGAGCAGCGGATTGAAAATCCGCGTGTCCCTGGTTCGATTCCGGGTCTGGGCACCATTAATTTCGGTGCTAAAGTTGTTGTAAAGTATCAAACTTAAATAACTTTTTCCATGTTGTCGCAGCCGCTTTAGCTCAGTTGGTAGAGCAACTGACTTGTAATCAGTAGGTCATCCGTT
>NZ_JBQTCI010000003.1:0-617608 GCF_052380015.1 Rheinheimera sp. NSM | reverse complement strand
AGCAGCGGATTGAAAATCCGCGTGTCCCTGGTTCGATTCCGGGTCTGGGCACCATCATTAAAACCCTAACCCTTTGGTTAGGGTTTTTTCGTTTAATCGCCGGCAAAATCCGTTCTGTTGAAATAGGCAAGGGCGGGCTTCTTTGTTAAGCTCGTTGGCGTTTATAACAACCAGAAACAGGAAGTCCGCGCAGATGAAACATGTTTTAAGCATTCTTACTATATCCTTGCTGGCCGCTTGTGGCGGCGCCCCCGGCACCGACAGTGTAACCGGACCTGACAGTACTACTATGACTGAAACTAAAAAACTGACTATCAACTATCCGCAAACCGCCAAAACTGAGGTAGTAGACAGCTATTTTGAACAAAAAATTGCTGATCCGTACCGCTGGTTGGAAGATGACCGCAGCAGTGAAACTGAAGCTTGGGTAAAGGCGCAGAATAACGTCACCTTTAACTATCTGGAACAAATTCCGTACCGCGAGCAGATCAAGCAAAAACTGGCGGCATCATGGAATTATGAAAAAGTCAGTGCGCCGTTTAAAGAAGGCAAATACAGCTATTTTTATAAGAATGACGGCCTGCAAAACCAGTATGTGTTGTACCGCCAATCAGAAGATGGCAGCAGCGAAGTATTTCTTGACCCTAATACCTTTAGTGAAGATGGCACCACGTCTCTGGCCGAAGTCAGTTTCTCGAAAGACGGCTCCAAACTGGCGTATTCTATTTCAGAGGGCGGCAGTGACTGGCGCAAAATTATCGTTATTGATGTTGAAACCAAACAGCAATTGGAAACTGAACTGGTTGATGTAAAGTTCAGTGGTATAAGCTGGTTAGGTAACGAAGGGTTTTACTACTCCAGCTATGACAAGCCGGATGGCAGTGAGTTGTCGGCCAAAACTGATCAGCATAAGCTGTATTACCATAAGCTGGGCACAGCACAAAAAGATGACCCGGTCGTTTTTGGTGGCACTGATGCCGAAAAGCACCGTTATGTTGGCGCTTCTGTTACAGAAGACGACCGCTATCTGTTGATCTCTGCTGCCGTATCAACCTCCGGCAACAAGCTGTTTTTAAAAGATTTAACCAAGCCTGCCAGCGCTCTGGTGACCATCTTGGATCACACTGATTCTGATACCGACTTACTGGATAACGATGGCAGCAAACTGTATCTGGTGACTAACCTCAATGCACCGAACAAAAAAGTGGTAACGGTAGATGCGGCTAAGCCACAGCCTGAGCACTGGGTTGATCTGATCCCGCACACCGACAATGTGCTGAGTGCCTCAACCGGCGCCGGCTACATTTTTGCCGAGTATATGGTTGATGCTATCGCCAAAGTTCAGCAATACGATTACAGCGGCAAACTGGTGCGTGATATCAGCCTGCCGGGTGTGGGTAGCGTAGGTGGTTTCAGTGGCAAGAAAGCTGATGATACGCTGTATTACACCTTTACTAACTACACTACAGCGCAAACCATATACAGCTTTGCGCCGGCAAGCGGTAGCTCAGAGGTGTACAGTAAGTCGGGCGCGGATTTTAACAGCGATAACTATGTGTCTGAGCAGGTATTTTATACCTCAAAAGACGGCACTAAAGTACCGATGATCATCAGTTACAAAAAAGGCTTAAAACGCGATGGCACTAACCCAACCATGTTATACGGTTACGGTGGCTTTAACGTTAGCCTGACACCGGGGTTCAGTATCCCTAATGCGGTATGGCTGGATATGGGCGGTGTTTACGCCGTACCGAACCTGCGTGGTGGTGGTGAATACGGTAAAGCCTGGCATAGCGCCGGTACGCAGTTGCAAAAGCAAAATGTATTTGACGACTTTATTGCTGCGGCAGAGTACCTGCAACAAGAAGGCTATACCTCAAAAGATAAACTGGCTATTCGTGGTGGCTCAAACGGCGGCTTGTTGGTGGGCGCGGTAATGACACAGAAGCCGGAGCTGGTAAAAGTAGCACTGCCGGCCGTGGGTGTACTGGATATGCTGCGTTATCATACCTTTACTGCCGGTGCCGGCTGGGCGTATGACTACGGTACCAGCGAGCAGAGTAAAGAAATGTTTGATTACCTGCTGGGTTACTCACCGGTGCATAATGTTAAAGCCGGTGTGGCGCATCCTGCCACTATGGTGACTACAGCCGATCACGACGATCGCGTGGTGCCGGCGCATTCGTTTAAGTTTGTGGCTGAGCTGCAGGCCAAAGATGCCGGAGCAAATCCGCAGCTGATCCGCATTGAAACCAATGCCGGTCACGGTGCCGGTACGCCGGTGTCAAAGCAGATTGAACAGATGGCAGATATCTTCAGCTTTACGCTGTATAACATGGGCTATCAGCAGCTGCCGTAACCGCGGCTATGGCATAAAAAACCCGCCAACCGGCGGGTTTTTTGTCTTTGGCTAACGGCAAAGCCCTCCGGCCTTATTGTAAAGCTGCAGCGTTCGTTTTACACTGCGTGCCCTTTTTTTAAATGTGTCGGCCACTGTTGCACGAACCCTATAGCGGTTATGCTGGTCGCAGTAGATACACCAACGAATAACACAGATGGCAGGAGCAGGACTATGGCAAAAAAAGCAGTGATCCTGGTATTGGATAGTTTCGGTATCGGTTATGCGCCGGATGCGGACACCTTTGGCGATGTCGGTGCTAATACCTTCGCCAGTATTGCCAAAGCATTTCGCGCTAAAACCGGCCGTCAGCTGGCGTTGCCTAATCTGGCGCGACTGGGGCTGGTTAAAGCCGGCGCTGCAGCATCGCATGGCATTGCAGCCGACGTAGCCGACAGCGATAGCATAGTTGGCGGCTATGGCCATGCCCGCGAGCTGAGCAGCGGTAAAGACACCCCCAGTGGCCATTGGGAAATTGCCGGTGTACCGGTGCTGTTTGACTGGGGCTATTTCCATAACAAAACCGACAGCTTTCCGCCGGCATTAATAGACGAGCTGTGCCGGCGCACCGGCGTGCCCGGTATTTTGGGCAATTGCCATGCTTCAGGTACCGATATTTTGGTAAAGCTGGGTGATGAACATATTAAAACCGGTAAACCGATTTGTTATACCTCAGCCGACAGCGTGTTTCAGGTGGCGGCGCACGAAGAGCATTTTGGCCTGCAAAAGCTGCTGGATTTTTGTCTGGTCGCGCGTGAACTGCTGGATGATTACAATATTGGCCGCGTTATCGCCAGGCCGTTTTTGGGTGACAACGCAAACAACTATGCCCGCACCGGCAACCGCCGCGATTACTCTGTACTGCCGCCGGCACCCACTGTGTTGGATAAACTTACTGCTGCTGGTGGTAGGGTGGTAAGCATCGGTAAAATAGCCGATATTTATGCCCACCAGGGCATCAGTGAAAGTTTAAAAGCCACCGGGTTGGAAGCACTGATTGATAAAACCCTGGCACAGATGGCACAGCAGACGGACAACAGCCTGGTATTTACCAACCTGGTCGATTTTGATCAGAACTTTGGCCACCGGCGTGACCCTATAGGTTATGGCGAAGCGCTGGAGTATTTTGACCGCCGCTTGCCGGAATTAATGGCCGCTTGTGATGATGACACACTGATGATATTGACCGCGGATCATGGCTGTGACCCAACCTGGCCTGGTACTGAACATACCCGTGAATATATTCCGGTGCTGGTATACAAACCCGGCATGCAGGGCACTGATCTTGGCGAACGCATGAGCTTTGCCGATATTGGCCAGACACTGGCCGATTATTTTACGCTGGACGCTATGGCGTACGGCGACTCCTTCCTGAATAAAATTAACTAAGAGATATTTATGGCAACTCCGCATATTAATGCGCCGGAAGGCGCTTTTGCCCCTACAGTATTAATGCCGGGCGACCCGTTGCGCGCTAAGCATATTGCTGAAACCTTTTTAACCGATGCCGTATGCGTCAATACAGTGCGCAATATGTTTGGTTATACCGGTACTTATAATGGTAAGCCGGTTAGCGTACTGGGCTCCGGCATGGGCATACCGTCGATGTCTATTTACGCCACCGAGTTGGTGAAGTTTTACGGCGTAAAAAACATTATCCGCATCGGTTCCTGCGGTGGCTTGCCACTGGATGTTAAAGTACGTGACGTGGTTATTGGCATGGGCGCCAGCACCGACTCTAACGTTAATCGCAACCGCCTGGCGGGGATGGACTTTGCTGCTATGGCCAGCTTTGAGTTACTGGAAAAAGCGGTAGCTGCTGCCCGCGCAAAAAATATTAACGTTAAAGTGGGTAATGTGTTTACCTCTGACTTGTTCTACAACCCCAGCGAAACCCTGTTCGACACCTTAGAAAAGTACGGTGTGTTGGCAGTTGAAATGGAAGCCGCCGGTTTGTACGGTGTGGCTGCAGAATACGGCATTAATGCACTGGCTATCTTTACGGTAAGCGACCACATCCGCACCGGCGAGGCGTTAAGCGCAGAGCTGCGCCAAAACAGCTTTAATGAAATGGTCGAAGTGGCACTGGGCTGCCTCTGATCACCGTTTAACTGACTACAGGATTGAACCATGTCGTTATCCAGCAATAAAATGTTTTACGTGTCCTGGGAAGCTTTTCACCGCGCCACCAAAGAGCTGGCACATCAGCTGTTAGGCCATGACTACAACGCCATAGTCGCAGTAAGCCGTGGCGGCCTGGTGCCGGCGGCTATTTTAGCCCGTGAGCTGAATATCCGCGTGGTAGACAGTATCTGCGTTGCCAGTTACGAGCATGATAAGCAAGGTAGTTTAAGCATTTTAAAAGACGCCAGCCTGGCGGACTCAGAAAAATTGCTGATTGTGGATGACCTGGTGGATACCGGTGAAACGGCCAAAGCCCTGCGTGAGCATTTCCCGAAAGCTTGTTTTGTTACCGTTTATGCCAAGCCACAAGGTAAGCCACTGGTGGATAAGTATGTAACGGACATCGAGCAGGACACCTGGATCCAGCTGCCATGGGATATGGAACTGGCTTATAGCAAGCCATTGGCTGAGAAGTAAAGGTTTAGCCCCTGCGAACCGGATTGCCCACGCGAACACGCCGTAAACCCATCCCTGGGGGCTCGTCTCAGCCCGTCCGGGGCTTCAACGGTCCGCTTAGGGCAATCCGGTTCTTGTCAGCTTAAAGTGCTGAATCTTTTTAGAGAGTAATTATGACCGCAATACAACAATTAACCCTGCACTTGCCGGACTGGATTAACGACGTAGTCGACTGGCAAAAAGTGTATCAAAACGACGATGAAAAAATGGCACTGGCGGTAGAGCTGTCAAAGCAAAACGTGCTGCGCGGCACCGGCGGCCCTTTTGGCAGTGCTATTTTTGACTGCGCCAGCAGCAAGCTGGTCAGTGTTGGTGTAAACCGCGTAATGCCACTGCATAACTCCACTGCGCATGGCGAGATGATGGCGATAATGCTGGCAGAGCAAAGCGTGCAGAGCTTTAGTTTATCGGCCGATGGCGTTAAGCGTGAGCTGTTTACCTCGTGCGAGCCTTGCGCTATGTGCTTAGGCGGCACCTTATGGAGTGGGGTAAAGCGTTTAGTCTGTGCAGCTACAGCTGACGACGCCCGTGCTATAGGTTTTGACGAAGGCCCGGTGTATGACAGCAGCTATGATTATCTTACCAATGCCGGTGTTGAAGTAGTGCGGTTGGTACAGCGCGATGCGGCTAACAAGGTACTGCAAAGCTATGTGAGTGGCGGCGGCGCTATTTACAACGGTTAGACGAAAAGCTGTATCAGACTTGCTGATACAGCTTTTTTGCCACATACAACTCTTCTACTTTTTGTCGTGCCCACGGCGTTTTGCGTAAAAACTTCAGACTGCTTTTTACTGATGGCTCTGATTTAAAGCAGTTGATATCTACCTGCTGTGCCAGAGCCGGCCAGCCAAAGTGATCAACTAAGGCGGTGACGATTTGCTCCAGCGTTACACCGTGTAGCGGGTTTTTCGGTTGAGACATGTAAAGTCCTTTGTTGTTGCCGGTAAAAAAATAGCCACCCTAAGGTGGCTATTCTAACAGCAATATTGCTTATAAACGCTCTAATACCGCAGCGGTAAAGTCGGTGGTGCCGAAGCTGCCGCCTAAATCACGCGTGGTACGATCGCCACTGGCGATAACATCGGCCAGTGCACTGCGGATTTTCTCTGCTTTATCCTGCATGCCTAAGTATTCCAGCATCTGAATAGACGCCAGGATCACTGAACTTGGGTTTGCCAGGTTTTTACCGGCAATATCCGGGGCGCTGCCGTGTACCGCTTCAAAGATAGCGCAATCGGCACCGATGTTGGCACCAGGTGCCATGCCTAAGCCGCCGACTAAACCGGCACATAAGTCAGATAAGATGTCGCCAAACAGGTTAGTGGTAACAATAACGTCGAACTGCTGCGGGTTCATCACCAACTGCATACAGGCGTTATCGACAATCATTTCCTGGGCTTCAATATCCGGGTAACGGGTCGCCACTTCACGCGCCGTTTTCAGGAATAAACCAGAGGTGGATTTAAGAATGTTGGCCTTGTGCACAATGGTCACTTTCTTGCGCTTTTCGCGTCGTGCCGTTTCAAAGGCAAACACTGCAATACGCTCGGCACCGTCCTTAGTCACGATACTGGTGGCTTCGGCAACCATACCATCAGCAGACACTACCTGGCCGTGGCCGGAATACATGCCTTCGGTATTTTCACGGATAGTGATGATGTCGATATTTTCGTAACGTGCCTTGGTGCCTTTAAAGGAGATTACCGGGCGTACGTTGGAATACAGGTTAAATTTTTTCCGCAGTGTTACGTTAATAGAGGTAAAGCCTTCGCCTACCGGGGTAGTCAGCGGGCCTTTTAACGTAATTTTGTTACGTGCTATGGCATCCAGCGTGGCCTGGGGTAACAGCTCACCGGTTTTTTCCAGTGCGGTTAAACCGGCATCGACATACTCGTAGTCGAAGTCACAGCCCACTTTGTCCAGTACCTGGATGGCTGCTTCAACAATGCTTGGGCCTATGCCATCGCCTTTAATGACAGTAATAGTTTGCTTACTCATGGGGGGATCCTTAGCTGTCGTAATTATTCGGAAAGAGGGCCTCTGGCGGGCCTGAAAACGGCGCAGAATATAGCATTTTTCGGCCAAAAGTGCCAGTTTGGCGCAAGTTTACCGCTGTTTTCGCCGTTATAGGCACTATAAAGCGGGTGAATGTTGTAATAAAACTACAATGTTAATTCAAGCGGATAATAACAGTTACTGCCGGCCAGCAACTGCTGCAACCAGGTATCGCTGTCGGCAGGCAGCAGCAATGGCCGCTGCGCAAGGCTGAACATACGTTGCAGTGTCTGTGTGCTATGCGGGGTAAACAGTACCAGGCTACTGTGCCAGGCCAACAGCAGTGCCAGGGTGTTGTTGTCGCCCGGCACTGCGTTGCCTCTAAGGCTTTGCAACCAGTGTTGAGCCGGCTTTATCCATTGCTGCAGGCGATAATGCTGTAACAAAGCGGTCAGCCGGCCGGCACAGGCGTCGTCTTGGGTGTAACAGCGGTTATCGATGGCGCTGTGCCAGCCTTGTGTGGTGCGTTTGAGTAAACCACTGGTATAAGCTGTTTCATTGCGCCACAACTCAGAGCACAGACACAGCGCCAGCGTGCGGCTCTGTGGCAGCGACAGCTGCAGGGTGGGTAATAAGCGCAGCGCCTGCGCCATACAGAAGCTGAATTGATGCAATAAGGCCTGTGCCGGCTGTTGTAATTGCTGTAGGTTCGCCAGCAATTCCGCTTCGGCCAGCATATAAGGCAGTTGCTGCCGGCCTATCAAATTTAACGCCAGCCGCAAGTCAGTAACCGGTTGTTGTTGCCGGTTCAGTTCTGTCGCCAGTGCCAGTACCGGCGCGGCTAACATTGCGGATTGGCCCAGATACAGCACTAACTGTTTGGTGTCGGCATCACACAGCCGGGTAAATTGTGACTGGCTGAGTAAATCGTTGTTGTCCGACAGCTCAATGCCAGGCCGGGGCGGCTGTAATAAGCGCTGTAATAATTGCAGCTCATATTCGCTTTTACTCAACGCTATGCGCAGGCCAATGCGTTGCCGAATCGGTTGGGTTGACTCTGTATCGCGGCACAGATATTCACATTGTGTCAGTAGCAGACTAAGCGGATTTTGCTGCCAGGGGGCTATATTTCGCTCGGTTGGATAACAGTTGTTCAGCAGCGTTGTAACAGCAGCAGCCTGCGGTAGTTTGTGCAGTAACTTCGCCGCCAGCAGCGCAGGATAAGGCTGTAACTTAGCGTGCTCAGCCGCTTGTGGCAGCTGTTTGGCCAGCGCACTGCAAAAACCGGCCACCAGTAACAATTGGCGTACTTTAGCCGGCCAGCGATAAAGCTGACAAAACAGCAGCAATAGCTCAGCCGGCTGCGCCGCTTCGGGCAAAGCGGCTATCTGTTGCAGTAAGTCTGTAGTATCAATGTCGGCGGCCTGAGTATCAGCGATAGCCAACCGCTGCGCTGCCAATTGCCGGCTGATTGTCAGCACAGAACTCATATCTGTTACACTGTTAAGCTGTTCAACACCTTGTTGTAATAAATGCTGATAGCGCAGCCAGGCCGGGTTGTTAGCCGCCATTAGCTGCAATTGCCTGATACTGCGCCACGGCAGGCTCGCCCAATGCAATTAAGCGACGGTTTTTAAACAACAGTGCCGTGCATTCATCTGCGGTGGTAATGCCATCAGTGACGCTGCGGTGGGTGCGGTAGTATAACAGCTGATACAGGGTGCCATTGTGTTGCACAGCAGTAGTAATGTCGGGGCTGCCTAAACGCTGCATAACGTCTTGTTGCTGAATATTAGCATTAGTACTGTAGCTGCTGATAATTTTATGGTTAAACACTTCGCGGTCTACCCAGTTCATTTGCTCAACATCATCCTGGTACCAAAACAGCACCGCCAGTGTCAGCAACAGGTAAATCCCGAGGCCGGACAGAAAAAACGTCAGCTTGCGGGATTTGATTGATAGCATAGCGTGTACAGCCTCCGGTGTGCTAAGGGTTTGCATGCTGTTGGATGCGCATATCTTGCAAATTAAGCCCCAACTGCACGTCCGTTTTTAACGTTAAAATCTGCATAAAAATTTTGATTTGCTCTTTGTGCTGCAGAATTTTCTCGCGTAGCTTTTTATGGCAATCAGGATGTTCCAGCGCCTGTGTCAGCGTTGCGCCCAGTGCCATAAGATCGTGTGCGCCCTTGGGGCCTATGCCGTGTACGCCGGGAATGTTATTGGTGCTGTCACCCACCAGGCTCCAGTAGCGTACCAATTGCTCAGTGCCAACGCCGAATTTTTGCAGCACCGCCTCTTCTGTTTGAAACTGTCTGGCAAAGGCATCATAGATAGCGATATGAGGCCCCAGCAACGGCAAAAAACCTTTGTCGGTAGATACTATGGTTACCTGCTGGCCGTGCTGTGCTAACCGGGCAGCAATGGAGGCTATGACATCGTCGGCTTCATAATCAGCCTGTTGTACGCTGTTAAAACCCAGGGTCTGCGCGGTGTGCTGTAAGCCCGGCAGGGCATCGGCCAAAATAGCCGGCATTGGTTTACGGTTGGCTTTGTAATCGGCATACAGTGTTTTACGCCACAGGCTGTCACGGCCGTCAAACACCAGCAGCGCGTGGCTTGGCTCCAACTCCAACTGCAATCTGGCCAGAGCCTGGCGTAACATGTTTTCGGTATTGCGGATGATCTGCGTTTTAGTGCCTTCTGCTACATCATCTGCTAATGGCAGATACGGCCGCTCCTGCACGGCATACAGCCGCCTGATCAGGTTCAGGGCATCTATCAATAACAAGTGTGCCATCAACGCAGTACCTGGTAACAAGGCTCATATTTGCTACCCGGTAATTTCATCCGGCCTTGTTCTACAAACGCCTGTAATAAGGTATCCATCATTTGCATCAGTTTAGCTTCACCGGTTATTTGAAACGGACCATGCTGACGAATGGCTTTAATGCCTTCGTCTTTCACATTACCGGCGACTATGCCGGAAAAAGCACGGCGCAGGTTAGCGGCCAGTTTGGCGCTGTCCTGGTTGGTGTGCAAGTCCAGTGCGGCCATATTCTGATGATTCGGGACAAAGGGTTGCTGGAAGTCGGGCTCTATTTGCAGTGTCCAGTTAAAATGGTAAGCATCTCCTACCGACTTACGGTAGTGGCGCACTTCTGCCGCGCCCAGTTTCAGCTTACGCGCCACTGCTGGGGCGTCATCGATGATAATTTCTATCAGTTTCAGCGCTTCGTTGCCGAGAGTGTTTTCAATAAAACCGGCAATTTCACGAAAGTAAGCTTCGCTTTGTTTTGGTCCGGTTAGAATAACCGGCAAGCTTTGCTGCCGGTTGTCTTGATGCAACATAATGCCTAACAGGTACAGCAGCTCTTCTGCGGTACCGGCACCGCCCGGAAAAATAATAATGCCATGCGCTACGCGGACAAAGGCTTCCAATCGTTTTTCAATATCCGGCAGGATCACCAGTTCATTGACGATAGGGTTGGGCGGCTCGGCGGCAATAATGCTTGGTTCCGTCAGGCCAAGATAACGGCCGCTGCTGATGCGTTGTTTATTATGGCCGATAGTGGCGCCTTTCATTGGCCCTTTCATTGCGCCGGGGCCACAGCCGGTACAAATATCCATACCCCGCAGACCCAGTTCATAGCCTACTTCTTTGGTGTATTTATACTCGGTTTCGTTAATGGAATGGCCGCCCCAGCAGACAATCATATTCGGCTCGTTGCTGGCATCTATTACGCGGGCGTTACGCAAAATATCAAATACGGTGTGGGTAATATGAGTGCTGTTGTTTAAATCCAGCCAGCTCTTATTGCTTTGCAGCCGGCTATGGTAAAACAGAATATCGCGCAGTACGGCAAACAGATGCTCGTGGATACCTTTAATAATCTGGCCGTCGACAAAAGCACTCAGGGGCGGATTAAACAGTTCTATTTTAATACCGCGTTCGCGGCTGAGCAGGTTAACGGCAAAATCTTTATATTGGTCGTAAATTTCAGCTGAGCTGTCGGTATGGCTGCCTACGTTAAGTACTGCCAGGCAACAATTACGAAATAAGGTAAAGGCAGCTTGTTGTGTATTTTGCTTTAAATGGTCGACTTCCAGTTGGGACAATAAATCCATAGACCCAAGCGGGTTTAATTGCACATGCATATGTGCTCCTTTATACAATCAGTTAATGCCGTCTCAGGAGGCAGGTTTAAGAACCACTTTATCACGGCCGGCTTTTTTGGCTTCGTACAGCGCTTCATCGGCGCGATCAAAAGCACTGCGGTTGGTGTCTTGCTCTGTAAACCGGGTTGCGCCGAATGATATGGTAATAGGCACATTTACGTTTTTGAATTTAAACGGGATTTTCCCTATTTTTTCTCTTAATGCGTTAAGCCGTTTTTCCAGCTCGGCCAATTCAGTTTCCGGAAACAGCATAATAAATTCTTCGCCACCGTAACGGGCGATAAAATCGGTCTCGCGCAGGTTAAGTTTCAGCGTTTTTGCGATCACTTTCAGCGTTTTATCACCGGCGCTGTGGCCGTAGCTGTCATTAATGTTTTTAAAGTGATCAACATCTGCCAGCACCACACAAAGCGGCTTGTTGTAGCGTTGCCAGCGTTTAATTTCTAACTGATAGCGTTCATCAAAGGCGGCGCGGTTAGGTATTTCGGTCAGGGCATCTTGCAGGCTGCGGAAATTTTGCTCGGCAATGCGCTTTTTAAAGGTACCGGCGTCTGTTTCCAGCTCGCCCAATCGCTGTTCCATATTACCTAAAGTTAACAGCAGCTGTTGCCGCTCCTGCTGTTCCAGTTGTTCTTTCTCGCGCAAAGAGCCGGTAATAGCGGTTAACTTATCACTGACCAATAATTTGAGTTGTTCCAGCGAGGTGGCTTTTTGGCTGGCATGGCCTAAATGCTCAATTTGCTGCTCAATTTGTTGATTCAGCACCTGCATTTTTTGTTTCATATCAGCAGAGGTGCTTAGCGACGATACCACCGATTGTTGCACGTTGGTCAGGGCGTCATTCAGCTTTAGCAGAAAATGTTCAGCTGACTGCCGTTCGCGGTTAATACTGCTGATAATAATACCGATGGTTTTTAAGCAGGCTTCCAGCAGGGCATCAATCGGCAGCTTACCCAACAAGCTCAGACGAATTTCATCAATTTCAGCCGCGCTTTCTTCGGCAAAAGCCAGCTCGCTAAGCAGGTTAGTTAACTCGACACTGATTTGGCGGCAAATATGGCCGTAGCGCACATCATCTTCACTGTCATCTGCCAGTTGATGTTTAGCTTGCAGTACGTTTTGATACAGTTTGGCCAGTTCGGTTAAATGCGGTAAAAAGGCATGCACGGTGGCGGAGGGCTGGCCAACTTTACCCAACAGCAGGCGTAAATCGCGGCGCAGTTGATCCGGCAGACCTTTTTGTTGTTGCAACATTTTACCGGCGTCAGCCAGCCCCTGTTGCATGCGCTGAATGTCCGCCTGGTGGCGTGATTCCAACAGTTTAAGGTTGTCGCTGGTAGCTTCAATAAAAGGCAATAGCTTTTCGAGGTCGGTGCCGCGATTAAGCTCGGTGCGAAGTTTCGCTAACCGGTTATCCAGATCAATATCAACACCTTTACATGCCAATGATAATCTGGACACAAATAACGCCAGGATTTTAAACTGCGCTTCATAAGTGTCTTCCAGCGTTTTGCGCGCTTTCAAAGCATTAGTCAGCTGTTGTTTAGAGTCGTCCTGCAAGGCCACCACCTGAGAGTTCATGGTTAAATGCATGTTTAGGCTTAAGTATATCGACTATCGCTGTAAATGCGATCACTGTTTGTACAGAAATGAGCTGAATGGAAAAAAAACAGCGGGCAAAGCCCGCTGTGGTAGGGGATGTTTTTTTACCGGTTTACTTTTTACACAGGTAATAAGGTAACCAGGATTGTTCTTCAGTAGAGGTAAGATATTGCATAATCAGCATTCCTTGTTGGAACTACTGTCCGGCAGTCCGTCTGCCAAACGCCGACTATTTAAGCAGAAATCAGTTATTTTTGAAAGTTGATCTGTACTATTTCATGCTGAATTACAGATTTTACCTGTTCTGCAAAGTGTACAGTTAAGTGCTTTTTACTGAAGTTATTGATAAATAGCACTTAAATTAATTTTCAGAATTAGTGAATTGCTAATACCGTGAAAGCCGTTATGTATTAAAACATAGTTACTGTCGGCTCAGGCGGATAGCGGGTGGGGTGCACAGCTCACTGGCACGCCAGGGATTGATATCTAAACCGCCGCGTCTGGTGTAACGGGCATAGACGGCAAGAAAAGACGGCTGACAACGTGACCAGATATCAGCAAAAATACGCTCTACACATTGTTCATGAAATTCATTATGGCTGCGAAAACTGATCAGATAACGTAACAGCGCTGCATGATCCAGCGCCTTGCCGCGGTAGTGGATATAAACACTGGCCCAGTCGGGTTGTGAGGTAATTAAGCAATTTGATTTCAGTAGATGCGAGTGTAGCTTCTCTTCGACAATATCAGCGTCGGTTTGGGTTTGCAGCAGGCTGGCATCATACTGGTACTGATCAATTTCAATATCCAGATCATCTATACAGCGGCCCGGGATCCAGGTTGGCTGAAATGCCATAATTTCATTTACGTTGTGCAGGCTGACTTTTACCGGCTTACCGGCGCAAGCTGATAGATCGCGCTGTAAATGCTGATATACCTGGCCAAGATCAGGAAAACGGCTTTGATTAAAGCTATTGAGGTACAGTTTAAACGATTTGGATTCAATCAGGTTGGCAGAGTCAAACGGCACCACAAAGGTGGCCAGGGCTACCATGGGTTTGCCTTTGGCATTAAGCCAGGACAACTCGTAACCGTGCCAGATATCCTGGCCGACAAAAGGCAGGGCAGCAGGGTCTAAACCAATATCATCCCGGCCCAAACTGCGCGGCACCGGCTGTAATAGCCCGGCATCATATTTATCGGCATAGGCGGTTACTTTACCAAGGCTTAACCCGGCAAGAAGATCTGAATGGCTGCTGGTCATGTCTGCTTTTGTCATCACGGCGTAGTTAGCGTTACAATGGCGCAAGTTTATCATAAAGTTTGACGGAAGGTCGCGTGGCTCTGGCAACGAATTACAGCCAATTTATCCAACAAGCCATACAATGGCATCAACAGCAAAATCTGACACTCAGTACCTGGGCAGACCCGGCCAGCCCATCGCCTTGTCAGGTTGGCGATATTGTTGATAACACTGTGCAATGGCAGCCGCTGTTACAGCAACCGGCAGCAGACTTCAGTAATGTAGAACAAGCGCTGGAGCTGCAGTTGCATGGTGATATTAAAACGTTTTATCAGCAGTATTACGGTGCCGGGCTGGCCGCTGCGCATCCGCGCGGTAAACTGGCACTGCTGATGGTATGGAACAGTGAAGATGTAAAACGGCTGCAGGAAAATATCATCGGCCATATCATAATGAAACGGCGGTTAAAACAGCGTGAAACAGTATTTTTTGCCACCACGGAAGATGATGATATTTTACTTTCGGTGTTAAATAGCAGCGGTGAAGTCTATCTGGAGCATGTCGGGCAGGAAGTAAAAGAAAAGCTGGCGGATAATCTGGCTGATTTTTTTGCGCAGCTTACGCCTTGCAGTTATGACGGGCTCTGACAATCCCAGGCAATATTACTGACTAAACGGCATGGCTCGCATTTAAAATCAAACAGCTGATGCAGCGGTTGGGCTAAGCGCCAATTCCCCCCGCAGCCGGGGCAGGTTTTTCCGGCTTCCTGTGAGCAGTCGTTACTGCTGCCACTATAGAGTGCGTAGTACACGGCCTTGCCGTTGGCGTGTTCCAGTTGCCGTGCTAACTGCCGGCCTTGTTTGTTTAACCGGCTGTTAAGTTGCTGCAAACTGCGCTCAGCGCTTTTCAGCAGTACGCGGCTTTGCTGCATCTGTATTTCGTCCAGCGCCTGATATTGTAACTGCCAACGGATCAGCTTTTCATGGTCCGGTTGTGTGGTTTTCAGCTGATATAACGGCACCGGTGCGAAATGCTCACCACAGCGCAGCGCTGAGCAGGTGTCATTAAAACGGCTGTACAGAAAGTAAAAGCCCGGCTGTTGGCACGGGTCGGTATGTTGTGACATCAGATCCATACCCTGCAGCTGCAGTTGCGGGTAGGCCAGGCCGGCAGCGGCCAGTTGCTCCAGTGCTTCAGTGCCGCGAGCACTGTGATATTTTTGCAGCAGCGCATCTTCTGCCGGTAGCACAACGCGGCTGCTAAAGCTGTCTTGCTGCCACGCAGTAGGGAATTCGCGGCCTAATAACTGGCCGTTAAAAATCAGTGCTTCAAGATAGCGGCGAATAGCGGCTTCAGCGCTGCCAAAATCCGTATCCGCAATCAGCTTGAATTGCAGCTGCGCCACATACATGGCTACTTATCCAACTTACTGAGCAGTAAATCCAGCTTGGCTTCAATCCGCGCCAGGCTGGCGGCCAGCTCGTTATCAGCGACCGCCGTTTCAGGCATTGTAGCCGTGGACTCAACACTTTCAGTCACTGCAGCCACTACAGGGTTATTACGCCACTGCTGATAAGCCGTAAACAGCTGCTGCGGCGCAATCCGGCCAGCTAACCGGGCGCGAAACAGGGCCAGACTGGGAGTTTTTCCTTCCTGTTGCAGCTGAGCAGCTACTTGTTGCAGCAGTTGTACCGGGTCTGTCATGTTGTTTGCCTGTTTGACTAACTAGTGGCGGAATTTACCACTAATCCGCGTTGAAGAGTAGCTGGTGTTTGTTAACTTGCTGTTTTATATGGCTTTAATCTGTGGCATGCTCTTTGCTGTATGCACAGGAGCCTGAAATAGCGGCCGGTTAACTAAAACAACACAGGAAAATCATTATGTCAGGTAAATTTTTTATTGCTGCGGCTTTGGCAGTGACGTTGTCGGGATGTGTTATTGCTGTGGGCGGCGACCACGAGTTTGATGATGATCGCAGCTGGAAGAAAACCCAGCAGTATAATCAGCAACAAATCAGTAAACTGGCATTAGATACCAGTGCTGAAGATATACGTACATTATTGGGTACGCCGGATTTCACCGAGTCGTTCAGCCATGAGGGTGAAACGGTAACAGTATTATTCTACCGCACCCATCATCATAAAAGTGATGGTAAAACCACCAAAGAAGAATGCACGCCGCTGATTTTTAAACAAAATCGTTTAACCGGCTGGGGCGATAAAGCCTACAAATACCTGTAATCCTGAACGTCTTTGTAATCATGGCGCTCTGTTGCTTAATGCAACAGAGCATTTAACTCATCAATAATCTCACACCATTCGGCGTCTTGTTTTAACGATTCACGCAAAAAGCTGGCCTGGGCGCTGTTCCAGAACGGCGCATCCTGAATAGCCACGCCCGGTGCCAACCTGTGTTGGCGGATAAACTGCGCTATTGCCTGTTCATTGTTACTCAGGCCGAGCTGGGCAAACAAAGTACGTAAATTGTGCTCTGACATATCCATAAAAGCTTCTCCTGTTTAAAGCCTTGTTGTAAGCATAGTCAGCTTTGCTGCTGATTGCTGCAATGGGTTGCTTGGCAATTGATAGCCGCACTGCTATTGTGGATAAAAAAACAACAATAGCAGTCGGGGAATGTATGTTAGCTGAACTGAATACAGTAGAGTTGGACCGGTTAAAAGCCATGTTACTCAGTGCTGATGAATTAAAGTTGGCAGCGTCGTTGTTGTATCAGTCTTATCATGATGACCCGTTGTTTATGGAAATTTTTCGTGCTGACAAGCCGGACTATGAGCAACGGTTGCGGGCCGCGATCAGAGAAGAGCTCAATACCTTTTGGCAAGCCAGGCAGCCAATGATAGGACTGTTTAACGGCGAGCAGTTGCTGGGCGTGGCCTGTGTTATCGCACCGGACTCCGGCATCGGTGCCGGGCGGTTGTGGCATTGGCGGCTGAAAATGCTGCTGACGGCCGGTTACGTTTCTACTAAGCAGTTGTTGGAAAAAGAGCAAAAAATTCATGCCGCTATGCCGGTGCAGCGCTACCATATGCTGGCCTTTATTGCTGTCGCCCCCAAGCAGCAACATCTTGGACTGGGGCATTATCTGATCCATGCGGTGGATTCGATTGTCGACAAAGATCAGCACTCTGCCGGCATTGGTGTCTTTGTTACACTGGAGAAATACCAGGCCTTTTTTGCTGATGATCAATATCAGCCGGTGACCGAACTGGCGTTTAATACGGTAAGCGGTACCCTGATGTTCCGGCCACGGCAGCAGTTGGCTGTGTGATGTAGCAGTGAATAAAGTTTATGAATAAATTCAATAGTTTTGCTGAGTTTTACCCGTATTATTTAAGCGAGCACCGTAACCCGGTATGCCGGGCTTTGCATTATATTGGCAGCGCTTTAGTGCTCGCCGTGCTGTTGTATGCGTTGTTTACGCAGCAATGGCTCTGGTTGTGGTTATTGCCGGTTATTGGTTACGGTTTTGCCTGGGTTGGCCATTTTATGTTTGAACACAATAAGCCGGCTACCTTTGACTATCCGTTTTACAGCCTGGCGGCTGATTGGGTCATGCTAAAAGACTTTCTTACCGGGCAGTTAAAACGCAAATTGCCGGCTAATTAATGCGGTAAGCCGGTAAGTTAAAGGCAGCTAACCGCATACCGCTTAGCAACAGTTCCGCTTGATAACGGCTTTCACCATCGCCGCTGAAATCGACCTGGTATAGCGTAATAAAACGTAAGCGGCCGTTAATTCTGCGAAAACTATGGCCACTACGACCGCAATCAAGCAGCTGTAATTGCTGCTGCTGACACAACTGGCGCGCTACGACGACGGCACGTTCGTCCTGCTTACGCTGCAGCCAAAACAGATAACAAATTGTGCTGATCGCCAGCAGCAATAATACCGAACCCATACTTAACTCCTAAAGCTATTGGCTGATAATGCTGATTAGCGTGCTGTTTTACAAGGGCTGGCTGTGGCTTTTGCTTATGCTAAACTGCGCTGCTTACTATGAGGTAGTTATGTCAGACGCGGTTAAAACCCTGCTTATTGAACTGGAAAGCGAGCTGAAACAGCAGCAACTCTGGAGTGCTGCGCCGCCCGATGCTAAAGCGATGGCCAGTACGGCACCATTTTGCTGCGACACTATGAGACTTGAGCAATGGCTGCAATTTATCTTTCTGCCACGGCTGCAGGCATTGCTGGATGCACACTCAGCCTTACCGACCAAGATCAGCGTACTGCCGATGGCAGAACATGCTTTTAATGCTTACGGTGCGCGGCTTGCCCCGCTGCTGGGTATTATTGCGCGTATTGATAATACGCTATCGGGTGATGCATGAGCTCAGCTGAACCCTTTGTGTTACAAGCGCCGCTGACTATCCTGTATCAGGACGAATATATGGTGGCGATAGATAAACCCGGCGGCATGTTGGTGCATCGTTCTTTTTTAGATAAGCACGAAACGGTGTTTGTTATGCAAACGCTGCGCGATCAGATCGGCCAACATGTCTTCCCGGTGCACCGCTTAGACAGGCCCACTTCAGGCGTACTGCTGTTTGCATTATCTGCTGATGTCGCGCGCCTGCTGGGCGAGCAACAGCAGCTAAAGCTGTGGCGTAAGCACTACCTGGCAGTGGTGCGCGGCTTTTTGCCGCAGGGCGGCGAGCTGGATTACCCGCTTAAAGAACAGTTGGATAAAATTGCCGACAAATTCAGTCGTGACGATAAAGCGCCGCAGCAGGCCATTACCCGCTACCTGCCGTTACAGCAGATAGAATTGCCCATACCGGTAAGTAGATACCCGGCTGCGCGTTACTCGTTAGTGGCACTGCAGCCAATAACCGGCCGCAAACATCAGTTGCGCCGCCATCTGGCGCATTTACGCCATCCGATTGTCGGCGACACCAGCCACGGTGATGGCAAACACAATGCGTTGTTTAAACAGCACTTTAATTGCCGTCGCTTAATGTTGGTGGCTAAACAATTACAGTTACCGCATCCGGTCACCGCTGAAACTTTGCAGTTCAATGCTGGTCTGAACGAGCTTGCACCGTTGTTTGCCCAATTTGGCTGGCCGGTAGATGACACTTATTATCAGCAACAATTTGCTGAGCTTTTTATGGAGGAAAAATGGCAAAAATAGCCCTGATTGTCGGTAGCGTATATGGTGCTGCACAGTATGTAGCTGAAGAGGCACAGCCGTTATTAACCGGCTTGGGATACGAGGTGGCGCTGTATGAGGAAGCAAAACTGGATGAGGTATTAAGCTTTAATGCTGATATCTGGTTGCTGATAAGCTCTACCACCGGGCAGGGCGATATTCCGGATAACCTGCTGCCGTTTTTCCTTGATGTACAAAGCCGCTTTCCGCTGTTAACCGGCAAACAATTTGCGGTTATTGCGCTGGGTGACAGCAGTTACGATACCTTCTGCGGTGCCGGCGAGCAGCTACGCGCCTTGTTGCTGGAAATTCAGGGCACAGAGCTGGCGCCGATGCTGCGCATAGACGCCGGCGAAACGCTGGAGCCGGAGACGATTGCTTTGCCGTGGCTTGAGCAGCAGTTTACTGCACAAAGCTAACAGTACTTATCAACAATATTTGTCCAGCTTGTTGTAGGCTTTAGCGCCTGGTGCTTTTAGTGCCGGGTCGTTTTGCGCTGCCAGCTTATCAACCCACATGGCGGTGGCGCCGCATACGGCTATCGGCATCACAACCAGGTTAAACAGCGGGATCATACAGGCGATATTGACCGTTATGCCAAAGGCAAAACTGGTTCCGGGTTGGTTGCGCAGTTGCGTGCGCATAGTGCGAAAGTCAATTTTATGGTTATCAAACGGGTAATCGACGTACTGTATCGCCAGCAACCAGCTGGTAAATAAAAACCACAGTACAGGGCCTACCAGCGGCAGAAACAAAAACAGTACAAATAAAATGATGGCACGCGGCAGGGCGTACAGCAGTTTTTGCCATTCGCGGCCCAGCATACGCGGGACATCTTTTATAAAGCCTGCTACGCCGACATCGGGCAGTGTTTTACCACTGAGATGTGCTTCCACTTTTTCACTGAGCAAGCCATTAAAGGGCGCGGCAATAAAATTAGCCACCATGGTAAAGCTGTAGGCTAAACCAATCACCAGTGTCATTACGCCCAGCGGGATCAGTAAATACTCTAACCAGTGCAACCAGCCAGGCAGATAGTGCTGCACAGCCGCGACCATCGCATTTACCTGAGCCAGTAAGATGTAAAACGCAAAGGAAAACAGCACCAGGTTGATCAATAGTGGTACCAGCACAAAACGCTTTAAACCCTTGGTATGGATCAAACTCAGGCCACGAAAAAAGTAGTACATTACATCCTCAGCTAAAATACCGGCAACAGCTATGCAGGCAGTATAAGGTGTTTGGCTGACATTCCGCTGTATTGACGGCGGTTTTTTGGTAACAGAATATAACGCTGTAACAGAGCTCTGGCATAACAGTGGTATTTTTATGCTAGAATGCGCGCAGTTTTTTTGCCGCGACGCGGCTTAACCGGTTTTAACAGCAACTAAGGGTGGCATATGGCGATGTTAGGTTCTGCGCTGGTGTTTGGGGTAACCACACTGTGCTTACTGGCAGGATTAACCTGTTTGTTTTCGGCGCTGTTGGTGCCGGCGGAAGTGGGGGCGGAGAAACAATTTGAAAAGCGCCTGGAGTACGGTATGTTTGCCGCTGTGGGTTTAGTCAGCTTTGCGGTGATGTTGTATATCGGCTAACGCTGCAGCAGTGCAATAAAAAACGGCAGGTTATACCTGCCGTTTTGCTTTTGTAGCAGTAAGTTATTCTATGCTACGCAGCAGGGCGTTAATGCCTACTTTGGCGCGGGTTTGTGCATCGACTCTTTTCACAATAATAGCGGCATATAAGCTGTGGCTGCCATCTTTTGATGGAATTGAGCCTGGCACTACCACTGCACCGGCCGGTACGCGGCCGTAACTGATTTCACCGCTTTCCCGGTCATAAATACGTGTGCTCTGGCTGATGTATACACCCATCGACAGCACGGCACCCTCTTCAACGATCACGCCTTCTACCACTTCAGAGCGGGCGCCGATAAAGCAGTTGTCTTCAATAATGGTTGGATTAGCCTGCAGCGGCTCTAATACACCGCCGATGCCGACGCCGCCGGATAAATGCACATTTTTACCAATTTGTGCGCAACTGCCCACGGTAGCCCAGGTGTCTACCATAGTACCTTCACCGACATAGGCGCCGATATTGACGTAAGAGGGCATCAGCACGACGTTTTTTGCAATGTAGCTGCCGCGGCGTACCGCGGCCGGCGGCACTACGCGCACGCCATCGCTGCGGAACTGCGCATCGCTGTAGTTGGCATATTTCATCGGTACTTTATCGAAAAAGCGGTTTTCTGCACCGTCCATCACCTGGTTGTCGTTGATACGAAACGACAGCAACACGGCTTTCTTCAGCCACTGATGTACTACCCATTCGCCGGCAATTTTTTCCGCCACCCGGGCACTGCCGTTATCCAGCATGCTGATGGCCGACTCTACTGCCTGTTTTACTTCGCTGCTGACAGTAGCAGGGGTGATGTCGGCACGTTGTTCAAATGCTTGTTCGATAATGCTTTTTAACTCTGACATTGTCTTTGTTAGCCTTCTGTTTGCTGTGATAGTTGCTCGATCAGTGCCCGTTTCAGCGCGCTTTGTTGCTCGCTGCTAAGGGCCTGATCGTCGCTATTTGAAATCATAAAAAAGTCTTCTGCCCGCTCGCCAATGGTGGTGATTTTAGCCGCATGGATATTGACATCGCAGCGCTGAAATACTTCGCCGATATTGGCCAGTAGCCCCGGGGTGTCCAATGCTGCCAGTTCTACCATAGTGCGCCTGGCAGTGTTGCCGGGTAAAAACACGACCTTGGGTGGCACGTTAAACTGGCGCATCTGGCGCGATAACTTCGTTTTTTGCCGCGATAAATCCGGTTTGTCCAGAATATACAGCTCCAACGCACGTTTAATGCTTTGCTGGCGTGACGGCGAATTCACCGCCTCGCCGTTTTGCTCCAGAATAACAAAGGTGTCCATCGCATAACCGTCTTTATTGGTCATGATCTGGGCATCGAAAATATTCACCTTTTTACTGTCCAGCGCCGCCACTAACCGGGCAAACAGCTTAGGTTGATCTTTAGTGTAAATAAACACCTGGGTACCACCGCGGATGGGCGCCTTGCTGATCAGCACCAGCGGTTCGTCCGGGTTTTTATGCCGCAAAATATGTTCGCAGTGCCAGGCAATTTGCCGCGCGCTGTAGCGGGCAAAGTAATCGGCTTTAATCCGGCTCCATAACTGCAGGATTTCGCTTTCACTGAAGGTTTGCTTTAACAGCAGTGGCATGGCTTCGCTTTGATTTTCGCGAATAAGGTCGCGCAGGTCCATCGGTTTTTCCAGGCCGCGGCGAAAGGCTTTTTGCGTGGCTAAAAACAGCTCGCGCAGTAAGGAGCCTTTCCAGTCATTCCACAAGTTGTCGTTAGTGGCGCGGATATCGGCCAGTGTTAAGCAGTACAGATAATTCAGCCGGGTTTCGTCGCGGACTTTTTCGGCAAATTCAGCCACTACCGCCGGGTCGTGAATGTCACGGCGCTGTGCCGTGACCGACATCAGCAAATGGTGCTCAACCAGCCAGGCAATCAGTTTGCTGTCAAACTCACTGAGTTTGTGCAACTTGGCAAATTCGCGCACATCCATAGCACCAAGCTCGGAGTGGTCGCCGCCGCGGCCTTTGGCAATATCATGGAAAATACCGGCCAGGTATAGCAGCTCCGGTTTTTCCATCTTTTTCACGATATCGCTACAGAGCGGAAACTCGCTTTCGTGTTCGCTTAGCGTGTATTTATACAGGTTCTTCAGCAAGCGGTGGGTATGTTCATCCACGGTGTAAGCGTGGAATAAATCAAACTGCATCTGGCCGACAATATTGCGCCACTGCGGCAGGTAAGCCGCCAGCACACCGTAACGGTGCATTAAGGTGATGGCTTTATCCATACCACGCGGATGGCGGATAATGGCTAAAAACAGCTGCCGGCAGGCTTCATAGTCCTGTAAATCGCCCATTAAACGGCGCCGCACCTGGCGGATCAGCCGCATAGTCGAAGAATGTACACCGGTAATATTGGAGTTATTGGCAATATGCCAAAACAGCCGCAGCAGGTTGTCGCGCCTGGCAAATACCGCGTTATCGCGCGCGGCGATCAAATGGCCCTGCAGTTCAAAGTAGTCATCCAGCAGCAGGGTTTTCACTTTTTCTTTGTGGTTTAAAATACTGCCGTCAAAGTGTTGTAACAGCATTTCGTTTAGCTCTGCCACGCGCTGTACGGTGCGGAAAAACCGCTTCATCATCCGTTCCACCGAAGCCTTACCGTCGGCGCCAAAGCCCAGCCGCTCTGCGACTGCCGGCTGGTAGTCAAACAGGATACGGTTTTCGTTACGGCCGGCTTCTATGTGCAGCGCAAAGCGCATTTGCCATAAATAGGCTTCACATTCCATCAGTTCCTGGTATTCATCTTCAGTCAGGTACTGGTAGGCCACCAGCTCGCGCATGGTGCGGGTTTGAAAATGGCGTTTGGCCACCCAGCCAATGGTTTGAATATCGCGCAGGCCGCCCGGGTTGGCCTTTAAGTTGGGCTCCAGGTTATAGGCGGTGCCGTGATACTGCGCATGGCGCTGTTGTTGCTCGTGGCGTTTGGCCTGAAAAAATGCCTGGCTGGTCCAGAAGCTGTCTTTGCTGACTTCAACCTGCAGTTGCTCAAACAGCGGTTTATTGCCGGTGAGCAGGCGCATTTCCAGCAGGTTGGTGGCAATAGTGATATCGTCTTTGCCCAGTTTTATTGATTCTTTTACCGTGCGCACGCTGTGGCCAACTTCAAGGCGTAAATCCCACAGCACGGTAATAAACTGCGCGATAGCATCTTGTTGCGCTGCGGATAACCGGCCATCGGCCAGTAACAGTAAGTCAATATCAGAGCAGGGGTGCAACTCGCCGCGGCCATAGCCGCCCACGGCAATCAGGCTTAAGTCTTTGCTTTTATGTAACTCGTACTTGTGCCATAGCTGTACCAGTACATCGTCAATAAAACGGGCGCGGGCTTTTACCAGCGCATTAACCGGATGCTGCGAGAAGCTGCGGCTTAGCCAGTCATGAAAGTCAGCAAAATGCTTTTTATAAGCTTCCAGGCTGTAACTGTCCGGAAGCGCTTTGCTGTAGGTTACCGCCTGGCTCATACTGCTACTCCGTTGGGGCGGTTACTCCGCCGTTAAGATCCGCTCTATGGTATCGTCGCTGCGCAGGGTTAAAATTTCGCAGCCGGTATCGGTGACTAAAATAGTATGTTCAAACTGGGCTGATAAACTACGATCTTTGGTTACCACTGTCCAACCATCGGCCAACAATTTGCTGTGGCGGCCACCGGCGTTAATCATCGGTTCTATGGTTAAACACATGCCGGTTTTCAGTATTTCACCGGTACCTGGTCTGCCGTAATGCAGTACCTGCGGGTCTTCATGAAATACCGCCCCTATACCGTGGCCACAGTATTCACGCACCACCGAGTAGCTGTGCTTTTCTGCGTGTTGCTGGATAACATGGCCGATATCGCCTAAGCGCACGCCGTTTTTTACTTTTTTCAAGCCCAGGTACATGCACTCTTGCGTAACGCGGATCAGCCGCTCGGCCATGATGCTTGGCTTGCCAACAACGAACATCTTCGAGGTATCGCCGTGGTAGCCATCTTTAATGACCGTGATGTCGATATTAATAATATCGCCTTCTTTGAGTTTTTTGTCGGCCGGTATGCCGTGACAAATCACCTGGTTAACCGAGGTGCAGATGGATTTGGGAAAGCCGTGGTAGTTCAGCGGCGCGGGTATCGCCTGCTGCTCGTTAACAATGTAATTGTGACAGATGGTGTTCAGCTCATCGGTGGTAACACCGGCTGTTACATAGGGCTCAATCATTTCCAACACGTTGGCGGCGAGGCGACCTGCGACACGCATTTTTTCAATTTCGGCCGGGGTTTTGATGCTTGCTGTCATGCCTGTTCTCTCTGGTTATACCGAAGGACTATGTTGCCCGCCGTACTGCTGCAAAAATACACATTTGATTGTGTTTGTAAGGTGCCTATGGTATAAAGCGCGCCGCAAATTAGCAAATTGCTTTATCTTTTATTGCAGAACCTTTTGTTCTTAGATAGAGATAGCGCTTAGTTAATTGGCGGAATCTAAACAAAACACACATGTATCGGCACATATTCCGGGGTGCTTTGCTCTGCGCTGAACCACAGCCAGACCAAGGTCGGCATATGGGATACATGGAGGCTTAACCCCTTATACAGGAAAATAAATCATGGCAAAAGTTTCTATGCGCGACATGCTCCAGGCGGGCGTGCACTTCGGTCACCAAACCCGTTACTGGAATCCAAAAATGAAGCCATTCATTTTCGGTGCGCGTAACAAGGTACATATCATCAACCTGGAACAAACTGTTCCTATGATGAACGATGCACTGGCATTCATTCAGCAAGTAGCAGCGAAAAAGGGCAAGATCCTGTTCGTTGGTACTAAGCGTGCGGCTTCTGAAGCAATCAAAGAAGCGGCAAGCAAAGTTGATCAGTTCTACGTAAACCACCGTTGGTTAGGTGGCATGCTGACTAACTGGAAAACTGTTCGTCAGTCAATCAAGCGTTTAAAAGATCTGGAAGCGCAAAGCCAGGACGGTACTTTCGACAAGCTGACCAAGAAAGAAGCTTTAGACCGTACCCGTGAAATGGACAAGCTGGAAAAGAGCTTAGGCGGTATTAAAGACATGGGCGGCTTGCCAGATGTGCTGTTCGTGATCGACGCTGACCATGAACACATTGCGATCAAAGAAGCTAACAACCTGGGTATTCCGGTTGTATCTATCGTTGATACCAACTCTGATCCAAAAGGCGTTGACTTTGTAGTACCGGGTAACGATGACGCGATCCGCGCTATCCAGTTATACCTGGCTGCTGTAGGTCAGGCTATCCTGGAAGGTCGTGACAAAAACATCGAAGTACAGGCTGAAGCCGAAGCCTTCGTTGAAGCAGAGTAATTTCTCTGTCATTAGCGCAGGCTAAGCTTGCGCTAACACAGTGCCAAATTGCGACAGGGGCCCCGGCCCCTGTTTGTCCAACCCGAATTAATACGAGGAAGCTCCCATGGCTGTAACTGCCGCTTTAGTAAAAGAACTTCGCGAGCGCACCGGCGCTGGCATGATGGATTGTAAAAAAGCATTGGAAGAAACTGCAGGTGATATCGAAGCAGCAATCGATGCGATGCGTAAAAGTGGTTTGGCCAAAGCTGCCAAGAAAGCAGGCCGTATTGCCGCTGAAGGTACTATTTTAACCCGCGTAGCTAACGGTTACGGCTTAGCTATCGAGTTTAACTGTGAAACAGACTTCGTAGCCCGTGATGCCAGCTTCCTGGCCTTTGCTAACGCGGTTGCTGATTTAGCCCACGCTAACAAGCTGTTCACTGCTGAAGCAATTTTAGCCGCTGATTTAAACGGTACTTCAGTTGAAGATACCCGTGCTACTTTGGTTGCCAAAATTGGTGAAAACATCAACGTACGCCGTGCTGCAGTAGTTGAAGGCGCCGTGATTGGCTCTTACGTGCACTCTGGCCGTATCGGTGTATTAGCCGTGTTAGAAGGCGGTAACGAAGATATCGCTAAAGACGTAGCGATGCACGTTGCTGCGAATAACCCTGGCTATGTTAACCCGGAAGATGTTTCTGCCGAAGTGGTTGAGCGTGAGCGTCAAATCCAGGTTGAAATTGCGGTTAACTCTGGTAAGCCACAAGAAATCGCTGAAAAAATGGTTGCCGGCCGTATGACCAAGTTCACCGGTGAAGTGAGCTTAACTGGTCAACCTTTTGTGAAAGACCCGTCAATCACGACCGGTGAATTCCTGAAGCAAAATGGTGCTAAAGCTGTTTCTTTCATTCGCCTGGAAGTAGGCGAAGGCATCGAGAAGAAAGAAGAAGACTTTGCGGCTGAAGTTGCAGCCCAAATCGCGGCAGCGAAGAAGTAATTTATTCTTCTGCCTGACGGCAAAACCCGCTAGAATAACCGCGGCTTCAGGTCTAACAACCTGGCCGCGGTTTTTTTTACCCGCAATAATCCTAATTAACCACGCACTATGGGGATCTCATGAGCACGAATCCAAAACCAACTTACCGCAGGATCTTATTAAAACTCAGTGGCGAAGCACTGATGGGCGATGAGGGCTTTGGTATTGATCCCAAAGTGCTGGACCGGATGGCGCAGGAAATAAAAGAACTGGTCGAATTAGGCGTACAGGTTGGCATAGTAATCGGCGGCGGTAATATTTTCCGTGGTGAAGGCTTGGCCAAAGCCGGGATGAACCGCGTAGTGGGTGACCACATGGGGATGCTGGCGACGGTAATGAATGGTCTGGCAATGCGTGATGCATTGCACCGTGCCTACGTGAACGCGCGAATGATGAGCGCCATTCCGTTAAATGGCGTCTGTGACAACTACAGCTGGGCTGAGGCCATCAGCTTGTTAAAATCGGGCCGGGTGGTTATTTTCTCTGCTGGTACCGGTAACCCGTTTTTCACCACCGATTCAGCGGCCTGTTTACGCGGTATTGAAATTGAAGCCGACGCCGTATTAAAAGCCACTAAGGTTGACGGTGTGTTCTCGGCCGACCCGGTAAAAGACCCGACTGCAACGCTATACAGTCAGCTGACTTATAACGAAGTGCTGGATAAAGAGCTTAAAGTGATGGATTTAGCTGCCTTTACGCTGGCGCGGGACCATAATTTGCAAATTCGTGTGTTTAATATGAATACTGCCGGCGCGCTGAAACGGGTGATTATGGGCGAGCAGGAAGGCACGGTCATCGACCACGCGGAAAATTTACAGTAAACTAGCCCGCTGAGTAAGGCGTGCGAAATAGACGCCATGAACAAACAAGGATACCGATCGTGATTAACGACATTATTACAGACAGCAAAGTACGGATGGAAAAAAGCGTTGATGCGCTTAAAGTACAGTTAACCAAAGTGCGCACCGGCCGTGCTCACCCAAGCTTATTGGATGGCATTTCCGTTTCTTACTACGGTACAGATACACCGCTGCGCCAGGTGGCTAACGTATCTATCGATGATGCCCGCACCCTGGCCATTACCGTATTCGATAAAAGCATGACAGCTGCCGTAGAGAAAGCCATTATGGCGTCTGACCTGGGCTTAAACCCGATGTCTGCCGGCACCATCATTCGTGTACCTTTGCCGGCACTGACCGAAGAGCGGCGTAAAAGCCTGGTGAAATTGGTACGCGCTGAAGCCGAAAATGGCCGTGTTGCCGTGCGTAATATTCGCCGTGATGCCAATGCGGATTTAAAAGCGCTGCAAAAAGATAAAGAAATCAGCGAAGATGACGAGCGTCGCGCAGCGGATGAGATCCAGAAAATTACTGACACTTTCGTCAAGAAAATTGACGAAGTGTTGGCAGAGAAAGAAAAGGAACTAATGGAAGTCTGATTTGGCCTTCTGTTAACATTATAGCGTCGTGACGCTTTGGCATTACGGCGCTTTTTTCTATCCGGTAATAGTTTTATCTGACGTCAGCAGCAGACTGACGGGTAGTACAAGTTAAGGACAGGTCGCACGTTATGACTGCAGACTCGCAGCTCAAGCCGCAAAACTTGCCGCAGCATGTGGCAATTATCATGGATGGCAACGGTCGCTGGGCACAGCGGCAAGGTAAACCGCGGGTGTGGGGCCATAAAAAAGGCGTGGAAGCGGTACGCCGCAGCGTCAGCTTCTGTCGTGAGCTGGGAATTAGCTCGCTGACATTGTTTGCCTTTAGCAGCGAAAATTGGCGCCGGCCGGAAGAAGAAGTATCAACTTTAATGCAGCTGTTTCTGATGGTGCTGCAAAGCGAAGTAAAAACACTGCATAAGCACAATGTCAGGTTGAAAATTGTCGGTGATTTATCGGCTTTCAGTGATAAATTAAAGGCTAATATCGCTAAAGCCGAGCAGCTGACCGCAGCTAATACTGCGATGACACTGAATATTGCCGCTAACTACGGCGGCCGCTGGGACATGGTGAATGCGGCCCGTATGTTGGCCACTCAGGTACAAAGCGGTGAGCTGACGGTAGCGGATATTAACGAACACACTTTTGCTGCACAGGTACAGATGTCAGAACAGCCGGAATTGGATTTATTGATCCGCACCGGTGGCGATGTACGCATCAGCAATTTTTTACTGTGGCAGGCTGCGTATGCCGAGCTTTGGTTTACAGACACGCTGTGGCCTGACTTTGATCAACAGGTGTTCTCAGAAGCCATAGCCGCCTTTGTTAACCGTGAGCGTCGTTTTGGCTGTACCGGGGAGCAAATCCGGCAGTTGGCGACGCTGGGTAAAGGATAACTATATTGTTTAAACAACGCGTAATTACCGCGCTGATATTGGCGCCACTGGCTTTAATGGCCGTATTTTATTTACCGCTGGCCGGTTTTGCCCTATTTATCTCAGCCGCATTTTTGCTTGGCGCTTGGGAGTGGAGCGGCTTTTGTGGTTTAGCAACCAAAGCGATGCGCTGGGTTTACGTTGGCCTGACAGCGGCTATCTTGGCGCTGTTATATTGGCTATTGCCGGTACAGGCCAGTTGGCCGGTTGAAAGCAATGTGCTGCTCAGCAGCTTATTGCTGGCTGGCGTGGCTTGGTGGTTGCTGGCAATAGTGTTAGTGCTTACTTATCCGCGTAGCCAGAGATTGTGGGCTAACAGTGATTGGCGCAAAGCCCTGATGGGCTGGTTAACGCTGATCCCTGCCTGGGCTGCGGTGTTATTTATCCGTTCGACGGATTATGCTGCATCAAACTTTACCGGTGCCTGGTTAATTTGCTGCTTGCTTGGCCTGGTATGGGCCGCCGATATTGGTGGTTATATTGTCGGCAAGCCGTTTGGCAAACATAAATTGTTGCCCAAAGTCAGCCCGGGCAAAACAATAGAGGGTATGCTTGGTGGCCTGCTGTTTGTTGGCATAGTAGTAACCGTGGTTGCGGCACTACAGGATTGGCCGGCACAGACTACAGTATGGTATATCGCAGCCTTCTTACTTACCGTGCTATCTGTGTTTGGCGATCTGACCGAAAGCATGTTTAAGCGCGTGGCCGGTAAAAAAGACAGCGGGGCATTTTTGCCCGGCCATGGCGGTATTTTAGACCGTATCGACAGCTTAACGGCGACGGCGCCGCTGTTTGCTATTTTTCTGGCTATTTTTGGTGGTTTTTACTGATGCGTCAGGTGGTTATCCTCGGTTCCACCGGCTCTATCGGCGTTAGTACCTTATCGGTACTGGCTGCGCACCCGCAGGATTACCAGGTATTGGCGCTAACGGCTGCCACGCAAAGCGATAAGCTGTTACAGCAGTGTTTGCAGTATCAACCGCGCTTTGCTGCTATGTTGGACAGCAATGCAGCTAAGGCGTTGGCAGTAGCGCTAAAGCAAGCCGGCAGCCGTACAGAAGTGTTAGCCGGTATTGACGGCTTGTGCCAGTTGGCGGCGCACCCTGACGCTGATATTGTGATGGCCGCTATCGTCGGCTCAGCCGGTTTGTTGCCAACTCTGGCGGCAGTAGAGCAGGGTAAAACCATACTGCTGGCAAACAAAGAAGCGCTGGTGATGAGCGGTGAGTTGTTTATCAACAAAGTGAAGCGCCATGGTGCCACCTTGTTGCCGATAGACAGCGAGCACAATGCGATATTTCAGTGTTTACCCGCCGCGTTACAGCAGCATACCCATGATCAGCAAATCAGCGAATTTGGTATCAGTAAGTTATTACTAACCGGCAGTGGCGGGCCTTTTCTGACCTTGCCTTTAGCCGACTTTGCCTCGATTACCCCGGCGCAGGCCGTGGCGCATCCGAACTGGAGCATGGGGCATAAGATCTCTGTCGACAGCGCGACGATGATGAACAAAGGTCTGGAGTTTATTGAAGCGCGTTGGTTATTTAACTGTCAGGCCGGCGATATAGAGGTAGTGATCCATCCGCAAAGTATTATTCATTCTATGGTGCAATACACCGACGGCTCTGTGCTGGCGCAGTTAGGTCAGCCGGATATGCGTACACCTATCGCGCATGCGTTGGCGTTTCCAAAGCGTATGGCCAGCCCGGTGTCACCATTAAGTTTTAAACAGATGCGTGATTTTACTTTTACTGAGCCTGAGCCTGAGCGCTACCCGAATTTATACCTGGCGATGCAGGCATGCCAACACGGTCAGGGCGCGACCACGGCGCTTAATGCTGCCAATGAAATCGCTGTTGAAGCCTTTTTGCAGCAGCAAATCCGCTTTACCGACATTGCCGCTGTTAATAGGCATAGCCTGGAACAATTTGCCGGCTTTCGTGTCCGCACGCTGGATGATATATTGGCGCTGGATCAGCAGGCACGTGAGCATGCGCGGTTACAGCTAAGGAAACTACGTTAATGTCTGGTGCGATTTGGAATTTGTTGTCATTTATTGTCGCCCTGGGTGTACTGATCACGGTGCATGAATTCGGCCATTTTTGGGTTGCCCGAAAAAACGGAGTATTGGTCAAACGATTCTCCATTGGCTTTGGTAAAGCCTTGCTGCGCTGGCGTGACAAACAGGGTACTGAGTTTGTTATTGCCGCCATTCCACTGGGCGGTTATGTACGGATGCTGGACGAGCGGGTAGACCCCGTGTTGCCGCAGTTTAAAGACCTCGCGTTTAACCACAAAACTGTGTGGCAACGGATGGCAATTATTGCCGCCGGCCCGGCGGCAAACTTTATTTTTGCTGTGTTTGCTTTATGGCTGATGTATATATTGGGCGTGCAAACTATGCGGCCGATAATTGCTGATGTGGCGCCGCAGTCTATAGCGGCGCAGGCCGGTATTAACGCACAGCAGCAAATCGTGTCGGTGAATCAGCGCAAGGCCACCGATGCCAGCAGCGTTAATTTACTGTTAGTGGAGCAAATCGGCAGTGACAGCATAACACTGGGCTTGCAAGACCTTGCCACCCAACAACAGCGTAATGTGCAACTGGATACCCGTAATTGGCAATTTGATCCGGAAACACAAAGTGTGTTTGACAGCCTGGGCCTGCAGTTAGCGCGGCCAACAGCATTAACCGAAGTTGCTTCAGTAGCCGGAGACTCAGCGGCCAAAGCTGCAGGGCTGCAGGCTAATGACAAAATTTTACAGATAGATGATGTGGTTATCCGCGATTGGCCACAACTGCAGGGTATTATTGTTAATGCTGCTGAGCAGCCTTTAACGCTGTTGTTGTTACGGGACGGTAATGAGTTAACACTCACGGTAACTCCGGCCTTATCGATAACCGAAGATGGTTTTTCGCAGGGCATATTGGGCATTACACCTAAAGTCAGTGATTGGCCGGCCGGCGTATTGTATACCCAACGCTATGGTGTGCTGGATGCGGTAGGTGCCGGTGTGGCGCATACCTGGCAGCTAACCCGGCTTAGCGTTGCCATGATTGGCAAGCTGGTCACCGGCGATGTGTCGGTTAAGCATTTAAGCGGCCCCATTTCTATCGCTCAGGGTGCCGGCACTACGGCCAGTATAGGTTTGGTGGCATTTCTATCGTTTTTAGCGCTGATAAGTGTTAACTTAGCCGTCATCAATTTGCTGCCGTTGCCGGTACTGGATGGCGGGCACTTAATGTACATGCTGCTGGAACTAATACGTGGCAAACCTGTCTCTGAAAAGACGCAGGAAATAGGTTTCCGGTTCGGAGCGTTAATCCTGCTGACGTTAATGGGAATTGCGCTGCTCAACGATATTTCTCGTTTGTAAATAACTAATCATAAGTAGTTCAAATAATGACAATTAAACGATTAGTAGCTGCGATGTTACTTGCCTCTGCCAGTAACCCGCTGCTCGCTGAAGAATCATTTACGGTTCAGGATATTCAGGTTGAAGGCCTGCAACGCGTTGCGCTGGGCGCGGCGTTGAATAATTTACCCTTTAATGTTGGCGATACGGTAACCGAGTACAATTTATCCCGCAGTATCCGCACACTTTATGCCGCCGGCCACTTCGATGACATTAAAGTATATCGCGATGGCAATACGGTTATTTACCGGTTACGTGAGCGCCCGACCATTAACCTGATAGAGTTTGATGGCAATAAAGATATTAAAGAAGAACAGCTTAAAGAAAGTTTAGCCGGTAACCGCGTTGAAGTAGGCGAGCCGCTGGACAAAACCATTTTAAAAAGCATTGAAAACGGCTTAACAGAGTTTTACCACGGTGTGGGTAAGTACCAGGCGGAAGTAGACATTGAAGTTACTTATCTGCCGCGAAACCGCGTAAATCTGAAAATTAAATTTGAAGAAGGTGACGCTGCCTCTATCCGCCAGATAAACGTGGTGGGTAACCAGCTGTTTTCTGATGAAGAGCTGCTGCAAGACATCGAGTCTAAACAGGATTTGCCCTGGTGGCGTTTTTTATCCTCCGACCGTTATCAAAAACAAACGCTGCAGGGTGATATAGAAAAGATTAACAGCCACTATTTAGACCGTGGTTATCTGCGCTTTAACATCGACTCATCACAGGTATCGGTCAGTCCTGACAAAGAATCTGTCTATGTAACATTGAACGTCACCGAAGGTGAAAAATACACCATCAGTGGTGTGAAGTTTGTTGGCGACTTGATTGGCCAGGACGAATTTATCCGCCAGATCCTGCCGTTAAAAAACGGTGAACTGTATAACGGCGCTTTGGTTACTTATACCGAAGAGAGCATTGCTAAGTTATTAGCCCGCTTTGGTTATGCTAACTCTAAAGTGCGGACTATTCCGCAAATTAATGATGATACTAAACAGGTTGAGCTAACCATTAGCGTTGATCCGGGCAAGCGTGTATATGTACGCCGCATCGATATGAGTGGTAACAGCAATACCCGCGATGAAGTGTTGCGCCGTGAGTTGCGACAAATGGAAGGCGCCTGGTTGTCTAATGATGCGCTGGAGCTGTCTAAACAGCGTATTCAGCGTTTGCCGTATATTGAGAGCGTAGATTTTGCCACTAAGCCGGTGGCCGGTATCGACGACTTAGTTGATATAGGTTTTAATATTAAAGAGCAACCGTCAGGTAGTTTTAATGCCGGTATTTCCTACGGAAATTACATGGGGTTGTCGTTCCAGATCGGTGTGCAGCAGGAAAACTTTTTTGGTACCGGTAACAGCGCCGGTGTCAGCCTGAATACCAATAAATATCAGAAGTCGATTAATTTCAGCTATACCGACCCTTACTTCACCCTTGATGGTGTTAGCTTGGGTGGCCAGGTGTTTTATTCTGATATCGATTACAGCAGTGCCTCTTCCAACCTTGAAGCTTATAACCAGCGGCGCTATGGTTTTGGTGCCAATATCGGTTATCCGATCAATGAATATAACCGGTTAAATTTTGGCGCCAACTATATCGTTAACAAGATCAACTCAATTAATGAGTATGATCAATTACGCCATTTCCGTGCCGTGTTACTTGACGCGCAAAACCCTGATGGTGGTTATCACTTTACCAACTACGAGATGTCTGCGTCATGGGTACGTAGCACGCTAAATCGTGGTCTGTTTCCAACGGCGGGGCATTATTTAGGTGCCAGCATAAAAGCGACTACACCTAATTCTGATCTAACTTACTTTAAAACCTCTTTTGAAGGGCGTAACTATATTCCGTTGAGTAATGATCATGCCTGGTCATTCCTGGCGAAGTTAGAGCTGGGCTACGGTAATGGTTATGGCTCAAAAAATGGTTATGATTACACCTTGCCGTTTACTGAGAACTTCTATGCCGGTGGTCAGAACTTACGTGGTTTTGAAAGCCGCATTATCGGGCCGCATGCGATTTTCCGCCAAGCACAATCGGTACCGGGCTTGCCCGATCCTAATACTGGTGGTAGCAACTTCCCGTCAGGTCCGGAAAATGATACCTACTCGGTATCACCACGGTCTATCGGCGGTAATGCCATGGGTATATTAACACTGGAGCTGATCACGCCAACACCATTTTTAAGTGATGATTATCGTAATTCTGTGCGCACCAGCTTGTTTGTTGATGCAGGTAATGTTTGGGACAGTGAGTTTGATATCAATCGTTATGCAACGTTGACTCAGACTGTAAGGTTTCAGAATGAGCCTGCGCTGCAGGATTATTCAGATGCCAGTTTGATTCGTGCTACGGCTGGTGTATCTTTACAGTGGATTTCGCCGATGGGACCATTAACCTTTAGTTTGGCTAAAATCATCAAAAAGTACGAAGGCGATTTGCAGGAAAACTTCAGTTTTAATATTGGTACAACTTTCTAGAACAGAAAATATAGGGAATAAAAGATGTTGAATACACGTGTAGTAAAATCCGCTTTGGTATTGTTAGCCGGCATGATGTTGGCCGGCACTGTAGCAGCAAAGGAAATGAAAATCGGTTTTGTGGATGTGCAAGCTGTAGCGGCAAAAATCCCACAGTCTGCCGCTATGCAGGAAACGATTAAAAATGAATTCGCGCAGCGTATTGAAGCGGTAGGAAAGCTGGAAAAAGACATTACGTTTAATATTGAAAAGCTGCGTCGTGATGGCCCTACCATGAGCGAAAAACAGCAGGAAGAATTAAAGACAGCAGTGACGAATCAGCGCCAACAGTATGAGCAGTTAGCACGGCCACTGGACGAAGAAATTCGTAACCGCCAGGCTGAAGAACGCAATAAAGTGTTGGCATTAATCAAAACCGCTATTGATGTTGTAGCAGAACGTGAAAAATTTGATATGGTTCTGAACTCAGGCGCTGCGGTGTTTGCTAAACCGGAATATGATATTTCTGAGGCAGTTGCTGCTCAGGTAGGTAAAGCTAAATAATGCGTAGTTACTGTCTGGCTGAACTTGCTGAGCATTTGGGCGCTGAACTGATTGGTGATGCGACATGCAGCATCACAGCTACCGCGACATTGGAGCGTGGCGGTGAGGGGCAAATCAGTTTTTTGTCTAACAGCAAGTACCGTAAATATTTGACCGAAACCAGGGCTGCAGCTGTGCTGGTAAGTGCTGACGATAGCGCCTTTGTACCACCGGGAGTAAATGCACTGCTGGTAAAAGATCCTTATGTGGCTTTTGCCCGGGTAGCACAGTTGCTGGATTCTACTCCTGCAGCTGCCAACGGTGTGCATCCTTCAGCCAGTATTGACCCGACTGCCGATGTTGCGGCTTCGGCGGCTATAGGCCCGAATGCTGTTATTGCTGCAGGTGCCGTTATTGGCGAAAATGTTCAGATTGGCGCCGGCTGTTTTGTCGGCGAGCAGGCGGTATTGGCCGATAATGTGCGGCTTTGGCCTAATGTTTCGGTGTATCATGCTGTTAAAATTGGCAGTAATACTATAGTGCATAGTGGTGCAGTGCTTGGTTCTGATGGCTTTGGTTTTGCCAATGAGCGGGGTAACTGGGTTAAGATCCCGCAAACCGGCACTGTGGTGATTGGTGCTGATTGCGAAATTGGTGCTAATACTACTATCGATCGTGGTGCTATAGATAACACCGTGATTGGCAATAATGTGATTATTGATAACCTGTGCCAGATTGCCCACAATGTGCATATCGGTGAGCATACCGCAATTGCTGGTGCGACTGTCGTGGCCGGCAGTACCCGTATTGGCCGCTATTGTATTATCGGTGGTGCGGCGGTGATTAACGGCCATATTGAAATATGTGATGGTGCGCATATTTCCGGTATGGCTATGGTGATGAAACCCATTACGGAAAAAGGCGTATACTCTTCCGGTATTCCTGCCGTCAGCAATTTAGATTGGCGTAAAAATACCGCTAAGTTACGTCAGATAGACCAACTTTATCAGCGGGTAAAGCAGCTGGAACAACAGCTGACCAGTATGCAAACTGCAACTGGTGCTGATCACTAAACAGAGGAACAACCTTGGCTAACCAACTTAATAGTCTCCAGGTGCAGGAGATTATGGCCTTATTGCCACATCGCTATCCGTTTTTACTGATTGACCGTGTATTAGACTACACTCCGGGTGAAAGTCTGACGGCACTTAAAAACGTCACTATTAATGAGCCTATTTTTACCGGTCATTTTCCGGGCATGCCTATTTTCCCTGGTGTATTAATTCTTGAAGCGTTGGCGCAGGCTACCGGTATTCTCGGTTTTAAAACAGTGACCGAGCGCTCTGAAAACGAGCTGTACTTATTCGCCGCTATCGATGAAGCCCGTTTTAAAAAGCCGGTGGTGCCCGGTGATACCATGATCCTCGAAGTGAAATTTTTAAAAGAACGCCGCAACATGTGGAAGTTTTACGGCGAAGCTAAGGTTGAAGGCCAAATTGTCTGCTCGGCTGAGCTGATGTGTGCCAGAAGAGAGCTATAACGTGATCCATCCATCTGCTGTAATTGAAGCCAGTGCCAAACTGGGTAATAACGTTAAAGTCGGGCCGTTTTGCTACATTGGCCATGATGTAGTTATTGGTGACGACTGCGTTTTGGAATCGCATGTGGCGATTAAAGGCCCCAGCGTCATTGGTAAGGGTAATCATTTTTTTCAGTTCGCCAGTATCGGTGAGTCGTGCCAGGACAAAAAGTATAAAGGTGAAGCCACCCAACTTATTGTTGGTGACTACAACGTATTTCGTGAAGGCTGCTCGGTGCATCGCGGTACGGTGCAGGACCAGGGGAAGACCATTATCGGTAGCCATAACCTGTTTATGAATACCACCCACATTGCACATGACTGTGTTATCGGCAACCATACCATCTTCGCCAGTGGTGCTCAGGCTGCCGGCCATGTACATGTTGGCGATTGGGCTATTCTGGGCGGTATGACCGGCGTGCATCAGTTTGTGCATATTGGTGCCCACAGTTTCTGCGGTGGTGGTTCTATTGTACTGAAGGATGTACCGCCTTATCTGATGGTGCATGGCGCGCCCTGCGTGCCGGCCGGTATTAATACTGAAGGTTTAAAACGCCGCGGCTACAGCAGCGAAGCGCTGTTAGAAATTCGCCGTGCTTATAAAGAAGTGTACCGTAAAGGTCAAACCGTAGCCGAGGCCTTAGCCGCACTGCAGGACAAAGCCGCTGAAGTGCCCGAGCTTAAGCTGTTTACCGATTTTATCGCCAACGCCAGCAGAGGTATAGTGCGCTGATGCTTGCAACTGAACGGCCGTTAAAAGTCGCTATTATCGCCGGAGAACACTCCGGCGATATTTTAGGTGCTGATCTGATCACAGCATTGCAAGCTGTTCATCCGGATGCGGTATTTTACGGCATTGGCGGGCCGCGTATGCAGGCGCTGGGCTTTAACGCCCTGTTTGATATGGAAGAGCTGGCGGTAATGGGCATTGTTGAGGTGCTGGGCCGTTTGTCACGTTTGCTGCAGGTTAAACGCGAAATTCTTGCTGCTTTGCTCGCCGATACACCCGATGTGTTTGTTGGCATCGACGCGCCGGACTTTAATCTGCCGGTTGAGCTAAAGCTGAAACAGGCCGGTATTAAAACTGTGCACTACGTTAGCCCATCAGTGTGGGCATGGCGGCACAAACGTATCTTTAAAATTGCCGCGGCCACCAATATGGTGTTGTCGCTGTTACCGTTCGAAAAAGCCTTTTACGACAAATATCAGGTACCTTGCACCTTTGTTGGCCACACCATGGCCGATACGATGCCGCTGGATGTGGATAAAGCCGCAGCAAAAGCCGAACTGGGGTTACAACCGGATAAGCTGGTACTGGCGATTATGCCGGGCAGCCGTACTAACGAAATTAAACTGCTGGCACCTGACTTTCTGCAGGCAGCCTTACTGCTGCAACAGCAGTTCCCTGATATACAGTTCGTTACCAATATGGTGACGCCGGCTAAGGCGGCGCAATTTAATGCGATTAAACAGCAAATAGCGCCGCAGCTGCAGATCAGCGAATTTACCGGCCAGGCACGCCAGGTGCTGTTGGCTGCCGATGCGACCTTTATAACTTCAGGTACGGCGACGCTTGAGGCAATGCTGGCCAAGTGTTTAATGGTGGTAGCCTATCGCGCCAATTGGTTAACCTATCAAATTGGCCGGCGGCTGGTAAAGCTGGCGCATTTTAGCCTACCGAATTTATTAGCCGGCCGCGCTATGGTGCCTGAGCTGTTGCAGCATCAGGTTACGCCACAGGCGCTGGCAGAGGCGATGACACCGCAGCTTAGTGCCGAACGCGATGCCTTACTGGCAGAGTACCGTACCATTCATCAAAGCATTAAGTGCGACGCCAGTGCCAAAGCTGCGCAGGCGATACTACAGGTAGTTAAAAATGATGCTGTACCAGCGGCCTGATGTTCAGCTTATTTGCGGCGTGGATGAAGTGGGTCGTGGCCCGCTGATTGGTGCTGTAGTAACCGCGGCGGTTATTCTTGACCCGGCCAAACCTGTAGCCGGCTTAACAGATTCAAAAAAATTATCGGAAAAACGCCGCACGGAACTGGCTGAGCTGATTAAGCAAAATGCGCTGTGCTGGGCGCTCGGCCGTGCTGAACCTGACGAGATTGACGAGTTGAATATTCTACACGCCACTATGTTGGCAATGCGTCGCGCTGTGGCCGGCCTGAGTATTAAACCGCAATGGGTATTGGTAGACGGTAACCGTACACCCGATTTTGGCATTGCGGCCACGGCCGTGGTAAAAGGCGATTTGTTAGTGCCGGAAATCAGTGCAGCGTCTATTTTGGCCAAGGTAGCGCGTGACGCTGAAATGCACAGTCTGCATCAGGCGCATCCGCAGTATGGCTTTGACGCCCACAAAGGCTACCCGACTGCTGCGCATATGGCGGCAATAGCGGCACACGGCGTGTTAAGCCAACACCGGCGCAGCTTTAAACCGGTACGCTTGGTACTGGAGCAACAGAGCCTATGAGCGCGCCGGCTTTTATTCATCTGCGCGTGCACAGCGACTTTTCTATGGTCGACGGTGTTGCCAAAGTAAAACCCATTATTAAAGCAGCACAAAAGCTCGGTATGCCGGCACTGGCGTTAACCGATCAGATGAACTTCTGTGGTTTGGTACGCTTCTACAGCACTGCGCACGAGGCCGGCATTAAACCCATTATCGGCGTAGATTGTTGGGTGCAGCACCCGCTGTTTGGCAGTGAAAGCAGCCGTATGTTGTTGCTTGCGGCCGACAATACCGGCTATCAGAACCTCAGCCAGCTGATATCTAAAGCTTATCTGCGCGGCCATGTCGAGGGTAAACCACAAATTGACCATGACTGGTTAGCACAGTACGCGCAAGGTGTTATTATCTTGTCCGGCGGCAAAGACGGCCTGCTCGGTAAAGCGTTGCTAAAAGAAAATAACCAGAGCGTGACAGAGTTACTGGCATTTTATCAGCAGTATTTTCCGCAACGTTTTTATCTCGAGCTTACCCGCACCGGCCGGCCGGATGAAGAACTGTATATTCAAAAAGCGGTAACCCTGGCAGAGCAACATGAGTTACCGCTGGTTGCCACCAATGAAGTGGTGTTTTTACTGCCGGAAGACTTCCCGGCGCATGACATTCGGGTGGCGATTCATGACGGCTATACGCTGGATGATAAGCGCCGGCCGAAAAACTACTCAGAGCAGCAATACCTGAAATCTGAGCAAGACATGCTGCAGTTATTTGCTGACTTGCCCGAAGCGCTGGAAAACTCAGTCGAAATTGCCAAACGCTGTAATGTCACCATCCGCCTGGGTGAATACTTTTTGCCGGCGTTTCCTACCGGTGGCATGACCGACGCGGATTTTCTGGTTCTGAAATCGCGCGAAGGCTTGGAACAACGGCTGGTGCAACTGTTTCCCGATGAGGCCGTCCGCGCAGAAAAGCGCACTGAATACGACGAGCGCCTACAAATTGAGCTGGACGTAATAAACCAAATGGGTTTCCCGGGTTACTTCCTCGTGGTAATGGAGTTTATCCAGTGGAGTAAGGATAACGACATTCCGGTTGGCCCGGGCAGGGGCTCTGGTGCCGGTTCTTTGGTTGCTTATGCGCTTAAAATTACCGATTTAGACCCGCTGGAATTTGATCTGCTGTTTGAGCGTTTCTTAAACCCCGAACGGGTCTCGATGCCGGATTTTGACGTCGACTTTTGCATGGACAGGCGTGACGAAGTTATCGACCACGTCGCCGATATGTATGGCCGCGAGGCGGTATCACAAATTATTACCTTCGGTACCATGGCGGCCAAAGCGGTAATACGCGATGTTGGCCGGGTGCTGGGCCACCCGTACGGCTTTGTTGACCGCATCTCCAAGCTTATTCCACCCACGCCCGGCATGACGTTGGAGCAGGCGTTTAAAGAAGAGCCACGCCTGCCGGAGCTGTATGCTCAGGATCAGGAAGTAAAAGATCTGATTGATATGGCGCGTCAGCTCGAGGGGGTAACCCGCAACGCCGGTAAACACGCCGGTGGAGTGGTAATAGCGCCAACCAAAATTACCGATTTCTCCCCGCTATATTGTGATGATGAAGGCAATAACCCGGTTACCCAGTTTGATAAGAACGACGTTGAATATGCCGGCCTGGTAAAATTCGACTTCTTAGGCCTGCGCACCCTCACTATTTTGCAGTGGGCAGTGAATATGGCCAACACGCGGCTGAAAAAAGAAGGCCGCGACAGCATCGACATTAACAGCATTCCGCTGGTGGATAAGAGAAGTTTCGACTTATTGCAAAAGGCTGACACCACAGCGGTATTCCAGCTCGAATCGCGCGGTATGAAAGACTTAATCCGCCGCCTGCAACCAGACTGTTTTGAAGATATGATAGCCTTGGTAGCGCTGTTCCGGCCAGGGCCTTTGCAGTCGGGCATGGTGGATAACTTTATCGACCGTAAACGCGGCCGTGAAGCTATCTCTTATCCGGATGCCACCTGGCAGCATGATTCATTAAAGCCGATTCTGGAGCCGACCTACGGCATAATCCTGTATCAGGAGCAGGTAATGCAGATAGCCCAGGTGCTATCGGGTTACTCGCTCGGTGGCGCTGACTTACTGCGCCGTGCCATGGGTAAGAAAAAGCCGGAAGAAATGGCCAAGCAGCGCGATACCTTCCAGGAAGGCGCGGCAAAAAATGGCATCGACCCCGACCTGGCGATTAAGATCTTCGACCTGGTAGAAAAGTTTGCCGGTTACGGGTTTAACAAATCGCACTCGGCGGCTTATGCGTTGGTGTCTTACCAAACGCTGTGGATGAAGGCGCATTACCCGGCCGAGTTTATGGCGGCGGTAATGTCGGCCGATATGGATAACACCGACAAAATTGTGACCCTGGTGGATGAGTGCGAGCGCATGAAGCTGAAACTTATTCCACCCGATGTTAACGCCGGGGTGTATAAGTTTACGGTTAATGAGCAAGGCCATATTGTGTATGGTATCGGTGCCATTAAAGGCGTCGGCGAAGGCCCGATAGATGCCATTTTGGAGGCGCGCAATAAGCACGGCAGCTTTAGCGACTTATTTGATTTTTGTGCCAAGGTAGATTTAAAAAAGCTAAACCGGCGTGTTATAGAAAAGCTGATTTTATCCGGCGCTATGGACCGCTTGGGCCCGCACCGCGCGGCGCTGTCTGCCACCCTGGAAGAAGCGATGAAGGCGGCCGAGCAGCATGCCAAAGCGCAGGCGGTGGGTCAGGATGATTTATTTGGTTTATTAAGCCCGGAACCGGAGCACGCTGCCGCCGCCTTTAAGCAAGTAGAACCCTGGGCGGATGAGGTCTGGCTGGAAGGCGAGCGTGAAACCCTGGGCCTGTATTTAACCGGTCATCCGATAAATCGTTACCTGCAAGAGATACCCAGGTACATTTCTTGTCGCTTAGTAGAATTACAACCAACGAGAAAAGATCAAAGTGTCACTGTCGCCGGTTTGGTTGTATCGGTGCGGGTGATGATTAATAAGAAGGGCCGGCGCTGGGCTATTGTTACGCTGGATGACAAGTCGGCGCGGCTTGATGTACGGTTTTTTCCGGATCTGCTGGAAAACTTCGAGCAACAGCTACAAAAAGACCGGATCCTGGTAATAACGGGACAGGTCAGCTTTGATGATTTTAACGGTGGCCTTACAATGACCGGCCGCGATGTCAGCGAGATCACGCAAGTACGGGAAAAATCTCTGAGATCGTTGAATATCACTGTACAATCGGCACAAATAGACCACAATTACCTGCAAAGATTGCAGCAGGTACTGGGTGAATTTAAAGCAGGTACGGTGCCGGTTAAACTCCGCTATCAACGCCCGGAAGGCGAGGTAATGTTACAGCTTGGAACGCAATGGTGGGTAACGCCGGCCGACGCTTTGTTGCACCAGTTAAAGCAATTGGCAACAATAGAACTGGAATTTAATTAATTAGGTAGTGACTGTCGATGATGCTGAATTATTTAGAGTTTGAGCAACCTATTGCTGAACTTGAAGCAAAAATAGACGAATTACGTAATGTCAGCCGCAATGGCGACTACGATTTGGGCTTGGAAGAAGAGATCAACAAATTAAAAGAAAAGAGTCTGGGCCTGACGAAAAAAATCTTTGCTGAGCTGGGCGCCTGGCAGGTTGCGCAATTAGCGCGCCATCCGCTGCGGCCCTACACGCTGGATTATATCCAGCATATGTTTACTGATTTTGACGATTTAGCCGGCGATCGTACCTTTGCCAATGATCAGGCGATTGTGGGTGGTACCGCGCGCCTGGGTGACATTCCGGTGATGGTTATTGGTCATCAGAAAGGCCGTGACACGCGCGAGAAAATAAAGCGTAACTTTGGTATGCCACGCCCGGAAGGTTATCGCAAAGCGCTGCGCCTGATGGAAATGGCCGAGCGCTTTAATATGCCCATTGTTACTTTTATTGATACGCCTGGTGCTTACCCCGGTATTGGTGCTGAAGAGCGGGGCCAATCTGAGGCCATAGCTCGCAACTTAAAAGTGATGGCCGGGCTTAAAGTACCGGTAATTTGCACCGTGATTGGTGAAGGTGGCTCCGGTGGCGCTTTGGCAATTGGTGTTGGTGATAAAGTGAATATGTTGCAGTACAGCACTTATTCGGTAATTTCACCGGAAGGCTGTGCCTCCATTTTATGGAAAAGTGCTGAAAAAGCGCCGTTAGCGGCCGAAGCCATGGGTATTACCGCCGAGCGCATTAAAGAGCTGAAGCTGATTGACGAAGTGGTACCTGAGCCGTTAGGTGGTGCACACCGCTCACCGGAGCAAATGGCACAAACGTTAAAGCAAGCCTTGCTGCGTGATCTACAGAAACTGCAGAAGATGAGCAGCAAAGAGCTGTTGGACGTGCGCTACAAGCGTCTGATGTCTTACGGTTACTGTTAAACACTAATTTAGCGCCACCAAGCCAGTGCCTCTGCACTGGCTTTTTATTTTGTGGTAGCCTGAGCACCTTGATAACCCGGTAAAACATCCGATGTCTGAATTAACACCTGAGCTGAGCCCACGCTATTTATTGCAGACGTTAGCGCTGCAAGCTGACAGCCATGTGGTGCTGGCGCTTAGTGGTGGGCTGGATTCGGTGGTGCTGCTCGATTTACTGGCTAAAGCCCGGTTGTTGCAGCCATTTGCGCTGCAGGCAGTATATGTTAACCATGGCATCAGCTCCTTTGCTACGCAGTGGGGTGACTTTTGTGCGCAGCAATGCCAGGTGCGTGGCGTAAGTTTTACTCAGCGCCAGGTTGAGCTGCACGGCAGTGATAACCTGGAGCACAGAGCAAGGCAAGCGCGTTACGATGCGCTGGCAGAGTTTATCCGCGACGACACCCATATGCTGCTGAGCGCACATCATGGCGATGATCAGCTGGAAAGTCTGTTGCTGGCGCTAAAACGTGGTTCAGGTGCTGCCGGGCTAAGTGGTATAGCAGCGCAGCGCCGTTTTGCTGCGGGCACCTTAGTGCGGCCTTTATTGGCGTTTAACCGCGCTGAGCTGGCAAGCTATGCCGATGAAAACCGCTTAAGTTGGGTTAGCGATGACAGCAACAGCGATCTGCGCTTTGAGCGTAACTTTATCCGCCATCAGGTCAGCCCGGTATTGCTGCAGCGTTGGCCGCATTTTGCTGCCAGCGCCGCCCGCAGCATGCAGCATCTGGCCGATTTACAGCAGTTGGCCGACCATTACACAGAGCAGGCATTGGCGCAGTGCGTAACGGACAACTGCCTGCAACTGGCGGCGCTGGCAAGCTTGCTGCCGCTGCAGCAGGATTTGGTTATCCGGCGTTGGTTAAGTGGCTATGGGTTAAACCCGGAAAGTCAGTGGTTAAACACACTAAAACGACAGGTAATAGCCGCCAGGGTTGACGCCACGCCTGTGCTGGTGCTGGCTGACTATCAGCTACGCCGTTATGATGGCAAGTTGTATTTGCTCAGTGCCGCAGAGGTGCAACAGCCGCAGCAGGTATTGACCTGGCAGGAGGAGTCGGAATTAGTGCTGCCGGCACAGTGCGGGCAGTTGTACTTTAGCGTTCAGCCGCAACAGGGCGCTTTACCGCTTGCGGTTAGCGCGGCCAGTGTGGTTTTCGGCCAGCTTAGCCTGCGCTTTAAACCGGCCGGTGCTGCGGTGCATAAACCTTTAAAACAATGGTTTAAATTGTGGCGGGTACCGCCCTGGCAGCGCCAGCGCATTCCCTTGCTGTTGGTTAACAATGAGCTGGTTGCCGTAGCCGGCTATGCCAGCAGCTATACGCCACCTGAGGCCGTTTATTGGTTGAGCTGGCGCCGCTAGCTGCTTTTCTCAGGCAAAACGTACCGTGCTTTTACCGGCGTTTTTTGCGTCGTACAAGGCGTCGTCCGCCGCTTTGAATAACCGGCCGACATCCTGGCCCGGTTTTAACTGTGCCAAACCGGCACTGGCGCTAACGTTGTACTGCTGACAAAGATGGTGTTGATTAATCACTTTCAGCAGTCTTCTGGCCACCAGTTGCGCACTGTCCGCATCCTGGCCGGATAAGATCACGGCAAATTCATCACCGCCAAAACGGAATATACTGTCTGTCGCTCTGAGCGTGTCGCGCAAACAGCCGGCAACTACTAACAGCACTTCATCGCCAGCCGCATGGCCGGCAACATCGTTTACCTGCTTAAAGTTGTCTAAGTCCAGTAGCAGCAACGCGCAGCTGTTGTCGTTACGCTGTGCCAATTGAACTGCTTTGGCAATGGCATCGTCAAAAAAGCGACGGTTACCTAAGCCGGTCAGGGTATCTTTCAGTGCCAGTTGCTGTAAGCGGGCTACCACCAGCGCATTACGCAGTGAAAACAGCCACTCTGATTCAAGTAACAGCAGTTCACGCTGCAGCATAGGTGTGAAGGCATAGTCGCTTTGGTACACCAATTCGGCCAGACATTGCTGATTTAATACCAGCATACTGCGATGCTCAAAGGTTGCGGTTTGAGAGCCGCGGGCAGGGAACTCGCCTACGGCAGTATTAAGCTGCAGTAACGACAGCGGCAAAATCTTGCCCACCGCCATTGATACGATATTTACCTGTTGCTGGATATCCAGAGTGGTTTGTAACTGGCTGATCAAGCTTTGCTCTGCACTTGCCGGTAGCTCGGGCCAGTGCTGCAGCTTGGTTATTGCGGCATAACAAGGCGCACTGCTTAACGCGACATCGTGTAGTAATGCGTATTCCATAAAACGACCTTTTTGGTACTTATCTGCTTGCTTATAAGCAAATATCAGGCCATATATGAAATATACTTTAATTCAACACCTTAGAAACACAGGGGCAGTGTTAAGCCAAAGCTGTCAAGCCGTTGACACTACAAAGGCTGTTTAATCGGCAAGAAATTGCATAATAGTGTCCATTTGCGCCAGCGCGTCTTCATAGCCAAGCTCAATCAATCTGCGGGTGTAGCGCTGTTCAAACAGCAGGTAGCTGGCCAGGCTGGAATCTGAGTGTTGGCGGATACCGGTAAAACGCAGCATAGTGCGAACCGCCAGCGGCAGCGACAGGAAGTGTTCGCTGGCAATCTGGCCAAAATTTTGGCTCGGGTTTATCAGCAGGCTTTGTACCGGCTTTAAGTCGGACTTAACGCCATGTTGCTGCAAGGTATTAATGGTATTGTTTACCCGCTGCATGCGCTCTAAATCCGAGTTCAGGCTGTCGGTAAACACCGTATCCAGTAAATGGCCGGCTATGGTAGCCAAATCCGGGTGGTGCAACATACGTTGGTTGTGTTCATTTTTGCGCGGGTCGGCCACACCAATGATCATTATTTTGTCGGCACCTAAATGAATAGGCGCGCTTAGCGGTGCCAGTTGATTAACCGAGCCGTCGCCGAAATATTGCTGATGAATACGCACGGTTGGAAACACCACCGGGATGGCGGCTGACGCCATCAGGTGATGCACGCCTAACAAAGTCCGCTGGCCGCAGCGTTTAGCGCGACGCCACTCCTGCGCACTGTCAGACTGGAAAAAGGTAATGGAATCGCCGTTGTTATAGCACGACGCCGTAACAGACACGCTGGACAGGTAGCCGCCCATAATATTGCGGTCAATCCGCTTTAAATCCAGCACCTTACTCAACAGCTGCCGCAGCGGTTTGTTGTCGAATAAACTGACGGCATGCTTATTGGCATAGTCGGCCTGAAACGAGCTGAAAATACCGCGTAATAACTGGCGGAAAATACGCGGATAGTCAGAGTAATACACCTGGTCGGTGTGGAAGTTACGCCAAATCCATTCCAGCTTTTTTACCCCCAGATGAAAACAGGAGGCATAGCAGGCCATGGCTGCGCCGTTTATCGCACCGGCGGACGTCCCGCTGATAATTTGAAACGGTAATTTAGCGCTTCTGGGATATTGCTGCGCAATAGCTTTGAGCACACCAACCTGATATGCCGCCCTGGCGCCGCCGCCGGAGAGCAGCAGGGCCGTCTTTTTTTCTGGCTTTACTTCTGGTTCAGACATAACGGGGTTGAACTTTTTCCATACAACAGGCTCTTTGCCTAGTATAGTGCTGGAATAATTCAGGAATGCAACGCTTAAAAGCGTTTCAATGTCAGATCGCGAGCGGAGAAGTTATGACAGAGCAAAAATCAAACAACAGTCAACAGTTATACTATGCCGGTATAGCCGCCGTCGTTATTGTACTGCTGGTGGCGCTATGGTGGCTGTTTGCGCCGCAGCAACCGAAGCCGGCTGTACAGGCGCCTGCGCCGGTAGAGGTGCCCGCAGTGATTGAAGCAGAACCGCAGCCAGAGCCGGAGCCGGTAACTGACGCCGGTGAAGCAGAAACGCCGGTTACAGCACCAGCGCAGCCCGACCCGGAGCCTGCGGTAGAAGAGCCGGTATTGCCTGCACTGGAGCAATCCGATGTTGAGGTTAAACAGCGTTTGCTGGCGTTGGATTGGCGGCCGGGGCTGGCCAATTTATTTGTCACTGAAGATATGCTGCGCAGCCTGGTAGTACAGGTTGATAATATTGCCCAGGGCCAACTGGTTGCCGGGCAGCCGGTGTTAATGCCGTTGGAGCAGCGCTTTAGCCTGGATGAGGGCGAACCGCTGTTGTTGGAGCAGCAGAGCTTTGGCCGTTACGAGCCTTATATTCAGTTGTTGGAAAGTGTGCCGCCGCAGCAGCTGATGCCGTTATTTGAACGTTACGAGCCACTGTTGCAGCAGGCGTATGCTGAGTTGGGTTACCCCGATGAGCTGTTTAAAAATAAACTGATTGCCGCTATTGATCTGTTGCTGGCAACACCGCAGGTACAGTACCCATTAGAGTTGGAGCGGCCGTCAGTGGTGTATATTTTTGCCGATCCTGCCATAGAACAATTGCCGGCGCCGCAAAAGCAAATGATTCGCTTGGGGCCGGATAATCAAAAGAAAGTCAGAGCGTTATTGCAGCGATATCGGGCAGAGTTAACATCTACTCCTTAAATTTCTACGGGCTGTTTGCGGTTAAGCAGCCTGGCAACGCTTTTTGTTCTTCGCCGTAAAAACAAGTGGTTGAATAAAAAAACTCGCCTATGCTGAATGTTGATTGTTAACATTTAGCGAGGTTTGCCGGTTTATGCTGAACAACTACTCTGTAAAAAGCCGCTTGACGGTGTTGGCGGCTGTGCCGCTGGTAATACTGTTGATCGTTACCTGGGTTGCATTGCAAGAGATGCAACTGCTTAACCGTGGTATCAATAGCTTGTATATCGACCGGGTAAAACCGTTGCAGCAAATTAAGCAGGTGTCAGACGCTTATGCGGTTACCGCGGTAGATACACTGCATAAATATCGCGGGCAAATACAGGATAGTGATACGGCCGCAGCAAATCTCAATCAAGCATTGTCCAGTGCTGAAATGGCATGGAAAGCCTATAAGCAAACTGAACTGACGTCAGAAGAGCGCCGTTTAGTTGCTGACGCAGAGCAAAAAATGGCACCGTTTTTGGCTGCCATCGAGGGGTATCAGCTTGCGATACGTGACAACAGCTTACGTGCCGACAATGCCGACGCGTTCAACCAGGCGCTGTATCAGGTTGCCGATCCGCTCAGTAGTGCACTGGATAAACTGATTGTGTTACAGCTGAGCGAAGCCGACAGATTCCGTCAGCAGGCGCAGCAGGAATACGACAGCTTTCAATTATTATTTGGTGTTGTTCTTGTTGTTGTATTTGCAGGACTTGGCCTGCTGGGTTGGCTTATTTATCGCTCTATCCAACATCCGTTACGGTTATTGCAAAACAGCATCGTCACTGTTGGTAATGATCTGGATCTGCGTGTTCGGGCCGATGTATGTGGCAAAGACGAAATTGCAGCGACATCACTGGCACTAAATGAAACCCTGCAACGGTTGCAGCAGTTTTTTACTGAACTGGGGCAAGCTATTACTCAACTCGCTGCAGCATCTGAGGAAATGAGCCATATCAGTGAACAAGTCAGCAGTACTGCGATGGAGCAGGAGCAAAAAGCCAATTTAATTGCCACTGCTGTCACACAAATGTCTGCGGCGATCCAGGAAGTGGCGAACAGTGCTTTGCGTACGTCAGAACAAGCAAACGAAGCAGATGGCTACTCGCAGGATGGCTTTGAACGGGTGATGCAGAACATGCGCTCTATTGAGCAGCTGGCCGTTACGCTGACCGACGCCGGTAATGTTATTGGCCACCTGAATACAGAATCGGAAAAAATAACCCAGGTATTGGCCGTTATACGCACTATTGCCGAGCAAACCAATTTGTTGGCATTAAATGCTGCTATTGAGGCGGCCCGAGCCGGTGATGCCGGGCGCGGCTTTGCTGTGGTTGCTGATGAGGTAAGGCAGTTGGCGACTAACACCCAAAAAGCAACAGAGTCTATCAAGGGTATGATCGATAATCTGCAAAGCTCATCGAAGCAGGCTGTCAGCTCAATGGATGACTCAAAACGCTATGCGGAGACCAGTGTCGACAATGCAAATGGCGCGGCAACGGTGATTGAGCAAATCAAAAATTCTGTGGCCGCTATTGTTGATATGAATGTGCAAATTTCTACTGCTACCGAGCAGCAAACTATAGTGGCAGAAGACATAAGCAAAAATATCAGTGAGTTTACCGTCAGTATCAGTGAAGTGACACACAGCGCGAAGCAAAGCGCAGAAGCCAGTGATATGCTGGCTCAGCTGGCGGTGAAATTGCAATCACAGGCGGCGGTTTTTAAGGTTTAGCAGCAGTCAGGCTTGCAACAACCTGCGCTTTTTTGCATAATGCGCGCCTGTTGAGGATTCAGCAGTTCAATGGTAACCCCATTGGTCCTCTCGCAATACTAGTAGGCGAACCTGGTCAGGTCCGGAAGGAAGCAGCCACAGTTTATGACGTATGTGCCGGGATGTGGCTGGTGGGGTTGCCACCCAAATTCCGCTTCTGTGTAAAATCCCGTGTCACAATTTCCAGCGCCTGTAACACGGTATCGATGTCAATTTGCTGTTGCTCTAGCAGCATAATTAAATCTACCGCCAGTTTGATATGCTCAGGCGCCTGTGCCAGTTTCGTTGTCACAGCTTATACTCAGGCATTACTGTCTAGAAATTGCCGCGCCCGTGCTACCGCTTCTTTAACTTTCATTTGCATTTCAAAACGTTCGCTTTGCGGCAGGTAAAACGCCATATCGACTTCATAACGGATATAACGCGGTGGCAGCAGGTTTAGTGAAATACAGCATAGATCGGCCAGGTATTCGGCATCTTTCTCCTGATCCAATCCCAATTCAACCACATGATCCAGCGTAAGTTTCTCATAATAGTTGTGGATGTCGTCGTCAAGTTTCATCGCTGTGCCCCGGTAGTTTAGTGTTTACCAAAGCATAATCAGCTTTGACAGAAAACACCACTGAAAGATTGAGTTAGCAACAGCGGCTGCTACAATGCGCAAAATGCGTTAACAGAAGAACACTGATGCAAAAAAATACTACCCCCTGCTATTACGGCGATTATTTGCAGCTGGACAAAGTCCTGACCGCTCAGGCTCCGGAAAGTGCCAAATATGCCAACGAAGCGCACGATGAAACCCTGTTTATTATTGTGCACCAGGTATATGAGCTGTGGTTTAAACAAATCTTGCACGAGTTAAAAGCCGTGATGGACGTGTTTGCCGGTGCAGAAGTAAAAGACGAGCAACTAACCGGTATCGTGCATAAACTGAAGCGGGTTATGACGATTCAGCAGTTGTTGAACCAGCAAATTGGCGTTATGGAAACCATGACGCCGCAGGATTTTATGTCCTTTCGTGATTACCTGGTACCGGCGTCCGGCTTTCAGAGTATTCAGTTTAAAATGCTGGAAATCGGTTTAGGCTTGAAAAGTGATTTCCGTATCGATTTTGATAAAAACTCATTTTACAGCCGGTTGAATGAAAAAGACCGTACTTTCCTGCAGCAACTGGAGCATGAACCCAGCCTGTTTGAACGGATTGAAAAATGGCTGGAGCGCATGCCGTTTCTGGAGTTGCAAGATTTCAGTTTTTGGCAAATGTATCAACAAGCTACCGACGCCATGCTGGCAGAAGATAAAAGCACCGTGCAGGCCATTGCACAAATTGCTGAACACGAGCGCGAACTGCAACTGGCCGAAATTGCCCGTACTGCAGAGAAATTTGCTGCCTTGCTGGATAAAGACAAATATTTGCAACTGCAGCAGTCAGGTGCCTTCCGTTTAAGCCAGCGCGCTATGTTATCGGCGCTGTTTATTACCTTGTATCAGGAAGAACCGGTATTTAACCTGCCGTTTCAGTTACTGACCTGCTTAACCGAGATAGATGAGCTGTTAACCATTTGGCGCTATAAACACGCCATGATGGTGCAGCGGATGCTGGGTACAAAAATAGGCACCGGTGGCTCGTCCGGGCATGATTATTTAAAACGTACTACAGAGAAAAACCGCATTTTCACTGATCTGTTTAATATGGCGACGTTTTTATTGCCCAAAGCAGATTTACCGGCCTTACCACCACAGGTAAAACGGCGTTTAGGTTTCTATTTTGCCGGCGAAATCTGAACCGCACAGCGTAAAAGCGGCCTTAAATAATTGCAGGTGCAGTTGTACCAGCGCAGCAACATTGCGCTGGTAGCCGCCGCCAATGACCGCCGCCACCGGCACTGATCTGTCGACACAACTTTGCAGCACCAGCAGATCACGTTGGTACAGCGCTTGAGTAGAAATGCCCAGCAAACCCAGCTCGTCCAGCTGATGAATATCCACGCCGGCATCGTACAGCACTAAATCCGGCTGGTGCCAACTGAGCAGGCTATGCAGGCTTTGTTGTACCGCCTGCAGATAATCGCTATCGCTACAGTCTTTTGCTACGCCAATATCCCAGTCAGACCGCTGTTTACGGTAAGGGAAATTCTTCTCACAATGAATGGAGCAGCTGACAATGCGCGCCTCGTCACTTAGCATTGCTGCGCTGCCATCACCCTGATGCACATCCAGGTCAATAATCAGTATTTTATCCAGCCCCTGGTTAAGCAGGTTTTTTGCCGCCAGCACTAAGTCATTAAACAAACAAAAACCGGAGCCTTCGGCATAAAACGCATGGTGGTAGCCGCCGCTTAAATGCAGCGCTATACCGCTGGTTAGCGCCGCCTGCGCAGTTTGCAAGGTACCACCCAACGAGTGTAATGAGCGCTGAAACAATTGTTCAGACCATGGAAAGCCAATACGCCGCATCGCTTTGGCGTCAATACTGCCGTCAGCCAGGCTTTGAATATATTGCGGACAATGCACCTGCGCTAACAGCGTTGTGCTGACCGGCTCTGACTGCGTAAAAGCACTGGCCGGCACGCCAATATTAAGCAATTGCTGATGCAGCTCACGGTACTTGGTAATGGGGTAGCGATGTAACGGTGGTAACGGCAGTTCGCTGTAACAGGGGTGATACAGCATTGCTGGCAGAGCGCTTAACATGGCTTAATTCCGCCGCTCCAGTTCCTGAATTTGCTGCTCAATGTCAAACAACGCTTTGCGGCACCGGCCTAACCTGGCATGCAGCGCAAGACCGCGCTGTATGGCCTCTGCTGAGTTATCCCGCGCTGCCAGGCTAATCATGTCTAACAGGCGGCGTTCAAACTCCTGAGTGTCACTCAATTGCTGGTACAGTTGTTGGCTGCCAGCGTTAAGCTGCTGTACTACCGCGGCCGCTTTACGGCCTTTGCTGGTAGGTTTGCGCCGGACATCAACATTTCGAAAGGCTTGCGTTAACGCCGCAGTTTGCTCGCTCAGGCGTTGTGCCAGGCGTTGTTTGGCCGCCAAGCTTAGTTTAGCGTTATGCAGATGCGCTAAGTTGCGCTGTGCTTCGGCAACATAGTCGGTTAAATGCGGTGAGCGGCAACTGAAGACCGTGCTGTCAAACCAGTTCTGCGGTTTACCGGGCAGTTGCTGGCGATCAATACTTTCAGCTTGTTGGCGTAACTGTTGCAATTGGTGGCTCAGCGTGCCCTGTAAGTCCATTTAATTGCTCCAGGCTTGCCAGGCCAAACGCAGTGCTATTGCGACGACCACACAGATAAACACCGGACGGATAAAGCGGCTGCCAAACTTAATGGCAGAATGCGCACCCAGCCAGGCACCAAGCATCAGGCACAAACCCATCGCCATACCCAGCGCAAAGTTGACATGGCCCAGTGCAATAAAGGCCACCAGTGAGAACCCGTTACTGACAAAATTCATCGTGCGTGCCACGCCACAGGTCAGCAGCAGGTTAATGCGGTACATCGCCATGGTAGACACCATCCAGAATGCACCGGCGCCAGGGCCGGCAATGCCGTCATAAAAGCCCAGCGTTAGCCCCTGAATACGCTGTTGCCAGAACAGCTTAGTGTCTTGCGGCGGTAGCTGCAGTTTGTCATCCGGCTGCATTCGGTTAAATAAGCTGTAGATGGCGGCAAGCAGGATCAGTAATGGCAATACTTTCTCCAATGCCTCTTTACTGATCATGTCTACTACCAGGGTACCCAGCACTGCGCCGATGGCAGTAAACAGTAAGCTGCGACGCCAGTACAGTGGGTTAAACAGCTTTTTACGGTAATAAGTCAGTGATGCGGTAAAAGAGCCAAATGTTGAGGCCAGCTTATTGGTGCCCAGCACTACATGCGGCGGCAGGCCGGCAGTGAGCAGAGCCGGTACTGTTAACAAGCCGCCGCCGCCGGCAATAGCGTCGATAAAACCGGCAGCAAAAGCTACAGCGCAGAGGATAAGTAACACAGAGGGGTCTATAGCCAGTTCAGCAAACAAGGTTCTATCCTGCTAATACTCAATTTGTCGACGAAACGGCGGCAAGGCGTTCAGCATGGCGGCACCGTAGGATTTAGTCACCAGACGCCGGTCCAGAATAACTATCCGGCCTTCGTCCTGTTCTTGCCTGAGCAGTCTACCACAGGCCTGTACCAGTTTCTTCGAGGTAGCCGGAATAGTCTGCTGTAAAAAAGCATTGCCGCCTTTTTTCGTGATGGCTTCGGCTAAGGCCTCTTCCAGCGGCGATGTAGGCACGGCAAAGGGCAGTTTGGTGATCACCAGATTAGTTAATAATTTACCCGGTAAATCCAGCCCTTCGGAAAAGCTTTGGGTGCCGAATAAAATACTGGTGCGGTTGTGCTTACTGTTTTCACCATGCAACTGCAACAAAGCCTGGCGTGAGGCTTCACCCTGCACCAGCAGCGAAAAACCTTTCTTGCGCAGTGCCTCTGCCACCTGCTGCATTTGCCAATACGAAGCAAACAGCACCAAGCTGGCCTGATTGTCGGGTAAATACTGCGGCAGTAAAGTTATCAGTTCGTCCGTATAAGCTTGCTCAGTGGGCTCACATTGCATTTTCGGAATAACAATTTGGCCTTTTTCGGCATAGGCAAAAGGTGAAACAACCTGCAGTGTTTGTAAGCCGTCAAAGTGAGTTAAGCCAAGATCATATTTAATGTACTGAAACGAGTTCAGCGCCGTTAACGTTGCCGAGCAAAGGATCACGGCGAAGGCGTCGTTAAATAACAACTGTTCCAACTTATTGGCCACGCCAAGCGGGCAGGCATGGGCAATAACATACTGGCTTTGGTTTTGCAGCTCAACCCAGCGTGCCTGGTAGACATTTTTGTCCTGCTGCTGGGCATACAGTTGCCACAGCGCTTGCTGTTGCTCAAACTTTTGCCGCAGGTAACTCAACTCCTGTAACAGCGCCATACTCTGTTTTAATGGCAACTGTTGCTCTGTAATGTTTTCCTGCAACTGCTGCTGAATTTTTTCTACCTGAGTCAGGGCTTTTTGGCTAACCTGCGCCAGTTGCTCCGCTTGTTGCTGTAATAATTTTGGCAGGGCTGCATCGGCGAAGCGGTGCTCGGTTTTCTCAGCAAACCAGCGCGGTTTAAATTCCGTAACACAACGCTCTACCGGTTTGAGTAAGCTGCTGAGCTCATTGCAGCTGTCATCAAAACGCAACAGTTCTTTCATTACCGTAGCCGGTAACAGCGTAATCAGTTGTTGTATGGTTTTAGCGGCTTTTTCCAGCCAAATATTATTGTGGGTCAGCTGGGCCTGAGCGGCGAAAAACTCACGTGCACTGTCCGGCAAATGGTGGGCTTCGTCGATGATGTACAGTGTTTCATCCGGTGGCGGCAGTATGCTGTTGCCGCTGGCTAAATCTGCTAACAGCAGTGCGTGATTAACCACTAATACATCGGCAGAGCTGACTTCAGCACGCGCCAAATGAAACGGGCAATTCAGATGGCGCCGGTTTGTTTTACTGCAATGTACAGGGTCTGCCACAATGCGCTGCCACAACTCTTCTGCCAACGGCGTTGCCAGCGTATCTCTGTCACCCAACCACTTGCGTTGCTGCCAGTTATCCAGCAGGGTTTGCCAGTCAAAGCCGGCATTAGTAACAGTGGCAAACAACTCAGGATGTTTTTGCTGCTGGCGTACACGTTCAATACAGGCATAGCGCTGCCGGCCTTTTACCAGGCTAAATTCAAACAGCAACTTACTGTGCTGCTGGAAAAACGGCAGATCTTTATTTACCAGCTGTTCCTGTAGCGCCACGGTGGCGGTAGCAATGACCACTTTTTTCTTCTGCGCCAGAGCATAGGGAATAGCTGCCAACATATAGGCTAGCGACTTACCGGTGCCGGTACCGGCTTCAATTAAACCAATACGCTCATTGCGGTGGTAAGTGCCGGAGATAATCTTCGCCATTTCCGCCACCAGTTGATTTTGCCCCGGCCGGGATTGATAGTTCGGCAGAGCAGTTTTAATGCGTTGATGAATAGTGCGGATTTGCGCTTTGAGCTGATCTGTTAACATAGAAGGTTATGTATTTTTATACAGTTGTTGGATTGTATACTGATTACCGCAGGTTAGCAAAAACTGCCAACTCGCAAAGTAATCGGAATTTAGTTCCGCCGCGGATGAATTAACTGATGATTTGGATATGACTTTTTGTAACCTTTAGTTTACGGCATGCAAGGGCTTTGATTAGACCCTTGCATGCGCATTAACAGCCGGCTAATAGCTGGTTTTTTTCAACGTATTGATTTTATATATTATATTTTGCTTTTGTCAGGTGCTTTCAGCAGGTTTCATTTTAATACGCTGTATATTTATCTGCTACTTATCTGCCGTGACAGCAGGAATTACAAATTGTTCCGTAAAAGCTGTTGACCCTGCTGAAAAATTACGTTTATTATCACTGGGCGACAAACCGGAGGTTATCCGGTGTAAACGGAGTGCCAAGCGCCGTAAAAGGTTGGTAACTGTTAAAAAATAGAATCACTAGATAGTGGTCCAGGGAGAAATACATGTATACGAATAATAAATTAAGCAAAGCCGTGCGCTTAGCTATTGCATTTGGTGCTGTCTCAGCAACTGCTTTCACTGCATCAGTAACTGCAGCGGAAGAAGACGAAGTTGCTAAAGTTGAACGAATTGAAGTTACCGGTTCGCGTATTAAGCGGACTGATTTAGAACAGTCTGTACCTGTTACCGTAATCGACCGCGCTGCCATTGATCTGTCTGGCCAAAACTCTATTACCGACGTAATCCGTGGTACTACTTTCAACTCTGCCGGTTCTTTCCGTCCTCAGTCAGGTAGCGGTCAGCAGGGTGTGGCAACCGTAAGTATGCGTGGTTTAGGTGCATCACGTACTCTTGTTCTGATAGATGGCCGTCGTTTGCCAACTTCACCATCAGCAGGTCAGGGCCAAGACTTAAACGCCGTGCCATTAGCAGCAGTTGAGCGTATTGAAATACTGTCTGATGGTGCCTCTGCTGTTTACGGTTCGGATGCTATCGGTGGTGTAATTAACATTGTTACCCGCAAAGATTTTAATGGCGTTGAATTACGCGTGGGTGCATCAGAGGTTAGCCTGCCTTCAGAGGGCGGTGATCGGGAAGAAGGTTCTGTTGTATTTGGTTCTTCTAACGATACAACCCGGGTTATCGGTGGTGTGTCATGGAACAACCGTGACATCATTTTTGAAAATGCTTATTCTTGGGTTCGGCCCGGAGCATCGATTTACGGTAACAACTATACAGAAACTAATAACAGCCAGGGCTTCCGCTCTATTCCGGGAGGCTGTACAGCGGAAAACTTTATTCTGGGCAATACACTTAATAACAATGCGCTGATCAATGAACCAGCCGATATTGAGGACGTACAGCCTGAAGAACTGACCACCATTGATACTTATCAGCAGTGCGGTTACAACTTCAACGCTACTAACGCAAACGAAGCCTCTACCGGTAACCAGGGCTTATTCCTGAATGCTGAGCATCAAATTAATGACGATTGGCGTGTGTTTGGTAACTTTAACGCGGCTAAAACCAAATCGTTCGGTCGTTATGCTCCATCGTTAAATGATCCAGGCAGTTTGCTACGCGCTGACAGCTGGAATAACCCGACTAACCCTGCCAATATAGCTGCTGGTGGTGTATACGACGAAGCAGCTGTTGACGGTTCACGTGACCGGGATAATTGGGAAGGTAATAGTGTATTCCCTAATGCCGGTGAGAATCGCGACCTGAAATACTGGCACCGTTTTGCTTCTATCGGTAACCGTGACAGCTATGTTGATTCTTATGCTACCGACGTACTGGTTGGTGCTCAGGGTATGATTGGTGATGTTGATGTTGACTTTGGTGTTCGTAAAAGTAAGCAAAAAACATATGACGTAGGGTATAACTATCTGCTGCGCAGCGCAGCTGATGATTTGGTAAATATTACCACTGCCGATGTGCTGGCTGGCCAGGCTGCTGATGAAAACTTTGTGTTCTACGACCTGCGTGATCCTTTAGGTTCTCGTTACGCTGATAATGCAGACCAAGCCTCTGCTTACCAACAGCTGATTAACAGTATGAACGTAACTATTGCTCGTTTAAGCCAGTCAGTACAGAAAGAAGCTTTTGCATCTGCCAGCTTTGACTTGTTTGAAATGAATGCCGGTATTGTGCAGATGGTTGTAGGTGCTGAATACCGTAAAGAAGAGTATGTTGATAAATATGATTCGCTGTCAGAAGCTGGTGTGGTAGGTGGTTCAGCCGGTAACTCTGCAGGTGGTGGTCGTGACGTTAAATCAGCTTATTTCGAAACGTTGATCCCTCTGCTTGACAATTTAGAAGCGACAGTTGCTGGTCGTTACGACAAATATTCAGACTATGGTAATGATTTCTCACCAAAAGTGTCTTTCCGTTATGAGCCGCTGGACGGATTAGTTATGCGTGCGTCTTACGGTAAGGGGTTCCGTGCTCCTACCCTGGATATCATCACTATGCAACCTTCATCAGGTAACCCTGGTGTAGAAGATGCTGCTACCTGTCTTAACTTTGGCCAACTGGCTGATTGTGAAGTGCAGGTTCGTCAGATTACCCAAGCTAATCCTAGTTTGAAATCTGAACAATCAACGCAGTATGCATTGGGTGTTGCTTATCAGCCAACCGACTGGTTGAACTTCGCTATTGATTACTACAATATTGAAATTGAAGACCGGATCGCGTTCTTTGGCGCAGTTGAATTAATTGCATTAGAGAAAGCTGGTGACCCAATTCCTGCTGGCTTAGGCGTAATTCGTGGCGGTAACCCGCAACCTGTACCAGGCGGTAATCCTGCTTTGCCTATCCTTAGCGTAAATGGTGGCTATGCAAACCAAGGTACTTGGGAAACGTCGGGTTTAGACTTCAACTTTAAAACCAATTTTGATTTTGGTTCATTTGGTCGTTTAAACCAGAATTTACAAGTCAGCTATGCACTGGATAGTACTGTGGATGGTGGCCGTAACCTGGTAGGTGAGCGTAACCCTGGTATTCCGGGTTCCATGCCGCGCAGCCGTGTTGCGTTCAGTAACGTATATACTATCTCTGACTTCGATTTAAGCTGGAATATCAACATGATTGAAGGCCAGAACAGATACAGAGACTTAAGCACAACTCAAAGCTTAGGTAGCTGGACTACGCATGACTTGCAGGTAACTTATAATACGCCGTGGAACAGCAAAATTTCGGTTGGCGCGCTGAATGCGTTCGAAAAAGAGCCGGAGTTGATCAATGCTGGTGGTCGTAACTATAACTTTAACCTGTATGACGCATACGGACGTGTAACATACATTCGTTTCTCTCAAACGTTCTAAGATAGAAATGACGTTAAAAGGCAGGTTTTCCTGCCTTTTTTATTTGCTTAAAATTTTGGGAGAGGATTGGTTCTCAAATGGCACAAAGTACAGAGCATTGGAGCCATTATTGGCAAAATAGCAAAAGCCTGAATAGCTTTAGTGAAGGTGATTCTGCATTGGGATATACAGGAAACTTGCAGTTTTACTGGCACGATATTTTTGGCAGGACAGCAACTGGTGCTGTTATTGTAGACATTGCCTCAGGCAATGGCGCTTTAGCTATTTCAGCCGTAGCCTTTTCTGAGCTGAATGACAAAAAATTTACGGTATACGCATGTGATATCGCGGATGTAAAGCCTGAAGTACTTTTTCAGTCTGAACCGGATATTCTGGCAAAACTTAAAAAAGTGCAGTTTTATCCTGCTACGGCAATAGAAAATCTCCCTTTTGAAAATAATAGTATCGACCTGATTATCAGCCAATTTGGTTTTGAATATGCTAATCAGATGGAAGCAGTTGCTGAATGTAATCGTGTATTAAAGCCAGATGGCTGTTTTAATGCCCTAATACATCACGCCGACTCTTTCATATCTAAAGATTCTGAAGCAGGTTTGGCGTTCTACAAAAATTGCCTAAGCGAAGAGGGGTTTTTAACACAAGTAGAACAGTTATTAGTTTTGGCGGAAAGCTGTTGGCTTAAAGGAGTATCACCGACAACGGATGTGGATTATGTGGCACAAAATAAAATTTTATTCAAAATCGCGACTGCTTTAAAAGCACAATACAGTTCCACTGCAGCAGCCTTTTGGTGTGATGACTTATTACGTCGTTTAGCTCCTGTGTTAGCCAGCCCAAAGCCAGGTAATCTTACCTCATTTCTTAGCTTCAGGCATTCTGTTGTTTTATATATTGCCAGGCTCGAAGATCAAGTAAACGCCACCTGGTCTCAGTACGACAGAGATAATTTTATCAGTACTTTCCAATCTAATTTAGCCGCGTTGCGGGTTACGCCATTTTATGAAGAAAATGCGCTGTTTGCCTGGAGTCTTGATTGGCAGAACACAGGTTAACAAGAAGATTATTCATGTCCACTTTTAAACTGAGGTGAGCCGATTCTGGTTTTAAATGCTGGCTATGGGGTGCATGTCGGCGAAATATATTCTAACCTTGTCAGGTCTTATGCTCTGCAATCCACAAACACAACAGGTGAAAACATGAAAACAGCAAAACATTCAAACGTGGCAATGGCAGTAGGTGCTTTAGTATTTGGTTCGCTGGCTACTGTGGCCACAACAGCCAATGCCAACCCGTTTACTGCTATGGAATTGGCGTCCGGTTATGAGATGGTAGCCGGCGAGGGTAAATGTGGCGAAGGCAAGTGTGGTGAAGATAAAGCCAAAAAAGCCAAAGAGAAAATGAAAGACGGCAAATGCGGTGAAGGCAAGTGCGGCGAAGGGAAAATGAAACACAAAGCCAAAGAAGGCAAGTGCGGCGAAGAGAAGATGAAAGAAAAAGCCGACAAAATGAAAGATAAAGCCAAAGAAGGCAAATGTGGCGAGGGCAAGTGCGGTGAAGGTAAATGTGGCGGTAGTGTATAACGCAGCCGGCTAAGGCCTGCAGCTGCAGGCCTTTTACTTTTCAGGAGCTGAGCAATGATTATGCCTCCAACCCCGGCGTTAGCGGGTTCAGGCTTGGGCCTGCGCCGCGAAATGCTGAGCGATATACTTAAGGCTAAACCGGCACAGATTGATTTTTTTGAAGTGGCGCCGGAAAACTGGCTCCCCTTTGGTGGCAAGCTGCAAAAGCAGTTCGCTCAACTGGCAGAGCAGCATCGCTTTATATGTCATGGTTTGTCGTTGTCAATTGGCAGCCCGGAGCCGCTGGACGTGGTGTTTGTGCGCCAGGTAAAACAGTTTTTACGCCGCTACAACATCAGTTTATACAGCGAGCATTTAAGTTATTGCTCCGGCGCCGGTCATTTGTACGATTTGATGCCGATCCCCTTTACGCAAGAAGCAGTAAGCTACGTGGCAAAGCGGGTGCGCCAGGTGCAGGATATCCTCGAGCAACCGCTGGTGCTGGAAAACGTATCTTATTATGCCGCACCCGGTCAGCAGATGTCTGAGCAGGACTTTACCCTCGCGGTGTTGCAGGAAGCGGATTGTCAGCTGCTGCTGGACGTGAACAATATTTATGTTAACTCAGTAAATCATCGTTATGACGCGCTGCAGTTTTTACGCGCTATGCCGGGCGAGCGTATTGCTTATTATCATATTGCCGGCCATTTTAACGAGGCCGACGATTTACTGGTCGATACTCACGGTTCGGCGGTGATTGACCCGGTGTGGCAGTTGCTGGCGCAGGCGTATCAGTTGCATGGTGTGAAACCGACGCTGTTAGAGCGCGATTTTAATATCCCTGAACTTAGCGTGTTATGTGAAGAACTGGAACAGATCAAAATATTGCAGCAAAGTGCCGCGGCTGACCACCTGGCGTTGAGGGCGTAAGCAGATGCAGTTTCAGCAGGTGCAACAGGCGTTTATCGCCCATATTAAAGACCCGCAACAACCGGCGCCGGCCGGCATTGAAGAGCGGCGCATGGCGATTTACCGCGAGCTGTTTTTTAATAATGTGCAGGGTTTTGTCAGTACGGCTTTTCCGGTACTAAGGTCGTTGTACGGCGATACTGACTGGCAGCAGCTGGTGCGCCGCTTTTTTATCGGCTATCAGTGCACCAGTCCGTATTTTTTGCATATTGCCGAACATTTTCTGCATTATTTGCAACAAGACTACCAGATTACTGAACAGGACCCGGTGTTTATGCTGCAGCTGGCGCACTATGAGTGGGCGGAGCTGTATCTGGCGACCAAGCAGCTGCCATGCAGCGAAACTGCTATCAGCGCCGGGCAGGTTGCCAATAGCCCGCTGCAGCTGTCTGAACTGAGTATGTTGCTGGCGTATCCGTATCAGGTGCATCAGATTAGCGTTGATTACCGGCCGGCACAACCTGGCGAGGTACAATGTTACCTGCTGTACCGTAATGCTGCAGATGAGGTGAAGTTTGTGCTGATTAACCAGCTGACTGCGGCGTTATTGCAAACCTTACAACAAGCCCCGGGCAGTACGCTGCTGCAACTGGTACAGCAACTGTTACCGCTGTTGCCACAGTTTAATGCATCGCAGTTACAGCAGGGCGCTATCAGCTTATTACAGGACTTTGCTGCAAAAGGTGTGCTGGTGTCTTTTCAAGCAGAGCAAAATTCATTACCATAGGCGCCCTTAATTTCGCTGATGACAGAAGAGAAGTGTAATGGCAGACGAAAAGTTTAAAGAGTCGTTTAACCTGTGGCAATTTCTTGCCCTGGTGGCAGTATTCGTGTCCTTACTGTGTCTGGCGCCAATAGTGCGTTGGTTTCAAATTCTGGCATAATGCAGCAGCAGTGTTGAAGGCCGCCCAAGGGCGGCTTTTTTGTCCCGGCCGGGACACTTAATAAAAGGTTTTCCAACATGGATAAGCAAGCATTAGCGCTTGAGTTAAAACAAGTTATTAAAACGGTTGTGGATTACCCGAAGCCAGGCATCGTATTTCGTGATGTTACCAGCCTGATGCAGGATGGCCCCAGCTTTAAAAAAGTCATCGACGCTTTTTGTCAGTTGTATGCTGATAAAGGCATTACCAAGATTGTCGGTACTGAATCACGCGGCTTTATATTTGGTGCGCCGCTGGCCTATGCGCTGGGTATCTCTTTTGTGCCGGTGCGTAAGCCGGGTAAACTGCCGCGCCAGCGTATTTCACAAAGCTATCAGCTGGAATATGGCGAAGATGCCTTAGAGTTGCATGCCGATGCGATAGTACCGGGCGATAAAGTACTGTTGGTAGACGATTTGCTGGCTACCGGCGGCACTATAGATGCCACCGCTAAACTGGTGCGGCAACTGGGCGGCATTGTTGATGATGCAGCCTTTGTTATTGCTTTACCTGAGTTGGGCGGCGTGGCGCGGCTGCAACAAGCCGGGTTAAATATCCTCAGTCTGGTTGAGTATAGCGGCGAATAAGTTTAGTCTGTCACAGATTACCACAACCAAGATACCAGCAGCTGTTATGAGTTATCAGGTCTTAGCCCGTAAGTGGCGCCCGCAGCATTTTGCCCGTTTGGTCGGGCAGGATCACGTAAAAAATGCGCTGGGCAATGCGCTGAGTAATAACCGGCTGCATCATGCTTATTTATTTACCGGCACCCGCGGTGTCGGTAAAACGACCATAGCGCGTATTTTCGCCAAAAGCCTGAACTGTGAGCAGGGCATTACTGCCACGCCTTGTGGCCAATGTTCTGCCTGCACTGAAATTGACGCCGGTAACTTTGTTGACCTGCTGGAAATTGATGCGGCTTCGCGCACCAAGGTGGAAGACACCCGCGATTTACTCGACAATGTGCAATATGCCCCCAGCCGTGGCCGCTTTAAAGTATACCTGATAGATGAAGTGCATATGCTGTCTAAGCACAGTTTTAATGCGCTGCTGAAAACCCTGGAAGAACCGCCGCCGCATGTCAAATTCCTGCTGGCGACAACCGATCCGCAAAAGTTGCCGGTTACGGTATTATCGCGCTGCCTGCAGTTTAATTTATTGGCGTTAAGCCCGCTGCAAATAGAGCAGCATCTGGCGTTTGTGCTCGGTGAAGAGCAAATACCCTTTGAACAAAGCGCATTAACTCTGCTGGCTCGTGCGGCCAAAGGCAGTTTACGCGATTCGTTAAGTTTAACCGATCAGGCTATTGCGCAAAGTAATGCCAATATTACCCTGGATACGGTGCGTACCATGCTCGGCTTTTTGGATCAAAGCTGGGCGCAGCAATTGTTGCAGGCCATTTTGGCGCAAGATGCGGCGCAGCTGCAAATTCAACTGGCAGCGTTGGTACAGCAACAAAGTAATTTTGCTCAGGTATTGGATGACATGCTGTCTATCCTGCACCTGGCAGCGTTAACACAGTTTAGTGAAAATGCCGCGGCCTTTTCAGAACAGCAGGCTTTTGTCCGCCAACTGGCGGATACTTTAGCGCCGGCTCAGGTGCAGCTTTACTATCAGCTGTTGATCAGCGGCAAAAAAGAGCTGCCTTATGCACCGGACCCGTTAACCGGGCTGGAGATGGCCTTATTGCGGGCGATGGCGTTTGTGCCGGAGACATTAAGTAACGCGACAGCACCGGCTAAAGCCCCAATAGCGCAGCCGGTTGCTACGGCGACAGCAGTGCAAGCCCGCGCCACAGAGACTAACAGCACACAAGCTGCAACAGAAACACCTGCAGAAACTACAGTAATACCTGCTGTTGCTGCAGAGCATGGGGTACCGGCAGCAGCCGGCACAGACAACAACCAGACAACAGCGGCGGCGTTATCTGTTGACGACGATGCGCCAACACACCGCGTTGCTCAGCCGGAAACGCAAACCCGGCCAGCAGCCGATGCTGCAGAACATAGTGCTGGTATTGATCCGGTAACGGCGCGAATTATGGCGCGTCGCGGCGTACAGGTAACTGCGGCGCCGGAGCCAAAAAAGCCTGAGCGCCGTGAGGCGCCGCTTACTGCAAATGCTACAGCGCGTCCCGGGCTTGCCGCAGCGCCCGCTGTGCCGCCCTCTGATGTGCCGTCGCCGGTGCAAGCTACTTCCGTATCAACGCCGGCAGTGGCTGCGGCATCTGCGGAGCCTGAGCGACACAGTGACGATACTTACGAGCCGGATGATAGCGACATGCCGCAATATGATGCGGCAGTGGCGGATGCGTTATGGCAACAGTACGAGCAGGATGTGCAGCACGTTGCTGCGCCGCAGGCACCGGAGGCCCCGACACACAGTTTTGACGGCAGTATTAATGAGCAGAATTTTTCCGTCCGTTTTGCGGCTCAGGTTGATGCCTGGGCGGCGCGGGTAGAAACCCTCGATACCGGCGGTTTAAGCCGGCTGTTTTTACTCAATGCCGCTATGCAACTGGATGGTAATAAGCTGAGTTTAACCGTGGCGCAAAGCCAGCAGCATCTGGATAGCGATAGCTTTCGTACTAAGTTACAACAGGTACTGGAACGCAGTTTTAACCAGCCGCTAAGCATTGCTATTACCTATCAGAGTGAAGTGGCGCAAAGCCCGTTATCTATCCAACAGAAAATTGTGCAGGAACGCTTTGGTTATGTCAGCCGCTTGCTGCAGGAAGATGACAAAGTACAGCAATTGCAACAGTTGTTTGATGCACAGCTGCTACCCGATACCATAGTGGTAAACTAGCGGCTTAAGCTGTGCGCTAAGTGCGCATAACTTGTAATTTGGCGGCGAAGTTATTATCTTGTCGCCGGTAGAAGGTCAGTGTCCGATACACTGCTATTTCAACTTAATTTTACAGCAGGTACAAAGCTATGTTTAAAGGCGGTATGGGCAACATTATGAAGCAGGCGCAAGCCATGCAGGAAAAAATGCAGAAAATGCAGGCTGAAGTTGCGGCGATGGAAGTGACCGGTGAAGCCGGTGCCGGGCTGGTAAAAGTAACCATGCTGGGTAATCACAATGTACGCCGGGTGAGTATTGACGACAGCCTGATGCAGGATGACAAAGACATGCTGGAAGATTTAATTGCCGCGGCAATTAACGACGCGGTGCGCCGTGTTGATGAAACCAGCAAAGAAAAAATGGCTTCAGTTACCGGCGGCCTGCAATTGCCACCGGGTATGAAAATGCCATTCTGATGAGCCGTCATACGCCGCTGGTGCAACAACTTATTGATGCACTGCGCATTTTGCCCGGGGTTGGGCCAAAGTCGGCGCAGCGCATGGCGTTTTCGTTGTTAGAACGTAACCGCGAGGGCGGCCTGCAGTTGGGCGAGGCACTAAGCGCTGCGATGAACAACGTAGGCCATTGCCAGCAATGCCGTACTTTTTGCGAAACCGCGCTGTGCCATATTTGCACAGACCCTGCTCGTGCGGCAGACGGTATTATCTGTGTGGTAGGTTCTGCGGCGGACCAAATGGCCATTGAACAAACCGGCCAGTTTAAAGGTCGTTATTTTGTGTTGCAGGGCTATTTGTCGCCGCTGGATGGCATAGGCCCGCAAGATTTGGGGCTGGATAAACTCAGCCACTTATTAGCGGCCGCCGGTGTAACCGAGCTTATCCTGGCGACCAACCCCACGGTAGAGGGCGATGCTACCGCATTTTATATTGCTGAGCTGTGTCATAAGCACCAGATAAAGGTATCGCGCATTGCCCAGGGTATTCCGGTTGGCGGTGAGTTGGAGTTTGTCGATGGCACCACGCTGTCACATGCTTTTAGCGGTCGTAAAGCCTTCTGATTGTTATAACCCTGCTTGAAATCCGGTTAATCCTCCCCATATTAGTTGTCAGTGTTTGGCTGCCGGTGCAGCCTGCGTAATAACTGTTAAACTTTAATGTTCGGGGATAGACACAATGAGTGATACCACAGCCACTTCCAACGGCCAAAAGCAAACCCATGGCTTTCAGGCAGAAGTAAAACAACTGCTGCAGCTGATGATCCATTCACTGTATTCCAACAAAGAAATTTTCCTGCGCGAGCTGGTATCTAACGCTTCAGACGCGGCTGATAAACTGCGCTTTCTGGCGTTGTCAGACGGTAGCCTGTACGGCGATGACGGTGAGCTGCGGGTACGTATCAGCCTGGATGAAGCCACCCGTACCTTAACGGTAAGCGATAACGGTATCGGCATGACGCAGGAAGAAGTAATAAGCCATCTGGGCACTATTGCTAAATCCGGCACCAAAGAATTCTTCTCGCAGTTATCCGGTGACCAAAGCAAAGATTCCAAGTTAATTGGCCAGTTTGGTGTGGGGTTTTACTCTGCCTTTATCGTGGCCGACAAAGTAACGGTACGCACACGTAAAGCCGGTGCCGCCGCCAATGAAGCCATTGAATGGGAGTCGGCCGGCGAGGGTGATTACAGCATTACGCCTATCAGCAAAGACAGCCGTGGTACTGAGATAGTGCTGCACCTGCGCGAAGGTGAAGACGAGTTCTTAAACCGCTGGAAGGTAGAGAGTATTGTTACCAAGTACTCAGATCATATCAGCATTCCGGTAGAGTTATGGCAGGAAGAGCAGCCGGAGCGCGATGGTGCTGACGGCGAAAAAATTGCAGCTGTGCCGGGCCACTGGCAGGCGGCCAATAAAGCTACTGCGCTGTGGACCCGTGATAAATCTGATATTAGCGACGAAGAGTATCAGGAGTTTTACAAACATATTTCGCACGACTGGAGCGAGCCGTTAAGCTGGAGCCACAATAAAGTAGAAGGTAACAGCAATTACACCAGCTTACTTTATGTGCCGAAAAAAGCGCCGTTTGATATGTGGAACCGCGAAGCACAACATGGTCTGAAGCTGTATGTGCAGCGCGTGTTTATTATGGATGATGCCGAGCAGTTTATGCCGGCTTACCTGCGTTTTATCAAAGGTGTGCTTGATTCAAGCGATTTACCGCTGAACGTGTCACGCGAAATTTTGCAGGACACCAAAGTAACCCAAACCCTGCGTAAAGGTTGCAGCAGCCGGGCGCTGAAAATGCTTGATAAGTTGAGCAAAGATGCAGAGCAATATCAGACATTCTGGACAGAATTCGGCCAGGTGTTAAAAGAAGGTCCGGCAGAAGATATGGCCAACAAAGAGCAAATTGCGGCTCTGTTACGCTTTGCTTCAACCCATAACGATGACAGCACACAGAACGTCGCGTTGGCTGACTATATCAGCCGGATGAAAGAAGGCCAGGACGAGATTTACTATATTGTGGCCGACAGTTATGCCGCGGCTAAACACAGCCCGCATTTAGAGGTGCTGCGTAAAAAAGGCCTTGAGGTGCTGCTGCTATCCGATCGCATCGACGAATGGCTGGTGCAGCATTTAACTGAATTTGACGGTAAAAAGCTGCGCTCAGTGGCCAAAGGCGGTTTAGATTTATCCAAACTGGATGATGAAGAAACGAAAAAGGCACAGCAGGAAGCAGAGCAGGCGTTTGCCGATGTTATCGGCCGCTTTAAAACGGCGCTGGGCGACCAGGTAAAAGATGTCAAAGTCAGTCATCGCTTAACCGAGAGCCCGGCTTGTGTGGTGACAGACGAGTTCGATATGAGCACGCAGATGATTAAGCTGATGGAGTCGGTTGGCCAAAAGGTGCCGGATGTTAAACCGATTTTTGAGCTGAACACTGAGCATCAACTGGTAAAACGCATCGCAGATGAACAGGATGAAGCACGCTTTAAGCAATGGGCAGAGGTATTGCTGGAGCAGGCCCTGCTGGCCGAGCGCGGCAGCTTAAAAGACCCGGCGGCTTTTGTGGCCAGGCTGAATAATCTGTTACTGTCGTTAGCGAAGTAACCGCTAAAGCCTTTGCTGCGGCCATAAGGTTGCAGCAAAGGCGCTTATCAACAAACCGGGTTTCTTCCGTTTTTATCCTATCTATATTTTAATCTGCTTCTATACTTTCAACAGCTTACCGTTACCGGCAAGGAGCCGCTTATGTTTAATTTCTGGCGCAATATGGGCTTTGGTGGCCGGCTTACCGTGATTATGGTTAGCCTGTTGTTGGTGTCAATCCTGGTGCTGACCAGTTTAGTGTTTATTGAATACCGTAATTCGCAAACCCGCGCGGTGGTAAATACCTTACAAACTACCAGTGTGTTAAATGCCGATGCGTTTACCGATTGGTTGTTGGCACGGCAGGAGGAAATGCGTTACTTAGCACGGTTACCGCAAACACAACAGTTGCAACTGGATGACACTGCGGTGCTAATGCAGCAATTGGCGCAGGCGCAAGGCTACTACGACACCATTTTTGTGGTCGCGCCCTCAGGTAAGGGCATGGCCGGTGTCAGCTTTGTCAACGGCCAGGCGCAGATTCTAGATGTTGCTGAGGCAAATGCTTTTGATGTTGCCGACAGAGCCTGGTTTAAGCAGGCTATCAGTGGCCGGGATGCGTTTTCGCAACCTATAGTGTCGCGCGCTACCGGTAACCGTATCAGTACTGTTGCTATTCCTATCCGGCGTAATAATGAAATTGTTGCGGTAATGCGCGGAGCGGTGCAACTGACGACTATCTTTGCCAGAGTGAATGACCTGAGCCATAACGATTATACCGAAATTTATTTGCTCGACAGTGAAGGTAAAGCCATTACCCCGGCAAGCTCGATTAAGAATACCGACCAGCCGCTGCAAACACAGGCGGCTGAGGGGATCCGGCAAAAGCAAAGTGATATTGGCCAATACACTAATGCAGCCGGCACGGCGGTAATTGGCAGCTACAGCTTTATTCCTATGCTGGGCTGGGGCCTGGTGTTGGAAAGTCGTGAATACGAAGCTCTGGCAGAAGTGCGGGAAATGCTCTGGACCTTAGTGATCATCTCAGCCGTAGTGTTGTTGGTGGCGATAGTGGTATGTATCACCCTGGTGCGCACCATTACCCGCACCTTAGGCGGTGAGCCCGATTACACAGCAAATATCGTGCATCAGGTGGCAAAAGGCGATTTAACCGCCAGTGTGCGGTTAAAAGCCGGCGACAGTTCCAGTTTGCTGGCGTCTATCCATGTGATGCAGCAAAACCTGCGTGCTATGTTGCTGCAAATCCGTGATTATTCTGATCAGGTAGCTGCGGCGGCTACAGAGCTGTCGCAAATTAACGAACAAACCCAGCGCGGTATTGAGCTACAAAATACTGAGATTAACAGCTCTGCAGTAGCGATGAACCAAATGACCACATCTTTGGAAGAAGTGTCGCGTAATACCCAGCAAGCGGCAGATGCCGCCGGTGCGGCGGAAAAAGAGACGCAACAGGGCCAGTTAGTGGTAAGCCAGACTGTAAAAGATCTCGCTGGCTTATCAGCTGAAGTCAGCCGCGCGGCAGAGATTATTAATCACCTGAAACAAGACAGCGATAAGATAGGCAATATTTTGCAGGTCATAGAGGGCATCGCCGAACAAACCAATTTATTGGCACTGAATGCGGCAATTGAAGCCGCCAGAGCCGGTGAGACCGGTCGCGGTTTTGCTGTAGTGGCGGATGAGGTAAGAACCCTGGCCAGCCGCACCAAAGACTCCACCACTGAAATCCAACAAATGATTGAAAAACTGCAAACCGGCACCGATAAGGCGGTTGATGCCACCAATAAAAGTGAGCAAGCAACCCGAAAAACCGCAGAGCAGGCAGGCAAAGCCGGTGATGCCTTAACCAGCATCAGCGCTGCGGTATCGCTGATCAATGACACTGCCCAGCAAATTGCCAGCGCGACTGAACAGCAAACCACAGTATCACGCGATTTAAATAAGAATCTGCACAGCATCAGCGATGTGGCTTATCAAACGGCAGACAATGTCACCCAGTCAACCCAGGCCAGTGAGTCGCTGGCCGATTTGGCCGAGCAGCTTAAAGCTTTGCTGGCTAAGTTCAGGGTGTAACCTGCTACAACTTTAGTCGGGTAAGCTGCGGCAACGGCTGAAAAAGAATGTGCTTTTCAGCCGTTTGGCGTAAAAAAACGTGACGATTGCTGTCTTTGCTCAGCTATACGACTAAAAGCCAATGAAATAGCCGGACCAGTTAACGCAACAAGACAAACTTCTTGTCTCAGGCAATACATTATGTAAAGATCCGGCCTTTATAATTAATGGATCAATCCCAGAACATGAGGGTGTTGCTATGCGCATAATTTTGTTGGGTGCCCCGGGTGCCGGTAAAGGAACCCAGGCTCAGTTTTTGATGAGTAAATACGGCATTCCGCAAATCTCTACCGGCGATATGTTGCGTGCAGCAATCAAAGCGGGTACGGAACTGGGCTTAGCGGCCAAACAGGTAATGGATGCCGGTCAGCTGGTATCAGACGATATTATTATCGGCCTGGTAAAAGAGCGCATTGCCGAACCGGATTGCAGTAAGGGGTTTTTGCTGGATGGTTTTCCGCGCACTATTCCGCAAGCTGATGCGATGAAAGAAAAAGGCATCGTTATTGATCATGTTATTGAATTTGATGTACCGGATGACGTAATTGTTGAGCGCATGAGCGGTCGACGCGTACACCCTGCATCAGGTCGGGTATACCATATTCGCTATAATCCGCCTAAGGCAGATGGCAAAGATGATCTAACCGGTGAAGAGCTGGTTATTCGTCCTGACGATGTGGCAGAAACCGTCCGTAAGCGTCTGGCGATTTACCACGAGCAAACCGAACCATTGGTCGGTTATTACCGCGCTGAAGCCGACGCCGGTAACACCCGTTATCACCATATTGATGGCACTAAGGCGGTTGATGCCGTAACTGCCGAACTGGTGTCCTTACTTAGCTAGACCGCACTTACAGCAAAAAGCCCTGAACAGTCAGGGCTTTTTTGTGTCTGCTACAGCGGTGCAGAGTACTTAACTTTTCGGCAGTAGCTGTTGCAGTGCATTTAACGCCGCAGCATAGTCAGGTTCTTGTGCTAATTCCGCCACCAACTGCTGGTACGCCAGTTTACCCTTGTTATCTACAATTAACACAGCACGGGTTAATAAGCCCATATCTTTGATAAGCAAGCCATAATTGCTGCCAAAATCACGCCATACTGCGTCGGATAACACTACTACTTTGTCTATTTGCTCCTGCTGACAATAGCGTTTTTGCGCAAAGGGCAGATCCGTACTGATGGTCAATAACACCACATTAGCCGGTAAGTTCGCCACTTCGGTGTTAAAACGCTTGGTTTGCAATGAACAGACTCCGGTGTCTATACTGGGCACCACGCTGATCAGTACTGTTTTACCGCGATAGTCCGCCAGTGCTACCGTTTTAAAGCTGGCATCTACCACTTTAAAAGCCGGGGCGGTATCGCCGACACTGAGTTTATTGCCCAGCAATACCACTTGTTGATTACCGGCTTTTACTTTGCTTAAGCGCTCAGGTAACGAGGCCTGAAAGTCTGCGGCATTGCCGGCGAAACTGACACAAAGCATGGCTGCGGCAACGCAGGTTTTGCTATAAAGATGAGATAGTGCTGACATGATACAGCTCCTGTTAATATTGAATGCATTAAAAGTAATCAGCTGGAACACAACATATTTTCGTTGTTTATGCGCGAACCGTTCATTTCAGTCTAGACTGAAATGAAGCCTGCGCGAAGTGAGAAGCCGATGACAACTGCTGTACTTATTTGCGACGATTCCAACCTGGCCCGTAAGCAATTGGCAAGAATTCTACCACAGGAGTGGCAAAGCAACCTGTTTTTTGCCGGCCATGGCGCTGAAGCTATGGATACACTGCTGCAACAGCGCATTGACTGGTTGTTTTTGGATTTAAATATGCCGGTAATGGATGGTTATCAGGTACTTGCTGAGTTGAGAAAACGCCAGATAGTACTGAATGTGGTGGTGGTATCCGGTGATGTACAGCCTGAAGCGTTCGAACGGGTTAAAAGCCTGGGCGCGCTCGATTTTATCCGCAAGCCGGTTGATAGTGCCAAATTACAACAATTGATGCAGCAGCATGCTATCAGCGCCCGTGCTACACCGGTATCGGCTGTTATACCCAAGGCTACGGCACCGGCTGCTGAGCTGAACGCGGAAATGCGCGATGTGTTGCAGGAGCTGACTAACGTAGCCATGGGCCAGGCCGGCGACCTGTTAGCAAGGTTACTGAATGTCTTTGTTAAATTACCCATTCCCAATGTTAATCTGATTGAAGTCAGTGAGCTGCATATGGCGTTGGCGTCGGTAGAGCATCAGGCGACAACGTCTGCCGTATGTCAGGGTTTTATTGGTGGCGGCGTAGCCGGCGAAGCGCTGCTGATCCTGACGGATTCCAGCTTTAAAGATATAGCGCGCTTAATGAATTATCAGGGGGAGTTGACGGTTAAGGTCGAGTTGGAGCTGTTGATGGACATTGCCAATATTTTGATTGGTGCTGTGCTAAAAGGCCTGGCCGAGCAAATAGACATGAGTTTCAGCCAGGGGCATCCTGTGGTGCTGGGACAGCATGCACCGGTGAGTGAATTGATTATTGCTAATGCCAAACGCTGGCGCAAAACCCTGGCGATTGAGTTGAGTTACGGTATTGAAAATTACAATATCAGCTGCGATTTACTGCTGCTGTTTACCGAGGACAGCTTGAAAACGTTGAACTATAAAGTCGCATTCTTGCTGGAGGAGTAACGATGTCAGAAGCTCAGGTTGATGTTTCCGAAATTCACTGGTTAATGGACATGTTCCAAACCGTGGATGTTGGTTTGGTAGTCCTGAATTGTGATTATCGTATTCAGGTATGGAATGGTTTTATGGAAAACCACAGCGGGTTAACACCAAGGCAGGTGCGTGACAGATATCTGTTTGATCTATTCTCGGAAATAGACGAAGACTGGTTACGGCGCAAGTGTGATCCGGTGGTATTGCTGAAAAACCGTGCTTTTACCATCTGGGAGCAAAGGCCCTATATCTTTAAGTTTCGCAACTACCGGCCTATTACCGGCAGTGCCGAATATATGTATCAAAACAGCACCATCTTCCCGCTGACCGACACCCGCGGTGAAGTAACGCATCTGTGTTTTATTATTTATGATGTTACGGATGTTGCCGTAAGCCGGTTGGAGCTGGAGTCGATGAACGGCCGCTTGCGGCAACTGACCAAAACCGACTTTTTGACCGGTTTGTTTAACCGCGGTCATTGGGAAGAAAACCTGCTGCAGGAATTTAAACGCCTGCAGCGCTATACGCATCAGAGCACACTGTTGATGTGCGATATAGACCACTTTAAACGTATTAACGACACCTATGGCCATGCTGCCGGCGATGAGGTGATCAGAGCCGTTGCCGATGCGGTGCGCAGTAATTTACGGGCCACCGACATTGCCGGTCGCTATGGTGGCGAAGAATATGCAATATTGCTGGTCGATACCAATATTGAACAAGCCGCCTGCCTGGCAGAGCGTTTGCGCCAGTCGGTCGAACAATTAAAAATTAATTATAACGGCCAACTGCTTGGTGCAACCATCAGTGTGGGTCTGGCGCAACACAGCAACAGCATGACAGAACACCGGCAATGGATAGAAGCGGCAGACAAGGGCTTGTATCAGTCTAAAGCTGCCGGACGCAACAGAGTCACCTGTCATCAGTTTGCAGCCGCCGGCGGCTAATCATCGCCGGGTTCAGTTTGTTCAGGGCAGCTGTACAATGGCTTAATACTGCCATCCTCGTTTTGTTGCTCCAGATACACGCTAAAGCCCCATAGCCGGTGCAGATGTTTCAGTACCTGTTGTTGGCTGCTGGCCAGCGGGATACGGTTTTGCGGAATATAGCGTAATGTCAGTGAACGGTCGCCGTTAAAGTCGACATTGTGCACCTGAATATTCGGCTCTATCTGGCTCAGATTGTACTGCTGCGACAGCATCTGGCGGATACGCTGATACCCCTCGGCATTGTGAATGGCTGCCACTTCAAGGCTACCTTCTTCGTCATCGTCGATAATAGCAAACAGGTGAAAATCACGGATCACCTTAGGTGACAGATACTGGCTGATAAAGCTCTCGTCTTTAAAATTTTGCATGGCAAAATGCAGGGTATCCAGCCAGTCACTGCCGGCAATATCGGGAAACCATTGTTTATCTTCTGCAGTCGGCTGTTCGCAAATACGGCGGATATCACAAAACATGGCAAAACCCAGTGCATAAGGGTTAATACCGGAATAATATTTACTGTGATACTCCGGCTGTGCTACCACATTAGTATGGCTGTGCAGCACTTCTAACATAAAGCGGTCGCTGACTTTTCCCTCATCATACAGGTGCTGCAAGATAGTGTAATGCCAGAAGGTCGCCCAGCCTTCGTTCATTACCTGTGTTTGTTTTTGCGGGTAAAAATACTGCGAAATCTTACGCACTATACGCACAATTTCCCGTTGCCACGATTTTAATAACGGGGCATTTTTTTCAATAAAGTACAAAATATTTTCTTGCGGCTCTGCCGGAAAGCGGATTGTTTGTTGTGCGGCACTGCTGGCTTTTACCGGAATAGTACGCCATAAGTCATTCACCTGAGACTGAAGATAGGCTTCACGTTCCTGCTGGCGTTTTTGTTCTTCGTCCAACGAAATTTGTTGCGGCCTTTTGTAGCGATCCACGCCATAGTTCATCAATGCGTGGCAGGAATCCAGCATGTCCTCTACTTCGCTGATGCCGTATTTTTCTTCACACTGGTTAATGTAGTTCTTGGCGAATAGCAGATAATCAATAATGGAACCGGCGTCGGTCCAGGTCTTAAATAAATAATTGTTTTTAAAGAAAGAATTGTGGCCATAACAGGCGTGTGCCATAACCAGTGCCTGCATGGTAATAGTGTTTTCTTCCATCAGGTAGGCAATACAAGGGTTAGAGTTAATCACTATTTCATAGGCCAGCCCCATATTGCCGCGTTTATAATTTTGCTCGGTTTGAATAAACTTTTTACCGTAAGACCAGTGATGGTAACCCAGTGGCATGCCCACACTGGAGTAAGCGTCCATCATCTGCTCGGCAGTGATCACTTCGATTTGGTTAGGGTAGGTATCCAGCCGGTAATGCGCGGCAACCCGGGCAATTTCCTGATGATACGCATCGAGTAAATCGAAGGTCCAGTCGGGCCCGTCAGATAAGCATGGTGCTGTTTTAGCTTTTGCTTTGGCCATAAAAAACCTCACTGGTGAACAGGGATGCGCTCAGGCTGCCTGCTTTTTAAACAGCTCGCGAAATACCGGATAAATATCACTGACATCCTGAATATGCTGAATGGCAAAGTTATCAAAGGCCGGTAGCAGCTTCTCGTATTCCTGCCACAGGCTCTGATGTGCCCGCGGCGTAATTTCAATATAAGCATAGTAACGTACCAGCGGCAGTAACTTATTAGCCATCAGCTCAGCGCAGGGCGCGCTGTCGTCGGTCCAGTTATCGCCGTCTGATGCCTGGGCAGCGTAGATATTCCATTCGGCCGGGTTATAACGCTCCAGCACTATGTCGTACATCATTTTCAGCGCGCTGGAGACTATAGTGCCACCGGTTTCCTGCGAGTAGAAAAACTCTTGCTCATCAACCTCTTTGGCCTGAGTATGATGGCGGATATACACCACTTCGACATTCTTGTAACTGCGGCTTAAGAACAAGTACAGCAGGATATAAAAACGCTTGGCCATGTCTTTAGTGGCCTGGTCCATTGAACCGGATACATCCATCAGACAAAACATTACCGCTTTGCTGGTGGGTTCCGGCCGCTTTTGGAAATTGCGAAAACGTAAGTCGAAACTGTCGATAAAGGGCACCGCAGCAATACGTTGTTTCAGCTCTGCAATTTCTGCGCTTAACAAACGCAGTTGCTGCTGATCCGGTAGCGGTTCGTGCTCCAGCGCGGCCAACTGTTGCTCCAGCTCGCGCAATCTGGCCTTCTTACCTGCCGTCATGGCTACGCGCCGTGCCAAAGAGCCGCGTAACGAGCGCACTATATCAATATTGCTTGGTACCCCCTCAGAGCGGTAACCGGCGCGCACGTTTTTATACAGCACCAGCTTATCTAACTGGTTCTTCTTCAGATTAGGCAGCTCTAAGTCTTCAAACAGTAAATCCAGATACTCATCTTTTGAGATGGAAAACACAAAGTCATCTGTGCCCTCGCCATCTGCGCTGGCATCACCCTGGCCCGTGCCACCGGCGCCGCCTTGTGGCCGTTTAATCCGGTCACCCGGGCTGAACTGATCATTGCCCGGATGGATAATTTGCCGCCGGCCGCCTTTGCCCTGATGAAAAAACGGCTCGCTGATGTCTTTACCCGGTACCGTTACGCTTTCGCCACTGCTGATATCGGTTACGCTACGCTTGCTGATGGCGTCAGACACCGCCTTTTTAATTTGCTGCTTATAGCGGCGAATAAAGCGCTGGCGGTTCACCGCGCTTTTATTCTTACCGTTAAGTCGTCTGTCGATAAAATGCGCCATACTACCTCCGGCTTCGCGTATTACTGCGATTTGCGTACGCGCAAATACCATTCAGATAACAGCCGCACCTGCTTACGGGTATAGCCTTTTTCCATCATCCGGTTGACGAAGTCATCGTGTTTCTTCTGGTCATCGGTTGAGGTTTTGGCGTTAAACGAAATAACCGGCAGCAGCTCTTCTGTGCTGGAGAACATCTTTTTCTCAATCACAGTGCGCAGCTTCTCGTAGCTGGTCCAGGTGGGGTTTTTGCCGTTGTTTTTCGCTTTGGCCCTAAGCACAAAGTTAACAATTTCATTGCGGAAATCTTTCGGGTTACTGATGCCGGCCGGCTTTTCAATTTTCTCCAGCTCAGCATTCAGTGCGGCGCGGTCAAACAACTGGCCGGTTTCCGGATCGCGGTACTCCTGGTCCTGGATCCAAAAATCGGCATAGATCACGTAGCGGTCAAAAATGTTCTGGCCGTATTCAGAATAAGACTCCAAATAAGCGGTTTGTATTTCCTTGCCGATAAACTCGATATATTTCGGAATTAAATAGCCTTTTAAATGCTCCAGATAGCGCTCGGCAACGTCGGCCGGGAACTGTTCTCGCTCTATTTGTTGCTCCAGTACATAGAATAAATGCACCGGGTTGGCGGCGACTTCGGTGCTGTCGAAGTTAAATACGCGCGATAAAATTTTAAAGGCAAAACGGGTTGATAAGCCGGTCATGCCTTCATCTACCCCGGCGTAATCACGATATTCCTGATAGGATTTTGCTTTCGGATCGGTATCTTTTAAGCTTTCACCGTCGTACACCCGCATTTTGGAGTACAGGCTGGAGTTATCCGGATTTTTCAACCGCGATAACACCGCAAACTGCGCCAGCGAAATTAAGGTGCCGGGCGCACAGGGCGAGCTATTCAGTTCGCTGTGCTCCAGCAGTTTTTGGTAAATGCGCATTTCTTCACTTACGCGCAGACAATAGGGCACTTTTACAATGTAAACGCGGTCGAGAAAGGCTTCGTTATTTTTGTTGTTACGGAAGGTTTGCCATTCCGACTCATTACTGTGTGCCAGAATAATGCCGTCAAACGGTAGCGCTGCCAGGCCTTCGGTGCCGTTATAGTTACCTTCCTGGGTAGCGGTAAGCAGCGGATGCAGCACTTTAATCGGTGCTTTAAACATCTCGACAAATTCCATCAAGCCCTGGTTGGCGCGGCACAGAGCACCGGAGTAGCTGTAGGCATCCGGGTCATTCTGGGCAAAGTGCTCCAGCTTGCGGATATCCACTTTACCTACCAGTGAAGCAATATCCTGGTTGTTTTCATCACCGGGTTCGGTTTTAGCTATCGCCAGTTGGTCAAGAATAGACGGGTACTTTTTCACGACCCTGAATTGGCTGATATCGCCGTTATACTCATGCAGCCGTTTGCTGGCCCAGGGCGACATAATATTACGCAGGTAACGTTTGGGAATGCCGTATTCCTGCTGCAGAATATTGCCATCTTCATTAACATCGAACAGGCACAGCGGGTTGTCGTACACCGGCGAGCCTTTCAAATAGTAGATTGGAATTTGCTGCATTAAATGTTTTAGTTTTTCTGCCAGCGAAGACTTACCGCCGCCCACCGGGCCGAGTAAGTACAGAATTTGTTTGCGCTCTTCCAGCCCCTGAGCCGAGTGCTTAAGGTAAGACACTATTTGTTCTATGGCTTCTTCCATGCCGTAAAATTCAGAGAAGGCCGGATAACGGGCAATAACCCGGTTGGAAAACAGCCGGCTCAGTTTAGGGTCCTGTGCCGTATCTGTCAGTTCCGGTTGGCCGATGGCCAGTAATAAGCGCTCTGCCGCACTGGCGTAGCAGCTCTTGTCGTCTTTACATAACGCCAGAAACTCCTGAATACTATACTCTTCTTCTTTGGCAGCCTCGTAGCGTGATTTGTAGTGCTCAAAAATACTCATTTGCACCTCCGGCTTATAAACATCGGGAAAGGGTAGCAGCCTGGCTGTTACTCTAAGGTTAGACAGTAAAGCGGATTCCCGCCTGTCTAATTGACAGAAAAATCTACAATTTTCTTCAGGCTGTAGGCTGTGGCAGGGAAAAGGTTTAGTCAGGCCGAACGGCCGAAATGTAAAGCAAGGCGGACAAAAAACCCGGCATCAGCCGGGTTTTGTGCAGAACAATAGTGTTATTTGGCGAAGTTTTCGTTAGCAAACTTCCAGTTAACCAGCGCCCAGAATGCATCCAGGTAGGTTGGCCGCGCATTGCGGTAGTCGATGTAGTAAGCGTGTTCCCACAGATCTACTGTCATTACCGGTGTAAGGCTGGTATCGGTTAATGGCGTAGCTGCGTTGCTGGTGTTGACGATGTCGAGGCTGCCATCGGCTTTTTTCACTAACCAGGTCCAGCTTGAGCCAAAGTTATTTACGGCTTTGTCGTTAAACGCTGTTTTAAAAGCGGCGAAAGAGCCCCACTTGGCATTGATGGCGTCAGCTACAGCACCGGTTGGCTCGCCACCACCGTTTGGTGATAAACAGTGCCAGTAAAAAGTATGGTTCCATACCTGAGCGGCGTTATTAAATACACCACCTTCTGAGCTGCGAACGATCTCTTCCAGTGACTTACCGGCGAAAGGAGTACCTTCAATTAAGCCGTTTAACTTCACTACATAAGTATTGTGGTGTTTGCCGTAGTGGTATTCCAGCGTCTCGGCTGAAATGTGTGGCGCTAAGGCGTCTTTTGCATAAGGTAATGCGGGTAATTCAAAGGCCATTGTCGTTCTCCGTTGGCGTTGTTTATGATGTCTGCATGGCGTAGACTACAAAACCTGACTAAAATACTCAAGTTTTGCAGTGTCTGATTATAAGCTGATCCAGTGTAACGCGCTTTGATGATCAGTTTGGTACGTTGTAACACGGAAGTGGGGATTTTTTCGTAAATCTCAAGTGCCACAGCGCACAGAACAGCGTAAAATGTCAGCCAATGTAGAAATGCACTTGTTGTGAGGTATTAATGGAAACGCTGGACAAAATAAAACAGCAAATTGCTGAAAACCCTATTCTGTTGTTTATGAAGGGCTCACCGAAATTTCCCAGTTGCGGCTTCTCAGCACAGGCATCGCAAGCGCTGATAGCGTGTGGCGAACAGTTTGCCTATGTCGATATTTTGCAAAACCCGGATATTCGTGCTGAATTACCCAAGTACGCGAACTGGCCAACCTTCCCGCAGTTGTGGGTTGACGGTGAACTGGTTGGCGGTTGTGATATCGTGCTGGAAATGTTTCAGCGTGGTGAATTGCAGCCGTTAATTAAAGAAACCGCGGCAAAACACAAAACCGATACTGCGGCAGAATAAACCCTGCTGCAAAAAACGAAGGCCGCTGTTTGCGGCCTTCGTGCTGTTATGCGACAGCGTCAGTGTCATCATCCCCAGCACTGTCATCCGGCTGGATATTGGCCATCGGCCAGCCGCCCAACTGTTTCCAGCTATTGACGATATAGCAGAATAATTCGGCAGTACGCTCGGTGTCGTACAGCGCACTGTGTGCTTCTTTATTGTCAAATGCTATGCCAGCAGCTTTACAGGCTTTTGCCAATACGGTTTGGCCCACCGCTAATGCGGCCAGGCTGGTGGTATCAAACGAAACAAACGCATGAAACGGCGAGCGTTTAAAGTTAAGCCGTTCGATCGCCGCATTTAAAAAGCCCTGATCAAAGGCGGCATTGTGCGCCACTATTACGCTACGCTGACAACCGGCATCTTTTTGCGCTTTGCGCACGGCCTTGCATATTTCGGTAATGGCTTCACGTTCGTGTACGGCACCACGTAACGGGTTAAACGGGTCTATGCCGTTAAATGCCAGTGAGCTGGCATCCAGGTTGGCGCCTTCGAATGGCTCAACATGAAAGTGCAGGGTTTTAAGCGGAATTAAATTGCCGTCCTCATCCATATCGAGCAAGGTGGCGGCAATTTCCAGCAAGGCATCAGTTTTAGCATTAAAGCCTGCGGTTTCCACGTCGATAACTACAGGGTAGTAACCACGAAAACGCTGAGCCAGTTGAGAATTGGGTTGTGTCATAACGGCGCCATTTAACAAATCAGCGGCTATTATGCCAAAAAATTAGCGCAGCGTCTTGTTACGGCATAGTGTTTGCTTTAGATATCATTAGTAACAGGTATCAGTAGTACAGATAAACCCTGAAGGGCATGGCTTGATATGCCGATAGTGGTGGGAAACCGGAAAATGCGAACCTTATTAGCTTTTAGTGTAATGGCCTTTAGTTGCCATCTGCTGGCGCAGCCGCAGCTGCGTCAATATTCTGCCGGTATTGAGCAGTCGGTATGGCAGTTAAACCGTAATACGCCATTAGAATGTCAGTTGCAACATGAAATACCGCATTTTGGCCAGGCGGTATTTCGCAGCGTGGCCGGCAAAGCGCTGAACTTAGATTTTGAACTGCAAATGCTGCGTTTGCCCGATGGCTATGATTTAGCCGAAGTACTGTCGGTACCGCCGGCATGGCGGCCCGGAGAGCCGGCCAAAGCGGTGGCCAATATGCAGCTGCTGAAACAGTACAACGGCGATTTACCGAAGAAAGCTGCCTGGACATTGCTCACCGAATTAGAGCAGGGCTTTAGCCCGACCTTTTATTTCAGCGACTGGCACAGCCCCTATGACAAGGTGGCGGCTTCGATAAACCCGGTACAATTTTTAAAGCAATATCAGCAGTTTAATCAATGTATTTCAGCGTTACTGCCATACAGCTTTGACGATATCGCCTTTACGGTATTAAGTTATGAAACCGGCGGCGACCAGTTAACGCGTGAGTCTCAGCGCCGGCTGGCACAGATTGCCGAATACTTAAAATACGACCAGGATATTGAATACATAGAAATTCAGGGCTATACCGACAGTTACGGCGGCCGTTGGATGAATGAACAGCTATCGGTAAAGCGGGCAGAGAAAGTAAAAAGCTTTTTTGTTGCAGCAGGGATGAGTGCCGATAAAGTGCAGGTAGAGGGCTTTGGTGAGCGGCGCCATGCAGCGCCGAATGATACTGCACTTGAACGTAAGAAAAACCGCCGCGTAGTGTTGCAAATGACTAAGCCCTGAGGGCTTAGTTTTGTACCATAATATCTACCTGACGCCAGTCATCTTGGCTGGAAATTAAGATCCTGATTTGATTGCTGTTGACGTTAAAATACAAATGCTGCCGGCCGTACAGCGTCTGCTCATTTACCGGCTCGCCCAGACGTTGAATATAAAAATCACGCAGACTTTGTTCGGTCTGCTGACTAAAATAGCTTAGCACTGCCGGTATTTTATTATCCAGCCGGGCAAACTCCCGGGCGTCAGATGCAACAGGGATCTGAAAGAAATCTTGGGCGGCCAAATTACTGCTGAATGCCAGTGTGAGGCACATTAAAACTGCAGCGCGCATGTATTATCCTTGGTGTGAGTATTAATCTGGCCATACATTAGCAAATATCCGGGCCTTTTGCCCAGCGTTATGGCATATCTAATGCCAAATCATAGTCTTGCTTCTTCTCCAGCAAACGCATAGCCGACAAAATTTTCTCACCACTGAATGGTTTGACGATAAAGGTTTCCGCCCCCATTTGAATACTTCGTGTCACATTTTCCAAAGTGCTGGCGCCGCTAATCATAACGACACGGCACTGCGGCCTTGTCTGCTTGAACTGTGCTAATAATTCCAACCCGGAGCTGTCAGGTAGCTCAATATCCAGAAACACTATGTGTGGCTGGTGCAGCGTGAACAGTACTTTGGCATCAGCTGCTGTACCGGCGTTAAAAAAGCTAAAGGTGGTGTGGGTTAACAACCCGGTATCAGATAACGCCTGAATATTGTTGCGCAGGAGTTGCCGGCTGTAATCAACATCATCAACGAGCAGAATCTTTGGCGTTTTCATCTGATGCTCCTGTTTGCCGGATAAAGTGCAAAAAATGCCGGCATTGCTCCGTTAAGTCGTTATTGCTGGCTTCAGTTACTAAACGCTGTTGCAACGCATCAGCCAATTGCGTTAGTCCGGCATGACCAAAGCTGGCGGCACTACCTTTAACCTGATGACAAATTTGCCGCATCAATTCAAGGTCGTCGTGCTGCAAAGCTTCGGCAAAGTGCTGGCTAAGTTGCTGCAGGTTCTGGTAAAACAAGCTGGCCAGTTCCGCTGTTACCTGCAGTGGCACAATGTGTTGCTGCGGCGTTTGCTGCAATAGTGTGGCAAGAAAGGCAATGTCGACAGGTTTTTGTAGTACCTGATCAAAACCCTCAGCAGCAACGCTGTCGGCAGACATGGCGAACACCGGTCTGTTATAGCCCAGACGACGCAGCAAATGCACGGCCCGGATACCATCACATACCGGCATCTGGATATCGGTAAGCACAATATCATACTGGTAGCTCAGGGCTGCCGTAACCAGCTGCTCACCATTTTCAACGCTGCAGGTATGTACACCCAGGCTTTGACACTGTACGTCGAGCAAAGAGCGCAAGTACATGTCGTCCTCGGCGATTAAAATCCGTTTTCTATTTGTCATATTGCATCCTGACTTTACCGGGCCGCGCCAAAGCGGTTCGGCTGTAGCCGCTGTTTTAGCTGCACTGATAACGGTAGTGGCTCGGCGCAGATTTGGCAAGCCAGGTGTTCTGCCAGCAGTGGCGACAACATAATGCCGCGAGCTCCCATAGCCCCCAGCACGTATAAACCCGGTTGTCCGTTTATGTTTCCTGCCAGCGGCAAATGATCCGGCACCGTAGCCCGGAACGCCGCTGCCGCACTTACGGCCCGGCTGTCAGCAAACCAGTCCGGTTGGTTAAGTTGGTCATTAACCAGTTGTAAATTCTCGCTATTATCCTGCTCGCTGACAAAAGCTTCTGTTGCACCACGGTCGAAGGTAGCGCCAACACAATGCAGCCCCTGCCAGCCCGGGGTGATATAGCCCTTATGGCACAGCACGGTTTTCAGCGCTGTCATGGTTTTACTTTGCACATGGCTGACCTGGCCGCGGATTTTATTCAGTGGCAGCTTTGCTGTTGGCGAAAATTGCGCCAGCTTGCTGCCACAGGCCAGCACCAGGTTGTGGGCGGTAAGCTGGCCTGCCGTTGTTTGCAACAGCCAGTCGCCGTTGGCATTGACGGATATCGCATTGACGTTACAGTTCAGGCTAAGCCGGAACGAGGCTTGCTGTTGCAGCCAGGCCAGTGCCTGTTGGCAAAATTGCTGCGGGTTTAACCAGCCGGCCAGCGGTAAATAAATGCCGCCGTATGGCAGCGCTAAACCTGCCAACTCGCTTGCTGTGGCCGCGTCAACGGCCTGCACCAGTTGCGGCGGCCACAAGGCATTATCAATTAATTTTTGCTGGCGCTGTTGCAGCAGCTTGTTGCTGGCCAGATGCAATAAGCCGCACCAATCCATGGCAAAATCCAACCCTTGTGTATGCCAGTACTGATAAAAATGCCGTGCATATAAAAACGCCTGCACATGCAGTTGGCTGTCGTCGGTCAGGTTGGCGTGCAGGTTAGGATACACCGCGCCCTGGCGGTTTTGTGATGCCTGCAGTGCCACGTTGCTGTCTTCACAAATCAGGTGTACAGCAATGCCGCGCTGTTGCAGTGCCAGCGCGGTGCAAATTGAGGCAATGCCACCACCGACAAGGGTAACATGCGTTGGCGCCGGCTGTGGCAGCGTTGCTGGCGTGTCAAAACAGGCTGTCAGCATGTCGCGTTTACGGCCAAAGCCTTTAATTTTTTTTACGCTGAACCCTGCCTGTTGCAAGCCGCGTTTTACTATGCCGGCAGCAGTAAAAGTAGACACTGTGCTGCCGTGTTGGCTAAGCCTGGCCAGGCCGTTGAACAGCTCGTCCTGCCACATGTCCGGGTTTTTACCGGGCGCAAAGCCATCCAGATAAACCGCATCGACAGTGGCGCTCACTTCAGGCAGCAGTGCATTTACATCGCCCAGCCATAAATCCAGTATCACGCTGCCGTTGTCAAAACTCAGCCGGTGGCAACCGGCAACGGCGGGTGGGTAAGCGGCCAGCAACAGCTTACACAGTTCCTGCAGCTCGGTATGTACCGCCAGTGCACGTTCTAAGTCGGCATAGCTTAGCGGGAATTTCTCAAAGCTGCTGAAATACAACCGTTGGCAAGTTGCACCGCCGAATAACTGCTTGTGCCGGCGAAAACGCAGCCAGGTCAGCAAAAAATTAGCCCCGGTACCAAAGCCGGTTTCAACAATATGAAATGCCGGCTTATTGTGTGTTTGCCAGCGCTGTGGTAAACCGTTTTGCTGTAAAAACACGTAGTCGGTTTCGGCCATGCCACCGTCTTCGGAGAAATAGATATCGTCAAAATCAGACGCGACCGGGGCACCCTGGTCATTAAAGTGTATTTTGGCGTTGCTAATCTGATTGGCGTTAGGTTGTGACATAACAGGTTGGTCCACCACAAAATTCGGCTTGTAGTTTACCCTAAGCTACCGCAGAATTGAAAACAGAGTACAAGTGTGCGCTGAAAGCTGACCACTTAGTAACACAAAATACGTACAATGACGCACAGTATTATTTTAACCTTGCCGGCATCAGGCTGGTTGATGGGAGTAAGCATGAAAAGAGCGGTAATCACAGGTATTGGTATTGTTTCCAGTATTGGCAATAACAAAGATGAAGTACTGGCGTCGTTACAGGCGGGCCGTTCAGGCATTACCCGCGCAGAAGAATTTGCGCAAATGGGTCTGCGCTCACAGGTGTGGGGCAACATTAAACTGGAGCCATCAGAGCTGATTGACCGTAAAGCCATGCGTTTTATGGGCGATGCTGCAGCCTATGCTTATATCGCGATGCAAGAAGCGATGCTGGACGCCGGTTTTACCGAAGAGCAAATTTCCAACCCGCGTATCGGCCTGGTCGCCGGCTCCGGCGGTGCCTCATCTAAAGTTCAGGTAGAAGCGGCAGATATTCTGCGCGAAAAAGGCGTAAAGCGGGTTGGCCCTTATGCGGTGCCTAAAACCATGTCCAGCACCTGTTCTGCTTGTTTGGCCACACCGTTTAAAATTAAAGGCGTGAATTACTCTATCAGTTCGGCTTGTGCCACCAGTGCGCATTGTATCGGCCATGCGGTAGAGCTGATCCAACTGGGTAAGCAGGACGTGGTCTTTGCCGGTGGCGGCGAAGAAGTACACTGGACCCTGGCGATGGAATTTGATGCGATGGGCGCGCTGTCGACCAAATATAACGACACACCAGAGCTGGCATCGCGTACTTATGATGCCAACCGTGACGGCTTTGTGATCAGCGGCGGTGGCGGTATGGTGGTAGTAGAAGAGCTGGAGCATGCGCTGGCCCGTGGCGCCACTATCTATGCTGAAGTGGTCGGCTATGGCGCGACGTCAGATGGTTATGACATGGTTGCACCAAGCGGTGAAGGCGCCATACGTTGTATGCAAATGGCGATGCATGGCGTGACAGCTGAAGTCGATTACGTTAACACCCACGGCACCAGCACACCGGTAGGTGATGTAAAAGAGCTGGGCGCTATTCAGCAAGTGTTTGCCGGTAAGTCGCCGGCCATCAGTGCCACCAAAGCGATGACCGGCCATGCCTTAGGCGCCGCGGGTGTGCATGAAGCCATCTACTCCTTGCTGATGATGAAGCACAGCTTTATTGCACCGTCGGTGAATATCGGCGAGCTGGATGAAGCAGCGCAAGGGCTGAATATTGTCACTAAAGCGACACCGGCTGAGCTCAATACCGTGATGTCAAACAGCTTTGGTTTTGGTGGCACTAACGCTACTTTAGTCATGCAAAAATATCGCGGCTAATCACAAACGTTAGCCAACACCGATAAACAAAACGGGCGCTTAAAGCGCCCGTTTTGTTTTATGCATCAGTATCATCCAGCTCCCAGTCATCCAGCAACTGGCGCAGACGCTTTTGCTCCAGCAGGTCGTCAATACGACGCCTGGCTTCCAGCTTTTGCCTGGCTTTGCTGTCTTTGGGTGACAACTCTTTGATGATCTCCACGTCGTCTATCGGCTCTTCCAGCTCAAAATCGTTACTCTCTACCTGTGACATAAGCGCACCTCAGATTTTTTCTGCTTATTTACCGGATTTATTGATTCGCCACAGCGAAATATTTTTTTACCGACGATGAAAAGTTTTTAAATAAGCGCTTCGGCTTCGCTCAACAGCGGCCTGAACGCTTGTTTACGTGGCGACAGCAAGGTTTTGCTGTAGACCACCTGCTCAATAAAATCGATAACTTTTTCCTGCAACCGCACGCCGTTTAAGCGGTTGATCCGCGCTATGCCGCCCGGGCTCATCACATTGACTTCAATCAGCTTGCCGTTTATGACATCGATACCGGCAAAAAATAAGCCGTCACGTGCCAGCCTCGGGCCTATATGGGCGCACAACCGCTTCTCTTGCTCTGTCAGTTGATGTTTCACCACGCTGCCGCCGGCATGCACGTTAGAGCGCACATCGTCTGCCGGTGGAATACGCCGCATGGCGCCGATAGCTTTGCCGTTGAGCATTAAAATGCGAATATCGCCCAGCTCTGCGCCTTCTACGTATTCCTGCAAAATAACGTAGTTACCGCGTTCAGTATCGCCGATATAAAAGTCGAGTAATGAACGCGCGCTTTGCGCGGCAGATTTTTCCAGTAAAATAACGCCTTTACCGCCATAGCCATTCAGCGGTTTTAAGATCATTTTTTCATTTGGTGATTCTGCCAGCACCCGCGCCAGATAATCTTTGTTTTTCGACACATGGGTTACCGGAATAAACTCATTATCCGGGTCGTGCAGCGACGCGGTATACATCTTATTATTGGCAATCCGCACACCGTCCAGATCATTCATAATAAAGGTGTCTTCCCGCACAGAATCGAGAAAGTTCAGCACTATCGGGTCCAGCGGCGGGTTTAAGCGGATAAAGATGGCATCAAAGGCTGCCAGCGGCAGTTTTTGCTGGTTAAACTGGGCATTGCGGTAAAAGCTGGCAATATTGCTGGAGATTTTCTGGCCCTTAACAAACACTTTGCAAAATGCCTGAGCAATACTGTCACGCACCGTTAAATTGGTAGCATGAGTAATGGCGACGCTGTGGCCGCGGCTTACCGCTTCGTGGATCATACGGATAGTGCTGTCGCCATCCGGCTGCACTTTTTCCCACGGGTACATTAAAAAACAAATGCGCATAAGCTTCTCTGGTTTGCCGTTAACGTTTACCACTTTGCGCTAAGCATACGAGAGCGGCAGAAAAAAGGAAGCGGATGATAGCGGATGCGCAAAAAAACACACGTGAATTTTTATCGCCAGGCGCAAACAGATCGGCTTTGCGTTATGCTGCGTAATAATTGCCAGTCTAAAATGCAGATCCTACAGGAGAGAATAATGAAAACGTTAATAAATGCAGCGGCCCTGGCCACAGCTTTGCTGGCGATGCCGGCGATGGCAAACCAGTGTGGCGACATTCTTGGCCATTCTATGCAGCAGTTAAATACCCGCGAAAGCGTAAATTTATGCGACAGCTATAAAGGTAAAACTCTGTTGGTAGTAAATACTGCCAGTAAGTGTGGTTTTACCAAGCAGTTTGAAGGCCTTGAAGCGCTGCACCAGAAGTATCAGGATAAAGGTCTGGTTATCTTGGGTTTCCCGTCAGACAGCTTTAAGCAGGAATATGATGACGCAGAGAAAACCGCTGAAGTGTGCTATTTAACTTATGGCGTTAAATTCCCGATGTTTGCCAGCTCTAAAGTGAAAGGCGATGACGCCAACCCGGTGTTTAAAGCCTTAATTGCCAAAACCGGTGAGTCACCGAGCTGGAACTTTAATAAGTATCTGGTAAGCAGTGATGAGCAAACGGTAAAACATTTTGGCAGCCGCACGGCGCCGGATGATAAAGCCTTTATTGCTGAGCTGGAGAAAATGCTGGCGGTAAATGCGGCTGCAGCTAGCACTGAGAAATCAGGAGAGTAATTACTTCACCGAACTAGTCAACTGCGGCTGGAACCTCGATTTGGTCATCACAGAGTGTCTGAGCGAACGCGCAAGCGGTAGCGAGTTGCTGTGATGAGCCAAGGCGAGTGTTGCAGCGCAAGCAGTTGACGGGCAGCCTGAAAGTACAGTTGATTATCCTTGTAACCCGATAGCTGCTTTATGCAAAATGTCTCCAGTGCTATGCCTTTTGACTTAATTCAAACGCGGTATCAACAGTGGTCGGTTTTGCCTCAGCTGCGCTGCGGGCTAAAACATCACAACGTTCGTTCTCCGGGTGGCCGGCATGGCCTTTTACCCAATGCCAGTTTACCTTGTGACTTGCTGCCGCAGCGTCCAGCCGTTGCCATAAGTCCTGGTTTTTTACCGGCTGCTTCTGGCTGGTTTTCCAGTTATTGCGCTTCCAGCCGGCCAGCCACTGCGTAATGCCTAAGCGCACATACTGGCTGTCGGTGGTTAAGTCTACGTCGCAACTGTCTTTTAAGCTCTCCAGCGCAATAATGGCCGCCAGCAACTCCATACGGTTATTGGTGGTTAAGCGATAACCGCCGCTTAGCTCCTTGCGGTGCTGTTTGTAGATCAGCACAGCACCATAGCCACCCGGGCCCGGGTTACCCAGGCAAGAGCCGTCGGTATAGATCGCAACTGTTTTGCGCATAAAGCCTTTCCTCAAACCAAAACGGCGTATAATCTAACCCAAATGCAGTAGAAAACGAAACCGCCATGGCTAAAAGACAAATTATTCTCGACACCGAAACCACGGGTCTTAACCCCAGAGACGGCCACCGTATTATTGAAATCGGCTGTGTAGAGCTGATCAACCGGCGTTTTACCGGCAATAATTTCCATGTTTACATTAACCCGGAGCGGATTATTGACGCTGAAGCCGTTGCCGTACACGGTATTACTAACGAGCGGTTAAAACACGAACCCAAATTTCGTGATATCGCCAAAAGCTTCTACGACTACATTCACGGCGCTGAGCTGGTGATCCATAATGCCGCGTTCGACGTCGGCTTTATTAACCATGAATTTGCCCTGCTGCATCCGCAGCTGCCGCCGGTTGGCGACTATTGTGCCATCCTCGATACCTTATTGATGGCGCGGGAAATGCATCCGGGACAGAAGAACAACCTGGATGCACTATGCCGCCGCTACGATATCAATAACAGCCATCGTACGCTGCACGGCGCTTTACTGGATGCTGAGATTTTAGCAGATGTGTATCTGCTGATGACCGGTGGTCAGGTAAGTTTAAACCTGGCAAACGAGCAAGACGGCAACAATGCCGGCGATGGCCCGATAGCCATACAACGTAGTGGCCGCTTAAAGGTGATCCGCGCTTCGGATGAAGAGTTGGCCGCGCACGAAAGCCGGCTGGATCTGGTGCAGAAAAAAGGAGGCAGTTGCCTGTGGCGAAACTGATAAGTTGGTTAGCGATACTGTTGTTCAGCGCTAACGTGTTGGCGCAACAGACTGATACCGGGCAAGCCGGCACTGAGCAGACGACTACAGCACAGACAGCTGCTGAGCAAGCAGAGCAACAACCGCAACTGCACAACGGCTTTGAGCTGCTCAGTGACTTACCGACTAAAAATCAGATCCCGCTGTTTGAAAACCGCTTTCGTATTGATGAACACGTAGAGGAAATTACCCTGCTGCTGTTTCGCCGGCGCGGCTCGGCCTCGGCAGTATTGGTGCAGCCGGATGGCAGCAAGCTGCATTTTAGTACTGCAGAGCAGAACAAAATACGCTGGCACGACGCCAGCAGCTACGATTTGATAGAAATTAAAAACCCGATGCCGGGCCCCTGGCAGGCAATAGGCCGGCTGCTGCCGGAAAGCCGCATCATGGTGCTGACCGACATTAAACTGGATGTCGACCCGCTGCCGGAGAATTTAATGGTTGGCGAAACTGTGAAAGTAACCGCACGGCTAACCAACGGTAATGAGCCAATGAATGCGCGGGACTTTCGCGAAGTACTGATGCTGGAAGTGATTTTTGTCAGTACCAATAATGCTGATTATGATAACTTTGGCCGTGGCGTGGTGCAGGTGGCGCAATTTCGTGATGACGGTAAAGGTTACGATGAACGCGCCCGCGACGGTGTATTTACCGGCGAGTTTCAGTTACGGTTTGTCTCCGGTGAATGGATCCCGAAATACATAGTACGCACGCCGTTGTATACCCGCGAGGTGGAGCAGCCACCGGTAGTGCTGAAAGCTGCGCCTATTGTAGCCGATATTATCGCCGCACCGGCGTTGCCGGAAGGCCAGCCTGTAGAGCAGGGGAAGCCGCATCAGGTGCTGTTTCGCATTACAGATGACAGCATTGATAAAGCCACAGTGTTGCTGCAGGGGCGGGTGCGCTACCCCAATGGTGAGGTAGACGAGTTTGCATTGAATGAACCTGGTTTAACGGCGCGTGAAGTGATGCTGAAGAATCGCGGCCATGGCAGTTATATACTGGAGGTGCAGGCCTTTGGTGCCATGCAGGATGGTCGCCAGTTTATGCTGAGTTTACCGGAAACCAGTTTTGTGGTGAAAATGCCGGTGTTTGAAGCGCCGGTGCTGGACGAACTACCGCAAAGTATTAAAGATGAGATTGCCGCCGAGCAGGCAGAACCTGAGCCGGAATTTCCGTGGGGTTTGGTGATAGGCGCTAATTTGCTGATTTTATCTGGCGGTGGCCTGGCCATTTGGATTGTGATAACGGATCGGAAATGGGCCGATTTACTGTTCTGGCGCAAAAAGCCGGTTGCCGCAGAGCCGGAGCCGGCAAAAAGTGAAACTCAGCAGGGAGCGACGGCGAAAAATAACGCTAATGCACAAAAAAACAACGATATGGATGACATTCTTGATCTGACCTTGCCGGATGATTAAGGATTAGGCAAAAGCGGCAAAAAAGGTGTTGACGGCCTATCGGCTAATCCGTATCATTCCCGCCGCACTGCAGGATACCCAAACGAAATTCTGCAGGGCAATTGGTGCGGAGCGGTAGTTCAGTCGGTTAGAATACCGGCCTGTCACGCCGGGGGTCGCGGGTTCGAGTCCCGTCCGCTCCGCCAATTTTCGATACACACCGGAGCGGTAGTTCAGTCGGTTAGAATACCGGCCTGTCACGCCGGGGGTCGCGGGTTCGAGTCCCGTCCGCTCCGCCATTTTACTTCCTTGTTTATTTCAGCACTGGGCGGTAGTTCAGTCGGTTGCTTTCTGTTACGAACTTAGCCGGCCTGTCACACCGCATTGTCCAAAATTCCTGATATTTTACTTTTATTCCTGTAGTAACTACTACAACGCATGTTTCATGCGACTGTCTGTATGGAAAAAAGAAAAAATTACTTCTACAGTTTGTGAAACTTATCAATTAATCACAGCTTAAATTAGTGGTTTATTGTATTTGCTGGTAACAACAGGGTTACGCAGGGTATGGATACTTTTGAGCTTAGTCAGTTGCAGGATGCGATAGTGCACTCTGCTGTAGATGCGATTATTGTTATTGATCAGCAGGGATTAATTTGCTTTTTCTCACCATCGGCAGAAAAACTGTTCGGTTACACTTCGACGGACTGTGTAGGCCGGAATGTACGTATGTTAATGCCGGAGCCGTTTCATAGTGAGCACGATGGGTATCTGGCCAACTATGTTAAGCATGGTATGGACGCTAAAATTATTGGCTCAGGCCGGGATGTGCAGGGAAAGCGCAAAGACAACAGCGTTTTTCCGATGCATTTATCTGTCGGTGAAGCCAAAGCCGGTAGTAAGCGTTATTTTGTCGGTATCTGTCATGACTTAACTGCGTATCAGGCCAGTGTAAAAGCGCATTTAAGCTTGCGCTCTATGCAGGATGCACTGCTGGAAGCCACTGTAGACGGCATCATCTCTATAGATGAGTGGGGCATTGTGCAAACCTTTAACCGCGGTGCCGAGCAATTGTTTGGCTACAACAAACAAGAAGTGATTGGCGAAAACGTCAGTATGCTGATGACATCAACACATGCAGCGCAGCATGACAGCTACCTGCGCAATTATAAAAGGGGCGGTAAAGCACAGATCATCGGCATTGGCCGTGATGTGCAAGCGCGGCGCAAGGATGGCAGCGTATTTCCTATGCATTTATCGGTGGGGGAGTCGCATACTGAGCAGGGCCGGCTGTTTGTTGGTGTCTGCCACGATTTATCTGAATTTAAAGCGGTATTGCAGCGGCTGATTTCGGCAGAGCAACGTTATCGCGATATTGTGCAGAATCAGAAAGAGTTTATTTGCCGGTTAAGTAAAAACTCCAGGCTTACGTTTGTAAATAATGCCTTTTGTCGCCAGTTAAACCAGCAGTTATTTCAAATGCTGGGCATTTCTATTTTCGAGTTTATCCACGCCGATGAGCGGCATAATGTTGAAGCACTGCTGACGCAGTTACGTCAGGCCGGCGAGGGGCAAACTATTTCGTTGTCTGTGCGTATGCTGGGGCCTGACAATACAGTGCACTGGGTCGACTGGACCTTTAGCAGCTTGGCCGGTGCAGCAGACTCCGCGGACGAAGTTCAGGGGGTGGGTATCGATATTACCGAGCAGGTTAAAGCGAAAAATCATGCTAAGTTTCTTACCAATTTTGATGCCTTAACCGGACTGGTAAATAAAGAAGGCTTGCTGGAACAGTTCGGCCGGCGCTCAGACGCCGGCCAGGCACTGGCGGTACTGTTTATTGATTGTCACCGGTTTCGGCTTATTAATGAAAAATATGGTTACGAGTTTGGCGATCTGATGCTGATAGAGGCGGCACACCGGTTACAAAGTTTATTGCCGCAAGATGCGGTAGCATGCCGGCCCGGCTCGGATGATTTTATTGTGGTATTGCCACTGGTTAACCGGATTGATTTACTGCCTTTTGTTTATCAACTTATTGAAAACTGCACAGAACCATACTGGTTAGCGCAGGAAAAAATTTCACCGTCAATGTGTGTGGGTATCAGTGTGTACCCGGACGACTCGGTTGATTTGGCGGTACTGATCCAGCAAGCAGAATCAGCCATGTTTGATGCGAAGCAGCAGGCGTTGCTGTTGCGCTTGTATCATGCCGATATTCACAATGCGCTGACCAGGCGGCTGGAGATTGAGCAGGGCTTACGCAGGGCGCTGGAGCAAGACTTGCTTAGCCTGGTGTTACAACCTAAGTATCATTTGCTCAGCGGCCGGCTTACCGGCTATGAGGCCCTGCTGCGTTGGCATGATGCGGTATTGGGCACGGTGGCGCCGGATATGTTTGTGCCGATAGCAGAGGCGGTTAACCTGGGTAAAAAACTCGATTGCTGGGTGTTGAAAACCGTGCTACAGCAAATCAAGTTATGGCGTGAAAGCGGCTTGCAGCCGCAGCCGGTGGCGGTAAATATCACCGCCAAACACTTTTCAGACCCCGGACTGTATAGCTTTATCACTACTAAGTTAGAGCAATTAGAGTTGCCGCCGCAGTGTCTGCAGCTGGAAATTACCGAGGGTGTGGCAATGGATAATTCGCCGACCATTTCGGAAAACCTGACCGCGTTTCGCAGCGCCGGGATTAAAGTAGCCATTGATGATTTTGGTACCGGCTATTCGTCGTTATCTTATCTGACGTCTTTGCCGATTGATTACATCAAGATAGACAGAGCCTTTGTACAGGCTCTGGATAAAGGCCATAACCTGAGTTTGGTCAAAGCCATGCTGGCAATGGCACAGGCAATAGAGGTGGCTGTTATTGCCGAGGGCATAGAAACCGCAGAGCAACAAACGTTACTGGCCCAGTTGGGCTGTGAATTTGGCCAGGGCTATTTTTATGCTAAACCGGCCTGCCTGCATGAGATTGAGCAGGAACTGGTAACGGTGAACCGTACTGATACTAAATGGTAGTGTAGTTTGTAGCAGGATTTTCTGACGCAGAACAAATGGCTGGTGCGGTTTTTGTTAAACGTTGACGACTGCAGAATACCGACTAGGCTAAGGCAGATGAGATATGAACGAAATGAGGATGCTATGCCTATTCCCGTTACTATTGCAGATGATTCCTCGTTGTCGAGAAAAGTAGTAAGGCGGGCTTTGCCAGTTGATTGGGATGTGGAGATTACTGAAGCATGTAATGGTACAGAAGCGCTGGCGGCGGTAAACAGCGGTAAAGCTGAGGTGTTATTTTTAGATTTAACTATGCCCGAATTAGATGGCTTTGGGGTATTAAAGTACTTGCATGAGCATCATGCCAAAACGGTGGTAATAGTTATCAGCGCTGATATTCAGCCTGAAGCGAAACGGTTGGTCGATTCATTAGGCGCGTTTCGTTTTTTGCAAAAGCCGCTGCAACCTGAGGAGTTGAAGCAAGCACTTGTTGAAGTGGGGCTGATATGAACACGCTGCTTACTGAAGAACAGCGTGATGCCTTACAAGAGCTGATGAATATCTCAATGGGACAAGCCGCTAACGCCCTGGCGCGTTTGATCGCAGCAAAGATAACATTATCTATACCCAAGATAAGTGACGTTACACCACAGCAGTTTATGTCTATGCTAACTGACGATGCTGTATGGTACACCCGCCAATCATTTCTCGGCACCATAAAAGGTGAGGTTGTTGCGGTATTCTCGAAAGAGGGCAGTGATGCTATTGGCCGTTTAATGGATTACGATCTGCCGTTGAATCAGGACAGCCTGGATGAATTATTGCTGGAGCTGGCAAATATTCTGGCCGGCGCCTGTTTAACGGGTTTTGCTGAGCAACTTTCATTAAAAGCCAAGTTAAGTATGCCAACAATGTATACGCCGACGATGCAGCATATTGAGCAATATCGTTGGGCGAGCACCCTTATGATGGAGGTGAAGTTTAATGTGGAGGCCAGTCATTTTGATTCAAAAATAGTGATTTGTCTTGAGGAGTCGTCAGTTCAGACATTGCTGATTACACTGCAGCAGTTGTTGGAGTAACTATGAGCCATCAGGTGTTGCTGCAAAAGCTGGCGTCGCGTTTACCACTTGGCATATGTGTTGTTGATGCCAAGTATGATATTGTTTACTGGAATAATTTTTTTACTGACCGCTTACCCCACGCTGACATTGCCACTGACAACAAAAATTTGTTGGCTATTTATCCTGACGCTGCAAAATATTTAAGCAAAAAGATAAACAGTGTGTTCGTGTTGAATAATGCCAGCTTCTCGTATTGGGAACACAGGCCCCATGTATTTAACTTCAGCAGCAGCAGGCCTATTACCGGCGAAGAAACGCTGATGTATCAGAATATTGAATTTTTTCCTCTGGATATTGAAAACGGCGCCGTAAAAACAGTGTGTTTAGTCGTGCAGGACGTGACTGAGTTAGCCAGTTACTATCAAGCGCAGAAGACGTTGTCAGAGCAGCTCGGGCAGAAGCATGTTGCGCTAAGTGCGCTGAATAAAAAACTGGAAGCGGCGCAGAATCAGTTGCTGCAATCGGAGAAAATGGCTGCTATTGGCCAGCTGGCAGCCGGTGTAGCGCATGAAATTAATAATCCGGTGGGCTTTGTAAGCTCTAACTTACAAAGTTTGCGGGATTATAGCGTTAAATTATTTGAGCTGATGCAGTTCTATCAGGAGTTGATGCTTGAGGTTAATCATCCACCTTATCAAGCGCTCGAGAGGGATATGCTGCAGCGTCAGCAGTATGAGTTTATCAGTACGGATTTACCTGAGCTTATTTCTGAATCAATTGAGGGGTTGGAACGGGTTGCGGCTATTGTTAAGAGTCTGAAATCATTCTCATATGTTGATAACAGTGAATGGCAGCTTGCTGATATTGTTGACGGCCTGGAAAACACATTGAAAATTGCGGCTGGTCAGATCAAATATAAAGCTGAAGTACATCGTAATTATCAGACTGCGCTGCCTAAGCTTTATTGTCAGCCGATGCAGTTAAATCAAGTGTTCCTGAATCTGTTAGTCAATGCTGCGCAGTCTATTGAAGAGAGCGGAGATATCTATATTGACGTGTCAGCAACAGATTCGGCGTTGAGTATTGCCATCAGGGACACGGGCTCCGGCATTGCGAAAAACAACCTGGGAAAAATATTTGAGCCGTTTTTCACCACAAAACCGGTGGGCACAGGCACTGGTCTGGGATTGTCTCTGTCGTATAGCATTGTACAAAAGCATAAAGGTGAGATAAAAGTCGTTTCAACACAAGGTGAAGGAAGCAGTTTTACCATCTGCTTACCCTTTCTTACCGCTGAAGATTATGAACACCAGCATTTTACAGAACAGCCTGCCGTAAAGTAATATTACTACCGATCCACTGTAAGTAGTTTACTTTGGCGTACCAGACGAAGACTGCGCCAACCCCTCTGCCACGGCAGCTAACAGCTGCTGGTTATCCCAGGGTTTTTGGATATAGTGATGAATTTTGCCAAGGTTTTTAGCTGACGCTGTTGAGGCTACGTCAGAATAGCCAGACATCAGAATGCGATAGGCGTCAGGCTGCAACTGCTCAGCCCGGGCCAGAAACTCCGCGCCGCTCATACCCGGCATTCGCATGTCGCTAATGATCAGATTAACCCGGTGTTGCTGCATCAATTCGAGTGCTTTAGCGCCACTGTCCGCCAATAGTAGTTGAACACCTTGGTGTATAAACAATCGCTGTAGTGCTTTCAGGATGTTGGATTCATCATCCACGCACAGTACCAGAGGCTTAGTTGTTTCAGGCGTCGCTGACATTAAAAGCTGTCCTGTTTGTCCTGTTTTATAAAAATATGCTATAGCTTGAAAGGAATCAAGTTTACAGCTGATATAGCTGCAGAAACAGCTGTGTCGGCGCTGCCAGGCAGCACCAGCACAGCTGCGATAAGCTTAGGCACGTTTCTTCAGCAGCAGGGCAATATCATCACTGCTGCTTACCGGCTGCGCATCCGATTCTGTTTTACGCGGCCGCAGCTTTTCCCCCAGCACCAGCATAGAGGGCGTTAAAAACAGTGTTAGCACAGTGGCGAAGGTTAAACCGCCGGCAATGGCGCTGGACAGCTGAGTCCACCACTGAGTTGACGGCGCACCAAAGCCAAGGCTGGGTTCAAGCAGGTTAACGTTAACCGCCAGCACCATCGGCATTAAGCCCAGCACAGTGGTAACTGAGGTTAACAACACCGGCCGCAGGCGCAGGCAACCGGTTTCCAGCGCTGCTTCAAAGGCTGATAAGCCGCTGTCGCGCAGCTGATTATAGGTATCAATTAACACGATATTGTTATTTACCACTATGCCGGCCAGGCCAATAATACCCATGCCTACCATGACAATGCCAAAGCTCTGACCGTTGACCAGCAGGCCCAGCAACACACCGGCGGTGGAAAAAATAATGGCCGATAAAATTAACAAGCTCTGGTACCAGCTGTTAAATTGCACCAGCAAAATCATCAGCATCAGGAAGATAGCCGTTGCAAAGGCGCCCATCAGGAATGTCATCGCCTCTTGCTGATCAGCACTTTCACCGGCAGTTTTTACATTAACGTTGTCCGGCAGCTTAATATCGCTTGCCAGTAGCGCCTGTAAGCGTTCACTTACCTGAGCGCCAGGGGCTAGATCGCTTTTTATCGTTACTGCACGGTTGCCGTCAATCCGCTTGATCACACTGGTTTTCGCTGCCGGCACTAAGGTGACAAAGTTACTCAGCGGTACCTGGCCGCGTTCGGTTTGAATAGTTAACCGGCCCAGTTGATCTAACGAGCGCCAATTTTGCGGAAACCGCACGCGGATATCTACTTCATCACTGGCATACTCCGGCCGGAATTTTGCCAGCAATAAGCCGTTACTGATCATCTGTACCGCATTACCTACGGTAAGCACATCGGCACCAAAGCGGGCAGCGGCGGCGCGGTCAACTTCAATGCGCCACTCTATGCCCGGCAGGCTGCGGTCATCTTCAATATCAACAAAGCCGCCCATTTTTTGCATTTGGCTGATAATTTGCGTTACGGCCTGCTCCGTGGCGGCGGCTTGGTTGGCGCTGATTTGCAGTTCTATCGGTTTACCACCGGCCGGGCCTTCTTCCTGCTGGCGAAACTCCAGAATGATACCGGGAATATCTGCAGTAAGTTTGCGCATCTCATCGAGGATCTCAGCTGCGCGGCGACGCTGATGCCAATCAATAAACTGAAACTGCAAGGTGCCAACCACATCGGCTGCCAGTTCACCACCGGCGCTGGCTAACGAGCGGGCATACAGTGCTTTTACTTCGGATAACCCCAGCAAGCGCTGCTCGACTTTTTGCAGCAAGGTATCTTTTTCATAAATCGACATATCGCCGCGAGCCCGCACCCAAACCTGGGCCGACTCGGGCTCTACCGACGGGAAAAACTCCAGGCCGTGGTTGTATTTGCCATAAGCAAAGAAAATCAGCACCATGGCGCCAAGCATACCGGCAAAGGTTAACCCGGGCCGGCGTAACAAGCGGGCCAGTAAGCCACGATAGGCTTTACCGGCACGGCTTTGCTCTACTTCGTGCGCCGGTGGCTGCGCTTTGCTCAGACCGCCCATTACCGGCAAGAAAATCAGTGCCATAAATAAGGATGCCAGCAAACATAAAATAACGGTGGCCGGCAGGTATTTCATAAATTGGCCGACTACGCCAGGCCAAAACAGCAATGGCATAAACACCACCACTGTGGTGGCGGTAGAGGCGATGATTGGCCAGGCCATGCGGCCGGCAGCGTTAGCCCAGGCTTGTTTCGGCTTTTGCCCTTCGGCCAAGTTACGATCGGCCAGCTCACTGACCACTATGGCACCGTCTACCAGCATGCCAGCCACCAGAATAAGGGCAAACAGCACGATTATATTCATCGTATAGCCCAACGCCGCAATCATTAAAATACCGGCTAAAAAGGCACCGGGTATGGTAATGCCTACCAGCAGCGCCGAGCGCACGCCCATAGTGGCAATGATCAGGATCAGCACCAACACCACTGCGGTTAGCACGTTGTTGAGCAAATCTGACAACATGCTTTTTACTTCTTTGGACTGGTCCATAATGTAGTTAATCTGCATGCCGTCAGGAAACTGCGCACTGGCATGCTCTATTAACGCTTTGGTTTGCTCAATGGTGGAGATAATGTTGGCGCCACTGCGTTTTTTAACTTCCAGTACCACAGCCGGCTGGCCGTTTATGCGGGCAAAACCGAGCGGATCTTTAAAGCTGCGGCTGATGGTTGCCACATCACCAAAGGTAATCACCGTATCGCCGTCTACCTTGATTGGCATCGACAGCACATCATCTAAATTCTCAATCACGCCGGGCACTTTCATTGCCATGCGGCCGGCGCCGGTATCTAAACTGCCGGCTGCCACCAGGCGGTTATTGTTTGATACCAGATTAAACAGCTGCTGGTAATCCAGGCCATAGCCTTCCAGTACTTGTGGGTCTACTACTATTTCCAGTAAGTCTTCACGGTCGCCGCCAATGTCTACTTCCAGCACTTCAGGAATAGCTTCAATATTCTCCTGCAACTGCCGCGCGATATACACCAGCTGGTTTTCCGAGATTGGCCCGGATAAGCCCACCGACAACACCGGAAATAAGCCGACGTTAATCTCGTTTACCGTTGGTTCATCTGCTTCGCCGGGCAGCTTGGAACGGGCGGCATCAACTTTTACCCGTACATCAGCCAGCGCCTTGTCGGCATCAAAGCCGGCATCAAATTCCAACATTACCGAGGCATGGCCTTCACTGGAGGTAGAAGTCATCTTTTTAATGCCTTCTAACGAGCGCAGCTCATGCTCCATTGGCCGCACCAGCAAACGCTCACCATCTTCCGGGCTGATGCCATCCAGTGACATCGATACGTACATCATCGGAATGGCCACATCCGGGTTGGCTTCTTTCGGAATAGACTGATAAGCGCTGATACCGGCGATAAATAAAAACAGCAGCAGCATTAAGCTGGCGCGGCTGCGTTGTATCGCCGCCTGAATAATGCTGTTCATAGCTCAGCTCCTGCCACCTGCACGGTGTCGCCTGGCTGCACAAAACCGGCACCCTGGGTAATAATTTGGCTGCGCGCCGGTAAACCGCTGACCCTGGCGCCGTCGTTATCGGCGGTTAAAATCTGTACCGGATAAAACTCCACTTTCTGCTGCTCATTCACCACGGATACACCCAGATTACCGCTGTTGTCCAGGCTTAGCAGGGCCGGTGAAATAAGGTGCGCCAGTACCGGTGTCAGTTGCACTTCCACAGTGGCACTGGCGCCGGCGATGCGCCAAAGTTGCGGGTTGGCTACGGTAACTTCAATATAAAAGCTGCGGGTAGCGGTATCGGCGGCATAACTGATAAAGCTCAGTTTACCATCCAGTTTTCTGCCATCCAGCAAGCGCAGCGTAACGCTCTGGCCTTCGCTTAACGCGGCAATATGTTGCTGCGGTACTTGCGCGGTAACTTTTAACTGATCAATTTGCACTAATTGCATCAGTTCTGTGCCGGTTTGAATCAAATCACCTACCTCAATATGGCGCCGGTCTACCACGCCGGCAAAAGGTGCGGCCGGTTCCGTTTGCTTAACGGCCAGAGCAGCACTTTGCAGCTCGGCTTCAGCCTGGGCCAGCTCGCTTTCCAGCCTTGTAAGTTCGGTGGCCGATAAAAATTGTGCTTTGCCCAAAGTGCGGGCGCTGTCCAGCTCGCTTTTGCGCAGTTTAAGGTTAGCTTGCGCCTGCGCCAGCCTGGCAGTGCGGCCTTCATCGGATAAACGCAGCAGCTTGTCACCAGGTTGCACGGTATCGCCCTGTTGCTTTAACAGTGCCGTTACCATGCCGGCTTGTTGTGATTTAATGCTGACACTACGCCAGGGCAATACCTGGCCTTGGGCAATTTGCGTCAGCTGATAGGGCGAGGCGTCAGACCAGCGGGTTTCTACCTTCGCCAACTGTGCTTTGGCTACTTTTTGCTCTGCCGGCGCTTGGTCTTTAGCGCTGTAGTTGTCGCCGCTGAACAGCCAAAACACCAGCATCAGGCTTAATATCACAGCAATAATAACAGGTGAGACAGCAATTTTTTTAAACATAAAATATCCTTGGCGGCAAAAAGCGGCAGAGCGGGGTTAAGCGTAGCGTGAAATATACCTACAGGCGTGAATGCCAGCAAGCTTGCAACTGTAAGCAAATATGGCGGGTTTAACAGAGTTTTACACTCTGTTAAACCCGATGACAGCAATTACTGTTGGCTGCGGGCAAAGCGGCCCAGTTGCTGCTGCGTGCGGGCGGTGCCCGATAACAAATCTTTAGCCGCCTGATCAATAGACGCCATCTGGCTGTAAGCGTCGCTGGTTACCTGTTCAATAGCACTTAAATGCTGATGCGTATGTTGGTAACGCTGCTCCAGCTCCAGCACCGTTTTATTTATGCTCTGAATGCCGTTTTTCGCCTGCTGCAGTTCCTGTTGCAACTGGCTGAACTCGCCGCTGGTATTGTCAATTTGTTGCTGCGCCTGCTGCGCTTGTTGGTTCAGGCTGTGTGATTCAGTGCGGGTTTCGCTTACCAGCTGCTCCATTTCATTTAAAAAGCCGGAAATTTGTTTAGTGGCATCATTTACCTTGGCGGCCAGGGTGCGCACTTCATCGGCCACCACGGCAAAACCGCGACCGGCGTCGCCGGCACGGGCGGCTTCAATGGCGGCATTTAATGCCAGCAGGTTGGTTTGATCAGAAAAGGTTTCTACCATTACCAAAATTTGCCGCACATTTTCTGAGTTCTTATGCAGGCCGTTAATGGTATGGCCAAAGCTGTCGAGCAATTTAACGATACCGGATAACTGGCCACTTAACTGCTGCATTTGGCCACTGGCCACTTTGGCTTTATCTACCGCCACGCCGGATACCTGGTTAACTTCGTCGCCGTGCTGCACTATATCGGCTAAATATTGCAATACCTGGTCGCTTTCGCCGCGAATTTGCCCGCTGCGCTGTTCAGTGTCTTGTAAATGGCTGCGGGTGCTTTTTACCGCCCCTGACACCTGCTCATTTACCTGATGGGTTTCGCGTGCTTGCTGGTGAATATCGCCCAGCAGCACACCCAGTTGGCTGACGAACTGATTGTATTCCTCAGACAGGGTACGAAATTCATCAAAGGTAAAAGCCGGCAGGCGATGGTTTAAATCGGTGCCTTTGCGATTGGTGTCATGCAACGCCGATACCAGCGCTTTTACCGGCCGGACAATTAAATAATGCATATAGCCGATAGTAAAGACAAAGGCGCCCAGCCCCAGCAGCAACAGGACCCACCAACTACCGCTTGCCCCGCCCGGCGGATAGGCTAAGTACAGCGCCAGTAAAAAGAAAATAGCTAAGAAGCTGATATTACCGATAATTTTCCGGCTTAAACTGCCAAAAAAGGTGCGTTCAATAAACAGATACACAGAGGTAAACCCAGTCATAAGGTCGCAAGTCCTGCCAGAGTACAGTAAGTAAAATCAGCATAACATAGCATTTTAGCAGCGGCGACCTCAGCTGGCTGCGGCAAATTGATCTGGCGCAAGCGCCGGCTAAATGGGCAGCTTACGGCTGATAAACCAACCGGCCACCATAGCAGCAATAAAGGCCAGGGTGCCGCTGCTGCCGGAGCTGATGGCGGCCAGCGCCGGGCCCGGGCAATAACCCACTAAGCCCCAGCCGGCGCCAAACAGTAAGGCACCGATTACCAACGGCTTATCTAAATCTTTTTTGCCGGGCAAACTAAAGTGCTCAGCAAACAACGGTTTATCTTTTTTGGCGAACAGCCAATACCCCGTGCTGTAAACCGCTAAGGCTGCCGCCATAACCAGTATTAAACTGGGGTCCCAGTTGGCATTCAGCGTTAAAAAACCCAGTACTTTGTTCGGGTCGATCATTTGTGAGTAAGCAATACCGGCAGACATCAATAACCCGGTAACAAAAGCAATAATAATCGGCATCACAGTCTCCTTAACGCAGCAGGGTGGCAACCAGCATGCCGCTAAACATAAACAGCACAGTGGCGGTGATGGAACGTGGTGATAAGCGGCTGATACCGCAAATGCCATGGCCGGAGGTGCAGCCGCTACCCCAGCCGGTGCCAATGCCCACCAGCAAGCCGGCAACAATAACCTGCCAGCTCAGCTGCGGTGTGCTGTAGCTGAAATCACTGATCACGGTGCCAACCAGCAGGGGGCCGGCGATAATGCCGGCTAAAAATGCTAAGCGCCAACTGCGGCCTTCAGCGGAGAACAGCGCCGCGGCGGCTATGCCGGAGATACCGGCGATGCGGCCGGAGAACACAAATAATATCAGTGCACCCAAGCCTATTATGCTGCCACCAACCAGTGCGGCTATCGGGGTAAAGTTGTCCATTTTTTGCTCCTGCCGGTGTTGAACGGCTGATTAGTGTTTAACGGCTAAGCCGGCATCCAGCCAGGCCTGCATACCGCCGGCGACAGAATACACCTGGCTGAATCCCATGCGCTGCAATGATTCTGCTGCCAGGGCTGAGCGTGCGCCGGAGCGGCAAATTAAATACAGCGGGCTTTGCGACAGCTGCGCCAGCGCCACGTCCGGCGCGCAGCCGCTGGCCGCTACTTTCGGATGATTATGAATATTCATTTCCAGCACGCCGCGCGGATAATTTACCGCACCAACGATATGCTGCTGCGCAAATTCTGCGCTCTCGCGCACATCTACCAACAAGGTTTCAGCGTCGGCAGCTAGTGCTGCGTTCAGCTGATTGATACTGACTTCTTTAATTACTGCTTTGGCCTGTGCCACTAACTGTTGTGCTGTTTTCATCTGACACTCCTGCTCGCTGAAATTAAATAACAGATTGATAAATTACTACCACCGCCATGATCACTAAAAACACCGCAAAGGCGCGCTGTAACTGCTGTTTGGGTAAGCGCTTGCCAACGGCAGCGCCCACATAGCTACCGGCAATACCGGCCACTATCATCAGGCCTATAGTGTTCCAGTCAAATACCGCGCCGTCTGCGGCCATCACCCAATAGTATTTACCAAAACCGACAAAGGACTTCATTGCAATGATCACCAGGCTGGTGGCTACGCCGACCGGCATGCTTAAACCGCCCAGCAACACTAAGGCCGGTACTATTAAAAAGCCGCCACCCACGCCAACAAAGCCGGTTATGGCACCCACAGCTAAGCCATCAATAACAATTTTTACCGGCTTAAATGCTTTACCGTTACCCGGGTCGCCAATCTTGCTGCGCCACATCATTACTGCCGCCACCAGCATCAGCAGCGCGAACACTAACAGCTGCCAGCGCGCATCAACTAAGGTACCCAGCCAGGCGCCGCCGTAGGTGCCCAACATGCCGGGCAGACCAAACCACATCACATGACGCCAGCTGATTAAGCGCTGTAAACCGTTGCGCACCGAGCCGAATAAACTGATGCCAGCTACAATTAACAGCGATGACGCTATGGCCAGTTGCGGCGGCATATGCAGTAAGTAAAGCAGTACCGGCACGGTAAGAATAGAGCCACCGGAGCCAAACAACCCCAAGCTTAAGCCAATGACCAAGGCTCCGAGCAACGCTAACATAATGACTTTACCTTATATAACATAATGGAATATGCTTATAACATGAATTGCATTCTAGAGTGGTTTTCGCTAAGCTGCAATCTAAATTTAGCATGTTCTAATTTACGAGGTGTGTATGGCCGCTGACAAGCTGCATATCGAAATGTTTTTTGACCCTGACAGCTCAACCTTCAGCTATGTGGTGGCCGACAACAGCAGCGGCAGTGCTGCTATTATCGACCCGGTGTTAAATTACGATGCGGCTGGTGGCAGTGTCAGCACTGCAGATGCAGATAAAATGCTGGCGTATATAGCAGCGAATAAGCTTAACGTAGAGTGGATTTTAGAAACTCATGCCCATGCCGATCATTTATCGGCGGCGCACTATCTGCATGCGAAAACCGGTGCGCCGGTGGCAATAGGTGAGGGCATTAAAAAAGTACAGCAAACCTTTAAGCTGGTATTTAACCTGGCTGATGAGGAATTGCAGGCGAAGGGCGATTACTTCGACAAACTGTTTGCCGACAATGAAAGCTTCCGCATTGGCAACTTAACCGCACAGGTAATTAATACACCGGGCCACACTAACGACAGTGTCAGCTATTTGATCGAAGGCCATCTATTTGTCGGTGATTCGCTGTTTATGCCGGACGCCGGCACCGCGCGCTGCGATTTCCCGGGCGGTGATGCGCATATTCTGTATCGGTCTATTCAGCGTATTTATCAGCTACCGGACACTACGCAAATTTATATGTGCCATGACTATCAGCCGGGCGGGCGGGAACTGAAATACCAAACCAGCGTAGCTGAGCAAAAGGCGCAGAATATTCATGTAAAGGCCGGCACGGCGGAGCAGGAGTTTGTGCAAAAACGTGAAGCACGCGACAAAACCCTCGCCGTACCGCGGTTAATTTACCCGGCTGTGCAGGTGAATATCCGCGCCGGCCAGTTGCCCCGGGCTGAAAATAATGGCGTCAGTTATATGAAAATTCCGCTGAAACAGAGCGGCAAATAATGGCGTGATGCAGGCGCGGTAAGGTTGCACAGCCCGGCGTTTTTCCGTCAACATCCGGGTTAACAACTTGTTTGTTACTAATGTTTTAGCGTAACCTGCCTGCAAGCAATTCAGACAAGGTTACCGCATGAGAATAGCGTTATTGGGGCTTGGCGATATAGCGCAAAAAGCCTATTTACCCTTAATCGCCGCTATGCCGGGCATTACGCCGTTGCTGTGCACCCGGCAAGCGGCAGTGTTGCAGCAGCTAATGCAGCAATACCGTATTAAAGAGGGCTACACTGAGCTTGCGCAGTTAATTGCTGCCCGGCCCGATGCGGTGATGATCCACAGCAGCACCGACAGCCACTTCAGTATTGCAACACAATTGCTGAATGCCGGTATTGCGGTATTTATTGATAAACCGCTGAGTTATCAGTTATCAGAGTGTGAGCAATTACTGGCGCTGGCCGAGCGGAAAAACCTGTTACTGTTTGTTGGCTTTAACCGCCGTTATGTGCCCTTGTACCAGCCGGCTCTGGCGGCGGCACCAATACAACTGCACTACCAGAAAAACCGTCACAATCTGCCGGCCGATGTGCGCACCTTTGTCTATGACGATTTTATTCATCTGCTGGATTTTGCCCACTATGCCAGCGCGTTACATAACAGCGGCAACTTTACGCCTACGGTGTATGGCCGCGTTAAAGGCGGGCAACTGGGCTGTGTGCAGGTAAACTGGCAGTCCGGTAATACGCTGGTGTCAGCATCAATGAACCGGTCGGCGGGCGGTAACTTTGAACGACTGGAGTACTTCGCTGATAACCAGCACTGGCAGGTAGATAACCTGGTGCAGGGGCATCTGATGACGGATAACCGGCAACAGCAACTTGTGGTGAACGATTGGCACAATACGCTATACAAACGCGGTTTTGTAGCTATGCTGCAGGCCTTTATTCAGCAGTTGGCAGCAGGCGGTAGCAACACAGCGCAAAATAAAACCCTGCTTAGCAGCCATCAACTCTGTGAGTTTGTGGTGCAACAGTTACAGGCCTGAAGACAAAAAAAGACCGGTCAGAAGGTTGGGGTTCTGACCGGTCGAATACCACTAAAGGTACCACGCAAGCTGCATACTATCTGACAGCAGGCAGACCTGCTTTGATACAGCGCAATAATAACGGCGTTAGCCACAGACGCCAGCGACAAAATGTAAGAGTATATAACGGCAGTAACAATTTCAGCTGGTTAACGGCTGCCAGGCGGTTGCTAAAGATAAAGATTAACTTTATGTTAATGGTGGGCGGTGAGAATTTTAAACTTCTGCACCATTGAGCTCAGCTTGAAGAACCCCGGATAAGCAGCTTGGATAGAGTGTATGTACGCAAGAAAAGTACAGTTAGTGTTGTTGTCGCTATCGTGCCTGCAAAGCCTGCCACTGCAGGCAGATAATATCAGGGTGGTAACGGAATACCGCAGTTACTATCAGTTGAAAAACAGCGATGACAGTTTAGGGGGATACGCCACTGAGGTGGTGCAGGCGCTGTTTGCCATTACCGGCGATACCGCGCAATTTGAAGTTAATTCCTGGGCCCGTAGTTATTACGAAGCCGTAAATAACGACAACGTGCTTATTTACTCTATGGCGTATAACCCGGAGCGGGCAGCGTTATTCGATTGTGTGGCTGAGCTTGATAACGAAAAGTTATTTTTCTGGGCGTTGAAGGGGAGAATCAGCCAGCCGCTGCTGACACTAAATGATCTACTGCCATATCATATCGCCGTTAGTATCTCGTCTAACCCGGATCAGTACTTAACGGCGCAGGGCATGAAGAGACTACTGCGTACTGCCACACCGGAACATGCGCTGAGTATGTTGTTTAAACAGAGGGTGGATCTGGTGATCGGGGCTGAAAAATCAGTGTATCGCCGTTCACAGCAGTTGGGCTATGATGCCGGGCAACTGGAGAAGGTATTTCAGATCGCCGGGTTAAATCATCCGCTGTGTGCTGCGTTTAACCTCCGCTCAGATCCTGCCTTGCGCCAGCGCTATCATCGGGCATTTGCTACCTTGCAACAAAATGGCACTTTGGCACAAATTAAACAGCGCTGGCAGTTAGACGAATAATAACCGCGGCACTGCAAAGCCGGACGTGAGCTGGTAAACTGGCGCTTTATACCAGGTTGTGGAGAGTGCAGTGCGTTACCAGTGGATTTTGTTTGATGCCGACGAAACCTTGTTTCATTTTGATGCCTTTGCCGGGCTGCAGTTAATGTTCTCCCGCCATGATTATGCGTTCGATAGCACGGAATACGATTACTATCAGTCCATTAACCTGCCGCTGTGGCAGCAGTATCAGCAGGGCGAAATCAGCGCCAAACAGCTGCAGGTGAACCGTTTTACGCCCTGGGCGGCCAAACTGAATACCAGCGCTGCGGCGCTGAACAGTGCCTTTATGCTGGCAATGGCCGATATCTGCACACCGCTGCCCGGTGCTACTGAGCTGATAACCGCGTTAAAAGGCCGGGTTAATATGGGCATTATTACCAATGGTTTTACCGAGCTGCAGCAAATCCGCCTTGAGCGCACCGGCTTTGCCGACGTATTTTCACCGCTGGTGATTTCAGAGCAAGTAGGCGTAGCCAAGCCGCATATTGATATTTTTAACCATGCCTTTGCGCTGATGGAGCATCCACCAAAGCAGCAGATTTTAATGGTCGGCGATAACCCGCATGCCGATATCCGCGGCGGCATTAACGCCGGTATCGACACCTGCTGGCTAAACCGCCACGCTACTGCGCGGCCACAAGATATAACACCACATTATGAAGTCAGCTCACTGCAGCAATTGCAGCAGTGGCTGCTGAGCTAAGGGTGTTAACGGCAAAAGCAAACCGGCCGGGCTGATTCAGAACATTATTTAATCAACTGATATTGCTGCGCCACGGTGTCGGTTTGCAGGCCAAAATGCCCCAGCACATAGTTATAGCTGGCATTTTCACCCCAGATACTGCTGCTGTGGATACCGTATACCAGGCAGCTGCCGCTGCCACACACCACCTGATCGCTGTAACTTTTGATTGAATACACTTTCTGCGCAAAACGGCTGCCGTATAAGCTGTCCAGAAACGGGCTGGATACCGACAAACCCGCACTGCCGCAGGTTGAGTTCCATACATTGTACGGGTAAACGCCACAACTTAATAAGCCGCGAAACGCACCGGCAATACCAACAAAACTGTTTACCTGTGATGCTATAGCCAGCTTGTCTATCTGCTGAGCAGCCAGGGTGGCGCCCATCGAATGGCCTATTACATCTATCTTGCCGGTGCAGGAATTGGCTAAGGCCTGTTGCAGTGCATTGCGCACCGGGGTTTCTTCGCTGCCGCTGTGGTCATTGCAGGCAGCGCAGCTTTTCGAACCCCAGTCCGGCCGGTAAATATCGCTGTTACTGTAGCCTTTAGTCAGTAAGTAGTTATAGGTGTTATTCCAGCTGGCCGGTGTAGCGGTATTGCCGTGCACCAGCACCACCGCATCAACACAAGCCGCCTGCAGCATCAGGCTGCAACTGGCAAGAAGGGTTAAAAGGGTGGGGAATAGATAATTTTTATAGTTATACATGGTGTTAGCTCCTGTTGGGTTGCAACCTAAGCTAAGCAACTGGCGAAAAATTCACCATAGCACTTTAGTGCTGAGGCGTTTTGCCAAACAAGCATCAAGTCAGTAATTTGCAATACATAAACTTGTGATAGCGAAGCTTCATAACAGTGCGCTGGCAATGTCAAAAACTGTTAATACATACAGTTATATTTGGGTTTTTATATATTATCGGTCAGATATCCCGTTAACACTGCATATAAGCTGGTTGCCGGTTTTATTTACATGCTATAGATTAGGTACTTAACGCGAAGCGCGCAGAAATATAATGCAAAGCTCCCGAAATATAAGGCAAGCTCGTTTTTCCAGAATGTGATAATAGTATCTGGAAATTTACGGTTATTTTTCAGGGGATTACCTGGGGTTGTTTCCTCTATAGGAAATGAGAAAACAAGCATGCACAAGAATAAAATGTTAGCTTACAGGAGTAAAATTCATTGTGAATGAAATGATTAAAATGAAACAAAAGCAGCGTATTGAGTATTTAAATAAGATTTACGATATGGCTGACGGTTCTACGGCGAAATCTCTTAATGGTGCAGAAATCGGTGAGCAAATAGGCCTTGTAAATGGGGATGAAGCATTAATTCGAGATATCGCACATTATCTCGAGGGTGAAGGTCTAATCAACGTAGATCGAGTAATTGGAGGTTTTCCAGGATGGGTGCGATTAACTCATTACGGTATCAAAGAAATTGAAGATGCACTAGAAAACCCTGATAAACCCACACAGCATTTTATGCCTATAAATATATTAAATGTGGGGCAGATGATAGGTTCCAATGTTCAACAGGGAACAACTAATAGCAATCAAAATTTGAATATTTCAACTGATGCTATCGTAGGAATAAGAGAATTAATTTCTGAGCTATCTAACTCTATGGATAAGCTTGCTCTTGCTGAAGATGATTTGAATGAGCTAAAAGCTGAATGCTCAACTATGCAAGCTCAAATTAATCTCCCAAGCCAAAAAAATCAATACTGAAAGATTGTTTAAACAGTGCGAAAAACATTCTTGAATCAGCTGCTGGTAGCGCAATCGGAGCGCAGCTGGCAAATCAAATACCATTGTTACTTTCCCTGCTTTAGAATGTGATATGAATCTAGGAGTTGGCGGAATGAAAATAAAGCTAACAAGCAAAGGCAGCCGACGCGTACCGCGCAGCTGCTTTGAGCGTTATGTAACTAAAAGGGAGTTCAGTATTGTTTGACTTAAATGAAAAACGAACAGCGAAAGATGTAATAGACGATGCTATCAGAGAAAATAATTCAGCAGCATGGTTGTTATATGGGTTTGCAATTGTCTTTGTTTTCGTTGGGTTGGCAGTTTTAATCACAGGCCTACTTCAAAATAACGATACTGCCAGTATTTTAGGTACTGTTGCATCAGTCATGTTTTGGCCTGCCATGTCAGCGGCTAGAAAAACTAGGAGAGAAAATATTGCGATAAGGTTATTGGAAGCCCCTTTAAGTCAATCAAGCACTTCTAATGATGCAGCTGCAATGCTACACCACTTAGTAGAAAAAATTCTAAATGACAACAAAGGTGAAGGGAAATGATAAGTTTTTTCAAGCCTAAAAATACACTGTTAAGCGTCGCACAAGAGTTAAAATTAGGGATAGAGAATCAAAGCGTGTATCTAAATGACCACGAATTAAATGAAGCTGGTTATGAAGCTCATGACGTTTCAAGTTATGGTTTATTCGAAACAATTTCTCACGTAGCTTTTCTTGTATTGCCTATTACTTTTGTTTCGATGATTCATATGTTGGATTACATAGAATCAACTCATCCATTATTAGCTTGGTTACGAGTAACAGGATTGGAACTGGTTGCAGTAAACGTAGCTGTTGTTTCAGCCTTTATTGGAGGTAGATTTAGAAGCAGTAGGAAACGTTACATAACAAAAAAATCAAGCCGACGCTAAAGCGCAGCTTATTTTGGCGTTATGCCCCTTTTAGGCCAATTCCGTAAAAAGGTACTTTGTGAATAAAAAACTACAGCAAAGATTCTCTGAGCTAGAAACTCAGTTAGATGAAATTGAAAAAACCAAGAGATCTGTTAATGGCGCATACGGGGCTACTGAAACTATTGATTATGAGCTTTTTACTGGGTGGAAAGTAAAGGTCAAAAACTTATTGGTCACAGCCTGTGGCGAGAGCTCTCAGCACTTTATTGCTTTCGAGAAAGGCGAAAATCGTAGCGGCATGGAGTCAAATTACTCCATTAAGAAACGACTTGGTGCGATATTCTTGGCTGCCAAAGAAGATTTTGATGGTGGATATTTAGCCACTCTCAAGTATTTAGTTCAAGCAGAGGTTTTCGATAGTGAATTAGAGCAAGCAAAGGAGTTGCTTTCTAGTGGTTATAAGTTGGCTTCTGCTGTTATTTGTGGGGTTGTTCTAGAAACGGCTTTACGGGATCTATGCGACAGCAACTCAATTCCATGTGGCAAGCTAGACACAATGAATGCGCAACTAGCAAAAGCCGGTGCCTATAACAAGCTTCAACAAAAACGTATAACGGCGATTGCAGATATACGGAACAGCGCTGCTCACGGTAAGCCAGAGGAGTTCACCGATCTAGATGTAGAAAATATGATCCGTGATGTAGAGAGTTTTTTGCTTAGCTATTTGGCATAACAAAGCATTGCAGCGGACAAGCCGCTGAATGCGGCGTTATGCAGCCAGTGGGTACAAATGAAATATTGCAGTTTAGATAAGCATGACAAATTTTCTCTGAGCTTGGGCACTAGCAAATTTATAGGTATTTATTGTGGCTTCGTAGGTTCAATTGCGTTCGCCATTCATACACCAAGTGTCGAGCGCTGGATTATTGCAGTGGTACTGGCGGTATCATCGCTTTTAATGTTTTCCTTGGAAAATGAAGTTAAGTTGATGGTAAAGCGCTTGGTGGGTTACCGTTTTTACACACTTACAACATTTGCATTAGTTCCTTTGGTTGCAGTACCTTGGTTTTTTGAGGTTCCATCCGGTATCACAATGACGCTAACGCTTCTTGTAGGCATCAATTGTTTGATATGGCCTTTTGTTACCGTAAGTGAGTATGAAAAAAATTACACTGCAATATTTGGGTTAATGGATGCATAACAATCGCCATCAAAAACGCGCCCGTTGGGCGCTCGACTCGCAACAAGTTGCTCGCGTTTGTGGCGGGCGTTATGCATGAGGGTTAGTACGGATTGATGATAAACAAAGAGGAAATGATAAAAATACTCTGCAAGAGCTATCCGGGCTTTAGAGATAGGATGGTTTCTCGAGCAAGCGATTGGATGTCTGAGGACGGTAGCATTCTTTATATCATCTTAATCGGTTCCTTATCAGCATTAGTTTTGGAAAGATTCACTGAAGGAAACTATGACAATAGTGATGAGCTTTTCGCCTCAGTGGAAGCTCTTCTTGAAAATGGTGACGGGCAAGTTAGGGAGATCATCGCAACAGGGTTTTTAGAAAGTATGCAAAATCAAACTGAGTTGCCAGGCAAGTATTGGGCTCCACTGCTGGGTCGCCATGCTACAGAGTTTTGTCGAGGGATGGACGAATTTCATGGTGTAAAAACAGAAGGTTTGCGTTGCTATAATGTATAACACATATAAGCCTTCCCGTAGCCAATAGTAAAACCGCTGTTCTGGCCGCGTTAGCGGCCAATCTGTTGTCTATCAGCAAGAAAAACTGCTTCACCTGTCATTAATATTTTGCGGCTGATAAGTCGATACCGCTCTGTTGTTTCTACCTTGCTGTTTCTGAGTTTGCAGACTATTTTCAATGCGTTATATATGCCGGCAATCAGGTTGTCGCTGTATTCTGGTGTGCTGCGCGCTGCTTTGGTCGATGTTTACTTAAATTAAGGTAGAACACTATGAGATCTTATGTCGCGGAGTTTATCGGTACTTTCTGGCTGGTGCTGGGCGGCTGTGGTAGCGCTGTCTTGGCGGCGGCCTTTCCGGAGTTGGGCATTGGTTTTGCCGGCGTGTCGTTAGCTTTTGGTTTAACGGTATTAACCATGGCCTATGCCATTGGCCATATTTCCGGTTGTCATTTAAACCCGGCAGTATCAATTGGCTTATGGGCCGGCGGCCGCTTTGCGGCGAATCAGTTGTTGCCTTATATCGTGTCGCAGGTGTTGGGCGCTGTTACCGCCGGTGCGGTGTTGTATTGTATCGCCACCGGCAAAGCCGGCTTCGATGTGTCGGCAGGCTTTGCCTCTAACGGTTACGGTGCCCACTCGCCTGGTGGCTACAGCTTGCAGGCCGCCTTGTTGACTGAAGTGGTGCTGACCATGCTGTTTTTACTGGTGATTATGGGCGCGACCGATAAAAAAGCCCCGCCGGGTTTTGCACCGATAGCAATAGGCCTGTGTTTAACCCTTATTCACCTGATCAGTATCCCGGTAACTAACACCTCGGTTAACCCTGCGCGCAGCACCGGCGTGGCGGTGTTTGTCGGTGACTGGGCCGTTATGCAGTTATGGGCATTCTGGCTGGCGCCGGTAGTGGGCGCTGTTATCGGTGCACTGATTTATCGTTATATCGGTGACACTAAAACCGCATAAGTGTTTTGCCATACTGTTTTCAGATAGCAAGATGTAAAAAAGCCTGCAGAAGCAGGCTTTTTTATGTCAGCAGCTTAAGGTGTTACCAACCGCATTGCTGACCTTTGTTCTGCTCATCCAGATAGGCTTGCAGTGGGGCAAAATAAGCCAGTATCGCGCTGGCATCCATCTCCGGTTTGCCGGTCACCACTTCCAATGCTTGCTGCCAGCTTTGGCTTGAGCCCATTTCCAGCATCTGGTTTAGCTTAGTGCCGGCTTCTTTGCTGTTGTATATCGAGCAGCGATGCACGGCACCTTCGTTCCCGGCGATATCACACAATGCTTTGTGGAACTGGAACTGCAAAATATGCGCGAGGAAGTAACGGGTGTAAGGCACATTACCCGGCACATGGTATTTGGCACCCGGATCAAAATCGGCTTCTGAGCGCTCGATTGGTGCGGCTACGCCCTGATACTTCTCGCGCAGCTGCCACCAGCTTTGGTTGTATTGCTCCGGCGTAATCTGGCCGTTAAACACCTGCCAGCGCCACTGATCGACTAACAAGCCAAAGGGCACAAAGGCAATTTTGTCCATCGCCATTTTCAGCAGCAGGCCAATGTCTTTGCTCTCGTCCGGTACTGTGTCCAGTAAGCCGATTTGCTTTAAGTAATCCGGCGTTACCGACAGGGCAATGGTATCACCAATGGCTTCGTGGAAGCCGTCGTTGGCGCTTTCCTGATAATATACCGGCTGGTCTTTATAGGCGCGCTGGTAATAGTTATGCCCCAGTTCGTGGTGAATAACCGAGAACTCTTCACCGGTACGCTGAATACACATTTTAATCCGCAAATCGTCTTTGGCGTCTAAATCCCAGGCGGAGGCGTGGCATTCTACGTCGCGATCGGCAGGTTTGGTAAACAGTGAACGCTGATAGAAAGTCTCCGGCAGCGGGTCAAATCCGAGCGAGCTGAAAAACGCTTCAGCACCTCGCACCATTTTAATTTCGTCGTAGTTATGCTGCTCCAGCAGCTGGGTTACGTCATAGCCCGGATCGGCATCTTGCGGCGCCACCAGGTCGTAGATATTGCCCCAGCTTTGCGCCCACATATTGCCCAGCAGATGCGCCGGTATTGGTTTATCCAGCGGCACTTTGTCGGCGCCGTATTGCTCAGACAACTTGCTGCGCACATGGCAGTGCAAGGATTCGTACAGCGGTTTTACCTGGCCCCAGACGCGGTCAAGCTCTTTGGCAAAGTCATCCGCTGGCATGTCGTACTTAGAGCGCCACATGGCGCCGGTATCGGCATAACCCAGCTCTTTGGCACCTTCATTGGTCAGCTCAATTAAGCGCGTGTACAGCGGCCGCATAGGCTTGCTAATCTCACGCCAGCCCTGCCACATTTCCAACTGCTCGTTATAATCGCGGCTGCCGGCCATAATGGCCGACATGTCACCGAGCGATAAACAGTTACCGTCGGCTTTGCAATATTTGCCTTTACCGTAAATGCCGCCCAGTTCAGCGACAATTTTTGCCATCTCGGCAGTTTTCGCCGCATCTTGCGGCGCCGGTAAGGTTAGCGCCAGCTTCAGTTTGTCCAGCTTGCGCCGGCTGTCGTCTGACAAGGCCACCTGATCAAACTTCGCCGCGGCGGTGGCCAGCTGCACCATTTCCAGCGTCAGCTTTTCATTCACGTCAGCGGCCAGCGAGGCGGTATCTTCGGTAATAAAGTTTGAGTAGATCCACTCAGCACGGTTGGATTCTTTGTACAGCTGCACCAGTTTAGTTTCCGTTTCGCTCAGAAACGCCACCGCATCGGCTTCGGTAAGTTGTTTTTGCTCAGCCTGTGCCGGCGCCGCTTGCTGTTGCTGTGGTCCGCAGCCGCCAAGCAGCAGGGCAGAGCTTACCAGCAGAGCGGTAACAGAGAGGTTAAATGTTGTCATAGAGTACCTTCAGCATATTGTTATCATTTTAAGCGCCAACAGTATAGACAGGGCCGGGGGCGCAATGCCAGTGCCGGCCGGTATTAGTTGTGCTGCTTTTGCTGCAACTGCCACATTCGGGCATACTCGCCTGCCGCCGTTAACAGTTCATCATGTGTGCCTTGCTCAGCCAGCCGGCCTTGCTTTAATACGATGATATTGTCCGCGTCGGTAATGGTAGACAGCCGGTGGGCAATTACTACGCTGGTATGGTTGCGCGCCACTTCACGCATCGCCTGCAAAATAGCCTGCTCGGAGGCGGAATCTAACGCCGAGGTGGCTTCATCAAACAGCAAAATCGGCGACTGTTTTAAAATGGCGCGGGCAATGGCAATACGCTGTTTTTCACCGCCGGAGACTTTTAAGCCACGCTCGCCTACCACAGTGGCATCGCCTTGCGGCAGGCTGTCGATAAAGCTGCGCAGGTGGGCCAGCTCAATCGCCTGGTCAATCTGTGCCTCGCTGGCATCCGGCCGGCCATAGCGGATATTATCGCGGATACTGTTGTTAAACAGCACCGTGTCTTGCGGCACTATAGCAATGGCACGGCGCAGGCTGTCCAGTGTGAGCTTACTGATGTCCTGGCCATCTATACAGATACTGCCGCCGCTGACGCTGTAAAAGCGGTATAACAGCCTGGCGATAGTGCTTTTACCGGCACCGCTGGCGCCGACTATGGCGACCTTGCTGCCGGCCGGCACACTAAAGCTGAGCTGTTGCAAAATTGGCCGCTCGCTCTGATAGGCAAAATCGACCTGATTAAAGGCAATACTGCCGTGCGTCAGTTGCAATGCCGTGGCGTCAGCGGCATCGACAATCTGTGGCTTGCGTTTCAGTAAACCGAGCATATTTTCCAGATCGGTCAGTGCGCGACGAATTTCACGGTAGACAAAACCTAAAAAATTCAGCGGTAAAAACAGCTGGATCATATAGGCATTTACCATGACTAAATCACCCAAGGTCAGCTGTTGGTTGACCACCTCATCGGCGGCCAGCCACATCAGCGCAGTAATAGCGGCGGCAATAATCAGCGCCTGGCCCGAGTTCAGTGCCAGCAGGCTTAAGCGGTTTTTTAACCGCGCTTGCTCCCATTTGGCTAAAAAGCTGTCGTAGGTTTGCGCTTCATAGTGCTCGTTATTAAAGTATTTTACCGTTTCGTAGTTCAGCAGGCTGTCGATAGCGCGGCTGTTGGTGGTGTTATCAGCCTGGTTGGCTTCGCGGGTGTATTTGTTGCGCCACTCGGTTATGACTACGGTAAAAAAGATATAGATGCCAACGGCTAACACGGTAACCAGCGAATACAACGGGGAAAACAGCGTGGCGAAAATAACGGCGACAGCCAGAATTTCAAACAGGGTGGGCGCGATATTAAACATTAAAAAGCGCATTAAGAAGCTCAGGCCATTGGTGCCGCGCTCTATATCGCGACTGACACCGCCGGTTTGCCGGTCCAGATGAAACGACAATTCCAAACTGTGCAGATGCTGAAATACCTTAAGGCCAAGCTGGCGCATGGCGTGTTCTGTTACCCGGCCAAACAGCGCATCGCGCACTTCACCAAAGAACACCCCGGCAAAGCGCAGGCCGCCATACAGCAACAGCAGCGCCACCGGCACCAGTAATATGCTGTGCCGGCCGCTGTCGAGCGCGTCAATAATGTATTTCAACGCCAGCGGCATTAGCAGCACGGCAGCCTTAGCGGCAATTAATGCCAGTAACGCCAGCAATACGCGATATTTAAACTGCCACAAATACGGCCATAGCATGGCCAGGGTTTGTTTCAGGTTAGTGGCTTGCGGTCGTTTTACCGGTTCGGGTTGTTTTGCAGCAGAGCGCATACCGCGCATGACGGTTTCCTTGTTACCACATCAGGCATAGGTGCAAAGGTACGCGGTATCTATGGCCACCTGCAACTGAAACTTGCTGTTGGCCGGCACTTCAAACTGCTGGCCGCGGCTATAAGTTTGCCAACCGTTAGCGCCAGGCAGTAACACGGTTAAGGCACCGCTGACGACGGTCATCACTTCATGTTGGCTGGTGCCGAATTCGTACTCACCCGGCGCCATTACACCTACTGTTGCCGGTAATTGCTCGCCGGCAAAGGCGATAGAGGCCACTTTGCCGTCAAAATACTGGTTTACTTTAAACATCTTAATCTCCGTTAGCTAAGCTCAGCCACAGTAAACCTGATCCCGGTTGCAGATGGAAGTAACTTGCTTAAATTTAGATGGCTTTACGTCTGTTTATTGGAAGCAAACCGCGCTTTATTGCTGCTGTAAAAAAATTTGACGTTACAGTGTAATAAAATAAGTGGCATAAATTAACCAAAGTTAATGAATGTGCCATAAAAGCGTTTTATATTCGGTTGTCCTTAATAAAACAACCAGGGAGCACAAAATGAAGATCAGGACATTATCAGCAACTATCGCCATGCTTTTGGCACCGGCAGTACATGCCGAACTGTTTATCTCAGAATATGTTGAAGGGTCCGGCAATAATAAAGCGCTGGAATTTTATAACCCGACTACACAGACGCTGAACCTGTCTGAGTACCGTATTAATGTATTTTTCAATGGTAGTGCTACAGCCGGGTTTAGCGTAGCGCTAAACGGTGACTTAGCTCCGGGCGGCATTTATGTTTTTGCTGCTGCTAATGCTGCTGCAGAGCTGGTTGCATTAGCCGACCAAACCACCGGCTCTGGTTTATGGAACGGCGATGATGCCATTACGCTGACTAAAAATGGTGTGGTAGTAGACAGCATTGGCCAGGTGGGTTTTGATCCCGGCTCTGCCTGGGGTAGTGGTAGTATTACCACGGCAAACGACACTTTACGCCGGGCTGCTGTAAGTTATGATTCAGAGCCTTTTGACACCTTTGACCCGGCAGATCAGTGGCTGGGTTTTGCCCAGGACGATTTCAGCGATATTGGCTTATTTAACGGCGAAGGTGGTGGCCCGGGCGATCCGGATCCTGATCCGGAGCCGATATTAGCCTGTGGCGAACCGGCGACGCCGATTTTTGCTATTCAGGGCAGTGGCATGGCAAGCCCGTTGGTGGGTGAAGTGGTGCAGGTTGAAGCCGTAGTAACGCAAACATTACCTGGTTTACGTGGCTACAATATTCAGGCCCCGGCGGCAGAGCAGGATAATGATCCTGCTACCTCAGAAGGGGTGTTTGTCTATGTCAACACTGCTGATATAGCCGTAGAAGTTGGCCGGCGTGTGCGCTTACTGGCAACCGTTGCGGAATTTAACGGCCATACCCAGCTGACAAATGTCAGCGCTACGCTGGATTGCGGCAGCAGCACTTTACCGGCGCCGACCCCCTTTGGTTTACCGGTCAGCAGCCTGGCAGAGCTTGAAGCGGTAGAAGGCATGTTAGTAAGCTTTACACAGCCACTAACGGTAAACGATACCTTTACGCTGGGCCGCTTTGGTGAGCTGACGCTGGCCAATGGCCGCCGTTATACGCCTACTCAGGTAGTAAACCCGGGGCCGGAAGCGATAGCGCTGGCGGCAGAGCATGCGTTAAATAAAATTGTGTTGGATGATGCCAGTACTGTACAGAACCCGGCTGTGGTGCCTTATCCAACCGGTGGCTTATCGGCGGCGAATGTGGTGCGCAGTGGTGATACGGTGCTTAACCTTACCGGTACCGTGCATTACGGTTTTAATGAATACCGCATTATGCCTACGCAAAACGTTAATTTTATTCACAGCAACCCACGTACCACAGCGCCGGAACTGGCAGGTGACGGCAATATCAAAGTGGCCAGCTTTAATGTGCTGAACTACTTTAACGGCGATGGCCTGGGCGGCGGCTTCCCGACGGCACGTGGTGCAGATAGCGTGCTGGAGTTTGAACGGCAGCGGGCGAAAATTCTGTCGGCTATGGTAGCGCTGGATGCTGCGGTTATTGGCCTGATGGAAATTGAAAACGACGGCTACAGCGACACTTCTGCCATAGCGGATCTGGTCACTGGCTTGCGTAGCGCATCCGGTAATGACAGCTGGCAATATATTAATGCCGGTGGCCCGGTTGGCACAGATGAAATTGCGGTGGGCTTAATTTATCGTGCCGATCTGGTTACGCCGGCAGCGCCATTGTTGATACTGGATTCTGCTAATTCGGCGGTGGACGAACAGGGCGTGGTGCTGTTTGATGACAGCCGTAACCGGCCGATGTTGGCACAGCGTTTCCGTTTACTGGAAAACGATGCCGAATTTGCTGTGATGGTAAACCATTTAAAATCGAAAGGCTCAGGCTGTGGCGCAGAAGACGGTGATACCGGCGATGGCCAGGGCAACTGTAACATCAGCCGCACCCGTGCTGCACAAGCGATAGGCATTTTTGCTGCTGAGCATTTTGCTCAAACGCCTGCCGTGGTAATGGGTGATCTCAATGCCTACGCCAAGGAAGACCCTATTGCTACTCTGGCGCAAGCCGGTTATATCAATGTGTTTGAAGCGCTGGGCAAAGTGCCGGGCCATGGCTATGTGTTCTCCGGTTTATCCGGCGCGCTGGATCATGCGCTGTTAAATGACATGGCGTTGCAGTATCTGCAGGATGCAACCAAGTGGAATATTAACGCTGATGAGCCGATAGCGCTGGATTACAATGTTGAGTTTAAAACACCGCAGCAACAACTGGATTATTATGCATCTGATGCGTACCGCTCATCAGATCATGATCCGGTGGTGGTGTCATTCAGTTTGCCGGCCGTTATTCCGCCGCTGGATGTGACGTTAGAGCTGCTGCGTACTGTGCGCTCGCGCTCAGGCCAAAGCCTGGTGCAACTGCGTTGGAGCGGCGATGCAACAGATTTAACCCTGTATCGTGACAATGCTCCGGTACGCGAGTTAAACCGCTCTGGTCGGGTGAATGACAGCTTCCGCTCGGATGCGATGAGCGTAAGCTACAAAATTTGTCAGCAAGCTACCACAAGCTGCTCGGCTGAGTTAGTGGTGAATTTTAACTAAGTTGCAGTATTACTGTGCAGCAAAACTGTGCAACAAATAAAAACGCCGGCAATCGCCGGCGTTTTTTTACCCAAAAGGTGAAGCCTTAAGCGGCTTTATCTTTCTTATCTTTGGCCACAGCACCCGGGCCCTGTTGGGTCAGGGTTTTGTCTGCAGCCAGATATTCCGGCTCAAAGTCATCGACATTGATGGCAAACAAACGGCCTTTTTCTGCGGTGCGCAGTATGCCGGCTTCTGCTTCGGTAATCACTTTCAGTTCTAAACCGAGATCGGCCACTTCGTTCAGGCGGAAGAACGGCAGACGCTTACCGGCGGCATGGGTTACCTTATCAAAGATTGGCTCGGCAGCCAGTACATCCAGTAACGCCTGTTCCATTAAACCTAATTGGTTTTGCGGCTCATTGGTCAGGTACATATGATGGCCCAGACGTGAGCGTGCTTCACCCGGCGTTTGCATAATGCGGGCAACCTGGTGTTCGATAACATCAGACGCTTTGCGTAAGGTACGACCCCACGGGAATACCACACGTTTTAATACCACACCTACCACGCGGTTAGGGAAGTTATCAAACAACTCGTTTAACGCCAGCTGTGCTTTAGCCAGGTTGTCTTCACAGGCCCATTGCACCAACGGTAAATCGTCAATTTTACGGCCTTCGTCGTTGTAGCGCTTTAACACTGCTGATGTCAGATACAGCATACTTAAAATATCACCCAGACGGGCAGAGATACGCTCGCGGCGTTTTAAATCGCCACCCAAGGTGCCCATTGCTACGTCTGACATTAGCGCCATAGCCGCGCTGAAACGGTTCATTTGTCTGTAGTACTTTGCCGTGGCGTCGCTGTATGGTGCGCCGCTGAAAGCGCCACCGGTTAACGACAACCAGAAAGTACGGAAGAAGTTGCTGATAGCAAAACCAATATGGCCAAACAGCGCTTTGTCAAAGGCGGTTACTGCTGCGCCCTGGTCATCTAACTGCGCAGCCTGTAATTCTGCCAGTACATAAGGATGGCAGCGGATAGCGCCCTGACCGTAAATAATCATATTGCGGGTAAGAATATTGGCACCTTCTACCGTAATGGCCACCGGTGCACCCTGGTAACCGCGCGCCAGATAGTTGTTCGGGCCCATACAAATGCCCTTACCGCCGTGGATATCCATCGCATCAATGATGGCCTGGCGCATCCGCTCGGTCATATGGTATTTGGTAATAGCTGAAATTACTGATGGCTTCTCGCCTAAATCTATCGAGCCAACTGACATCGTAGTAGAGGCATCAGCCATATAGGCATAGCCGCCAATACGTGCCATCGCTTCTTCCACGCCTTCCATTTTACCAATCGGTAATCTGAACTGGCGACGGATCCGGGCATAGGCGCCGGTAGCCAACGCTACGGCTTTAATACCACCGGTACTGTTTGACGGCAGCGTAATAGCACGGCCTACCGATAAACACTCCACCAGCATACGCCAGCCCTGGCCGGCCATTTTGGCGCCGCCGATAATGTAATCCAGTGGTACAAAGATGTTTTCACCCTGAGTAGGACCATTTTGAAACGGCACATTCAGCGGGAAATGGCGCCGGCCAATTTTAACGCCCGGGGTGCTAACCGGAATCAGCGCACAGGTAATACCCAGCTCTTCGGTTTCACCAAGCAGTTTTTCCGGGTCGTACAGTTTAAAGGCTAAACCCAGTACGGTAGCAATAGGAGCCAGCGTAATATAGCGCTTGTTCCATGTCAGGCGCATACCGATGACTTCTTGGCCTTCCCACTGGCCTTTACAAATAATACCGGTATCGGGAATTGCACCGGCGTCAGAGCCGGCTTCCGGGCTGGTCAGCGCAAAACACGGCACTTCCAGGCCTTTGGCTAAGCGAGGTAAATAATGTTTTTTCTGCTCGTCAGTACCATAGTGCTGCAGTAATTCGCCGGGGCCTAAAGAGTTAGGTACACCAACAACGCTGGATAACACCATGCTTTTACTGGTTAATTTTTGCAGTACGCAAGATTGGGCATAAGCAGAGAATTCCAGACCACCATATTCTTTCTTGATGATCATGGCGAAAAAGCCTTTTTCTTTCAGGTACTGATAAACTTCCGGGGTTAGATCGGCACGCTCGTGCGTGGTATGCCAGTCATCGACCATCGCCAGTAACTCTTCTACCGGGCCATCCAGAAACGCCTGCTCTTCAGCACTTAAACGTGGCACCGGAAAGTTATGCATCTTGTGCCAGTCCGGGTTGCCACGGAATAGATCGGCTTCCCACCAGGTAGTACCGGCGTCGATGGCTTCTTTTTCCGTGGTAGACATTTCCGGCATAATTTTGCGGTATAGCTTCAGCAGTGGCTTGGTAAGGTACTGCTGGCGTATTACGGCAATATTCAGTGGCAGTGCCACCAACAAAAACACTATCCAAGCTACGGTGCCGGCAGCATCAAAGGCGCTGCCTACCGCCAGAATTACTGCTATTGCAGCGGTAAACATGGTTAAACTGGCACGGTTATATGCCAGGATACCGATTGCGGCGATAAGCACCGCGCAGAGAATTATCACTTCCATCTTTTGCTCCTGATGAGAGGTCTGACCACTATGCGGCTAGAGTAGAACGCTTTGGCTAAAGTTGCAAGCCCTGAAACCTGCTGATGCACAAAGTGATTGTCAACTTAGGGTGCAACTCGTAGGCTTATACGCTTAAGCATAGCCGTTTGGCTCAGTTTCGCCTGCTGCAGGCAGGTTTTGTGCTAAGGATCTGTATGTGTGAATTACTTGGCATGTCGGCGAATGTGCCGACAGATATTTGTTTCAGCTTTAAAGGCTTAAAAGAGCGCGGTGGCCGCACCGGACCGCACAAAGATGGCTGGGGTGTGGCATTTTATGAAAATAAGGGCGTCAGCACTTTTAAGGATGCATTACCCGGCTACCAGTCAGAAATTGCCCGGTTGGTGTCGGATTACCCGATCAAAAGTACTGCTGTTATTGCCCATGTGCGCCAGGCCAACCGTGGTCGTATCGGCCTGGAAAATACCCATCCGTTTACCCGCGAGTTATGGGGGCGCTACTGGACTTATGCTCACAACGGCCAACTGAGTGGTTATCAGCAGTTACCGCTAACGCGTTTCACCCCGGTGGGCACTACCGACAGCGAGCGGGCGTTTTGCTACTTGCTCAGTGAATTGGAACGGCACTATGGCCAAAAACCACCGGCGCGTAAAACGGCGTTTAAGTTTATTCAGCGTAAGTGTAAGGCGCTGCAAAAGCTCGGTGTGTTTAATATGCTGCTGACGGATGGCGAGTACTTGCTGACTTACTGCAGCACTAAACTGCATTGGATCACGCGTCGTGCGCCTTTTGGCGTGGCGCGGTTGTCAGATGTGGATGTGGATATTGATTTCAGCCGTGAAACCACACCCAATGATGTGGTCACTATTATTGCTACTGAGCCACTGACCAATAATGAGCAGTGGCACAAGATGCAAGCAGGGGAAAGCCAGCTGTTCCGCTACGGCGAGCCTTTAGCCTGAATCTGCGGCGTCAGGTCCAGTTTGTGTAGCTGCACATCAAATTGTTCGACGTTGTCTTCACCGCGCCATAAGCGTACCAGCATATAATCCAGCTCGGGCGCTACCCAGGCGTAAATTTGTTTATCGCTGTTTGCTTCAACCCGGGCAATACGCAGCGTATTAATATTGCCATAAGGCAGGGGCAGCTTTTCTTCAGCCACCACTTTGTAATGGTACATCTTACTGTTGCCGTTACGGTTTAGTACGTTGTAGCTGAATTCTGTTTTGCCGGCTTTAAGATCCAGCACCAATTGCAGCTGATAACTGATTTGATCCAGCCAGTCATCCTGCCAATCTACTGCCTTGGCTTTGCGGTTTTTGCCTTCGCTCAGTACTTTGGTGTCAGGGTTAAGGTTCAGCTCGTAATAACGATCGGGGCCGCTGCCGGTGCGGTTAAGTACATAACGCAGTGGCTGAATTTTGCCGTCATTAATCACAAAGTCAGAGGTTTCCTGCCGCTTGTCAGAAAAAATCATCCAACTGATATCACTGCTGTAGCCGAGTTGATAGCCTTGCTCAGTCTGCTTTAAATAGCGGTTGGCCTCACCGTGCTTTTTGCCGGCGCGGTAGACAACATAGTCAGCGTTAAAGCTGCTTAACGGTGTAATTTCTGCACTGGTTGCGGTGCAAAAGAGTGTTGCTATTACGATAAAAGGCGCCCATAGGCGCCGGTTAGTCTTCATCATCATTGGCATAACCGTTGGCTGCTAATACATTGCCATCCAACCATGCCTGATCTGCCTGCTGTTGTAAACGGTTTTGACAAAACCATCGTACCACTAACGGATAAATGCGGTGTTCCTGTTCGTGTACCCGTTCAGCCAGGCTGGTTGCATCATCGTCGTTAAACAACGGTACCTTGGCCTGCAAAATAACCGGGCCGCCATCGAGTTGCTCGGTAACAAAGTGCACACTGCAACCATGCTCGCTATCACCGGCGTCAATAGCACGCTGATGGGTATCCAGCCCCTGATACTTTGGCAACAGAGAAGGATGCACATTTAACAAGCGGCCGCTAAAATGCTGCACAAAAGCCGGGCTTAAAATGCGCATAAAACCGGCCAGCACCACTAAATCCGGTTGGTGCTGGTCTATGGCATCCATCAGGGCAATATCGTATTTTTCGCGGCTGACGTAATTTTTATGGCTCAATACCTGAGTACTGATCCCCGCCTCATTCGCACGCACCAAGCCATAGGCGTTGGCTTTATTGGCAATGACGGCACTGACTTTGCCCGGGATAAAACCGCTGCTGCAGGCATCAATAATGGCCTGCAGGTTAGAACCGCTGCCGGAAATCAGTACTACGATAGATTTCATCGGTTGCCTTATTCGTTAATAATAACCAGCTCATCACCTGCAGCTGCAGATTGAATTTCACCCAGGTGCCATACAGTTTCGCCGGCATCACGCAGTATGCTGATGGCTTGCTGCAGTTTGTCCTGTGGTACCACTACCAGCATGCCAACACCACAGTTAAAGGTGCGGTACATTTCGTGGCGGCTGATATTGCCTTGCTGCTGCAGCCAGTTGAAAATGGCCGGCCACTGCCAACTATTGCCATCGATAACGGCTTTGGTATTTTCTGGCAGTACGCGTGGGATATTTTCCCAAAAGCCACCACCGGTAATATGACACAGTGCATGCACCGGGGTTTGCTTAAACAGGTTAAGCAGGTTTTTTACGTATATGCGGGTTGGCTCAAGCAGGTGATCGGCCAGTGATTTGCCGTCCAGCAGAGTGTCAGGGCTCTGACCACTGACCTCCAGTACTTTACGGATTAACGAGAAGCCGTTGGAGTGCGGGCCGGAAGAGGCCATGGCGATTAACTGATCGCCTGGTTGTACTTTGCTGCCGTCGATAATATCGGCTTTTTCCACTACACCCACACAGAAACCGGCGATATCGTAGTCTTCGCCGTGATACATGCCCGGCATTTCGGCGGTTTCACCACCTACCAGGGCACAACCTGATTGATAACAGCCTTCAGCGATACCGTTGACTACCGCTGACGCAGTGTCGACATCCAGCTTACCAGTAGCGTAATAATCCAGGAAAAACAGTGGCTCAGCGCCTTGTACTACCAGATCGTTAACACACATAGCCACCAGATCAATGCCCACGCCGTCGTGGCGTTTTAAATCCATCGCCAGACGCAGCTTGGTGCCTACACCGTCAGTGCCAGATACCAGCACCGGCTCTTTATAACCGGCCGGAATTTGGCACAGGGCGCCAAAGCCGCCTAAACCACCCATAACTTCAGGGCGACGTGTGCGTTTGACTGCGCCTTTAATCCGTTCAACTAACGCATTACCTGCGTCAATATCAACTCCGGCGTCTTTGTAGCTTAACGATGTTTTCTGCTCGCTCACGGCAATCCTCGAATGACTGAAAGTGGAAAGGCTAAAAATTGGCGGCATTTTACCTGCTTAACGCCGCCGACAAAAGCCTTACTGCATAGCATTTGCCATTGCCTGCTTTACGTAGTCATATAAACTGATGCTGTTGTCGCGGGTAAACTTGTGGTAACACACTGAAGCAAATGGAAATTCTTTGTCATTCAGCCGTATATAAACAAAGGGGGCTTCGCTGTCAGTCTGATCATGTTGCCAGTGGCCGCCAACATTAGCGATAAACAACTGGCCAATATAAGCGCCGATAATGTTACATAAGGTAAACACCACCTCGGCCGAATGCCGCTGCTTTTGTTCACGGCTGTGTAATTCTGCCAGCAACACATCAATTTGCTGCAGGCTGTCTATGCTGTGATCCAGCGTTAATTTGTGCTCTTCTGCGGCGTAATTTACCGCGTCAGCGGCCGCGGCCTGCATTAAGTTATTCAGTTCTTGTTGTTGCATAATTGCCTCAGGATTTTTGATGAGCGGCCAGAATTAACTGGCGTAATTGTTTACTGCCGGGGCCAAGCGTTTCTTCTTTGGGCGCTACCAGCGATATGGTTGCCATGCGCTCGCTGCTTTGGTTCAGGCTCAGTTGTACCAGAGTGCCACGGGCAATATAGTCTGTCACCATAAAATCCGGCAACCAGCAAAAGCCTAACCCCAGTTGCAAAATTTCTATCGCTTCAAAGAAGTTATCGAGTGTCCAGCGTTGCTCCGCGCGTAGCCAGCCGATATTTTCCTGCGGTTTTTGTGCGGTGTCGCGGATCACCAGTTGCAAATGTTGGCTCAACTCATTTTGGTCAATATGGCTTGCCGTGGCCAACGGATTATTAGTGCCGGTCACCGGAATAAAGCGGGTATGGCATAAATGTTCACCCAGATAGCCTTTAGGAATCACAGCCGAGGCCGCTATAACCAGGTCAGCCCGTTTTTGCCGGATCATTTCTGCGGTGCCGGTAATAACGCAATCGATAAGCTGAATGCGGCTGCCGCGGCTAAGCGGATAAAATGCCGCCAGGGCGGCATTTAAAAAGCGTCGCGGATAGGCCAGTTCTACAGCAATACGGATTTCCGGTTCCCAGCCCTGGTCGATGTTGGCGGCCAGCAATTCCAAATCCTCCACTTGCTGCGTCAATAGCCGCGAGCGGCGCAGCATGACTTCACCGGCTTCGGTCAGATAGGCTTTACGGCCGCGTACTTCCAGTAGCTCAACACCCAGCTGGGTTTGCAATTTCGCTACGGCATGGTTCAGCGATGACTGGCTTTTGTTCAGCAGCTCTGCCGCCTGCGCATAGCCACCGGCATCGACCACCGCTTGCAAAATGCGCCATTGCTCCAGAGTTGAACGTGGACGGTAGGGCATAACGGGCGTGCGCTCCTTGTGGCGTTATACGTTGGCGACGATCACCGCCCGAAGCGGCGCCGGATAACTTTCTATGGTTTTACTATGATCAGTTGCATCGAGAAAATCAATTAAACTTTCGTTTTCCATCCAGTCGGTTTTGCGCTGCTCGTCTAAGCCGGTGCGGTTTAGATCCACCAGCCGTACATTGCTAAAGCCTAACCTTTGCAGCCAGTGTATCAGCGCAGTGACGCTGGGGATAAACCAGACATTGCGCATCTTGGCGTAACGCTCGCCCGGCACCAGTACCGTATGTTCGTCACCTTCTACCACCAGGGTTTCCAGGATTAGCTCGCCACCCGGATGCAGTTGGTTTTTCAGCTGTTGCAGAAAATCCAGCGGCGAACGGCGGTGGTACAATACGCCCATTGAGAACACCGTATCAAACTGTTTCAGTGCTGGCATCTCGTCTATCCCAATCGGGATCAGGTTTACCTTTGGGTCGGGGTTAAAATGTTTAATTGCCTGAAACTGGGCATAAAACAGTTGTGATGGATCAATGCCGACGACAAATTCTGCGCCTTCGCCGCGCATACGCCACAGGTGATAACCACTGCCACAGCCCACATCCAGTACCGTGCGGTTTGCCAGCGGAGCAATATGCGGCAGTACCCGGTCCCATTTAAAGTCAGAGCGCCACTCGGTATCAATAGCAATGCCATGAATATTAAACGGGCCTTTGCGCCACGGCTTTAACTGCTGCAGTAAGTAACGGATCTGCTGCGCTTCGCCGCTGCTGATATCATCAGCATGGCCAAACTGCACCGCAGTTTTCAGCTCAATAGCAGTGGGGGTTGTTGCCGGCAGATTAGTGATCACTTTTTGCCACTGTTTAAAGTCGCCATGCAGGGCATCTTTGCTCCAGGCTGCCAGCTGCGCCGGCAAGGTTTGCAGCCAGCTGTGCAGTTTATTGCGGGCCAATTGGGCATAAAAGGGCGTGAAATCGAGCATAGCTAACCTTATCTAAGAGTGGCCTTATTTAATGGCGACCATGGAGCAAAAATTAAAACACTGAAACCACAAGGTTTGGCTGGTAAAACCGGCTTGCTGCAAGCGTTGTTGGTGTTCCGGCAGAGTGTCGGGCTTCATCACATTTTCCAGCGCGCTGCGTTTTTGGCTAATTTCCAGCTCGCTGTAGCCATTGGCGCGTTTAAAGTCGTGGTGTAACTCCACCAACAAGTCGTTTGTCAGCTGGTCGTTGTTGATAAATTTTTCCGACAGGATCAGTAAACCACCGGGTTTTAAGCCCTGATACACGCGGTTAATCAGGGTATTACGGTCTTCTTTGGGTAAAAACTGCAAGGTAAAGTTAATTACCACTATGGCGGCCTGTTCTATCGGCTGCTGACGAATATCAGCCAGTTTTACTTCAACCGGTATATCAGAGCGAAATGCCTGCAAATGCCGCTCGCAACGCTCTACCATGGCGCAGCTGTTATCTACCGCAATAATACGGCTGTTAGCTACACTGATATTGCGCCGCATCGCCAGGGTGGCGGCGCCGAGTGAGCAGCCAAGGTCGTAGTAATTGCTGTCAGCTTGTTGAAAGCGGCCGCTTAACTTGCCAATGGTTTGAATAATCGTTTGATAGCCGGGTATCGAGCGCTGGATCATGTCGGGGAAGACATCTGCGACCTGATCGTCAAAACGAAAATCCTGAATATGAGCCAGTGGCTCGGCGAAAATGGCATCTTTTTGCATAAAAACTTGTCGGTAGGAAACAGTGTAAGTAGCGCTATTTTACCTTAAATACCGCAAAACTACAGCAAGCTGAATTGCTGCTCGCCAGGCCAGGGTGCCAGGCAGCTGTGAGCATAGGCTAAGTCCTGTGCAAACCGGCGGCATAACTGCGGCGCTAAATGATTATCCGGGGTGTGAAAAAAACAAAACGGGCTTTTGCCTTCATCCAACCATTGCTGCACTTTGGTTAACCACGGCTGATAAAACTGCCGGTTTAGCGCCATATCATCGGTACCGATAAAACGCAGCACCGGTGTTTGACTGAAACTTATCGCATGCACCGGCACGCGTGGTTTTTTTGCCTGGGCATCTGTTAATGCCTGAGTAGTTGCCGGTACTGAAAATAAGGCCCTGCTGTCAATAACCACGCGCTCAGCGCCATAATGTTGCAACATCTTGTGTAGTTGAATTTCATATTGGCCTTTGTCAAAAAAAGCCGGATGCCGCACTTCCAGTGCACAGCGGCACTGCTGGCTAATCTGTTCAACCAGGGTGCTGATGTAGCTAAACTCGGCCGGACCGGTGCGGGCGGGTAGTTGCAGATGCACCAGAGCCAGTTTTTGCCCAAGTGACAACATGCGTTTAAGCCAGTCTTGCAATTGCAGCAGATTGTCTGCGCCGCCCTGATGGCTGATGCGCTGCGGCACTTTTAACATAAAACGAAACTGCTCCGACGTATCTTGCCGCCAACGCTGCAAGGTGTCAGCTGACGGATCCGCATAGAAGGTGGTGTTACCCTCTGCGGAGTTAAAAAACCGGCTGTATTGCGGCAAATACTCAGCACTTTTCGCATCAGCCGAAAACAGTGCATTTTTCCATTTCGGATTGGCCCATACCGGGCACCCAAGATATAACATTGGCAGCTTGACCTTGTTGCAGTGGCAGCGTAAAACTAAATGTATCGGTTCGCAAAGCATAACATAATGACAGCCAGAACTATTATTTGCCTGATTTATCTGTGTTTTTCGCTCAGCAGTGCCAGCGCAGCATTACCGGATCCATTGCGGGTTGCCGTGAGTGATGACACTTACCCCTATATGTACACAGACGAGCAGGGCCAGCTTGCCGGGCTGGTAATAGACTATTGGCAAGAAGTGGGCCGGCTTGGCGGCGTGCAACTGCAGTTTGTCGGCGCTAATTGGCCGCAAACTATTACATTGTTGCAAAGCGATGCCGTGCATGTGCATGGCGGTATTGCTTACACCGCTGAACGTGAGCAGCAGTACCAACTGGGTGATACCGGTATTGATATTTACAGTAATGTGTTTATTCAGCGTGATATGCCTCCTGTCAGCGCGTTAGCGGAGCTAAAAGCTTATGCTATCGGCGTGGTAGATAAATCCAGCCATGTTGATACCGTAGCCGCCCTGGTGCCGGAGGCAGTGTTAAAGTATTACCCCAATGTGACGGCGATGTATGATGCCGCCCTGGCAGGCGATATAAAAGCCATTAGCGGCCTGGACAGGTTACCGCCGCGTTATGCACGTTATGATGAGTTGCAACGCCAATTTCCGCTGTATCGCAAGATGCCGCTGCGCAAAATCGATTTAAATTATGCTGTGAATAACAATGTTGCCCTGGCGCAGCAACTAACTGCCCTGACTCAGGGCATTGCCCGTGATTATCTTGATAAGCTGGAACGGCGCTGGTTGGGCGGCGCGGCTGATGATGACACCCTGATCCTCGGTGTGCCGATAGACAATCAGCCTTATATGCATGTATCTGCTCAGGGCCAGGCGCAGGGCCTGCTGGTTGACTTATGGCGGCAGTGGTCAGAAAAAAGCGGTATTAAAGTGGCGTTTGTACCTGATACCTCAGTAAACTTACTCACCAGCCTGCAAAAGAGCCGTATTGATGCACTGGTGGCTTTTCCGGATGTCAGCGATTTACCCGTCGGGCTGGACAAGGCATACCACCTGTATAGTTTTAACTCAGAATTTTACTATCCGCGGCAAACTAACATTCATAGCATGGCAGATGTCAGCGGCCGCCGTGTCGGTTTATTTCGCAACGCTACCTATCTTGAAGAGCTGCAACGGCGCTATCCGAACATTGAGTTTGAGCGTTACAGCGCACTCAACGATATGGTTGCGGCGGTGCAGAGCGGCCATTTGGCCGGCTTTTATGGCGCCTCAGCCATTATTGGGCTGCGCTTACAGCAGTTAAATATCTGGGATTACTTTACGTCATTGCCGGATAGTCAGGTTAAAGCACCGTTGTACAGCTTAATTAGAGCTGACCGGCCGGAATTAAAAGAGCAGATACGCCACGGCTTTAATTTACTTAGTCTGACCGAACTTGAACAAATTGAAGCACATTGGTTAAGCAACCCCAACCAGCATTATTTCAGCTTATTTCGCAACAATATACCGTTAACCAATGCAGAGCAAAGCTGGCTGGCGCAGCACAACCCGATCCGCGTGGGCATGCTGGAGAACTGGGCTCCGATGGAGTTTGTTGATGAAGATGGCAACTTTGCTGGGGTAACGGTAGATATCTTGCATTTACTTAGCCAGCGCACAGGTATCAGTTTTGATATTCAACGCTACAGCCGGTTTGAACAGATGCTGGCAGATTTACAGCAACGCAACATTGACATGGTCGCAAGTTTGTCTGATGTCGCAGAGCGGCGCGAATATGCGGCCTTTACCGATGAATTTTGGTCTATGCAATGGGCTGTTGTCAGCCGGTTGAGTGACAGTGACATCAGCAGCGCAGCGGGACTTGCCGGCAAACGTATCGCCATTATGAAAGATTATCAACTGGCGCAGCACAGTGCCGAAGCCCTGCCGCAAAGTGAAGTCGTGCTGGTAGACAATGTGCGCCGCGGCCTGGTGTTGCTGCAGCAGGGGGAGGTTGATTATCTGCTGGACTCGGTAGAGGCCGCCAGCCAACTGTTGCGCCAAACAGGCTATATTAATTTGCGTATTCAGCTTATTGACGGCTTACCGGCATACCCTTCTCTGATTGGCGTACGCAGCGACTACCAACCGCTGGTGACCATGTTGAACAAGGGCTTGCGCAGTATCGGCCAGACCGAGCGCAAACAACTGTACCAGAAATGGTTTGATTTTCAGGTTACCCAAGGCATTAACAACGAGCAGTTTGTCAGGATGTTATGGCAAATCGGTGGTGCCGTGCTGGCGTTGCTGGCGTTTTTTATCATTTGGAATGTCTCACTAAGACGCGAAGTTAAGCTGCGCCGTCAGGCTGAGCAGAAAATGCGCTTTATGGCCACACATGATGACCTGACGAAACTACCCAACCGCAGTTTAATTAAAGAACGGATTGAGCAAGCGCTGCTGCAACATGCCAGGCACAATGAAATTATGGCATTGTTGTTTATTGATTTAGACGGCTTTAAAGAAGTAAACGACGCCCACGGCCATGACGCCGGTGACGAGTTGTTATTGAAGTTGGCGCAGCAACTCAGCGCCACGGTGCGGAAAAGTGATACTGTAGCCAGGTTTGGCGGGGATGAGTTCGTTATTTTATTAACCGGGCTGTTAAGCCGCGATGATGCCGCCATAGTGGCCGGCAAAATTCTGCATCAGTTCGCGCAACCGGTAACCTTATCAGTAGGTACGGTGCAGGTGGGGGCCAGTATTGGTATTGCCATCTATCCGGACGACGGTACCGACAGCGCTAAACTGCTGAAAGTGGCCGACAGCCTGATGTATCGTATTAAACAGCAGGGTAAAAACCAGTACTGCTTTTCCAGGGCGGTGTTTTCGTAAGCGGGCAGTGACATTAGGCGTCATTTCTATATAATTAGCCGTCATTTTAGTGCCGCTGATTAGCAAGGTAGAAGGAAGGTTTAATGCGTAGCCATTATTGCGGTTTATTAACCGCACAACATGTTGGGCAACAAGTGTCTTTATGCGGCTGGGTTAACCGGCGCCGCGATCTGGGTGGTTTGATTTTCTTAGACTTGCGTGACCGTGAAGGCATGGTGCAGGTGGTCTGCGATCCGGATTTAAAAGACCTGTTTGACGTTGCCTATACACTGCGCAATGAATTCTGCATCCAAATCAAAGGCCAGGTGCGGGCACGGCCGGATTCTCAGATTAATAAGGATATGGCTACCGGCGCAGTAGAAGTGTACGCCAGCGAACTGATTATCCTCAATAAAGCCGCACCTTTGCCGCTGGATTCTAACCAAAACAACAGTGAAGAGCAGCGCTTAAAGTACCGTTACCTTGACCTGCGCCGGCCGCTGATGAGCGAGCGGTTAAAGTTTCGCGCTAAAGTCACCAGCTTTGTGCGTAACTTTATGGACAGCCATGGTTTTATGGATGTCGAAACGCCCATTTTAACTAAAGCTACGCCCGAAGGCGCGCGCGATTATTTAGTGCCAAGCCGCACCCACAAAGGCGAGTTTTTTGCCCTGCCGCAATCGCCGCAGCTGTTTAAGCAATTGCTGATGATGTCGGGCCTGGACCGCTACTACCAAATAGTAAAATGCTTCCGTGACGAAGATTTACGTGCTGATCGCCAGCCGGAATTTACCCAGATCGATATTGAAACCTCTTTTATGAGCGCAGAGCAGGTCATGCAAGTGACCGAGCAGATGGTGCAACAAATGTTTAACCAGTTGCTGGGTGTCGATTTAGGCAAAATGCCACGCATGCAATACTGGGAAGCAATGCGTTTGTATGGCTCAGACAAACCGGATCTGCGTAACCCGATGCAGTTTGTTGATGTCGCCGATTTGCTCAAAGACGTTGAATTTAAAGTATTCTCCGGCCCGGCCAACGATGCCAAAGGTCGGGTAGTGGCGCTGAAAGTACCGGGTGCTGCCGAGAAAGTATCGCGTAAAGATATCGATAACTACACCAGCTTTGTCGGCATTTACGGTGCCAAAGGCTTAGCCTGGATGAAGGTCAATGATATTGCCGCAGGCGCGGATGGCGTGCAATCGCCGGTAGCGAAGTTTTTAACGCCGGACATTATTGCCACTATTATTACGCGTACCGCTGCCGCCAACGGCGATTTAATTTTCTTCGGTGCCGATAGCTACAAAGTGGTCTGTGAAGCCATGGGCGCGCTGCGCTTAAAGCTGGGTGAAGACTTAGGCATTACTCAGCCTGGCTGGAAACCACTGTGGGTAGTAGACTTCCCGATGTTTGAAGAAAACGACGACGGCAGCTTCTCCGCTGTGCATCACCCCTTTACCTCACCGCTGGATACGGCCGCATTTTTAAACACCGCCAATAGCGAGCTTGAACTGGGCAAACTGTTGTCTAATGCCTACGATATGGTGTTAAACGGCACCGAATTGGGTGGTGGCTCTGTGCGTATTCACAGTGCAGATGTGCAGGCTAAGGTATTTACCCTGTTGGGGATCAGCGATGAAGAGGCGGCAGAGAAGTTTGGTTTCTTACTGGAAGCGTTAAAATACGGTACGCCGCCGCACGCTGGTTTGGCTTTCGGCCTGGATCGTCTGGTAATGTTAATGACAGGCGCCACCTCCATACGTGATGTGATGGCGTTCCCGAAAACCGCCACTGCTGCTTGTCCGTTGACTGATGCCCCGGGCGCCGCTAACCCGGCACAACTGGCTGAGCTGGGCATCGCTGTGGTAGCTAAAGCAGAATAAGTTGTACTATTTTTACCTGCAATACCGTGGCAGCAATCTTGCTGCCACAACTAAGGAGTAACTGATGGCCGGCCATAGTAAATGGGCGAACATGAAGCATCGCAAAGCCCGTCAGGATGCGAAAAAGAATAAAATTTTCACCAAGATTATCCGCGAGCTCACCGTCGCTGCCCGCTTAAACCCTGATGTTACTGCCAACCCGCGGCTGCGTTTGGCGGTGGACAAAGCGCTGTCAGAAAATATGACCCGTGACACCATCGATCGCGCCATTAAACGCGGTGCCGGTGCCAGCGAGGGGGAAAACTACGAAGAGCTGGTATACGAAGGCTATGGCCCGAACGGCGTAGCCGTAATTGTTGAAACCATGACTGACAACCATAAGCGCACCGTGGCCGACGTACGCCATGCGTTTACCAAAGCCGGTGGCAGCCTGGGTACCAGTGGCTCTGTGGCCTACTTGTTTACCCGTCGTGGCGTATTGATTTTTGCTCCGGGCGTTAATGAAGATGCTTTGATGGAAGCGGCACTGGAAGCCGGTGCTGAGGATGTTGTTGCACATGATGATGGCAGCTTTGAGGTATTTACCGTACCAGAGCAGTTTAACGATGTTAAAGATGCGCTGGTGGCGGCTGGGTTTGTGCCGGATAACAGTGAAGTTACTTTAGTGCCGTCTACCCGCGCTGAAGTTGATGCCGATCATGTCAGCGCCTTTTTTAAACTGCTCGATCAGCTGGAAGATTCAGATGATGTGCAAAATGTGTATCACAATGCCGATATCAGTGACGAGCTGATGGCAGAGCACGGTTAAGCGTGCAGTTAACGTGAACATTATTTTGGGCATTGACCCTGGCAGCCGCTTAACCGGCTATGGTGTAGTACGCCAGGTGGGCATGAAGTTTGAGTACGTCGCCAGCGGCTGTATCCGCCTGACTACCACTGATTTACTACCCGAGCGCTTACTGGATATTTTCAATGGCGTCAGTGAAATTATCACTCAGACTAAGCCAACCATCTTTGCCATTGAGCAGGTGTTTATGGCGCGTAATGCTGACTCGGCGTTAAAACTGGGCCAGGCGCGTGGCGCCGCCATAGTTGCCGCCAAACATGCCGGGCTTGAGGTATATGAATACTCGGCGCGCCAGGTCAAACAGTCGGTAGTGGGCACCGGCGCGGCCGATAAAGCTCAGGTACAGCATATGGTGCGCACCTTGTTAAAGTTACCGGCCAACCCCCAGGCCGACGCCGCCGATGCGCTTGCAGTCGCCCTGTGTCATGGGCATACTCAGCAGAGTTTAATCAGTTTGGCCGGTCAGGCGCGCAAAACCGTGCGCGGCCGGTTACGCTAAGCGGATTTATTACCTTATTCTATAAGCAGACCTTATGATTGGACGTTTACGCGGTATTCTGCTGGAAAAGCAGGCGCCGGATCTATTAATAGAAGTGGCCGGTGTCGGCTATGAAGTACAGCTGCCGCTGACCAGTTTTTATCAGCTGCCGGCTACCGGCGTTGAAGCCACTATTTATACCCATTTTGTTGTACGCGAAGATGCGCAACTGCTATACGGCTTTGTTAATCAGGCCGAGCGTGCGCTGTTTCGTCAACTTATTAAAGCCAACGGTGTTGGCCCCAAGCTGGCCCTGACCATTTTATCCGGCATGACAGCACAGCAATTCGTCCGTTGTGTACAGTTGGATGATGTCAGCACTTTGGTGAAATTACCTGGTGTGGGCAAAAAAACCGCTGAGCGCTTAGTGGTAGAAATGCGCGACCGCTTAAAAGACTGGGGCATAGCGCCGAACACACCGGTTACCGATGGTTTGGTGTTGCAAGATGATGAGGCGATTTTCAGCCCGGAGCAAAGTGCTGAGCAAGATGCCGCCAGCGCGCTGGTTTCGCTGGGATACAGCCAATTACAGGCCGATAAAGCTGTGCAAAAGGTAAAACAAAGCGGCATGAGCAGTGAGCAGCTGATTAAAGCGGCACTGCGGAGCATGATGTAAACCATGATAGAAGCTGATCGTTTAATTCAAACCAGTGCCACCCGTGAAGACGAGGTCATTGACCGGGCGATAAGGCCGAAAACCCTGGCCGATTACACCGGGCAAGAGCATGTCTGCCAGCAAATGGCGATTTTTATTGAGGCCGCCCGCGGCAGAGGCGATCCGCTGGACCACCTGCTGATATTTGGCCCGCCGGGTTTAGGTAAAACCACGCTGGCGATGATAGTTGCCAACGAAATGGGCGTGAATATTAAAACCACCTCCGGCCCGGTGTTGGAAAAAGCCGGTGACTTAGCGGCGCTACTGACCAACCTTGAGCCAAACGATGTGCTGTTTATTGATGAGATCCACCGCTTAAGCCCGGTAGTGGAAGAGATTCTCTATCCGGCGATGGAAGACTATCAGCTCGATATCATGATAGGCGAGGGCCCCGCGGCGCGCTCTATAAAACTGGATTTACCGCCGTTTACCTTGGTTGGCGCGACTACCCGTGCCGGAGCCTTAACCTCACCGCTACGCGATCGCTTTGGCATAGTGCAGCGGCTGGAGTTTTATAAAGTGTCAGAGTTAACGCAGATCATTCTGCGCTCGGCGCATTTTCTTAATTTAGTGTTAGATGAAGCCGGTGCGGCTGAAATTGCCAGACGCTCACGCGGCACCCCACGTATTGCCAACCGCTTACTGCGCCGTGTCCGTGATTATGCCCAGGTTAAAGCCAATGGCGAGGTAACAGTAGAGATTGCATCGCAGGCGCTGCTGATGGTCGATGTGGATGCCGAAGGCTTTGACTATATGGACCGCAAACTTATTTTGGCCATTATTGAAAAGTTTATGGGCGGCCCGGTGGGCTTGGATAATTTAGCCGCCGCCATCGGTGAAGAGAAAGATACTATTGAAGATGTGATAGAACCGTTTTTAATTCAGCAGGGTTTTATTCAGCGTACGCCGCGCGGCCGTATTGCCTCGCCACGGGCGTACCAACACTTTGGCTTTGACTTACCCAAAACAGAGTAAAAAAAAGCCCGCTCAGGGAGCGGGCTACAAATTGAAGGAGTGCTTCAAAAAAATCCAGGGAACATGTTGAAACAGCAATAAAATTTGGTAAAACACACAAATCTTATTACCAGATGATCTTCACTAAAGTTTGGTAACCCTCTTACCGCACTTTTGCGCTAGCTCAGAACACCTGCGTATAATAGAGATCCTGAGTAATTACTTCAAACGAGAAAAATTGCAGCTTAAGCATAAAAAAAACTAATGCATTGAGCTTGTGAGTTTGCCTAAACTATAAGCAATGCTGTAGTGTAACGGCAGTAATAGTCAGTGTTCATGCAGGGTTAAGCTAGAATGTGCATTATAAGCAGCATTACTTTTTTATTACTATTGATAATCTTAAATGCGTTGGTCGTACTTGGTTGACCGCTGGTCGCAAATGCGACGATAGCGGAACTTTATCGTACTGCATGGGTCAACAGAAACAATAAAAAAATACAAGTAGCCGGCAAAGAAAAATATAGTTGCTTTTAGCGTGCTAAGGCGATTGAGTTCGTGCTCAGGCTTACTTATCATAGACACCAATTAAAGCGAAATTCATGTCTGATACAGTCTTTATATTCCCGGTGCGCGTGTACTACGAAGATACCGATGCCGGCGGAATAGTATACTACGCAAATTATTTGAAGTTTTTTGAGCGCGCGCGCACCGAATGGTTGCGCGCCCTGGGTATTGAACAAGATTTATTGTTGTCAAAAAACATCGCTTTTGTTGTTGCTCAGGTTTTAATGGACAATAAAAAGCCGGCTAAATTTAATGAATTATTGACGGTACATAGTCAAATCAGTACCTTAAAGCAAGCTAGTATGGTTTTTGAGCAAAAAATTTACAATAGCGCTGAACAACTGGTTTGTTCAGCTCAGATTAAAGTCGCCTGTATTTCACTACAGCAGATGAAAGCCCGGGCTATTCCGGCAGAAGTGACAGAGGTATTAACGCGTGGCAGGTGAAATTTCTATTTTAGGCTTGTTAATTGAAGCAAGCTTTGTGGTGCAGCTGGTAATGCTGATTTTATTGGGTATGTCAGTAATGTCCTGGACCATGATTTTTCGCCGCCGCAAGGCATTAAGCGAAGCGGTAGTAGACGCAAAGAAGTTCGAAGACCGCTTTTGGTCCGGCGTCGATTTATCCAAACTGTATAACGAGATTAGTGCCCGTGCCGCCAACAATGGCCTGGAAGCCTTGTTCAAGGCCGGTTTTAAAGAATTTGCCCGTTTACACAAGACCAACAGCCGCCAGCCGGCTGCGGTAATGGAAGGTACCCAGCGTGCGATGCGGGTTGGCTTGTCGCGTGAAGTAGAGCGGCTGGAAATGCACTTGCCGTTTTTAGCCACCGTTGGTTCTATCAGCCCATATATCGGCTTATTTGGCACCGTGTGGGGTATTATGAATTCTTTTATCGCTTTAGGGGCGGTAGAGCAGGCGTCGCTGGCGATGGTTGCCCCCGGCATTGCAGAGGCGTTGATTGCGACAGCTATCGGTTTGTTTGCCGCGATTCCGGCGGTTATTGCCTACAACAAGTTTTCGCATCAGGTAGAAATGCTCGAAAGCAGTTATGCTAACTTTGTCGAAGAGTTCGCCAATATTCTGCATCGCCAGGCCGTATCAAACGGTGGAGAGGCAGCCTGATGTACGTTAGAAAGAAGCGTCGTTTAAAGGCCGAAATTAACGTGGTGCCTTATATCGATGTTATGTTGGTGCTGTTGGTGATTTTTATGGTGACTACGCCGCTGATTACCCAGGGTGTAAAGGTAGAGTTGCCAAAATCTGCCGCCGAACCGATTAAACAAATGCAGGACGGTAAAACACCGTTGGTAGCAACGGTGGATCAAGACGGCCTGTATTATTTTGAAAAAGACGGCAAGCAGCAGGGACCTTTTACTGCCGCTGAGCTAACGGTTGAAGTCGCCGGTTGGTTGACGATTGAACCCGGTACCCAGGTCATTGTAAAAGGTGACCGTAAAGTAAGTTATGACGCCGTGATCCGGTTAATTAATGTATTAAAGACAGCAGGCGCACCTGCTGTAGGCTTAATGACCGATAACGTGGATGCAAACTAGTATGGCTGTTGCGATTGATCCGCCATTGGCAAAATCGCTGGGTTTACATTTGGCGATAGTCGTCGCGCTGGTGTTTAGTGCCGACTTTTCCAGTAAGCCGGAAATGGTCTCGGTTACGTTGGAGTCGGAAGGTAAGGCACCGGTCGAAGCCGTTGCAGTGGATCAACAGCAGTTGAATGCCCGCGTACAGCAGATGCAACAAGAACGTGATGCGGCCAAAGCTGCGGAAGAAAAACGTATCCGCGATTTAGAGCGGCGTGCGCAGCAGGCTGAGAACAACCGTACCGCTGAAGAAGCGCGGTTAAAACGGGTAGCAGAAGAAAAGCGTCAGGCTGATGCTGAAGCGGTTAAAGCCCGGGCTGCGGCAGCTGAGGCGAAAAAGCGTCAGGAACAGGAAAATGCCAAAGCGCGCGAAGCTGAACAAGCCCGGCTGGTAAAAGAGCAGGAACGCAAAAAAGCGGAAGATGCTGCCAAAGCAGCAGAGCAAAAACGTAAAGCAGAACAGGAAGCTGCCGAAAAGGCCGCAGCAGAACGCGCACGCCAGGCTGCTGAAGCAAAGCAAAAAGCCGAGCAGGAGCGCGCCATGCAGGAGCAACTGGCAAAAGAGGCGCAGGCCCGCTCAGCGGCCAGAGCCCGGCAAGCTGCAACAGAAGTACAACGTTATACGGCATTGATCAGAGATGCTATTCAACGCAATTTGTTGGTGGATGAAGGCATGCGCGGTAAATCGTGCCGCATTAATGTGCGGCTGGCCAGTAGTGGCTTTGTTACCAGCGTTAGCGTGATTAACGGCGATAAAGCCGTATGTGATGCGACAGTCCGTGCCGTGAACCGTGCCGGAACCTTACCGGTGTCACAAGACCCGGATGTGTATAACCAGTTGAAAGATATTAACTTAACGGTGAGTCCAGAACTTTAATTATGTATAAATTTATCCGAAATGCTGTGTTGGTTACCGTAATGATGCTAAGTGCTCAGGCAAAGGCGTCATTGGAGATTGTCATTACTGAAGGTATTGACTCGGCCAGGCCGATAGCCATCCTGCCGTTTACGTTTAAAGGTGCCACTTTGCCTAATCAACGCCTGGATGAAATTATTGGCGCTGATTTAATGCGTAGCGGTAAATTCAGCCCGCTGGCCAGCATTAAAATGCCACAACGGCCGCAAAGTGCTGCGCAAATTGATTACGCCGCCTGGTCACGCGAGGGCGTAGAGGCTATCGTTATCGGCCAGATCACCGAAGTGGGTATTGATCGTTATACCGTAAGTTTCGAGTTAATTGATGTATTAAAAGGTGGTAATGCAGCCGGCCGTCAGTCGCTGAATGCCGGACGCTTAACCGGCAGTGCAGAACATATACTCGACAGCCGTGAAACCACCATTAACGGCAGCCAGTTTCGCCAGTATGCGCATCGCATCAGCGATATTGTGTATGAAAAGCTGACCGGTGAGCGCGGTGCTTTTTTAACAAAAATTGCCTATGTGTTGGTAAACCGCCAGGTTGAATTTCCGTTTCAACTGGTGGTAGCCGATTATGACGGTGCAAACGAGCAGGTGCTGCTGCGCTCGAAAGAGCCGTTAATGTCACCTAACTGGTCTCCGGACGGTACTAAGCTGGCGTATGTCACTTTTGAAAAGCGCCAGTCACAAATTTATATTCAGGATATCTACACCGGACGTCGCACTATGTTAAGTAGCACACCCGGTATTAATGGCGCGCCGGTTTGGTCACCGGACGGTAAGCGCATGGCCATGGTGTTATCTAAAGATGGTAACACTGAAATTTATACCATGGATATTGCTACTAAAGCGCTGACCAGGGTTACCAATCACAGGGCTATAGATACCGAGCCTGCGTGGTCTCCTGATGGCAAAGAGCTGTTATTTAGTTCGGAGCGAGGTGGCAATCCACAACTTTATAGCGTAAATTTGTTAACGGGTACGACCAGACGCTTAACCTTTGAAGGTGAAATGAATTTGGCCGGTTCCTATACTCCGGACGGTAGTTCGGTAGTCATGGTGAATCGCACCCGTGGCCAGTACCATATTGCAAAAATGGATCGTCAAACCCGGTTTTTGCAAGTACTGACCAAAACCAATTTGGATGAGTCACCCAGTGTGGCGCCAAACGGTTCAATGATTATATACAGCACCATGCACGGTTCTTCGCAGGTGTTAGCACTGGTTTCTATGGATGGTCGTTTTAAAGCACGGCTGCCGGCGGTGGAAGGACAAGTAAAATCGCCGGCCTGGTCGCCTTTTTTATAAAAAGCAAAAGAGTTATTACATTTAAATACTAAGGACAACATCATGAAATTAAATAAAGTGTTAAAAGGTTTACTGATCGCATTACCAGTGCTGACCATGGCTGCTTGTAGCTCTACTTCATCTACCGGCCAGTCTGATGCAGACCGCAGCCAAACAACTCAGCCGGTAGAAACGGTGCAGGTTGAAACGGTTGAGCAAGTAGTAAGCCCTGCTGAGCAAATGCGTCAGAAATTGGATGCACTGCGTCAGGAAAACACTATTTACTTTGACTTCGACAAAGCCACAGTTCGCCCTGAGTTTGTAGAAACTCTGCAAGCACACGGTGCGTTTTTAACCGCTAACCCAAGCGTACGTGTAACCGTTGAAGGCCACTCAGATGAGCGCGGCACGCCGGAATACAACATCGCGCTGGGCGAGCGTCGTGCTCAGGCCGTAGTACAGTACTTGCAAAACCTGGGCGTGTCTGCCGGTCAAATTTCTACTGTAAGTTACGGTGAAGAAAAGCCGGTAGATATGTCACGTACTGAAGCAGGCTTTGCTAAAAACCGTCGTGCGGTGTTAGTCTATTAATCCTGACTCATTACTATATTGATACGCATGACAGTTAAATACTCTCTGTTAGCAGCCATAACGCTGGTGCATACCGGTGTTATGGCTAATCCGGCACCGGTTACCGATATTAATCGTAACCGGCCTGCTGCTACTGCTGTACAAAGCCAGCCCGCCGGCTCGATAGAGCAACGTTTGGCGACGTTGGAGCGCATTGTAGAAGCCCGTTCCGACGCACAAATGCGGATGGCTCAGCAATTACAGTTGCTGTTGGACGAAGTCAGCGAGTTGCGTGGCGTTACTGAAACCCATGCTCACCAGTTGAACGAGATTCTGCAGCGTCAGCGTGATTTGTACCAGGAAATTGACCGTCGGGTAAGTGCAATACAGGCTGCGCCTGCTACTATACCTGTGGTTCAACCTGACAGCAGTAACACAGCGGCGTATTCTTCTGATCTGTCAGAGAATGACGCCTACGATAAAGCGGTCAATATGGTGCTGAAAGATCGGCGCTATGATGCAGCAATACCGGAGTTCGAGAACTTTATCCGCACTTACCCTAACTCAGGCTATGCACCTAATGCGCATTATTGGCTGGGGCAGTTGTTGTTTAACAACAACGAGCTGGCTAAAGCAAAAACGCATTTTGAGCGGGTAGTGAATAATTTTCCCCAGTCCAATAAAGTTGCCGACGCCTTGCTGAAATTAGGCCAGGTGGCCGAGCGCGAGAACAACAAAGACGCAGCACTGCGGTTTTACCGACAGTTAGTTGACAAGCACTCAACGGCGACATCAGCTAAGCTGGCGCAAGACAGAATTAATGCGCTGAAATAATCCCACCCGGCTCAGGCCGGGTTTTTTCTTCCTGTATAACGCCGGATAACGCTGGCATTTTGAGCAATCAGACTACATCCGCGTGCTTTTTAACACTTTTTGGTTGCACAAAAGCCGTAAATCAGTAAGATATGCGTCCGCGGTTAGGGTCGTTAGCTCAGTTGGTAGAGCAGTTGACTTTTAATCAATTGGTCGCTGGTTCGAATCCAGCACGACCCACCAAATCGCGCAAACTTTGATATCGAAATGGGTCATTAGCTCAGCTGGTAGAGCAGCGGACTTTTAATCCGTTGGTCGATGATTCGAATTCATCATGACCCACCATTTCGATAGCCCTGTTTGGGTCATTAGCTCAGCTGGTAGAGCAGCGGACTTTTAATCCGTTGGTCGATGGTTCGAATCCATCATGACCCACCACTTTCTTCATTTTTCCTGCATGGGTCGTTAGCTCAGTTGGTAGAGCAGTTGACTTTTAATCAATTGGTCGCTGGTTCGAATCCAGCACGACCCACCATGCCGCCATACTGTATTTTCTCAATTCGCAGCGCTATAATAGCCGCCCTTTAATGCCAGCAGGTAAGCCCTATGGAACAGACGTTGTATTTCACAGAGCAAGACTTTGCCTTTCCGAAAAAGCCACTGCCACTTAGCAGTGACGAAAAGCAAGCCTACAAAGACCGTATCAAAACGCTGTTACAGCAAAAAGACGCTGTGCTGGTAGCGCATTACTATACCGATCCGGAAATTCAGGCGCTGGCCGAAGAAACCGGCGGCTGCGTGTCAGACTCTTTAGAAATGGCCCGTTTTGGCAATGAACACCCGGCAAAAACACTGATTGTCGCCGGGGTAAAGTTTATGGGCGAAACCGCGAAAATTCTTACGCCAAACAAAACCGTATTAATGCCCACGCTGGAAGCCACCTGCTCGTTAGATTTAGGCTGCCCGGCAGAGCCGTTCTCGGCGTTTTGTGATGCGCACCCGGATCGCGTAGTGGTGGTGTATGCCAATACCTCTGCTGCGGTAAAAGCCCGCGCCGACTGGGTGGTTACCTCATCCATTGCGCTGGATGTGGTGGATTATTTAGACAGCCAGGGCAAAAAGATTCTTTGGGGCCCGGATAAACACCTGGGCGCCTGGGTGCAAAAGCAAACCGGCGCTGACATGCTGCTGTGGAACGCAGCCTGTATCGTACACGACGAGTTTAAGGCCAAAGCCTTAATTGAGCTGAAAAAGCAGTACCCCGATGCAGCCGTGCTGGTTCACCCCGAGTCACCGGACAGCGTAGTACAGTTGGCCGACGCGGTAGGCTCTACCAGCCAGCTGATTAAAGCCAGCCAAACGCTGCCTAACAACACCTTTATTGTCGCTACCGACAAGGGCATCTTTTACAAGATGCAGCAGCAGATGCCGCATAAGAGCTTTATTGAAGCTCCAACCGGCGGTAACGGCGCCACGTGCAGAAGCTGCGCCCATTGCCCCTGGATGGCAATGAACGGCTTAAAAGCGATTGAGGCGGCCCTGACGGACACTAACGGCCATGAGATCTTTGTCGATGCGTCGCAGCGTGAAAAAGCCTTAGTACCACTTAACCGCATGCTGAACTTTGCAAAAGAGCTGAAAAGGCAGGTAAAAGGCAACGCTTGATCTGCTTTTCGGCTGATATGTATAAAAATCAGCCGGAAGCAAAGCACAATCACATATAACAGTTGCAGCACGGCACGAATTTCCCTAGTATAGCCGCGCTTGCAACGCAAGTTCCGGAGAGATGGCTGAGTGGCTGAAGGCGCACGCCTGGAAAGTGTGTTTAGGTTAACCCCTAACGAGGGTTCGAATCCCTCTCTCTCCGCCAGATTAAAACAAAAACCCCGAGCCAAAAGCTCGGGGTTTTTGTTTTAACGCGGCAGAGATCGAGGATTTGGTTCGAACCCTGAGTTCGACCAACTTGTCAGGAACAAGTTGGAACGCACTTTAGTGCGGCCCCAAAGGGGTGGAGGGCAGGAAGCCCGGAATAATCCCTCTCTCGGCCAAAAGCTCGGGTTTTTTATTTTAACGCGGTGAGCGAGGTCTTGGTTCGAACCCTGAGTTCGACCAATTCTCCGGGAGAGAATTGGAACGCACTTAAGTGCGGCCCTGAAGGGGTGGAGGGCAGGAAGCCCGGAATAATCCCTCTCTACTCAGACCAATACCAACTGGTGACGTTGTAACGATATCGCTGTGTATTTTCGCTTGTCACTGGTTTTACAAAGTGTTCAGAGCCTGGTGAAGAGGGATCGAACAGCACGCAGCGGTTATATAACGGCGCGATATTGACCGGTTTATCATCCACTCCCGTAAAAACCAGTTCACCGCCGCCCCCCTGATGCCAGTCTTTATTTAAATACAACAGCATGCATACCTCTCTGCCCGGCGAGTCGTCAGCATGTTGATTAACAAAGTCGGTGGCACCCAAGCGAAAATAATTGCTGTTAATATCGGGCTTAGCCACGTTGATATCGGTTAATTGCACCTTAAAGATGCGTGATAACAAGGACATAAACTCATCCCCGCGTAAAAACGCCAAAAATTCCAGTGCAATATTGCTGCCGGCTTCCGGCGCAGGGCGCTGCCAGGCATCCCGCTGTACAAAACGGTTTTTCTTGCGGGTTTTTTGCCATTTAGCGTTATCGACATATAAAGCTGAGTAGGTGTGTTTCTGCGTTTGCCAGCCACTATCTTGCTGCAAAACCTTGACGATGGCATCCAGAGTGGCGCTATCAAATAAATTATCAATCACCACATGCCTGGGGCCGGAATTCGATAATGTCTTGCGGTAGCTGTATAGCGCAGAATCGGTAACCAGCTCTTTATTCAGCCACATTGGAACAACTCACCTGTAGGGTTGGATAACGTCTTAAAAGCTTGATGATACAATATTTTCCACAGTATTAATGCAGCTTGCACGGACGCCGGGCTTGCCGGTGCCGGGTTATTTGCCGCCGCCGGCAGACTCATAGTCTGCGCCGCTTAGCCCGGACGCTCCGGCAAATATTTTTAACAAAATATGCTGATATTAGTGCCGGGTTCAGCTACTGCTCAGTTTACCTGCTTTAAGCTTCACCTGTATTCGCGGTTCTTGTACTGTAAGCATGTACTGACCCGCAGCCATTTTTAATGCAGGAGTCTGTTATGAGTGCCGTTAAGCAAAGCCATGTACAACAGCAACGTTTTTTCTTTCAACAGCAGAAAACTGTTGATTTAACTCAGCAAGAGCGTAAAGCGCTGAGCTTGGTATGGACTGAAGAAGATACCGGAGCGGCAAAATCTGTCCGTCGTGATGCCGATACTGCGCATTGTGCCGAGCTGGGTTACAACTAAGCTTCTTGGGTAAACAGCTGCGGCTGTATAAACGGGATCATTGCCAGGATAATCGCTTGCTGATATACGCCGGAGCGCGTCAGCAAATGATTGGTTAGCATGGCAATGGCTCCACCTTGTTGTTTTACGTTATGTTGCGCGAACATGCGATCCATCACATCGCCCAGCTCTTCGCCCTGCTGTATAGCCATGAGTGCAGCAGGCGGCAGCGGTAAACTGGCCGACCGGGTTTTACTGATACGGCCCTGATGTGAAATAGCGATCCAGGCAAAGCTGCAGTCGCCGTCCAGGCCGGCTTCCAGCGCAACATAATAGTCTGCACCCGGCGCGGCAGCTGCAACTGCCTGCAGCCGGTTCAGTGCTCCTCGTAAGGTTTCTTCACTGGTCATCGGCTGGGCTGACACGCCGGACCCGGTGCTTTGTCCGCTGCACTGCAGTGTTTCGCCGCTAAATACCTGTGTTAATGCATCCTGGACCGCGCGGATTTTGGCCGGGTTGGCCGAGGCAACTGCTATTTTCATCCTGGTTCTCTTTATTTATTTGTACCTGCCAAGCATAACCTGAATTGGCCGTTGACTGAAGCCGGAGCTTGCCCGCAGACGGTTAGCTGATTAGAATCGGCGCCACTACGTTTTGGTTCAATAAGGCTTAGGTTCAACAAGGCTTAGGTTTTAACAGGGTGAGGCAGGCATGAATAAAAATGTTGTTACTAATGGGGTTGCCGCAGTAATTACGCTGGCAGGTTGGTATTTACAGCAACCGGTGCTGCTGAGTGTGGGTTTATTTGCCTTGTCGGGTGCATTAACCAACTGGCTGGCCGTGCATATGCTGTTTGAGAAAGTGCCGCTGTTATATGGCTCCGGCGTAATACCGGCGCGGTTTGAGCAGTTTAAGGCCGGTATTTACCAGTTGGTGATGACGCAGTTTTTCAGCAGTGACAATATCGACCGCTTTTTAGCCGACAAACAACAAAGCCACAGTGCCACTTTTGATTTTGCTCCGGTGATTGAGCAAAGCGATTTATCACCGGCGTTTGACTCGTTACTAAAAGTGGTAGAGCAGTCCTCTTTTGGCACTATGTTGGGTATGTTTGGCGGCAGTGCAGCCTTATTGCCGTTAAAAGAGCCGTTTATCGCTAAGCTGAAAAGTGCACTGACAGAGGTATCACAAACAGATGAGTTTAATCAGTTGGTGTTGGCGCAGTTAGATAAACCCGAACAGCTCGAAGGTATCCGTACTCAGGTAGACACCATAGTGCAGCAGCGTTTAAACGAGCTGACGCCAGAGTTGGTAAAAGACATTATTCAGCAGATGATCCGTCAGCATTTGGGCTGGCTGGTGGTGTGGGGCGGTGTGTTTGGCGGTCTTATCGGCCTGTTGGCAGCCTTTATTCAGTGATCTGCCGATAAACAGCGCGGCCAGGGCCGCGCTGTTTTGTTACTTATCAGGCTTATGTTTACCCGGCTGAATGTGCCGCCGCATATTCTTCCACCTGGCGCCACACCCGCAATAAATTACCCGACAGAATTTTTTCGATATCGGCTTCGCTATAGCCACGTTGCAGCAAGCCGTCGATTAAATTCGGATAGCTGGCCACGTCTTTTAGCCCTACCGGCAGTGAATCGCCTACGCCGTCGTAGTCTGAACCAATACCTACGTAATCAATACCCACCAGTTTTACCACATGGTCTATATGGTCCAGTACCGTATCTAACGTAGCAAACGGGTAAGGGTGTTTTTTGCGAAACGCCAGCTCAAAAGCGTCATCGTCGGCTACGCCAGCCTGTTTTGCTGCGGCTTTACGCAAGGCGCCGTATTGGTTTGCCATCATGGTAACAAAGGAAGAGCCAAAGTTAATTTGTACCACACCGCCGTTTTTCGCCAGCGCTTTGATCATGTCATCATCCATATTGCGCTCAAAACCCGGGGTATAACTGCGCAGTGATGAGTGCGAGGCGATAACCGGTACCTTACTGATTGCTACTGTCTGGTAAAAGGCGTCATCTGATACATGCGAGATATCAATCATCATGCCGATATTATTCATTGCCACTACCAGCTCTTTACCGAACGGGCTTAAGCCGTTCCATCTGCGGCGTAAGTCGTAGCTGGAGTCGGCAATATGGTTGCTCTCAGAGTGCGACAGCGTAATGTAGCGAATACCGCGCTGATAAAAGTGTTGCAGGTTTTCCAGCTTGCCATCTATCGGCGTGCCGTTTTCCATACCCAGGGCCAGCGATACTTTAGCGCTGCCAAACTGGTCGAGCACATCCTGGCTGCTGTAGGCCATGGCAAATTTATCCGGTGCGCGGCCCACCAGCGCTTCCATGCTGTCAATCAGCTGATTCGCCAGCTGATAACCGCCCCCGCTACGCTCGTAAGAGGCCGGGATATAAATAGACATAAAGGGTGCATTTAAGCCGCCGGCTTGTGCTCGCGGGTAATCGAACTCACCGCGTTGTGTCGCCACCGTAACGTCTTCCCAGTCTTTATGCAGCCGGTAAGGCACATCAATATGGGTGTCGATAATAATGTATTGTTGCGCCAGTTGTTGCGCGGTGCCGGCCTGTAAGGCGGTGTTACCGGCAGTGGCCGCACAGCCGCTTAGCATAGCCGCGCTGCAGAAAAAGGCGAAAGGGGTGAATGTTTGCTTCATTGTTTTTATCTCTTATTGTGATCCGGGTTCCCGTTGCTATCTCAACAGGTTTAACCGGTAACGACAAGTGCTGTCAGACCAGTAGGATAATTTTCACGCCTGGTGCATGCAACAGCTACACTTAGCCCGACGGCGGTAGCGCGACAAATATATTGTTGCGAGACAGATGACGCTTGTCAGGTGGCCGGGCTGTAACGCTGAGCAAACGGCACCGGCTTTAGCGTGTTACTTAGAGGCAAAGGAGTAATCGCATGGGCTACAAATACTATGAAGGCAACTGGGGCGAAATGCGCGCCAGAGCAAAATTACAATGGGATAAGGTTAGCTACGATGAGTTGGAGCAGACCAAAGGTAACTTTGATGAGCTGGCCGATATAATTCAGGAACGTTATGGCCTGGACAGGGATGATGCCATGGCGCAGGTAGAGGACTTCTTCAGCCGCTACTGAGCCTGTTACCACTTAAGCCGGGCGGTACTATGATATGCCTGCCCGGCGCTTTTGCGCTACAATGGCCGCCGTGTTGTATTTTGAGGTGTTGTTATGCGCGTCCTTTATTTCAGCCTGTGCTGCTTGCTTTACTCTGTATCGGTGACAGCGTCGGTTGATCTTGAAAAAACCATGAAAAATATGGCCTTTCAGTATAAGCTGGCCTATGACGCACAAAGCGCTGAGCAACTGTTGCCGTTGTTGGATGAGCTGATCATTTTGACACAGCAATCTGCCGGCGCTGATTTTGCAGCGGATAAAGCAGAGCAGTTTAAGCAAGGCTTGCAACAGGTATTGGCCCAGTTGCAGTTAGCCAAACAAGCGGCGGAGCAGGATGATGTCACCCAAGCCAGACTGCATCTGCAGCAGGTCGATGCACTGCGTAAAGAGTACCATCAGCAGCGCAAGGTAAGTATCTGGCGCTTATTGTTTGGTTAAAGCCCGGCGCAGAAACAACACAGCCATCCCGCAGGATGGCTGTGTCAGCTTAGCAAATAGCTTAAAACTAAAGCATGCCTTAGCCGGCTAAGCCAACGTAGACGTTTTGCACGTCATCATCGGCATCAATGGCATCTAAAAAGGCTTCTACTTCAGCACGCTGTGTATCGTCCAGCGCTACCGGGTTATTGGCACGGTATACTAATTTAGCGGTCAATACGTTATAGCCAAATTCCGGCAGGGCTTTGGCCACCAAGTCTAAATCGGTCGCTTCAGTTAAAAATACAACTTCGTTATCATCGCCGGCTTCAAAATCCTGCGCGCCGGCTTCAATGGCCGCCAATTCGGCATCGGCATCGGCATTGAGTGGCTCGGCTTCAATCTGGCCCAGGTGTTTAAAATCCCAGGACACAGCGCCGGAGGTGGCCAACTGCCCTTTACGGAACAACTGGCGGATGCTCATAGCACTGCGGTTTTTATTGTCGGTTAAACATTCTACAATTACCGGTACCTGATGTGGCGCAAAGCCTTCGTATACTACGGTCTCATAGTTTGCCGGGCCATCGAGCAAGCCGGCGCCTTTCTTAATGGCGCGCTCCAGTGTGTCTTTGGGCATAGAGGCTTTTTTGGCTGCCTCTATGGCAGAACGTAGCTTAGCGTTCATATCCGGGTCGGCACCATTGCGGGCGGCGACGGCAATCTCTTTTGCCAGCTTGGTGAAAATACGGCCTTTGGCGTTGGCCGCATCCATTTTATGTTTGGCTTTCCATTGTGCGCCCATTATTGCGCTCCTGTATTTTTGGCTATCAAAACGAACAGGGCGCTAGTCTAGCCAATAGCAGGCTTTTAACGCAACAAAAGCCAGAATAAATCTACGCTACCGGCACAGATCAACTGGCAGCTTGTGCCGGGCTGCACTACGCTTTTGGCTCTTAGCTAAGGAGAACACCATGTTTAACCCTAATCCCGTAGCCTGGTTTGAAATACCGGTCAGCGATATGCAGCGTGCCAGGCATTTTTACCACCATGTGTTTGCTGTGGAGTTTGATCTGTTGGAAATGGGCGCCGATGTAATGGCGATGTTTCCGTTTGACCACAGTACGCCAGGCAGCAGCGGGGCTTTAGTGCAGGGGCCGGATTATGAACCTTGCGACAGAGGCACCATGGTGTATTTTGAATGTGCTGATGTGGCGCCCTTATTGGCGAAGGTAGAACATGCCGGTGGCAAGTTACTGCTGGGTAAGACCAGCATTGGCGAGCATGGCTTTATCGGCGTGTTTCTTGATAGTGAAGGTAATAAAGTAGGCATGCATTCACAGCAGTAAGCCGTCAGGTTTCCAGCGCCAGCTCTGAAATATGCCGGCGCAGTTCAGGGTAAAGCTGTAAAAAGCTTTGTTCCAATGCTGCATAATGCGGCTGGATTTCATCTATCATGCCGGCGAACTGATTGGCAAAACGGATCCGCAGTGCAATGCGGTCCAGGGCTACACCTAACTGCGGCAGTTGCTGATAACTGCTGAACCAATCATGGCGGCGTACGCTGTGCATTGTTGCTGCCATTTGTGCCGGCATCAGATGCTCTGCTGCGGCCAGTCGCAGGTACAACTGTTGTTTATAGTCGGCAAAAGGTTGCGGGTAAAACTGTGCCCAGTGTTTAATTAAAAAGTGGTCAAACAAGACATCCAACGCAATACCGGCAAAGCGGCGGCGCTGATGTGAAAACAGCTGCTTGGCCAGGCGCACCGCATAATGCTGGTCAGTAAAACGGTCGACAGCGCGATGATTATACAGTCCGGCTAAAATAAGCGGATGCAACTGCGCAGTAGCAACACCCTTACAAAAATCGCCGAGCAAATTACCGGTTAACGAATATTGATTGGGTTGGGCCAGCACCGCATGAGCTAAATAATTCACCATTCCCCCCGCAACACGCGATCGCATTATGCACTTATGTTTCGGTTACATTTTACTGTCAGTTTGAAAATATCAGTTTTTTGTCAAATGATTGAAGGCATATTTACTGGAACTATCACGTACTTAGCTTTAGTATCAGGTAACAAATTACCGTTAAAAGGACTATATGTTATGCCAGTAAATAATATCAATAACAGTGCAGCACAATTACAACTGTATGCTAATGAAAAAGCTACAGCACAAAAGCCGGCAGGCACTGTGCCAGCGCAAAACCAGAATACTGTTACACCGGCCGCACAGACAGATTCTGTGAGGATCAGTGAGCAGGCACGGGCCTTGCAATCGAAAGATTCGTCTGCAATCAACGACAATGTATCACCGTTAACCAATGGTATGGGTATTGAACCACCAAAAAGCAACTAATAAACAGTCACGCGAATACAGCCAAACAACGAGAATACACTATGGATTGGAGTTACATACAAACTGTTCTGTTTGAGATGGGGAAATTTGTTTTTCTGTCGAACTTCATTCTGTTGCTGATAGCAGTGATGTTTGAGCGCAAGGTCTCGTCGATTGTTATCAGCTTGTTAGTGCTGGCGCTGGCCAGTGGCATCATGTCAGCGCTGACACCAGTATTGTATGAAGTATCATCTCAGTCTGGTGTGTTGAACAAATTTGCCTGGTACGGTGGTTTTGCGTTTATTGATTGCATCGCGTTGTACTTGCTATTTAAATTGCACAAATTGTTAAAGCAAAACGTCAGTAGTGTCGCGCATTTGGTGGGTTTTACATTTCTGCTTTTTACCCTGCTGCAAAGCTTCCGCTTTATTGACCGCTTTGTATTCGATACCGAAGTGCTTGCCGCTGTCTACCGTAATGCCATCCCGGCGATGAACCTGGCGCTGGTGCCGATGATAATTTTCTTTTGGTTGGCTGAAATCAGGGCCAGAAAAGCGTTTTCGATGGAGCCGGCGCAGTGATTGTACTTTGTTTGCTTATCATTTTACTGCTTGATACTTTGGCGCTGGTAGCATACCGCAAACTCTGTGTATTACGCTCTATCAGCCAGATTCAGGCTGAAATTGAATTGGAAATGCAAAGCCGTGCTCATCAGTTATTGGTGCGGCGTGATCAGTTGGAAGTTGGTTTAGTTAAAGAAGCGTCAGAGCAAGCCGACGAACAATGGAAAGGCGATTTGGCTGAATATATGGAAGAGTTTGAACAGGAGGCCTTATTAAGGGCTAAGCAGCGCTTAACCCGGATTTAATATTGCAGCTTAAACAGCAGCTCAGCCAGGTCGGGCTGCCACAATGTGGCATTATCCACTCTGTTTTTTTTCAGCATTACGCCTTCAGCCAGCAATAATTGCCGTTGCTCTACTGCGCTGGCGCTACCCGGCGGGAACGCCAGGCTTCTGTCACTGCGCAATACCCTGTACCAGGGCACCGCCAGCTCCGCGGGGGCATAGCCTAAGGCTTTACCCACTAATCTGGCTCTGCCGGGTAAGCCGGCTAAATCTGCAATCTGGCCGTAGCTGGCCACTTTACCGCAGGGGATCAATAGCACGGTTTGCCAGATGCGTTGGTAGTTATCTGCAGACACTGCTTACTCCGAACTAAATAATCAATCAGGCGCCGTGTTAAACCGCGCGACGGGCAACAACGGTTTTGCCAATCGGAGCCAGGCTTAACATCGCCAACTTAAGGTGCTGTATACCAAACGGAATGCCGATAATACTGATAAAACACACTATAGCATGACCCAAATGCCCCAGTGCCAGCCAAATGCCGAACAACAAAAACCAGATAATATTACCCAGGGTACCTAAGGTGCCGGTGCCTATATCATCATAGCGGTTAATATAGCGCCGGTTTACCGCATCCTGACCAAAGGGCCAAAACGCCATTTCACCAATAACAAAGCAGCTGCGGCCAAACGGAATGCCGACAATACTGATAAAACACAGCAGACCTACCAGCCACCACAGCAACCCCATAACAAAACCGCCCAGCACAAACCACAGTATATTAAATATTAATCTGAACACTGTCATTTTCTACCTCCTATTTTAAAGATACTAAGCAGTAAGCAGAAAATGCGCCAAAATTATAATCAATAAAAACAGTGTATTAGAATATTGGCGTAATTGGCTGATGGTAAATTAGCTAATTTATGGCAAAAATGACTACCCGAAACAGGAGTTTACCCTTGCAGTTACAGCATATTAAAGCCGTGGTATTTGATATGGACGGCACTTTGGTGGATTCAGCGCTGGATTTTACCGCCATCTGTCGTGATATCGGCTGGCCGGCGGGCACGCCGTTGTTAGAGCAGCTGGCGCTGTTGGATGATCCAAAGCTGTTTAGCCGGGCCGACCAGATTATCCGCCGCCACGAGTTGCAGGGCGCCGTTAACGCGACCTGGATGCCCGGAGCACAACAATGCCTGCAAACACTGTGTGCCAACAAGATGCCGCTGGCATTGTTAACCCGTAATATGCGCGAAGCTACAGCGTTGACCATGCAGCGGTTGCAAATGCCGATAGAACATGTACTGACCAGAGAAGATTGTGCTGCCAAGCCGGATCCGGCAGGATTATTGTTACTGGCGGAGAAGCTGCAACTGTCAGTTAAGCAAATGATCTATGTTGGTGACTACATCTATGATATTGAAACAGCAGCCAACGCCGGTATGGCGTCCTGTTTATATCTGAACGCACACAATCAACATTTTGCACCGCAGGCAGATTGGGTGTTCAGTCATTTTGATCAACTGACGCAAGCGCTGCAAGCGTGAAAAGAGTGCAGATTCTGATTAGGTAATCAGCAAGCTTGCCTCTATATTAATAACGTGCGGCGTAATGCAGAACCCCGGAGGCTATTGGTGTTAAAGCGGTTGCAAGACGATTTTTATCTGGCGATGCTCACTCTGGTGGGCGCGATGATAGTGCTTTGTGTGACACCCTATGGCATATACCGGCTGTATAGTGGTAACTATGTTGTCGGCATTGCCGACCTTGTGATGGTAACCTGCGCTATTATCGCTACCCGTATGGCCTGGCGCACCGGAGATACGGTAAAGCCGGGGCTGTTTATGGCGTTGGTATTTTGTTTTGGCGCCGTTTTAGTTTGCATTAATTTGGGGGTGGATGGCCTGTTTTGGGTGTATCCGTTTTTGGTGTTTATTTTCTTCCTGGTATCCCCGCTTAAAGCTTTTGTGTTGTTAATTGCTATGTTGGCATGCTTATTATTGTTCGCTCAGTGGCGGCCCGGCCAGGTGTTTGCCAGTCAGTTTCAAATGCTGTCTTTTATGGTGACGACAACGATCACCAGCATTTTTGCGTTTATTTTTGCCTACCGTGCTCAGCTGCAACGGCGTGAATTGCAACGTTTGGCGACTACCGACAGCCTTACCGGCGCCGCAAACCGGCGTACCTTAAATGATCAGTTGGCGCTGGCAATTAACGAACACCAGCGTTTTGGCCGGCCCTATGGTCTTATGTTGCTTGATCTGGACCATTTTAAACGGATTAACGATAATCATGGTCATAAAGCCGGTGACGAAGTGCTGACAGGGCTTATTCCGCTGCTGCAATCTATGCTGCGCCAGAGTGATCAGGTTTTTCGGTTTGGTGGCGAAGAATTTGTTGTGTTACTGGCCGATGTTAAACCGGCTGATTTGGCTAAGCTGGCAGAGAAAATCCGCGTCGGCATAGCACAGTTCCTGACAGCACCGGACGGTTCGCATATGACAACCTCAATTGGTTTGGCGATGTTGCAGCCGGCAGAGGATTGGGAAGCCTGGTTGCACCGCGCTGATATGGCGCTATACCAGGCTAAACATGATGGCCGCAACAGAGTTGTTGCCGGTTAACGGCATTCGCCGGCGGCAGTTTGCTCAATATAAGGCACCAGTATTGGCGCCATGCTATTCAATACCTGTAACGGTAAAGCAGAGGTAAAGCTGAAGTGTTCCGCCGTTTCATCGGCGACGTAAGCCGTCAGTACACCAAAATGTGACGCGCCCAGATAAAATACATAGGTTGCGGTGCGGTTCAGCGCTTTAGAACTGATTTGCTGGCCGCGGCTGTTCAACTTTACCAACCGGTTATCGCCGGTGCCGGTTTTCCCGCCCTGCAGCAGAGTGCTGTTAAAGCCTTGCTGTAACCTGCGCGCCGTACCGGTGCTGACCACTTGTTGCAACAGCTGGCGTACTGTGAGAGCAACCTCAGTATCCATCACCTGTATTGCCCGCGCCGGCGGCCGGGCAAAGCGGCTTTCGTAAGGTGTATCGACAGCAAAATCTAACTGATCAATGCGCACTGTTGGTAGCTGTTTACCCTCATTGAGAATAATGCCTACCAGTTCAGCCAATGCAGCCGGCCTGTCGCCGGAGCTGCCCAGCGCCGTTGCCAGCGAGGGCACTAAATACTCAAACGGATAACCCAGGCGCTGCCAACGTTGATGCAAGTCCCAGAAGGCTTCAATTTCCAGCATACTGCGAATACGGTTATCACGGGCACTGCGAAACCGGGTTTTAAACAACCACTGATAAATTTCCTGCCGCTGCTGAGCGCTGGCTGCTACGGTTTCAGCTAAAGTGGCATCCGGCTGTTGTTGCAGATACGCCAATAACCATAATTCAAGCGGGTGGCTGCGGGACAAGTAAGCCCTGTCCGGCAGGCTAAACGCGTCGGGCTGGTATTTAAGGTACAGCCCTTGCCAATCATTGCTACTGCCAAACTGTTGTTGCATCAGTGCGCTAAATTGCGCCGGTGTGCTGTCCGGGCGGATGTACAGATAAGCCGCCGCTAAGCGGTCCGGTGTTTGCCGGCTGCTCTGGATAAAAGTGTCCAGCCGCTGTGCCGGCGTTTTAGCCTGGTATTTCTGCCAGAAACGGCGCAAATAGGTGGTGCCTTCTTTGTCTGCGAAACGACGTAAGTACTGCTCCCGCTGCGGATTGTCGTCATCTTTCAGCAATTGATAACTGCTGTTTTCACCGTGATAAATGCTGTAATTCACCATATCTTGCAGCAGACGCACAAATGGCAGGTTGATCGATAGTTGCAGCGCTTCAGCTATCGTAGGGTTGAGTTTGTCTTCATCTTTGTTGAAGTTGCTGAAAGTATGCAGCCCGCCGCCGGTAAAAAAGCTTTCTTTCGGATTGGCGCTGTAGCGTCGTTGCAGTGCTGCCTGCAGCATAGTGCTTAAGTTGCTGCCGGGCTGCTGTGTCAGATATTGTACTGCCCAGGCGGTCAGATGGTCTTGCGGTGCTATGTCGAGAAACTGCAGCGTGTCAGCAGGCTCATCGGCATACAGCCGGTGTAATTCAGCAATAATTTCCAGGTAACTGACCAGTACCCGCAGTTTAGCGGTGGAACCCAGCTCCAGTTTGCTGGCGTCATTTAAATCAAAGGGTAAGTCGGTATTGTCAGTTTGCAGCCGAACCTTATTACCGCTGTCACTGCTTTGGTACAGAGTAAAGCTGTAACGGACTTTGTCTTGTTGACCCGGGCGAAGTAAGCGTTCAGCAAACAAACCGGCGGCAGCAGCATGGTCATATTGGCCAAGTTGCTGCAAATGCCGGCTAACGGCTTGCTGCAATTTGGAGTCGATAGTGGTGTGCGCCGTTAAATCCAGCCGGTCGAGCTGATATAAGTTTTGTTGCAGTAAATACGCCAGCCGGCTGCGGGCCATGGTACTGGCTTTAAAATCATGATCCGTCGCGGCAGATATAATATGCTGGGTTTGAAATGTCAGTTGTTGTTGTATGGCCAGATCAGCGAGTTCTTTATCAATAATGCCTTGCTGTTGCATTAACACCAGATGCGCAGAGATTAGTTGCTCCAGATCCCGCCGTCCCTGGACTAAATAATACGATGGCCGGCGCTGAGCGATGATCAGCGCCAATACCTGACGCAGTGCTAACGCTTGCTGTGTGTTATAAGGTGCGCCTTGCCACAACAAGGCATTCACTGCTGCCGGGTCAGCGCCGAACCAGGCTTGTAAGCCATCCCCCAGACCATGCACTTCGCCATGACCGGCCGTAGCAGCCAACGGCACAGAGTTCAGGTAATCCAGTACTATCCGTTGCCGGCTGGCAAGGGTATAAGTTGATTCCGCATAAGAGCGCACACTGGCCGATACCAACTGGTGAAATTTGTCTTTGGTACCCGAGGTAAAACCATGCGGGCTGTGGCGGTATTTTTCCAATTGGGTGGCCAAAGTGCTGCCACCGGCTGCCGCTGCCGGAATGCCTGCTGCCCGTTGCAGCTGTGACAACACAGCAGCGCCCAGCCGCGGTATGTTTAATACCGGATTTGCTCTGGGGTGCGCTGGGGCAAGCAGGCTGCGGTCTTCTACAAACAATAATGCAGCAACAATAGCCGGTGCTACCTGGTGAGGCGTGGCAAATTGGTAGCCCGGGTAACGCGCCTGATATAGGGTGTCCTGCTGACAGCCCAGCACGGTTAATCCCGGCTGGTTTTTTTCGCGGTAAGGCGGGTAAAAACCATATTGGCTATAGCGCTGTAACGCGGTAGAAAAATGGCTTTGCGCACTTAGGGAAAAGCCTTGTTGCTGCAGGCTGTTGCTCCACTGTGGCAGTGTGCTGTAGCCAAAGCGCTGGTCAAACGGGCCCGGGCCCGGAAAGGTGATCTGTGTAGCGGCGCCCGGTTTGACTTCATAGGTCAGTTTGCCGGCATACCAATGCCAAAATGTCGATTGATAAAAATGGTTACGGCTTTCCTGGTACACCGCCAGTATCAGCAGTATTAGCAGTAACAACAACAGCCAGCGCAGATAGCGCACCGGTGGTTGCGGTGGCGTAACATAGGGCGTCTCGCGCACATTATCGAACCGCATGCGTTTTAACAGCGGTTCGGCATTTAATGTCGGCTCAGTTCTGAAGTTGCTGCCGCGCTCTGCACTCATACAAAAGCTTTAGTCTCCGTATTTGGCTGTATTAAGGTCAACGGCCCGTTGGGCGCGCTGCGGATCAGTGCTGAGGTTCCAGCCGTGTAAATTATCTTTAATCAGCTGGCACAACGCATTAATGTGTTCAGGTTCGGCGTTTAGTGCACTGATGTACTCATAGCGTTTGCCGCCGGCATGCATAAAGTACTCTTTGTTTTCTTCGCCAATCTCTTCAATGGTTTCCAGACAATCCGCTGAAAAGCCAGGGCAAAAAATTTGTACGCTGTTTACGCCTTCACCCGGCAACGCTTTTAAGGTGGCATCAGTATAAGGCTTTAGCCATTCTTCGCGGCCAAAACGCGATTGAAAGGTGGTCATATACTGCTCTTTATTCAAACCCAGCTGCTCTGCAATTAAACGCGAGGTTTTATAGCATTCACAGTGATAAGGGTCGCCGTTAAGTAAATAACGCTTAGGAATACCGTGATAAGACAATATCAGTTTGTCGGCCTGGCCGTGTTGCTGCCAGTGGCGGCGAATTTTGTCGGCAGCGGCGGCAATAAAGGGCGCGTAGTCCGGATAATGTGACACAAAGCGTAAATCCGGTAGCCAACGGCGGCGCATAAAATTACGCGCCAGCTCATCAAAGGTGGAGGCTGAGGTGGAAGCTGAATACTGCGGATACAGCGGCAGCACAATCAGTTTGCGCACGCCTTGGGCAAACATTTTATCTAATACCGAATCAAAAGAAGGGTTGCCGTAGCGCATGGCAAATTCGACCACCACATCAGTCAGACCATCTTGTTTAAGTTGTGCCGCAACGGCATCGCGCTGTGCCTGAGTATGGAACAACAGTGGTGAGCCTTGCTCGGTAAATACGGTGGCATACGCTTTGGCCGAGCGACGTGGCCGGAACTGTAAAATTACGCCATTTAAAATCAGCCACCATAGCAAACGTGGTACTTCTACTACGCGCGGGTCGGATAAAAACTGCTTTAAATAGCGTTTTAACGCCTTAGGCGTAGGCTGATCCGGGGTCCCCAGGTTGGTTAACAGTATGCCGATTTTATCGCTTTGCTGATGGTCGAAGTTGGGGGTATTGATATAACGCATAACAGAATGGCTGCTCTTCTTGCTGGAGGAACTGACACTACGCTGGCGTGGCGCAGACAGTTTACCTGATTTAAAGCCTGAGCCGATCTTAGCAGCTTCTGATAAGGATAAGTAAGCCGGAGGCAAAATTAATCTTGTTACATTGCTGTTGGCACGGTAGCCTCAAACTGATGCCGGAAGAGGAAATATCATGATATCTGTGCGCTGGTACCTGGTGGGTTATCTGTTGCTGGCCGTATTATTAACAACTGTGCTGGCTTGCATTACACAAAGTGCTTTTAATCTGGCGGCTATAGCTGCGCTTACCGGCAGTATAGCGCCCGGTGACATTGTAGCCACAGTGTGGTTTGACCTAACCCACTTTAGCTTAACTTATGCCCCTATAGCTTTGGTTAACCTGCTGGCGGCGGCTGTTTTACTGCATTTTTTACCGTTACTGCGGCGTTACTGGCTGGCAGCCGGGCTTGGCGCAGTGTTGCTGTTCTTTATGCTACTGATTATCAATGCCGTAGCGCCTATGCCTACGCTAATTGCTGCAACCCGCAGCAACGCAGGTAGTATCAGTATGTTGTTGTGCAGCAGTGCCGGTAGCTTGTGCTATTTGTGGCTATTAAAACGGAGAAAGCTTTATGCTTAAACTTACTGTTTTACTGGCGTTACTTTTTGCCGTACCCGCGCTAAATTCTGCTCAGCCTTATCAGCTGAAAATTGTAGCTGATAACCTGAACTACCCCTGGGCGCTGGTGTTTTTACCCGATGGCGATATGTTGCTGACTGAACGTAGCGGTACACTAAAACGCCTGGCGGCCGATGGCAGCGAACGTTTCAGCGTTAAACCGCAATTACCCAATCTGCTGCAGGCATCGCAGGCCGGTTTGCATGATGTGATATTGACACCGGATTTTGCTGTTAATAATCAGATCCTGCTCAGCTATGCCTGTGGCACCTTAAAAGCTAACAATACCTGCCTTGCCAGCGCTGAACTGACGGCGAGTGGCCTTGACAGCATTAAGCGTATTTTTCAGGCTCAGCCACTAAAAAGCGGTGCCGCACACTTTGGTGGCCGTATTGTCTTTTTGCCGGATAACAGCCTGGTGTTAACCCTGGGTGATGGTTTTGACTATCGTGAGCAAGCGCAAAACCCGGCTAATCATTTGGGTAAAATAGTGCGGTTAAATGCCGATGGTTCAGTACCGAAGGATAACCCTTTTGCTGATAAAGCAGGCTATGCTGCTGAGATTTTCAGCTTAGGGCACCGCAATGTGCAGGGTATTTTTTATGATGCACCAAGCCAAACGCTGTATAGCCACGAGCACGGCCCGCGTGGTGGCGATGAGTTAAATATTATTACCGCCGGTGCAAATTATGGCTGGCCGGTGGCGACGAAGGGCATCGATTACACCGGCGCCAGGGTATCACCTTATACCGCTTTCAGTGGTATGCAGGCACCTGTTTGGGGCTGGACACCGTCTATCGCTCCGGCAGGCATGACATTATACCGTGGCGAGTTATTTCCGCAGTGGCAGGGTAATATTTTTGTTGCCGCACTGGCAGCGAAAAGCGTGTACCGGCTGCAAATAGAAAACCATAAGGTAGTAAATGAACAGGTGCTGTTTAGTGAGTTGAAGCAACGCATTCGCGATGTACGCAGCGGACCTGATGGGGCATTGTATTTACTGACCGACAGCGATAAAGGCCAACTGATTAAAGTAACACCGGCAAACTAAGCGACAAAGCTTAGCTGCCGGTAATATAGCACTGGTAAAGCTTTAGTGATGGTGATGACCGCCTTCACCATGGGCGTGGCCATGGGCAATTTCTTCGCCGGTAGCTTCGCGTACTGACACTATCTCAACGGCGAATTTGAGCGTTTTACCGGCCAGCGGGTGGTTGGTATCCACGTCTGCTTTAAACATGCCTACTTTAACAATAGTCACCTGGCGCTGGCCATGCTCGGTTTGTACCACAGCAGTCATGCCCGGCTGCCATTTCTTTGCGCCCATCAGGTGTTTCACCTGCATGCTTTGAATGGCATTTTCGTCGCGCTCGCCATAGGCTTCGGTTGGCGTCAGAGTAACTTCCAGCTTATCACCGGCCGCTTTACCGTTTAATGCTTGCTCCAGCGCCGGCAGCATTTGCTCGTGGCCATGCAGATACAGCAGCGGGTGGCTGCCGTTTGAGCTTTCAAGTTCAACACTGGCGCCATTGCTGACGTCGGTTAGGGTGTAATGAAACTGTACTACGCTGTTGTCGCTGATTTGCATAAAATGAGTCCGCTTAGCATAAAGCCGCTATTATCCGGTGCGGCAACAGAAAAATCGACTGCTTTTTTGTGCCTGTTCCCAAACTCCAGGTTGGCGTAGCGGCATTTGCTCACTACACTGCTTAAAGATGTAGCGTTTTCAGGGTAGGTATCAATGCGTATAAATATGGCTGCCGTTTCTGTCATACTTTGTTTGCTGTTAGCGCCGGCTACGTTGGCGCAAAAGCAGTTTACCGTGGGTACCGAGGATCTGAATTTTTATCCGCATTACAATTTCACCGCAGCAGACAGCAGCGGTTTTGCTAATGAAGTACTGCGGTTGTTTGCTGCAACACACGGCTATCAGTTCAGCTTTCAACCGTTGCCGGTAAAACGCTTGTATCACGAGTTGGATAATCTGGTCGATTTTATCTATCCGGATAACCCGAACTGGGCAAAGTATCAGAATTCGCAGGCCAGGCGCTTATTCAGTGACCCGGTAATATATAATCTGGGCAGCACTATGGTGTTACCGGAGAATCAACACATCCACTTAACGCAGTTTCGTACCCTGGCGGTGATCCACGGTTTTACCCCAACCGCATGGCTGAGTTTGCGCGACCAGTACCGGTTTAAATTATATGAAGTACCCAATGCCGTATCAGCGATAAATCTGGTGCTGCGCGGCCAGTTGGACGGCGCGGATGTTGAATATAATGTGGCGCAGCATATTTTACGTGAGCAACAGCAGGAGGGCGCTTTAGTGGTGGCGCAGCACCTGCCGGTGACACGGGTCAGTTTTCATTTGTCCACTACACGCCATCCACAAGTATTGCAACAATTTAACCGCTTTTTGCTCAGCCATCAGGAGCAAATCAGCGCTTTAAAGCACAAGTATCAACTTACAGACAGCCTGCCGCAATAAATGTTACAACCGCCAGAATCGGTTTGCTCACGTCAACGCGCCGTAAACCCAGTCCCTGGGGGCTCGACTCAGGCATCCATGCCCTCAACGGTTGACTTAGAGCAAGCCGATTCCTGCTGAACACTGCATTAGGTTGCGGCTTTCATGCTACTGACAAATTGTTTTAACTGCGCCAGTAAGGTGGCCGGTTCGTTCTGATGCTGCTCTATCAGCTTAACAATGGCTGAGCCCGAGATAGCGCCGGCGGCACCGCTTTGAATCGCATCTTTGACATGCGCCGGGGTGGAAATACCAAAGCCCAGCAGTGGCGGCGCCGGGTTATAGCTGCGAATACGGGCAATCAGTTCGCTGGTTGGCATAGCGGCCACGGTTTCTGCACCGGTTACACCGGCGCGGCTAAGCAAGTAGGTATAACCGCGGCCATAAGAGGCAATCTGGCGCAGGTCATCATCATCGACATTTGGCGGCACAATAAAAATCGGCGCTATATCATGCTTAATGGCACTTTGGCGAAACAGCTTGCTCTCGTGCAGCGGCACATCGGCAATTAATACGGAATCCACGCCGGCTGAAGCCGCTTTGGCATAAAAATCATCAATACCACGCGCCATTACCAAATTGGAATACAACAACAAGCCAATAGGAATGGTGGCGTGATAAGCGCGGATTTTATGGATAATATCAAAACTGATGGCCGGGGTTACGCCCGCTGCCAGGGCGCGGATATTGGCACCCTGAATCGTCGGGCCATCGGCTATCGGGTCGGAAAACGGAATACCCAGCTCCAGCGCATCGGCACCGGCGTCTATCAGGGTTTTTATAATCTCAAATGATAACTCTGCGCCGGGGTCGCCTAAAGTCACAAAGGGCACAAAAGCACCGCGGCCTTCGCTGGTTAAGCGGTTAAACATCTGCTGATAGCGCTTCATAGGCTGCCTCCTGCTAATACACTGTGTACGTGGGCTAAGTCTTTATCGCCACGGCCGGATAAATTCACCAGCAGCACCGTGGGCTCTGTTGCCTGCGCCGCCAGTTTCAGCGCATAAGCCAGCGCGTGCGAGCTTTCCAGCGCCGGAATAATACCCTCACTTTTGGCCAGTTGTTGAAACGCCGCTAAGGCTTCATCATCATTTATTGCCACGTATTCGGCGCGGCCAATTTGCTGCAAATGCGTATGCTGCGGGCCAACAGCCGGGTAGTCGAGGCCTGCCGAGATAGAATAGGATTCTTCAATCTGGCCGTCAGAGGTTTGCATAATAGCAGTATAGGCACCGTGCAAAATACCGTAGCTGCCGGTAGACAGCGCTGCGCCGTGCTGGTGGGTGTTAATACCTTTACCGCCGGGTTCAACGCCAATCAGTTTTACGCCTTCCTCGGCAATAAAATCGGCGAACATGCCAATAGCATTAGAGCCACCGCCAACACAGGCAATAACCGCATCGGGCAATTTGCCTTCGGCTTTCAAAATTTGTTGCTTGGCTTCTTCGCCAATCATCTTTTGAAAATCACGTACTATGGTCGGAAACGGGTGCGGGCCAGCCGCTGTGCCGAGCATATAGTGGGTACTGTCATAAGTGGCTGACCAGTCGCGCATGGCTTCATTTACCGCATCTTTTAAGGTGCCGCTGCCGCTGGTTACCGGAATAACGGTAGCGCCCATCAGTTTCATCCGGAATACGTTCGGCTGCTGGCGTTCAATATCCTTGGCACCCATATAAATGCGGCATTTCAGCCCCAGTAGCGCACAAGCTAAGGCCGTGGCCACACCATGCTGGCCTGCACCGGTTTCGGCGATAACTTCTTTTTTACCCATCCGTTTGGTTAACAGCGCCTGGCCCAGTACCTGATTGGTTTTATGTGCGCCGCCGTGCAGCAAGTCTTCGCGTTTTAAGTAAATTTTTACCAACGGATTCGGCGAAATATTGCGACACAGCGTTAACGGCGTCGGCCGGCCGGCGTATTCGGTTAACAGCTGTTGAAACTCGGCATGAAAGGCCGGGTCTTCTAAAGCATCGACATAGGCTTGTTCCAGTTGTTTTAATGCCGGCACCAATAGTTGCGGTACAAACATGCCGCCATACTGGCCAAAGTAAGGATTAAGCTTTAGCTCACTCATAGTGAAACTCCCGTAATTGTGTAAAGGCTGAGCGGATTTTTGCCGCATCTTTGATGCCAGGCGCAGTTTCCAGCCCTGAATTGAAATCGAGCCCAGCTACCGGCAATCTGGCGGCGGCAAGGCAGTTATCGCTGTTTAAGCCGCCGGCCAGCATTATCGGCTGAGCGGCTTTTTGTTCAGTTAATAAAGCCCAGTTAAAGCTGATACCGCTGCCGCCATGCTGTGTAGGATGATAAGCATCGAGCAAAATGCGATCGGCAAGTGGCGTAAAGCCAGGCAGCGCCTCTTTTACCCGATAGGCCTTCCAAATCTGGCAATCTGCCGGTAACAACGGCTTTAAGCGTTGCAGGTAGTCATCAGTCTCTTCGCCATGTAACTGCACGGCTGCCAGCTTTAATGTATGTGCCAGCTTAGCCACATCGGTAGCTTCTGCATTTACAAACACGCCGACATAATTCAGTGGCGCAGCTTGTTGCACAACCGCGGCCTGCTCAGGAGTAACGTTGCGCGCTGATGGCGGATAAAAAATTAAGCCGCCATAATAAGCGCCGGCCGCATAAGCGGCGGCGGCATCTTCCGGCCGGGTTAAGCCACAAACTTTATGCTCACCCAGCACCAGTTTGCGTGTAGCCGCAGCTAAATCTGCTTGCGCCATTAATGAGCTGCCAACTAAAAACGCCTCGGCCACCCGGGCTAAATGCCGCACCTGCTGGTTAGTGTAAATGCCGGACTCTGATACTACTGTTCTGCCCTGTGGGATCAGTTTTGCCAGAGTAAAGCTGGTAGCTAAGTTAGTGCTTAAGTCACGCAAATCACGGTTATTAATGCCGATAAGCTCAGCGTTAAGCGCAACAGCACGCAGGGTTTCTGCTTCGTTGCTGACTTCGGTCAGCACCGTCATATTCAGCTCTGCCGCCGTGGCGGCAAGCTGGCGATATTCTTCGTCATCCAGTACCGACAGCATCAGCAGCACTGCATCGGCACCGCAGTGGCGACCTAAATAAATCTGGTAACAGTCGATAATAAAGTCTTTATGCAGCAGCGGTTTATCTACCAAAGTGCGCATAGTACGCAAATAATCGTAGCTACCCCGGAAGAATTTCTCATCAGTAAGTACCGAAATACAATCGGCATATTGGCCATATACCTGAGCTAATTCCTGCAGGTTAAAATTACTACGGATCAGGCCTTTGGACGGCGAAGCTTTTTTACACTCCAGAATAAAACGCGGACCCTGTTGCTTAAGTGCGGCCAAAAAGTGGCGCTCAGTGGGTTTTACGTCGTTGATAAAAGCCGCCAGCGGTTGTTGCTGTTTAAGTAGCGCCACTTCGTCGCGTTTATGCGCCACAATCTTTGCCAGTACATTCGGCATTTGCTCAGTCATGGCTGGTCTCCTGCTGACTCAGCTGTTTAAAGTTGCTCAGTGTAGTAAAAGCCTTATTGCTGCTTAACAGTTCCAGCACCGCCAGGGTATTTACTTTTAAATCATCACCCAGGCCGGCAATTTTCAGCATTGCCGCCACATTTATCGCCACGGCTGCCTTGTGCGCGCTTTGGCCTTCGCCTTGCAAAATGGCCAGCGTAGCGGCAGCGTTGTCGGCCGGCTCGCCACCTGCCAGTGCTGATAGCGGGGTAAGTGCAACACCAAAATCATCTGGTGTCAGACTAAACTCGTTTAGCTCGCCATCTTTCAGCTCACACACATAGGTGGTGCCGTGCAGCGCCACTTCATCACAACCACTGCCATGCACTACCCAGGCGCGTTTTACGCCCAGTTTTTGCAGCGCCTGTGCCATGATGGAGCACAGTTTAGGGTCGTACACGCCCAGCAGCTGATAATCCGGTGCGGCCGGATTAACCAACGGGCCCAACAGATTAAACAGCGTACGGCTTTTGAGCGCATTGCGCACCGGCATCGCATGTTTAATTCCGGCATGGTATTGCGGTGCAAACAAGAAACTGCAGTTTGATTCTACTAATGCCTGAGCGGCTTGCTTTGGTGTCATTTGAATATTAACACCCAGTTGCTCTAATAAATCGGCCGAGCCGGAGCGTGATGATACGCTGCGGTTACCGTGTTTTACCACTTTTAAGCCCATGGCCGCGCCAACAATGGCGGCGGTAGTAGAGATATTAATAGTATTGCTGCCATCGCCACCTGTGCCGCAGCAGTCGATGCTACCGGCAAGTTGTTGTGGAAAAGCCGTGGCGGCAGCACGCAGCGCACTGGCGGCACCGGCAATTTCATCGGCAGTTTCGCCGCGCATTTTTAGCGCCACCAACAGCGCCGTCAGGTGCACAGGCTCAACGTCGCCTTTTACTACTGCGCTAAAAAACTGCTCGGCCTGGCTGAAGCTTAGTGGCTGGCCAGTCAGGCTGTGCTGTACTGTCGCTAATATCGGATCTGTCATCTTCAGTCTCGCAATAAATAATCAATGCTGTTTTTTAACAAGGGCTTACCCAGCGTGGTCAAAATAGACTCGGGGTGAAACTGAAACCCCAGCATACGTTTATCCTCGTTAATGACCGCCATTGGAATATGCCGGTCATTGGCCAGTAAAGTTAAGGCGTTGGGCATTTCGGTGGCCATTAATGAGTGATAGCGTGCCACCAAAAACGGGTTAGGTAAGCCGGCAAATAACGGATGCTGTTGCAAAGTTATCGCTGCAGTCTTGCCATGTACGGTTTCACCGGCGCGACCGACCACACCGCCAAAGTGCTCCACTATGGCCTGGTGGCCTAAGCATATGCCCAGTACCGGAAATTGTGTTTCACACAGCTTTAGCAGCGCTGGCATAGAGCCGGCCTGGCCAGGGCTGCCCGGGCCAGGCGACAGTACCAGTAATACCGGTTCGGTTTCGCTTTGCATTTGCTGGTAAATATAGTCAGCCGGTACTGTGTTGCGATACAGCTTTACTGCATAGCCCAGCTGGGCAAATTCATCGACCAGGTTGTAGGTAAAGGAGTCGATATTGTCGAGTAAATAAATAACGGCCATCAGTTACTCCTCCCGGCGCTGCTATGCGCTGACATTATGGAGCTGGTATGCGCTGAAACTATGGCGTTGATTACCGCCTGAGCTTTGCTGCGGGTTTCATCGGCTTCGGCTTGGGCGACAGAGTCGAACACCACGCCGGCGCCGGCCTGAATATAAGCCATGTTATCGGTGACATAAGCCGAGCGGATCACAATGCAGCTGTCAAAATCACCGTTACCTGCCAGATAACCGACGGCGCCGCCATAGCTGCCACGGCGTTTGCCCTCGACGCCACGAATAAGCTCTGCTGCCTTTACTTTGGGCGCGCCAACCAAAGTGCCCATATTCATACAGGCCTGGTAGGCATGCAGCGCGTCAAGTTCAGGCTTTAAGGTGCCGACCACGCGGGAGACCAGGTGCATGACATAAGAGTAGCGGTCTACTTTCAGCAGCTCTTTTACATAACGGCTGCCGGGCACACTGATACGCGCCACGTCGTTACGGGCTAAATCGACCAGCATTAAATGCTCGGCTTTTTCTTTTTCATCCTGGCGCAGCTCCAGCTCAATGCGGCTATCCAGGTCACGATCTATGCTGCCATCGCTTTTAAAACCACGCCGCCGCGTACCGGCGATAGGATAAATTTCCACCTGGCGGCTGTTGGCATCAAACTTCAGCGCCGACTCGGGCGAAGCGCCAAATAAGGTAAAGGCAGAGTCTGTTAAGTAAAACATATAAGGGCTGGGGTTTTGCTGCTTTAACCGGGCATAGGCGGCCAGCGGATCCGGGCAGGGCAGGCGAAAACAGCGTGATGGCACCACCTGAAAAATATCACCGGCGACAATATGCTGTTTCAGTTTTTCCACTTGCGCCACAAAATCAGCATCGCTGATATCGACTTGCACCTCTGCATTTACTGCTGTTTCTGTTGCTGGCGTGGCAGCAGCGGGAGTTTGCAGCAACTGCTTGAGTTGCTCCAGCCGTTTACCAATAACAAAACAGTTGGCTGGCGCTTGCTCACCACAAAACACGTTGCCGACCAGCCGGCTGTGGCCGCTTTGATGATCCAGCACTAACAGCGTTTCTGCCAGATAAAACACATAATCCGGGCACTGGTTTTCCGCCGTTGGCACGTCAGGCAACTGCTCAACGGTGGCCACCATGTCGTAGCCGATTACGCCGCCTAAAAATACCGCGAATGGCTCATCGCTTTGACATTTAAGCTCACGTTGTAAGGTGCGCAGTACACTAAAGGGGTTGGCACAGAGCAGCCGCTCGCTTTCTTCGAGCAATAAAGCCGGGCGCTGATAGGTAATGCGCAGTTGGTCTTTACTTTGCTCAACAGCCGCATTGCCACTGAGTTTATCCGCCAGGTAGGGTAATAACACAGCGCCATTGTTGCTAACGGCTTTAACCACTACCGTTTGGTCGTTGCATTCTATCCGCAGCGCCGCATCAATCAACAGCAGGCTTTTTAAGTTATCTTTGCTGTCTATCTCGGCGGATTCTAACAACAACGAATAGGGACTTTGTGCCGTAAGCTGCCGGTAGCACGACAGCGCATCGCTGTGATACGGCAGCTGCATGGCGATACTGGCGACTTCGCCCGGCGTATCGGTGATATGGCTAAAAATCATGTTTTACTTTTTCCTTATGATTCATAAATTTAGTCAAACAATTTTTTATTAAGCCGGTTCGCACGGTGTTGCAGGCACATAAAAAAAGCCCGCTTCTTGTGGAAACGGGCTTCGGTAATTAAAGCTAATACAACGCCTACACACGCCCGTTGGGAATGTGCCACCACCAGTTAGTCAGGTTAAGGGTTGTGATAAATTGCATTAGCTTTAGTAACCTCGTTTGTTATGCCAGACATAAAACCGCAAAACAGTAGCAGGCGTCAAGTGCTTATTTGTTATAACACAGAAATAAAAGCGTATAAGCGGCCGGATGGCCAACGTGCTTGCTTTGCGATATGCCGGTGCTGTGCGACAATAACGGCCTTATTTTGAGGTGCCGATGAAAATTGATTTACACAGCCATACCCTGTGCTCTGACGGTGTACTATCGCCTGCCGATTTGGTGGCGCGTGCGGTGGAGAAGGGCGTGGATGCGCTGGCCATAACCGATCATGACACGGTGGCCGGTTTAGCTGCGGCACAACATGCCATTACTGAGCAGCAATTACCGCTGCAACTGATTAACGGCGTGGAAATTTCTACTGCCTGGCAGCAACTGGAAATTCATATTGTTGGCTTAAATATCAACCCGCAGTGCCCACAGTTTTTACAGCGTTTAGCCACGCAGCAGCAAGCAAGGTTAGTACGCGCAGAAGAAATGGCGCGGCGTTTAGAGAAAAGCCAGATCCCGGATGTATTGCCGGCGGTGCTTAAGCTGGCTAACGGCGCGGCCTTAACCCGTACCCATTTTGCCCGTCACCTGGTGAGTATTGGCAAAGCCGGTACGATGGATGGCGTGTTTAAAAAGTACTTAGGCCGCGGCAAAATTGGTTATGTACCGAATAACTGGGTTGAGATGGCGCAGGCTATTGAATGGATCCACGATGCCGGCGGTGTGGCTGTGCTGGCGCACCCGCTGAAATACAAGCTAACGACAAAGTGGGTAAAACGGCTGGCTGAGCAGTTTGCTGCTGCCGGTGGTGATGCCATAGAAGTCATCTCACCGCAGCAAACGCCGGTACAAAAACGTGAACTGTGGGCACTATGCCAACTACACGGCTTAACGGCGTCAGTCGGTTCTGATTTTCATCAGGTAACAACTTGGAATGATATCGGAAAAAACCTATATTTAACCGACGATGTAATACCGGTGTGGGCCAACTGGCCGCTAAGCGGATTACAGCCGCAAGGTGTTTAAGCCGCTAACAACACTACAGAAAATACTATTTAAAGAAGAATAACGATGAGCCAATTTTTTCATATCCACCCGGAAACACCGCAGCAGCGTTTGCTTAAACAAGCGGTGCAAATTATTCAGCAGGGCGGTGTGGTTATTTACCCAACCGACAGCGGCTATGCGTTGGGTTGCCATGTCGGCGATAAAAACGCCATGGAGCGTATTTTGCAAATTCGCCAGGTCAGTGGTGATCACCATTTTACGCTGCTGTGCCGTGATTTATCCGAGCTGTCGGTATACGCCAAAGTAGAAAACAGTGCCTTTCGGCTGATCAAAAACAATACCCCGGGCGCTTATACCTTTATTTTGCGCGGTACCAAAGAAGTGCCCAAGCGTTTGCTGAACGAGAAAAAGAAAACCATAGGCCTGCGCATTCCGGAAAATAAAGTGGCGTTAGCGCTGCTGGCAGAGTTGGGTGAACCGCTACTCAGTACCAGTTTAATTTTACCAGGAGAGGAGTTTGCCGAAAGCGACCCGGAAGAAATGCGTGCCAGGTTGGAGAAACAGGTCGATTTAATTATGCATGGCGGCATTATTGGCGAAGCGCCAACCACCGTGATTGATTTATCGGACGATGAACCAGTGTTGTTGCGTGAAGGCCGTGGCGACCCCACGCCGTTTCGTTAAACGCTAACGCTAAGAGCTGACATTGAGCGACATGTTGCCCGATAACCTGCCAGATAGCCTGACCATACAGCAACCGCTGCCGCTGGCCTTTGTGCGTGGCGAAGCGGTGCTGGATCGCCCGGAAGATTTGTATATTCCGCCGGATGCATTGGAAATTCTGCTTGATGCTTTTGAAGGTCCGCTGGATTTTCTGCTGTATTTAATCCGCAAACATAAGTTCGACATTGTCGACTTACCGGTAAACGAAATTACGCTGCAATATATGGAATATATTGACCTGATGCAGGGGCTGAATTTTGAGCTGGCGGCAGAGTATCTGGTGATGGCGGCGATGCTGGCTGAGATTAAATCACGCCTATTGTTGCCGCGGCACAGCGAAGTGGAAGACGAAGAGGCTGATCCGCGGGCTGAGCTGATCCGCCGCCTGCAGGAATACGAGGTATTTAAACAGGCCGCCACTGAGCTCGACAGCCTGCCGCGCGATGAGCGCGATCACTTTAATGCCAATGCCGTGCCGGCGGATAACTTTGCACCGCTGTTGATTTTACCCGATGTTGAACTGGCCGAACTTAGCCTGGCACTGAAAGACATTGTAAAGCGGGCAAAAGACTTTCAGCACCATCATATTAAGCGCGAGCATTTATCGACCCGTGAACGTATGAGCCGTATTCTGGATTTACTTAGCCAACACAATGGCTATCTGGCGTTTTCCGGCTGTTTTGATGTAACAGAAGGCCGCGAAGGGGTAGTGGTAACCTTTTTAGCTATGCTGGAGCTAACCAAAGAAAAGCTGGTAGAGATTATTCAGGTGGAAGCCTATGGCCAAATTCATGTCAAACTCAAAGCTGGTGAGGCATAATGGCGGATAAAATTAATGATGTGCAGCTGATGCAACTGGTGGAAGCGGCGATTTTTGCCGCCGACAAGCCACTGAGCAGCGACGATTTACAAAGCACAGTGTTGGATGGCTTTAATGTCAGCAAAAAACGCCTGACCGACACCCTTGCACGGCTGATGCAGGATTACGCCGGCCGCGGTGTTACCTTAACTGAGACTGCATCTGGCTATCGCTTTATTACCAAACCTGAGCTGAGTGACTATTTAGCCAGACTGTGGCCGGAGCGCTCGCCGCGTTATTCGCGCGCTGTACTGGAGACGCTGGCGCTGATCGCTTATCGCCAACCCATTACCCGCGGTGAAATAGAAGATATTCGCGGCGTGTCGGTAAGCAGCCAGATTATGCGCACCTTACTCGATCGCAACTGGGTTAAGGTGGTTGGTCATAAAGAAGTGCCAGGCCGGCCGGGTTTATACGCCACTACAAAAGAGTTTTTAGATTACTTTGGTTTGAAACATTTAAACCAATTACCCCCTTTGCCGGAATTTCAGGCCATTAGCCTGGATCTGGCTGACACCGTCGTGACGACAGGAGAATTGCACTAATGAGTGAAAAAGTCGCAAGTGAAAAGCTACAAAAAGTATTGGCCCGCGCCGGCGTAGGTTCACGCCGCGAAATGGAAGAGTGGATAAGCGGTGGCAGGGTTACCGTAGATGGTAAACCGGCCACGTTAGGCGATCGTATCAGCCCCACTCAACAAGTACGGGTAGACGGCCACCCGGTGCAAATTGCCAGCGAAGCCGAGCAAATTTGCCGTGTACTGGCGTACCACAAACCGGAAGGTGAAATTTGCTCGCGCACCGATCCGGAAGGACGCCCCACAGTGTTCTCGCGCTTGCCAAACATTAAAGGCGCACGCTGGATAGCCATTGGCCGCCTTGATATTAATACCTCAGGTTTATTGTTGTTTACCACCGACGGTGAACTGGCCAACCGCCTGATGCACCCCAAATTTGAAGTAGAGCGTGAATACGCGGTACGGGTATTTGGCGATGTTAACGATGCGATGATCCAGCGTTTGCGCACCGGCGTTGAACTGGAAGACGGCAAAGCTAACTTCAAAAAAATTAAAGCCCTGCCGGGCGAAGGCATTAACCGCTGGTTCCATGTGGTATTAACCGAAGGCCGCAACCGTGAAGTGCGCCGGATGTGGGAATCACAGGGCGCGGTAGTCAGCCGGCTTATTCGCGTGCGTTATGGCGATTTACTGCTGCCCAAACACCTACCGGCCGGTGGCTATGCCGAATACCCGCTGGAGGATGTTAACTACCTGCGTAAGTTAGTCAGTTTAGCGCCGGAGGTAGCCACCTTAGTAAAACCGGAAGACAGAGACGAGCGTCGTCGCCGTATGGCCAGCATGAAGCGCGCGGTGCGTAAGCATGATATCGCTGCCAAAACGCCGGAGCGTACACCGAAAGAGCGCAAGCCAACAGAAACCCGGCCGGCAAAACCGGATGGCAACAAACCGGCAGGGCGCAGAGGCCCGGCCAAGCCTAAAGGCAAACCACAACGGCAGCCTAACGGTAAAAAGCCCAGCCGTGAAGGCAGAGGTTAAGTGAGATACAACAAAGGCGCGTAAAGCGCCTTTGTTGTGTCTAAAGAGTATTACAGCCGCAGCTAAGCGTTTGTGTAAATTGTTCTGGGTACTGTGAACATAGTAGCCACAGCTATTAATCCACCGGCAAAGGCAATCAACGGGCCCGTGATAATGCCGCCAAGCTGAAAATATCCCATCACCGAGCCGGTTAGCAGTAGTATTAAACCAAGGTTTTTTACCACTGCCGCCTTGCGGTTCTCATGGCTCCATTGCTGACAATTAGCACATTGCAGCATAAAAATACCGTTAAGTTTTTTAGTTGCTGCAGCCAGCTTTAAATTTACTTTATGTTTGCAGGCTGGGCATTCAAGTATTTTCATCAGTAAACTTCCCTTACCAACCTGAAGCCAACTGATGGGTATTTAGCGTCAATAGATAAAGCATCCCGGGCGGATAACCTTGTGTTGTGTGCCCGGTCTGAATAACTGCCACCTTTGACAACCCGGTTTTCACAATTGCCTGTTTTTACCGGTGTTGTATCATTTGAACGAATTTTTTCCTCATCGCAATCCAGCACCCACTCCGCCACATTAGATGACACGTCATACAGGCCATAAGGGTTTGCGCTATAGCGCCCGGATATCCATGGCTGCGCTGCTTCGGTGCCGGCTGTACAGCCACCTATATCGCGATCACAGTGTTCTTTACTTTGAATGTACTCTTCGCCCCACCAATACACCGTTTTTGTTCCTGCTCTGGCGGCATATTCCCACTCGGTTTCCGACGGTAAGCGGTAGTACTGGTTAGTTTGCTCCGTTAACCATTTAGCGTAGGCCGTTGCGTCCATCCAACTGACATTAATTACCGGCATATCGCCACGACCCCAGCCTCTGTCATCCGGTAAGGCGCGATTAGTGGCGTTAGCAAATTTGTCGTATTGGGCAAAAGTAACTTCAGCGCGGTTTATAGCAAAAGCCGTGTTGTTTTTTATGCTGCGCTGCGGGCCAAGATAACCGATTGAAGTAGTATATTCTTCACCAGCAACACCTTTCCCCGCTGGAATAATACTTAGCTGTGGACCACTGGTACCGTCGCTGAGTTTATCGGTAAAAAACTCAGCAGTATAAGAGGTGCTTTCGCTACATGAAGCGATCGATAAAGGCAGTATTAACACTGCGAATGCTTTTGCAGGCAATGACATATTCTTCCTATTCATTAACGCTGTAACCGGGAATAAAACTATGTAACGATAACCCGGTTTAAGGTTCCCACGGATATGCTTGTTATTTTCAGAGAATGTTTGTAATAGAAAACGCTTATTAAAACAAGGTTGAATAGTGCCTGATATCGATACAATCACCTTGCTGATTATCGCCGTAGCGGTAGTACTAACCGGTATTTCCAAATCCGGTTTTGCCGGTGCTATTGGTGGTATTACCGTGCCTTTGATGTCGCAGGTTTTAAGCCCGGCGCAGGCAGCAGCGTTATTACTACCGATTTTAATCATTGCTGATGTACTAAGCCTGCGCCAGTGGTGGGGGCAGCATAGTATGCACCATTTAAAGCTGTTACTGCCGGCGGCGCTGCTGGGTATAGTGCTGGGTTACATCAGCTTTGGCTGGTTAGATGAGGCGGGTTTACGCTTACTACTGGGGATAATTACGCTGCTATTTGCGCTGAATATGCTGCTAAAGCTGGTGAATCAATCGCGTTTAACCTCGCCCTGGGCTGGCCGGGTACTCGGCGCGCTAAGTGGCTTTACCAGCTTTGTCGCCCATGCCGGCGGGCCGCCGCTGAATATGTATTTATTACCGCAACACTTAGCGAAATCGCAATATCTGGCCACTGCTGTGGTGTTTTTTGCAGTGGTTAATCTGCTTAAATTGCCACCGTACTTATTGCTTGGGCAGCTTAATACCACACTGTTTGGTTATGCCTTACTCAGCCTGCCATTGGTGTGGCTTGGGGTAAAGCTTGGCATAGTGTTACAACATAAATTCAGCGAAAAAGCGTTTTATCACCTGATTAGTATCAGCATGTTGCTATTGGGTTTGCGGCTGATTTATCAGGCTCTGAGCAGTTAACGCACTTTGCTTTTACGTATCATTTTATACAGTAATTCCGGCGATAGCCTGGACACCAGCGCGGCTAAGCGCTCTTTTAAGCCGCCTATCACAATATAGTTTTTATCTTTTAGCAGCGCCTTTACTGCTTGTTCGGCAAAGGTTTCTGCGCTCATCGCATTGGCCTGGGCGTCGTCCATCTGGCCAAGGGCACTGCCATCGCCGGTTAAGGCGTTAAGTGATACATCGGTTTTAACAAAACCCGGGAAGATAGTGGCCACACTTAAGCCTTGCTCAAACAGTTCAGCACGCAGGCTATTAGCCCATAAATGCAGGGCCGCTTTGGCAGCGGAATAACTGCCGCGATATTGGGTGCCGACCAGGCCTGCGACAGATGAGACGAACACCACCTTGCCACCGCCGTCGGTCAATAGCAGCGGCAGCGCCTGACGGGTCAAATTCACCTGAGCAAAATAATCCACTTCAAACAGCTTGCGGTCGGTATCACTTGTGGTGTCGGTGATCAGCGCACGCTGGCTGATGCCGGCGTTATTAATTAGCCAGTCCAGACCGCCAATCTGTTGTTTTACGGTGTCAATGGCAGAGGTAACGGCAGCACCGTCGGTAATATCTAACGGCAACAGTAAGTGTTGTGCACTATTGGCTAAACTGGCGCGCACCCGCTCCAGCTCGCTGTGGCGTCTGGCGCTTAGCACCAGCCTGGCGCCATCGGCTGCCAGCTCGCGGGCCAGTGCTTCGCCAATGCCACCGGAAGCGCCGGTTATCCAAATTACTTTGTTGCGTATTGCCGTGTTGGTGACAGCCATTTGAATTTGTTGTCCTGTGCTTACAGTTTGCACGACATTAAGCCAGCTTTAAGCCTGTTGTAAAGCCCTGTCAGGCTGCACTTTATATTTGCGCTTGTAATAACCGCTTAGCAGCATCATTGCGCTTATACCAATAACCGGTGCCGCCAGCCAACTAACCAGTTGCCATTCACCGGGTAACCACTGCGACAGCATGCGCCGGCCGCCGGCTGCAAAAAACGCGGTGTAAACCGCAATGCCGCTGCCTACCATGGAGCTGAAGTGTTCAATAATCCAGGCGCGTGGTTGTATTTCCGCTTTGTACACATAAAAGCTGATAGTGCTGGCAGTGATAAGGCTGACGACAGCAAAAATGATCAGCAGTGGCATGCCCACTGTTATACCCTGATATGCCACATACAATGCGGTCGGAAACAGCAATAACACCGGCCCTTGATAAAACCAACGCCGCAGTATACGCCTGTCGCTTTTGGTCCGCAGCACACCAATGGCATGACGCACGGTAACCCAGGTCAGTAAACTTAACAGCAGTAAAAACTGCGACACCGGCACTCGCCATACCAACATGCGTGCAATTTGCTCGCTGGTCATTTGTTTTCCCGCGGTGTATATCCCTACAGGATCAGCTAAACCGATAACACTAAGCACTATGCCTGAGCCGGCAACGGTTAACATAAGATAGTAAAATACTTTGCCGGCTTTAATATGTAAGGCGCTACCTTTGCGGGTAACAATAGGTACCCAGTATAAAACAAGAGCAACAGCGCCCAGCGCAATATGCAGATACAACAGCGTGGTATGAAACGTTGACATGATAACCCCCTTGATTGATAACAGCAGCTTACGCCAGGGGTTGTATTGACACAGGTGTCGAAAGTCAGGACTTTTCACTATGACTTCCGGCCTATTGCAGTTATTTTTTTGTTACGCATAATGCGTTGATGAAACGAAAATTTGATTTTGCCACCCTGGCCGGTGTGTTGACCTGGCTGCTGGTGTATGGCATCAGCTATCACCTGTTGCAAAAAACGGCGCCAGGCCAAAGCCAGCTGTTAGTGCATGTGCTGTTTATTGCATACGGTGGCCTGTTTTGGCTGTTAACCCGCGAGCAGGGTTATTTTGCGCTGCGTGGTCGTTATGGTGCGGCACTGTTGCTGTTGCAATTAGGTGTGGCGTTTGGCCTGCTGTGGCTGCTGCCGGGACGCAATTTTGAGTTTTTATCCATCCTGACCATTATCTGGGCGGCTATGTTGCCTTTTGTGATGCGCACCGGCCTTGCCATGCTGCTGGCGGTAGCGGTAGTGGCAACCTGGTATAGTGTGGTAGCCTGGCAGAGCGGCAGCAGTACCTGGATCAGCGCCTTGTTGTATGGCAGTTTTCATTTGTTTGCTGTGTTGGTGCAAAGTGCCAGCCGCGATGCTGAAGCGGCCAAAGAAGAGCTGGAACAAAAGCATCAGCAATTGCTGGCGACTCAACAATTACTGCAGGCGGCTTCTCGCCAGAGTGAGCGCACCCGTATTGCCCGCAACTTGCACGATCTGGTAGGGCATCATTTAACTGCGCTGACAATACAACTGCAGGTAGCCGGCCATTTAACGGACGGTGAAGCCAAAGTGCAGGTGGATAAATGTCATCAGTTGGCGAAACTGTTGTTGGCCGATGTCCGGGAAGCGGTAAGCACTATGCGCCGGTATGCGGATGTCCCGCTACTTGATGCGATAAGCTCGTTAACACGATTACTGCCAGAGCAACTTAAGGTAAAACTGCAGATCCCTGCCGATATTATGCTTAATGACCTACAGCAAGCGCAGCATCTGTTGTGTATTGTGCAGGAGGCGATTAGCAACAGCTTAAAGCACAGTGGTGCCACTGTAGTGAATATTACGGCCTGTGTAGCACAGCAACAACTGCAGGTAATAATTTATGACAATGGCAATTTGTCACAACACTGGCAGCCGGGTAATGGTATAGCCGGCATGCAGGAGCGATTGATTGAGTGCGGCGGCAGTTTGCAGTTGGGTAAAGTACAGCAGGCAATGCAACTTAGAATAACTTTGCCCTACATGGAGGGTGACAATGCATAAGGTGTTGCTGGTAGATGATCAGAAATTGATCCGCGATGGCATTAAAAGTTTGCTTGGTCTGTCGGGCAAAGTAGAGGTAGTAGGCGAATGTGCTGACGGTACCGGCGTGATAGCGGCATGTGGTGAGTTTGTGCCAGATGTGATACTGCTGGATTTATCCATGCCGCTGATGAATGGTGTACAAACGTTGGCGGCGTTAAAACAGGCGGGGATTAGTATACCGGTGCTGATTCTGACCACCTTTGATGAACATGAATTGGTATTACAGAGTATTATCTTGGGTGCACGCGGCTTTTTATTAAAAGATGTGTCGCTGGATACTTTAGTGCAGGCGATCGCTACCTTAACAGAGGGGGGCAGCTGGTTTGCGCCGAATATTACCGAACGCCTGCTTGGCAGTGTACGCAGCAACAGCACCAACTTCACTATGCCGGTACAGCTTGAGCCGCTAAGTGATAAAGAGCTGGAAATTCTGCAGCTGATGGCGGCAGGGTATAGCAATAAGGAAATTGCCGCGGCCTTGTATAAATCTGAAGGGACGGTAAAAAACCAGTGCTCAGCAATATTGTCTAAGCTGGGGGTGCGCGATCGCACCCGAGCGGTATTGCTGGCACTGGAGCTGGGGTTGATCAGCTAGCTTTTATAGCCATTAGGGTTAGCTGACTGCCAGCGCCAGCTGTCGCGCACCATATCATCCAGCGTTTTTTCTGCCTGCCAGCCTAGTAGTTTTTGGGCTTTACCCGGCTCCGCATAGCAAGTGGCAATATCGCCCGGCCGGCGTGGTGCTATCTGGTATGGCACAGCAATGTTATTGACGTGGCTAAAAGCATTAACCATATCCAATACGCTGTAACCTGTGCCAGTGCCGAGGTTTATCGCCTCGATACCGCTATGCTGTTGCAGATATTGCAGCGCTTTAACATGGCCGCGGGCTAAATCGACCACATGAATATAGTCACGTACGCCGGTGCCGTCATGAGTGGGATAGTCAGCACCAAATACGCTGAGTTTTTCGCGCTTACCCACTGCCACCTGGGAAATAAATGGCATCAGATTATTGGGGATGCCGTTGGGATCTTCGCCAATCCGGCCGCTGTCATGCGCACCTACCGGGTTAAAGTAGCGCAGCAGGCTAATACCCCAATCGGGTTCAGCCTGCACTAAATCCTCAAGAATATGTTCTATCATCAGCTTGCTCTGGCCATAAGGGTTAGTGGCAGAGCGGGGCGCAGTTTCCGGGATTGGCACTTGTTTGGCATCGCCGTACACGGTAGCGGAAGAGCTGAACACCAGCTTTTTAACACCAGATTCCCGCATGATACGGCACAGCGTAACGGTGCCGGCAACATTATTGTCGTAATAATGCAGCGGTATTTGTGTCGATTCGCCCACGGCTTTAAGTCCGGCAAAATGCACCACGGCACTGATGTTGTAGTCGCTAAACAGTTGGCGCAGTGCCGCTTCATCGCGGATATCGCCTTTTATGCTAACGACTGGCTTGCCGCTAAGCTGCTCAACGCGCTTTAGCGCGGCATCTGAGCTGTTGCTGAAGTTATCAAAGCTCAGCACCTTAAAGCCGGCGTTTAACAGCTCCAGCGCAGTGTGGCTGCCGATATAACCGGCACCACCGGTAAGTAAAATGTAACTCATGCCACTGTCCTTGCTACTGTTGCCTTATGGCAGTACTTTTTTAAACGGCTTTACCGTTGAGCGCTCATACACGCCGGCAGCCAGATATGGGTCGGCATCAGCCCAGCTTTGCGCCTCGGTTAACGAGGCAAATTCTGCTACGACCAAAGAGCCGCTAAAGCCGGCGGCCCCCGGGTCTGCGCTATCTATTGCCGGCGTTGGCCCGGCCAGTAACAGGCGGCCCTGGTTTTTCAGTTGCTCTAAGCGGGCGATATGTGCCGGCCGCGTAGCCAGGCGTTTTTCTAAACTGTCAGCGACATCTTCGGAGTAAATCATATAAAACATAGTGGGCTGTCCTTCTGCAGAGCCTGTTTTCACCGGCGCACGATAGCAGATCCCCGGCCTTGTTCCAACGACATTGAACGCATCGGAGCAGTACAGGCTAGGATTTGCTGCAACAGCCTGTTAGCATGCAGAGCGCTATAACAATAACCGGGCACAGCACCGGCATTCTAATAAGAGAAATTCAGGGAGTCCGCGTAGCAATGAAACGTGAACAATTCAGTTCCAGCCTCGGCTTTGTACTGGCAGCAGCCGGTTCAGCTGTAGGTATCGGTAATCTGGTCGCCTTTCCGGTAATGGCCAGTAAAAACGGCGGCGCCGCCTTTTTAATTATGTATGCCTTTTTTGTCTTTTTTATCTGTTTGCCGGTGATGCTGGCCGAGATGAGTCTGGGCCGCCATACGCGGCAAAACCCGTTGGGTGCTTATACCGAAATAGGCCGCAACCGTGCCTGGCGCACCGTGGGCTGGATGTCGGTCATTACGCCTTTTATGATAGGCGTGTTTTATCTGGTAATCACGGTATGGATTTTTGGTTACCTGGGTAAATCGGTGATGGGGCAGCTGAACGAGCTGGCCGGGCCGGACAGCTTTGGCAACTTTATTAACAGCAACGAGCTGTTTGTCTATATGGCCGTGGTAATTGGTTTAACCTTTTTTATCCTGCAAGGCGGGGTAAAGCAGGGTATTGAAAAAGCCGCGCGGGTATTAATGCCGATGCTGTTTATTATGCTGATTGCCTTGGTTATTTACGTAATGACTTTGGATAATGCCATGCTGGGGGTGAAGTTTTTCCTTATTCCCGAGTTTGATAAACTTACCGGCAAGGTATTAAACGGCGCCCTGGCGCAGGCGTTTTTCTCGCTGTCGCTGGCAATGGGTATTTTAATTACCTATGGCTCGTACATTCAGAAAAACAACAATATTGTGCACGCCGGTAAAATGGTGGCAGGCTTGTCGGTACTGGTAGCTTGTTGCTCCGGCTTATTGATACTGCCGGCGGTATTCTCGTTTAATCCGGATATACAGCTGAGCACCTTGTCTGAGTCCAGCATCAGTATGATTTTTACTTTCCTGCCGAAAATCTTCTTAGCTATGCAGGCTGATATTGGTTATTTCGGTGCCAGTTTTATTGCCGGTTTCTTTTTCCTGCTGGTGTTCTTTGCGGCGTTAACGTCCCTGGTGTCCATTATCGAAGTGCCGGTATGCAGTTTAATGGACCAAAAAGGTGTAAGCCGGCGCACCGCGCTGTTTTCTTTGGGCGCAGCCATGATTACATTGGCCGTGATTAGTGCGTTGTCTTTTGGTCGGGTAGAGTTTTTCAGCAACCTGCTAAGCTACGGTGGTGTGAGTAAATCTTTCTTCGACCTGGTATACGACATCTTCTACGAAACCATATTGCCGCTTAACGGCCTGCTGTTGTGCTTGTTCGTAATCTACCGCTGGAAGAAGCATAATCTGGACGCTGAAATCAGCCAGGGTAACAGCACCTTTGCCGGTTCATTACTGCAAAAATACGTTAACTTCTCGTTGGGCACCTTTATCCCGCTGATCCTGGCCGTGATATTCGTGAATACCGTATCGACGATTTTCTTCGGTAAAAACCTGCTGTTTTGATGTAAGCGCGAAAATAAAAAAGGCAGCGAATTCGCTGCCTTTTTTATTGTTGAAAACCGGCTTACTTTGCCAGCTTTTGCTGCATGGCAGCAACCACAGATGGAATATCCAACATCTCTTTTTCGCCGCTGCGACGGTTTTTATATTCCACTTGCTGGTTATCCAGATTACGCTCGCCAACGACGATACTATGCGGAATACCCATTAGCTCCATATCGGCAAACATTACGCCCGGCCGCTCTTTACGATCGTCAAACAGCACTTCAAAACCCGCTGCAGTCAGCTCGTTATATAAACGTACTGTGGCTTCTTCAATCCGTACCGATTTATGCATATTCATTGGTATTAACGCAATTTGAAACGGGGCTATGGCATCGGGCCAGATAATGCCGTTTTCATCGTGGTTTTGCTCAATAGCAGCGGCAATAATGCGCGACACGCCGACACCATAACAGCCCATGGTCATGATCTGGTGTTTGCCTTCTTCGTTTAGCACGCCGGCCTTTAACGCCTGTGAATAGCGATCGCCCAGTTGGAAGATATGGCCCACTTCAATACCGCGTTTAATTACCAGCTTACCTTTGCCACAGGGGCTGGCATCGCCTTCAACGATATTACGTAAATCGGCTACGCTGTAGTCTTTAATATCACGATCCCAGTTTACGCCGGTTAAGTGATAGCTATCTTTATTGGCACCACAGATAAAGTCACTTAAATGCGCTGCGCTGCGATCAACAATAACCGGCAGCGGCATGCCAACCGGCCCGAGTGAGCCCGGGCCTGCGCCAATGGCTGCGCGAATTTCTTCTTCAGAAGCAAACACCAGCGGGCTTTGTACCTGCGGCAGTTTTTCGGCTTTAATTTCGTTCAGCTCGTGGTCGCCCCGCAGCACCAGTGCCACCAGGGTTTGCGGCGCTTTATCATCGGCTTTGGCTGCATAGACAATCAGAGTTTTGCTTACCAGTGCCATATCTTGTTGCAACAGTGCCGCGACATCGGCCACGGTTTTGGCATTGGGTGTGGCAACTTCTGCCAGAGTTTGTGTCGCAGCGCCGCGCTCACCTGCAGGGGCCAGGGCTTCGGCCATTTCAATATTAGCGGCGTAATCGCTTTCATCTGAAAACGCGATAGCATCTTCGCCGGAAGCAGCCAGCACATGGAATTCATGCGACATACTGCCGCCGATAGCGCCGGTGTCGGCCAGTACCGGGCGAAAATCCAGCCCTAAGCGGGTGAAGATATTGCAATAGGCCTGATACATGGCATCGTAAGTTTGCTGCAGGCTGTCCTGGCATAAATGAAACGAGTAAGCGTCTTTCATTAGGAATTCACGCGCACGCATTACACCAAAACGTGGCCGGCGCTCGTCACGGAATTTGGTCTGAATTTGATACAGGTTCAGTGGCAGTTGTTTGTAACTGGTAATTTCGCGCCTTACCAGGTCGGTGATCACTTCTTCGTGGGTTGGGCCCAGCACAAAGTCACGCGTGTGGCGGTCTTTAAAGCGCAGCAGCTCGGCGTCCATCTTGTCCCAGCGGCCGGATTCCTGCCACAGCTCTGCCGGTTGCACCATTGGCATTAGTACCTCAATGGCACCGGCTTTGTTCATCTCTTCGCGTACAATGTGCTCAACTTTGCGCAATACCCGCACGCCGGTGGGTAGGTAAGTGTACATGCCGGAGGCGACGCGACGGATCATGCCGGCGCGCAGCATTAATTTATGGCTGATCACTTCAGCATCGGCCGGTGTTTCTTTGATAGTGGATAGTAAGTACTGACTGCTGCGCATCGTATTCCTGTCTTGATACTGAAAAAAATTGCCGCCATTCTAGCAAGGCGGCAGGGGCAATTCTATTGGAGTTTTATCGGGTGTTTAATCAGTTTAGGGCTGACTTGTTGGCCGGCCTGCATGCCACCAACAGAGTAGATGTCGCCATCTATCTCTACCAGAGAACGTAAGTCCATCACCGGCGTGGTGTCAGCTGCTTTAAGCCAGCGTTTATCCTGCAGCGAAAACAACCAGACTTTGCTGTCCGGTTCGGAAGCCTCACCGTTATAGCCAATACCATTGTAGTTGTATGGGTTGGTACTGCCGCCGATAAACACCAGCATATCTTTGCCGTCCAGTTTGCTATTGATGGCGGCCATACGGTAGCGTGCGGTGCCGGTAGGGTGAGGTATCAACCGCCAGTCAATCTGGTTGGCGTTGCTGCCCACCGTGCCAAGATAACAGGCCGGTTCGCTTTTATACTCCCGCTTTTTATCAGCGTAATACTGCAGCGCCACACCATCACACAGCAGCATGGTATTGTCTGCCATTGCGCCGGCTAAACCAAATACCGGCTTGCCGGGAAATGGCGTGGCCTGTGACCAGCGCTGGGTAAAGTTGTCAAATACCTGTACCAGATTGACATTGCCATGATCACTCCAGCCGCTGACCAGATAGATATAGCGGTTCTGGTAGGTTAACGCCACAGCGTCATCTACCGGCACCGGCATATCATTTAGTTTTGTATAGCGTTTAGTTACCGGATCAATACGATAACTATCTACCGCAGTTTGTTCAGAGCCATCCGCATTAACGCTAAAACCACCAAAAACAAAAAAGTTATTGTTCAGCGCTACCGCAGCGGCGGCAATCCTGCCATTCACTTTTTGCGTGCTGGGCACTGCCGGCAGGCTTTGCCAGTTAAATTCGCCAACGGTGTGCATCCACACTTTATTGTGAATATCGCTGTGTTGTTTGCCAGGCGCTATACCCATAAAACTGGCAATATAGGTTTTGCCGCGCACTGTGGTGCTGGCCACAGCGTTATTGCTTACCGGCTCGGGTAAATCCGGTAACGTAGTGGCGGATACGGCAACACAGGTTGCTGCAGCTGCCAAACTACTCAGGTAGCTGATGGATTTCAGTAACATGGTTATGTTCTCCGTTCACGGTCCATTTAATATTGTAGTTATACAGCGTCATGCCGTAACTTTGTTCACCTTGGCGTTGTTTTTTGTAAGACGGCCGTGGGTCTTGTTTTAAAACCTTTTCTATAAATACCTGTAAATCAGGGTATTGGTTTTGCTGCTGGCAAAATGTGCTGGCCGCGTCGTTAAAGCTGACCGTCATCGCGGTTTGCGGTGCTGCATCGGCAAAGCCACCGGCTGCATGTGGCAGTGCATCGGAGTATGGCAAATAAGGTTTAATATCTACTACCGGAGTGCCGTCAAGTAAATCAATACCGCTCAGTTTCAACATCAATTTGCCGTTGTTACGCTCAACAGCCTCCAGTTTTACCACAGACAACCCTATAGGGTTAGGCCGGAAGGTGGCGCGGGTGGCAAACACGCCTTTGCGGGCATTACCACCTAAACGCGGCGGCCGCACCATCGGCGACCAGCCTTTATCCGCAGTTTCATGAAACACAAACAACAACCATAAATGGCTGAAGCTATCGATGCCGCGCAAAATAGCGTCGTCGCTGTAGTCATCTTCCAGTACCAGATAGCCGTTGGCTTCCGGGATTAACCCCGGCTGGCGCGGAATAGCAAACTTTTGCTTATAGGGCGACTGAATATAACCCACCACGTTAAACTGATACGACGCCATAGGCTCCTTGTGCCACAACAAAGTACGATGAGCGGTATTATGCGGTTTTTTGTCGAAACAACAAGTTAAGTCGAAGACGTCTGAATGTCTTTGACGCTGCAGCCTAAGATGCGGTACAACAGAGACTGGCGCTAAACCTAACCGATGTGATGTATGGAACGTAAAATTTTATTAACCGAATGCCCTGACTCTAAAGGCTTGATCGCACAGATCACCAATATTTGCTATAAGCACCAGTTAAATATCAGCCGTAATACCGAATATGTCGACCCGGTGAGCGGCCGTTTTTATATGCGTACTGAACTGGAGGGGGTGTTTAATGACGCCACCCTGTTATTTGATTTGGACCGTGCCTTACCGCCCGGCTCAGAGCGCAGTTTAGTCAGCCAGCGTGCCAAGCGTGTAGTGGTACTGGTAACCAAAGAAGCGCATTGCCTGGGGGATATTTTAATCAAGGTGTTTGACGGCTCGCTGGCGCTGGACATTGCTGCTGTAGTGGGTAACTACCCTGATCTGGCTCAATTGGCGGCGCGCTTTGATTTACCCTACCACTATGTCAGCCACCAGGGCTTAAGTCGCGTTGAACACGAAGCCGCACTGCTGGAGGTAATTAAACCCTATCAACCGGAATATCTGGTACTGGCCAAGTTTATGCGTATTTTAACGCCGGCGTTTGTGGCGCAGTTTCCGGAAAAAATTATCAATATCCACCACAGTTTCCTGCCGGCCTTTATCGGTGCTAACCCTTATCAACAAGCGTTTGAGCGCGGCGTAAAGATTATTGGTGCTACGGCGCACTTTGTGAATGATGATTTAGACGAGGGGCCGATTATTCAACAAATGGTGGCGCCGGTAGATCATAACTTCAGTGCTGACGATATGGCACGAGCCGGTCGTGATGTAGAAAAGTCGGCACTGAGCAAAGCCCTGCAGTTGGTAGTAGAAGACCGCGTATTTGTGCATGGCAATAAAACGGTGATCCTGTAACGACCGGTTTTACATTGCCGCAGTTTTCTCTGATACTTTGGCTGAACATTACAGAAGGATACCTATATGAGCCGGATAGTATTAAGTATATTACTGCTTTGCAGCACCTGGTTGGCAGCGGCAGAGCAGGGTAGCCTGCATCCGAAACTGGAGCCGTTAAGACCTTATCTGAACCAGCCATGGCAGGGGGATTTGACGCAGCCGGGTAAGGCAGAGAAAGTGATTGACCGTTCGTTGTGGAGCCGGGCGTTAAATGGTCAGGCCATTAAAACCGTGCACTCGGTTAACGATGGCCAGTATGGTGGCGAGTCGTTTATTTTCTGGGACGAGAGTAAACAGAGTTTGGCGTATTATTATTTCACCACTGCAGGTTTTTACACCCACGGCACTATGGAGTTTAATGAGCAGATTGGTGAAATTATTGCGCAGGAAAACGTCGCCAATAATCAAAACGGTATTACGCAGGTAAAATCGTTCAGCCGCATTATGCCGGATGGCAGCTTACAGACAAAATCCAGTTACTTGCAGAATGGCAACTGGGTTGAGGGCCACAGCGCCACTTACAAACCGGTGGCGCAGCAGCAGATCATTTTTAAATAACTATTTTTCGCTCAGGCTGGCGTCAGTCAGATCCAGCGTATAGATATCGTCGATTTTATCGGCGCAGGAATGGCTGACGCGTAAGTCCTTTACGCGGCCGTTGCGCAAACTGTACACCCAGCCATGAATAGTTAATGGCTGGCCGCGTTCCCAGGCTTCCTGCACAAAGCTGGTATGGCACAGGTTACGTACCTGCTCCATAACGTTTAACTCAATCAGCCGGTTTAAGCGCTCACTTTCATCGGCAACTTGTTCCAGCTCGTCGCGATGCATGGAATACACGTCTTTGACATTACGCAGCCAGTTATCAACAAAGCCAACGCGCTGCTTGGTCATGGCGGCTTTTACGCCACCACAGCCGTAATGACCTACCACCAGAATATGTTTAACTTTGAGAATATCAATAGCGTACTGCAGTACCGATAAGCAATTCATATCGGAATGCAGCACCAGGTTCGCCACATTGCGGTGTACGAAGAGTTCACCCGGTAACAAGCCGACAATTTCATTCGCCGGCACACGGCTGTCGGAGCAGCCAATCCACAAATACTCCGGTGCTTGTTGCTCTGACAGCTGTTTGAAAAAACCGGGTTGCTCTTTTTCAATCCGGTCCGCCCAATTTTTATTATTGATAAACAGTTGTTTAAAATCCGGCATAGCCCACCCTGATCAGAAAAATTGCGCCAAGATAGCCGATTTTAACCACTTTTAGAGCACCGACCAGCTAAAATCAGCTCAATTAAACAAATTTGCTGCACGCATTTTAAGTTAACACAAACAGCTGACGGTTGGCTGACAATCTGACTATACTGTGGCAAGCATTGTTTCAAAACGGAATTTCACCTTGAAAGGAGTCAAAATGATCCCCGTTATCCTGTCGGGCGGTTCAGGTACCAGGCTGTGGCCTTTATCCCGCGCGAAAAAACCCAAACAGTTTTTGCCGCTGCTAAATGAAAAGAGCATGTTGCAAAATACGTTGCTGCGGCTAAAAGGCCTGGCAGATTTACAGCCGCCGCTGATTATTTGCAATGAAGATCATCGCTTTATGGTAGCTGAGCAACTACGCGAACTGGCCACTGCGCAAGCTACCATTATGTTAGAGCCGGTAGGGCGCAATACGGCGCCGGCAATTGCTGTAGCAGCATTGCAGGCCATGGCCAGCGGTGAAGACCCCCTGCTGCTGATCCTCGCTGCCGACCATGTTATTAAAGATATTCCGGCTTTTCATCGTGCTATTGAGTTAGCCATTCCTGCTGCAGAGCAAGGTAAGTTGGTTACCTTTGGCATAGTACCTACCAGTGCCCATACCGGTTATGGCTATATTCGCCGGGCCGACAATACAGATAACACGCTGCCGCCGCAGGTCGCGGCAGTAGCGCAGTTTTATGAAAAGCCGGATCTTGCAACCGCCAAACAGTTTGTTGATTCGGGTGATTATTTCTGGAACAGCGGCATGTTTTTATTTAAAGCCAGCCGTTTTCTGGCTGAGCTGCAGCAGTTTGCCCCGGCTATCGTCAGCGCGGCAGAACTGGCGTTGGCAAAGGCCGCTGGTGATTTGGATTTTGTCCGGCTGGATAAGGCTGCATTTTCTGCCAGCCCATCGGACTCTATTGATTATGCCGTGATGGAAAAGTCCGCTAACGCGGCCATGGTGGCGTTGGATGCCGGCTGGAGTGACGTCGGCAGTTGGGATGCGTTGTGGGAGGTAATGGCCAAAGACGAGCGGGGTAATGCTTGTCGTGGCGATGTGCTGCTGGAGCAATGTAACAACAGCTACGTTAATGCTGAAGAGCGGCTGGTAGCCGTGATTGGCCTGGACGATGTGGTGGTGGTGGAAACCAAAGATGCCGTGTTAGTGGCTGATAAAGCGCATATTCAGGGTGTAAAGAATATTGTGGCTAAACTGCAAAGCTATGGCCGTACCGAAGTCGATTTACACCGTGAAGTTTTCCGGCCCTGGGGCAAATACGATGCTATCGATAGCGGTAACCGTTACCAGGTAAAACATATTACCGTTAAACCCGGCGCCAAGCTGTCGGTACAAATGCATCATCATCGTGCCGAACACTGGGTAGTGGTGAGTGGCTCGGCTTTGGTCAGAAATGGTGATAAAGAGTTTATGGTAACCGAGAATGAGTCTACCTATATTCCGGTCGGTGTGATCCATTCTCTGGAAAATCCCGGCAAAATTCCGTTAGAGCTGATTGAAGTGCAATCCGGCAGTTATCTGGGGGAAGACGATATAGTGCGTTTTGAGGATAAATATGGCCGTAACTGAGGATCCGCTGCGCTGTTTTAAAGCCTATGATATTCGCGGCAAGCTGGGCGAAGAGCTGAATGAACATATTGCCTGGTGTATCGGCCGCGCTTATGCGCAGGTGGTAAAGCCCAAAACCGTCGCCTTAGGCGCTGATGTGCGCGCCACGTCAGAGTCGTTAAAGTTGGCGCTGGCGCTGGGGTTGACGACTGAAGGCGTGGCAGTGATTGACCTTGGCATGACCGGCACGGAAGAAATGTATTTTGCCGCTCAGCATTTGGCTGTGGATGGTGCTATTGAAGTTACCGCCAGCCACAACCCGATTGACTATAACGGCATGAAACTGGTGCGACACAATGCGCGGCCCATCAGTGGTGATACCGGCCTTGGTGCTATTAAGGTCGTTACCGCACAGTTGCTGGCGCAGCCTTTTCCTCAGCAGGCTTATCAGCAGTTTTGTCAACGCGCAGTAGCGCTGGTACAGCAAGACAGCCTGAAATGTAATGGTGTGTCTTACAGCAAACAGTGCATCTTGCCGGCGTATATTGCCCATATGCTGAGCTATATCGATGTTAACAAACTCAAACCAATGACATTGGTAGTCAACGCCGGCAACGGTGCCGCCGGCCATGTAATTGATGCCATTGAAGCAGCCTTTGAGCTGCAACAGGTTCCGCTGCGTTTTATTAAACTGCACCATCAGCCGGATGCAAGCTTTCCTAATGGCATTCCTAATCCGCTGTTAAGCCAAAACCGTGCAGCAACGGCAGAAGCTGTTATCAAACATCAGGCTGATTTTGGTATTGCCTGGGATGGTGATTTTGACCGCTGCTTTCTGTTTGATCAGCGGGGCAACTTTATTGAAGGCTATTATATTGTCGGCCTGCTGGCGGCGGCGTTTTTACAAAAATTCCCCGGTGAGAAAGTTATCCATGATCCAAGGCTGTACTGGAATACCCGTGCGATCGCGCAGCGGCACGGCGGCGTAGCGATAATGAGTAAAACCGGCCATGCTTTTATAAAAGAGCGCATGCGGCTGGAAGATGCGGTTTATGGCGGCGAAATGAGTGCGCATCACTATTTTCGTGACTTTGCCTATTGCGACAGTGGCATGATACCCTGGCTGTTAGTTGCTGAGTTAGTGTCGGTAACAACAAAACCTCTGTCGCTATTAGTGCAGAATATGATTACGGCCTACCCTTCGTCCGGTGAGCTGAACTTCCATATTGCCAAGCCGCAGCAGGCGATTGAGCTGGTCAGATCACGCTATCTCCCGGGCGCAGTATCGGTCGACTATACCGATGGTTTAAGTATCGAAATGGTGGACTGGCGCTTCAATATCCGCAGTTCAAATACAGAGAATGTGCTAAGATTGAACGTGGAATCAAAAGGTGATGTACTGATAATGGAACAAAAAACCGCCGAAATAATATCAATCTTAACCGAAGCTGAATGAATGATATTATTTTAGTGTAATCAATCTTTATTAAATCTTTCTTTTATGCGGTTAATTGCTTATCCTGTTGCAACGAATTATTAAAGGAGATGGCAATGTCGATTTTATTAGATAAACGCGAGTTAAAGAAAGCAGCAAAAGAGCTGACGTTAGGTAAGCTGACCGACGTAATTGATACGCTGAACAGCGTGTTAGCCGAGCGGCAAAAAGAAGTTGAGTTAATTACTCAGCTGGAGCAGCTGGCTAAATCTCAGGGCTTTACGCTGGAACAATTAGGTTACAAACTGAACAATGAAATGGTGCTTGAGTCAGCCGACCCTGCTGCACGCTCAGATAAAAGACCTACCAAGCCAAAATTCAAAACAATTAATAAAGACAGCCAGTACTTTTATGTAGAAAACGGCCAACTGCAGCTATTACGTACCCATACTATGAAAAAGGGTTTGCAGGATCGCGGCATTGACGTGGTGCCGGTAACGAAAGTAGACAAAAAGTACGCTAAGCAAATAGACAGCTTAATTGTTGATGCTACAGCTCAGGCGGTAGAAAACTTTAACGCCAAAGTGGATGCCTGGAATGAATGGGCAGCCGCCAACGGCGAAGAAATTCTGACCAAGAAATAAGCGTTATATGCTAAGAAAAACCCGGCTTCTGCCGGGTTTTTGTCATTTAGGCTGCGCGTCCAGCGATTGGCCATTTACCGCCGTGCTGTCGTTGCTCATCAGATACAGATAAAGCCACATTAAATCGGCAGGTGTTTTCAGTAAATTGACATCTTCACCAGGGTAAGCACGGCTGCGCATTTTAGTACGGGTAGCGCCGGGGTTAATGCAATTTACCCGGATAGTGCTGGTATCATATTCATCGGCAATTACCTGCATCAAGCCTTCGGTAGCGAACTTGGATACCGCATATGGGCCCCAAAATGCCCGGCCTTTACGTCCTACGCCGGAGGAGGTAAATACTACGGAGGCGTTAGGTGCCAGTTTTAATACCGGCAGTAATGCCTGGGTCATCAGCATAGGTGCGGTAACGTTAACCTGCATAATGTCTTGCCAGGTAGGCAAATCAATATGCTCAAACGGGCTAAGCACCCCCAAAATGCCGGCATTGTGCAATACGCCATCAAGCTTACCGAACTCGGCTTTAATCGTTGCGGCCATATCACGATAGTGTTTGGCAGTCGCCCCTTTTAAATCCAGCGGGATAATAGCCGGCTCTTTAGCGCCGCTTGCGACTATTTCGTCATACACAGCAGTAAGCTTATTAACTGTTTTACCCAGCAGAATGACACTGGCGCCATAACGGGCATAGGTTAAGGCTGCTTCTTTACCTATGCCGTCTCCGGCACCGGTTACCAGTATTACTTTATCTTGCAGTGCGTCAGTAGTCGTTTGATAACTTTGCATAAAATCTCACTTGTTGCCGCAAAAACGGCGTCAGCATACGCGCAAATGCCGGAATTTGCACCTTTCTTCGTGGGATCTGTATTTTTCAGCTAGCGATTTCTTTTAGTTTGAGTTAACTTTAACTGGTCGTAGCTGTTACAGGCTATAAGCACAACAGATTTCCAATAAGCAAGGTAAGTGTTTGCTTTGCAATAAAAAATAAAGTCAGGATAGGGGAGAAACTATGAATAAGCTGGCACTAAGCTTAGCTGTCGCACTCGCATTAGGTTTGACCGGGTGTGGTGGCGAATCGTTAGATGATATTAAACAAGAAGAGCAGGGTAGCGTTAAGCCATTATCCCGCGTGGTATTTGACCCTGCGGCATCAACACCGCGCTTATCTGTTCCAAACGATTTATTATTTCAGTTTCCTTCAGCAGCGGCAGATGGCACCCCGCTGTATTCAGACGGCACTTTATATATGCCATCTGAGCGTAATGCTTTGGGTTTACCGCTAGACGCACCGGAGTATGGTAGCGACCCTTCTACTGCGATTGGTGCCTTAGATGGTTGGTCAACCCAGCATCCGTACCCGATAGAAGTTGATTTAATCGGCGGCGCAGAGTTAGTTTTGGCGTCCGTTCAGCAACCCGGTGCTGTGCGCGTGTTTGAGATGGTAATGCAAGACCCGATGTCGGCGGATGAAGATTGCGCCACAGCGAATCGTGGCTTTGCTTGTAAAGTGGTGGCAGAACTTACGTTTGGCGTCGATTTTGTTACTACGGTTAGTGGTAAAAATGTAGTTGTAGTGCCATTAAAGCCTTTAAAAGCCGCAACGACTTATATCACCGCATTAACATCTTTAATTGAAGATGATAATGGTCAATCATTGGCGCCTTCTACCTCGTATGAACTGGTCAAACAAGATATTACCACCTTACCATTGAATACTCCGGCGCAACGGGGCTTGCAGGGCTTAATTAACAGCTTTGAAAATGTGTTAGCCGGTGAAGGTGTTGATAAAGATACCATCGTTTATACTGCAGCGATGACAACGCAATCTACCCTGAATGTGTTGGCTACTGTAAAATCATTGATGGCAGCGCCGGGCTCACCTTATAACCCGGGCGCAATCACGGTAAATGCAGTAGCACCGGTATCCATGATTCCGGATACGCCGTTAACCGGTAATGCAGCTTTCGACAACGTGATATTGTATAGCGGCTCGGTTAACCTGCCGTATTACCTTGGTGCGCAAACTGCAGAAGCGCCAACAGCGCCGTTAAATACGCGCTGGAGCGCATTATGTGACAGCGGGGCTATTTTGGCGCAACTGCCTGCCAGTGAAAAACCGGAAGGTGCGCAATCTGCAGCTGACGGCTTATGCTTAGCTTTGTCGCAAAACCAGCTACGTGACTTGGGTAAGGATCCACAGCGTCACCTGACCAAATTCAACACTATTCCAAAAATCAATTCATATCAGACAGCTGAAGTCATTATGACTGCGCCTAATGCGGCTGCACCGGCAGAGGGCTGGCCGGTAGTCATTCTGTCGCACGGTATTACATCCTGTAAAGAAAACATGCTGGCGGTAACGGCAGCGCTGACTCAGGCTGGTTTTGCTACTGCCGCTATTGACCAGCCATTACACGGTTCACGTGGTTTTAATGGTATCAATGCATCCGGTAGCAGCTGTGGTGTCGCGAATGGCAATGCAACTGTGTATATGAATTTATCCAATTTATTGGTTACCCGCGATAACTTGCGTCAAAGTGTTGCCGATACCCTGGCATTAAGGTTGGCACTGAATAATGTTACCGGCATTGACCTGAATATGGCCAACGTACAATTGCTGGGTATGTCGTTGGGCTCTATTACCGGTGCTTCTGCGGTAGCCTTAGCCAATATGCCAAGTGGCAATACTAATTTGGATGCAGCTTACCGTATGCAATCAGCGGCCTTATCTGTACCAGGCGGCGCTGTGGCTAACTTCCTGCTGGAGTCGGCCAGTTTTGGTGCGCTGATCCGCGCCAGTATTGTGCTGGGTGCTGATGCATTGAAGCCTGGCTTTGTGGAGTATCTGGGAGCAAATTCAGAGTGCCTGCCTTTGGCAGAAAATGCTGCAGCCTTTACTAACTGTGCTGCCGGCCAGATCGATGCCTACATAGCCAGCGCGACAGCGCCGGTAGCTGCTGCGATCAGCGGTACTCTGGCGCAATTTGCTTTCGCAGCGCAAACCATTACTGATGCGGGTGACCCAAATAATTACCTGCAACTGTTGGCTGGTACCGAAACACCGGTCTATATCGCTGAGGTAATCGGCACTGGTGTGAACTCTGCAACTTCTGACCGTGTCATTCCGAACCGAACAGTTGGCATGCCGTTGGGTGGTACTGAGCCATTTGGCCGCTTGTTAGGCGCAACAGCAATTAGTGCAGTGGCTGGCCCACAGGCATTGGCAGGGAATGTGATTGCGCGCTTTACTGCAGGTACTCACAGTTCACTGCTTGACCCAACAAGCAGTGGTGCGGTTACTCAGGAAATGCAAACACACGTTGCTACGTTCCTGGCGAATCAGGGCGCGGCACTTGTTGTTGCAAATCCGGCAGTGTTAGCACCAGCAAACTAAGTTGTATTAACCGATTTAAAAGCCCGGCTTGCCGGGCTTTTTCTTTTACAATAAGCGGTTACAATGCTCAAAAGCGTGTTGAGGATACTGTATTGGAATTTCTATATGAGTACGGCCTGTTTTTGGCCAAGGTTGCTACCTTTGTTGTTGCGATAGCGGTAGTTATCGGTTTGATAGCTGGCGCTGCGTTAAATAAGCCGCGGCCAAAAAAAGGCCAACTGCAATTTACCGATATTTCTGCGCAGTACCGCCGGCAGACAGCGGAGTTGCAACAGCATTTAATGGATAAAAAGCAGTTTAAGAAATGGCGCAAAGCGCAAGCTGATACTGCTGAGCAGCAAAAGCCGCGCTTATTCGTGGTCGATTTTAACGGCAGTATGGATGCCAGAGAAGCCGAAGCCCTGCGCGAGGAAGTTACTGCTATTCTGGCAGTAGCAGACAAAGCTGATGAGGTGCTGCTACGGCTGGAAAGTGGTGGTGGTGTAGTGCATGGTTACGGCCTGGCTGCGTCGCAACTGGACCGTCTGCGTAAAGCTGGCATTAGCTTAACTGTTGCAGTAGATAAGGTGGCTGCCAGTGGCGGTTATATGATGGCTTGTATCGGTAACCACATTTTAGCCGCGCCTTTTGCTATTGTCGGTTCTATTGGTGTGATAGCGCAATTGCCGAACTTCAATAAGCTGCTGAAAAAAAGCCATGTCGATTTTGAACAGTTTACCGCCGGGGAATATAAGCGCACGGTCACCTTATTTGGTGAGAATACTGAAAAAGGCCGGCAGAAGTTTCAGCAAGAACTGGAACAGACACATCAGCTATTCAAACAGTTTGTTCGTGATCACCGGCCGCAATTGGATATTGATGCGGTAGCCACCGGCGAGCATTGGTTTGGTTATCAGGCACTGCCGCTGCAGCTGGTTGATGTCATTCAAACCAGTGATGACTATATGCAGCAGCAATTACCACAGCGCAGACTGTTTCAGGTGCAGTATCAGCTTAAAAAGGGCATTGCTGAGAAAGTCGGCATGGGCTCTGCCAATGTTGTATTTCAGTGGTGGCAAAAGCTGGTGCAACACAGTTGGCTACGTTAGCCTACCGATAAAAAAGCCTGCAACAGCAGGCTTTTTGCTTGATGCGTTCAGTTAACGCAAGTGATGAAAATCGATATTCTCTTCTTTGCTGCCGGCATTAACATCATCAAATACAGTTTGATCGAAGGCTTTTTCGCTTTTGCCAACAATACAGGACACCATCGCATCGCCGGTAACGTTGACCGCGGTGCGGGTCATATCCAATAGGCGGTCTACACCGATAATCAGTGCTATACCTTCCACCGGCAAGCCTACTTGCTGTAATACCATGGCCAGCATAATCAAGCCGACTCCCGGCACACCGGCAGTACCCACAGAGGCTAAAGTTGCTGTTAATACCACCATCAGGTAATCGCCAAGGGTAAGGTCTACGCCGAACACCTGAGCAATAAATACGGTTGCGACACCCTGCATAATGGCAGTGCCGTCCATGTTAATGGTGGCGCCCAGCGGCACGGTAAAAGAGGCAATGCTGTTTTTTACACCCAACTTGTTAGTCACCGCTTCCATCGTTACCGGCATGGTAGCGTTGCTACTGGAGGTGCTGAAACCAAATAATGCGGCATCCTGCATTTTACGGAAAAATATTAACGGATTAAGTCCGGACAACAGCTTAAGGATAATGCCGTAGCTGACAATGCCATGGATAAGCAGTACACACATTACGACGCCAAAGTATTTAGCTAAACTGGCAATAGTTTCAAAACCCAGCGTAGTGAACAGTTTAGCCATCAGGAAGAATACACCATAGGGAGCCAGGTTCATCAGCAGAGTAACCAGCTTCATAATCACTTCGCTAAGATCAGTGAACACGGCTGATAATCGCTCACCGGCTTTGCCGCTCATTGCCATTGCCAGGCCGAACAGCACAGCAAAGACAATAATCTGTAGCATATTACCTTTGGCCATTGATTCGATAGGGTTGCTGGGGAAAATATTAATAAACACCTGCGACAGCGCCGGGGCTTCACTGGGGTTAAAACTGGCGTCAGACTGCATTTGCACACCTTCACCGGGGCCGATCAGCAACGCAGCGAAAATAGCCAGGCTAATAGCAATAGCTGTAGTCACCATATACAAACCAATGGTTTTTCCACCCAACCGGCCCAAGCTGGAGGTATCGGATAGCGAACAGGTACCGCAAACCAGCGAAACAAACACCAGTGGCACTACCAGCATTTTTAAGCTGGCAATAAAGATTTCACCGCCAATATGAAACAAACCATCTACAAACAGGGCCTTTAACGGCAATTCTAAGCCAACCAGGTGCAATACGCGTTCATCCTGCCCGGCCAGCAGCCATTTAAAGAAAAAGCCCACGGCAATACCTGCGGCCATACCAATAACAATGCGGGCTGTTAAGCCCAGCTTTTTAGGTGCTGTCATAACATCAAACTAATTGTAAGTTTATAATAAGCTTAAGCCTAACAGGTTGGGCAGGCGAAAGGCAGATACGGTCAATTTTTTTTTCAAAATAGCTGTGACGTTTGCCGGATTAATGGTTTAAGATACAGAATTAACAAAACTATATAATAAAAACAGCTAGGGAGAGTTTTCATGCGAAACATCCGGCAACTTATTGTTGCGCTAATCGTTACAACACTGGCCGCCTGCGGCGGCGGTGGCACACTGGGTTCAGATGGCGGCACCGGCGGAAACACACCTGTGTATAGTGTCACGGTTGCTTTGACTAATGCAGCAGGTGAATCATCCTCTGCATTGGCTCAGGCGACACCTTTAACAGCAACTGCGACGTTGACAGCAACAAACAATGGCGTTGTCGCCGGGCGTTTAGTTGAGTTTGAACTGAGTAATACAGCCCTGGCAACCTTGGGAAATACTGCAGGAACCGCAGTGACTAACGCTGATGGCGTAGCGACAATTTCATTGTTGGCAGGTAGCAGTAGCGGAGCGGGAAGCGTTACTGCCAGCTATGAAGACGCCTTTGCCGATGCAGCATTTACCTCCGCCGGTGATGGTGGTGATCAAGTAGATGTGACAGTAGGGTCTATAGTACTGATTGCTGACTCTTTACAACTGGGTACTGCCGTGTCAGATAAAATTGAACTGACGGCATTAGTACGGGATTCAAATAATGTGGTGGTCGAAGGTGTGCCGGTAACGTTTGCTGCCGACTCAGGCGAACTGGTTTCGCTTGACAGTTTGACAGGGGCGAATGGTGTTGCGCGTGCGACATTGTCAACGCAAACTGATAAGAGCAACCGCAATATGGTGGTAACAGCCCGGGTTCAGCAGCAAGTAGCTGAGCTGACGGTATCTGTTGTTGGTAGTCAGTTAGAAATAGCCGCACCTGAGTCTATCGTTTTAGGTGACACCGTCACGATAGATGTGTTTTTAACAGACTCAAGCGGCACAGGTATCCAGGGCACCGAAGTGCAGGTGGTATCAGCATTGGAAAATACGCTGGATGATGATAGTCCGGCGACATCAGGTTCTTCGGGTAAAGCCAGTTTTTCTTATACTGCGGTTAATAGTGGTACAGATTCACTTACAGTCACTGCAGCAGGCGTAACTGCGATTGCAAGTATCAACGTTAGTGCCGATGCGTTTGCCTTTTTAACGTTAACAGATAACGCTGACGACGCGCTGCCAGGCGATCCGGTACAGGAAGTAGCGCTTAATACCGCACAAAAAGTAGAAGTTGAGTGGTTAGTTAATAATGCGGCCAATCCTGCTGCAGAAGTGACTTTTGCTACAACACGGGGTGTTATTGCTGATGAGGCTGCTAATCTGGCAAACGCTGTTTCAGCAACAAATGATACTGATGCTGATGGCGTGGCAGAGGCTTATGTGCGCTCAGCTTATGCTGGTTTGGTCACGCTCAGCGCAGCTGCCGGTGCAGGTAACAGTGCCGTAAGTGCAAAAAAAGTAATAGAGTTTATTGCCACTGCACCCACAAAAATCGAGACTCAGGCTACTCCGGCACAAGTTGGCCCGGGTGAAGCCAGCACAGTGCGCGCAGTACTGCGTGATGCTAACAACAATCCTGTTAAGAACCAGACAATAGTGTTTTCACTGGATAACGCAGCCGGTGGTACTATTAGCAGCGGAACTGCAATAACCAATTCTCAAGGCATTGCTACTACAGTATTTACCGCTGATGCAACCAGTGGCGCTGGCGTTGGCGGACTTAATCTTCAAGTAAGGGCAGCATTGCAAAGTAATAATGCAATTGCTGACGCTACTGATATCGCTGTAGGTGAGCGCACGCTGTTCTTCCGTTTTGGTACCGGTAACGAATTAGAGGAACCGGATCAAAGTACATACCGCAAAGAGTTCTCTATTGTTGTAACAGACAGTTCAGGTAATCCTGTTGCAGGCCAGCCACTTAGTGTTGCGGTAGTTCCGGTTTCATACGCCAAAGGTCAGTGGGTGAGAACGCCTGCTGCTCCGGCAGCATTTGAATACTATGATGCTGTACGCTCCATTACTTGCCCCAATGAAGATATCGATTTGGACGGTATTATGGCACCGTTTGAAGATACTAATGGTGACGGTCAACTTACTCCGGGAAATGTAGTAGCTGTCTCAGGTGAGCAAGCCGGCCAAGACATTACTGCAGATAGTTCTGGTATAGCAAAATTTTATCTGACTTACACGCAAGACTACGGTGCCTGGATTGATGTGTTGATTCAGGTGTCAGGTGCGGCGTCGGGTACAGAGAATGTCAGTTCGCGTAACTTCACGTTAAGTGTATTATCCGACGACGTAACAAATGAAGATGTGCCGCCGCCGCCAATGCCCTTTGGTGCTACTGCGAACTGTGCATCTGTTGATTAATTCAGCATCTTAACAAACGTAGTTAAAAAGGGAGCTGAATCAGCTCCCTTTCTTTATGCTAAACCGATGCAATCTATGCTTGCTGGAACTGATACACCGAACCCAGATCCAGGATTTGGGTTAACTCATCCAATGCTGTGCGCGATTCAAGCAATAACTGCGGATCGGCTAAATCTGCTTCGCTGATCTGGTCACGATAATGCTTATCTACCCACTGATTCAGTTTGGCAAACAGCTTGTCATTCATCAGCACATTTTGGTTAACGGCTTGTTTTTCCTGCTCGCTCATAGCAACGCGCAGGCGTAAACAGGCCGGGCCGCCGCCGTTACGCATACTTTGTTTAACATCGTAATAGTGAATTTGCTTTATCGGTGTATTACGCTCGGTTAATGCCGCCAGATAAGACGATACGGCCGCGCTGTCCTGGCATTCTGTCGGGGCAATAATGGCCATTTCGCCATTGCCCAGGGTAATAACCTGGGTATTAAACAAGTAGGTTTTAATGGCTTCTGCCACGGAGACTTCGCTGTTTAGTACTTCAATCAGGTGCAGTTCGCTGTCATTGCCGAATTTACGTTGTAACTCACTTAATTTAGCTTGTGAGTCAACAAAGGCTTGCTGGTGGTAAAACAGTACGTTTTGGTTACCTACTGCGATAACGTCGTTATGGAACACGCCCTGGTCAATAACGTCCGGATTTTGCTGCATATACACTACATGTTCATCACTTAACCCGTGCAAGCGTGCTACGGCCTCGCAGGCTTCTAATGTATGGCGTGCCGGAAAACGTTGCGGTGCAGGTTTACTACTATCGAACGCATAACGGCCAAACACAAACAGTTCTACGCCGCGCTTACCATAAGCGCTGCAAAGTCTGGTATGATTCGCCGCGCCCTCGTCACCGAAGTGATCATTGTCGGGTAAATGTGTATGATGCGCAAAATGCTCAGGGTTGCGGAACATTGCCTGCAAAATTTTGCCGGTGGTAACAGGTTCCAGCGAGCGGTGAAATTTGTTGGTCAGGTTGGCAGGGGTGAAGTGCACTTTGCCATCTGCAGTGTCGGCAGAAGGCGATATAGTCGCCGCATTAGCTGTCCACATGCTGGAAGCTGAGCATACCGCCCGGAATACCGCAGGTGCCTGTTTAGCGGCTTTCTCTATTACCTGAGCATCTGAACCGGTAAAACCAAGGCGGCGTAAGGTGTAGACGTCAGGACGTTCCTGAGGTGCCAGTACACCTTGCACCATGCCTAAGTCATGCAGGGCTTTCATTTTACTTAAGCCTTGTTTAGCTGCCTGACGCGGGCTGGAGCTGTTTTTAGCGTTAGATAACGAGGCAACATTGCCGATAGATAAACCGGCATAGTTATGAGTTGGCCCTACCAGGCCATCGAAGTTTGCTTCAAAGAATTTCATTTTTGCTTTATATCCTTTATTTGGAATGGGCACTGTTTTTATTATTTTTGCGGCCGCTGAGGATGCTTCATTCGGTTTGGCGAACGTTTCGCCAGACAGCTCTTAAATTGAGCTGGTTTGCATAATAATGAGTTTATTCACTTGTCACAACTGCGGTTTACGGATATACGTTAAAAAAGCAGCATAATTGACATGCATAAAATGTTAGGGATCTCGGGATTAAGATGGCGAAATCACTGGTTATAGTCGAATCACCGGCAAAAGCGAAAACAATCAACAAATACCTTGGTAAAGACTTTATCGTCAAATCCAGCGTTGGCCATATTCGCGATTTGCCCACCAGCAGCAGTAAAGAAAAAGCCGCCGCGAACAAAACGCTGAGCAAAGAAGAAAAAGAGTATCAGGCCCTGGTTGACCGCATGGGCATAGACCCAGCACATGGTTGGAAGGCCCGTTATGAAATTTTGCCCGGTAAGGAAAAGGTTGTTAAAGAGCTCAAAGCTCTGGCTGAAAAGGCGGAAACCGTTTACCTGGCAACGGACTTAGACCGTGAAGGGGAAGCCATAGCCTGGCATTTACAGCAAATTATCGGTGGTGATGAGCAGCGTTTTAAACGGGTAGTGTTTAACGAAATTACCAAAAACGCCATTCAAAATGCGTTTGAAGAACCCGGTGAAGTAAATGTAGACCGCGTTAATGCACAACAAGCCAGGCGGTTTCTCGACCGCGTGGTGGGCTTTATGGTATCGCCGCTGCTGTGGAAAAAAGTCGCCCGTGGCTTGTCTGCCGGCCGCGTGCAGTCTGTTGCGGTGCGTTTGGTGGTAGAGCGTGAGCGCGAGATCAAAGCCTTTGTGCCGGAAGAATACTGGACAGTTGCCGCAGATACCTTAACAGCGGCAAAACAGGCGTTGCAGTTGGATGTAACCAAACAGCAGGGCAAAGCTTTTAAACCAGTGAATAAAGCCGAAGCTGACGCTGCCTTAGCCTTATTAAATAACGCCGGCTACAAGGTGCTGGAGCGCGAAGATAAACCCAGCAGCAGCAAGCCGCAAGCACCTTTTATCACCTCGACATTGCAACAAGCAGCCAGTACCCGGCTGGGCTATGGTGTGAAGAAAACCATGATGCTGGCGCAGCGTTTGTACGAAGCCGGCCACATTACCTATATGCGTACTGACTCGACCAACTTAAGCATGGACGCCGTCAGCGCTTGTCGTGATTATATTGCCGCGCAGTTTGGTAAAAAGTATTTGCCGGAGCAACCGTTGAGCTACGGCAGTAAAGCCAATGCCCAGGAAGCGCACGAAGCGATACGGCCGTCAGATGTGAATGTGTTAGCCGGTAGCCTGGGCGATATGGAAGCCGATGCCCGTAAGCTGTATGAGTTGATTTGGCGCCAGTTTGTGGCTTGCCAGATGCCACCGGCGTTGTATGACGTAAGTAATATTATTGTGCAGGCCGGTGATTTCGAGTTGAAAGCCAAAGGCCGCGTGCTGCGTTTTGATGGCTGGACTAAGGTGCAGCCGGCAGTTAAGCGCAAAGACGAAGAAGACAGCCTGTTACCCGATGTGAAACCGGGAGAAATGTTACAGCTGCAGCAACTGAACAGTGCGCAGCACTTTACCAAGCCCACGGCGCGTTTCAGTGAAGCCAGCCTGGTAAAAGAGCTGGAGAAGCGCGGTATCGGCCGGCCCTCTACCTATGCCTCCATTATTTCGACCATTCAGGACCGCGGCTATGTGCGGGTAGAGAACAAACGCTTTTACGCGGAAAAGATGGGCGAAATTGTTACCGACCGGCTGGTGGAAAACTTCAATGATCTGATGAACTACGATTTTACCGCCAATATGGAGCTGAAGCTGGATGATATTGCCAATGGTCAGGCGCAATGGCGTAAAGAGCTGGACAGCTTCTACGGCGATTTTTATCAAAAGCTGAAAACTGCAGAAAATGACCCGGAGCAGGGCGGCATGCGGGTAAATCAGTTTGTCCTGACAGATATTGTCTGCCCTACTTGCGGCCGGCCAATGGGTATTCGTACTGCTTCTACCGGGGTGTTTTTAGGTTGCTCCGGTTATAACCTGCCGCCGAAAGAACGTTGTACCACCACCATGAATCTGGTGTCCGGCGATGTGGCGGTAAATGTCAGTGACGAAGATGAAATGGAAACCGAGGCGCTGCGGCAGAAAAAACGTTGTGCCAAATGCGGTACGGCAATGGACAGTTATCTGATTGACGAGCAGCGTAAATTACACGTATGTGGTAATAACCCGGCCTGTGATGGCTATCAGGTAGAGCAGGGTAGCTTTAAAATTAAAGGCTACGATGGCCCGCTGATCGAATGTGATAAGTGTGGCAGCGATATGCAGTTAAAATCCGGCCGCTTCGGCAAGTATTTTGGTTGTACTAATGCTGACTGTAAAAATACCCGTAAGCTGCTGCGTAGCGGTGAAGCCGCACCGCCAAAAGAAGATCCGGTGCATTTACCGGAACTGAAGTGTGAAAAATCGGATGCCTACTTTGTACTGCGTGACGGTGCAGCCGGTTTGTTCCTGGCGGCATCTACCTTCCCGAAATCACGCGAGACAAGGGCGCCGTTGGTGGCAGAGTTGGCCAGGTACCGCGAGCAGTTATCACCAAAGTTCTATTATCTGGCCGATGCGCCGGTAAAAGATCCGGAAGGAAATCCGGCAATAGTGCGTTGGAGCCGCAAGACCAAGCAGCAATATGTGATGTCGGAAAAAGACGGCAAAGCCACCGGCTGGTCGGCCTGGTATGAAGCCGGCAAGTGGGTGGTCACTAAAGCCTGATGTTGCTGTAATGCCAAAACAAAACGGGCCGCTATTGCGGCCCGTTTTTATGTTGGTAGCACTACCATTTGCGTTTTGGTGCAAACAGCTCGTCTAAGTCTTTGTTTTCTTTTTCTTCTTTTTTCTCACGGTCTCTTACATTACCTTCTTTCAGTTGGCTGGCAATGTCTTCCAATCCCTGCATAATTTCTGATTTGCGCATCAATACATAGTCATCCTGATGCGGGGTGCTGCTGAGCGCTGTCAGGGCTTTTTCAAAATACTGCCTGGCAGAGCCGAGCATATTGTTAGTCCTGGCCTGATTGCCGCGTTTAACCTGGCTTTCAACATTAATACGCAGTTGCAGCACCTCAAGCCGTTTATCTTCCTGGATTACCATCTGCGTATCGATATTGCCTCTGGCGTGCTCACCGCGCAGCACAGTGCGCAGCCGCTTAATGCCTTTGATCATGGCAATAAGCTGTTGGTCGTTGTCCGGCAAAGTTACTGTTTCTGCTACAGCGCTGGTATCGGCGCTGTTGTCTGCCAGCCGGCTCTCAGTATCGTGCAAGCGCTGTTTAATATCACGCGCGCCGGGTTCCAATTCAACCATAGCTTTAAGCGTTGTTGCGGTTCGTTTCAGCAACATCTGTTGCAGCGGTGCAGACAGCGGCACATTAGCGGCATTCACCATCAGTTCTTCGGTGTCCTCCAACATAGCGCGCAACTTGCTGAACTCAGCACGTTTTAACGTGGCTAAGCGCTCTTTATGTTGTTGAATAGCATTAACTATTACTGCAATAACAACCAGAGCCACAACCAGCGTTATTATTAAGGTTAACAGCATCAAAACCTCGTTAAGGACAGAACCTGACTGTCATATTAATCACAAAACAGCTGAAATAACAGCGAACTGTATACTTCAGGGCAAAGTCAGCCGGAACACGCCACCGCCATATCTGCCGCCGTTACGCAGTTCAACAGTACCCCGCACGCCCTTATTGTTGTGCGCACGTGCAATAAGCTTAGCAAAAAATATTCCAAGTCCGGTGTGATTGTTAGCTAAATCCGGTGTATTCATGTCAATAGCGTCGCTGTTCAGCATAAACTCCGGAAAACCCCGGCCATCGTCATGCACTTCCAGTACCAACAGTTGCTGTTGTTGGCTAACGCTAAGCAAAATACGCCGGTCACAATAGCGCAGCGCGTTAGCGACGGCGTCATTAAGCAGATTCATAACCAGGTCATAGTCAAAGAACCAGTGCAGGTTATCCGGCAGCTCAGTCTGCAGCTGTAACTGACGCTGTTCGGTATAAAACTGATTTTTCAGCACCAGCTCTTCGGCTATGTCTGCCATATAGTGTTGATCAATTTGTACCGGCAGCTGGTTTCGCTCTAAACGGTACAATGACAGCAGCTGCAGCAGATTGGAGTTAAGCCGGTTGGCTTCATAATTCAGCCTTGCCAACTCATCGCGCGCGTCGCCGGATAACTGCGCACTTTCCTGCTGAATAAGCTCAGTAGATTGGATCAGCATACACAATGAGTTTTTCATATCGTGAACAGTAGATGCCAGCACTGAAGCAAAATCAATGGCCGGTACAGTTTTACTCATAGGTGCTCCTTAGGATAACAACGCTACGGCCACAAAAGCGGCTGGCAGCCACTATAGTTTTAGCTACCATTAGTTATAGCGGCAAGGAAATTAAAAATAAGTTGGAATATCTTGCCAGATAGGTATATTGAGCAATGATATGCCATTACCGGATCTGTGACACATGAAATTGCAGCAGCTGCGCTATATAGTTGAAGTGTTGAACCACAACCTGAATGTTTCTTCAACTGCTGAAAGCCTTTATACCTCGCAGCCGGGTATCAGTAAACAGGTGCGTATGCTCGAAGACGAGCTGGGCATTCAGGTGTTTGGCCGCAGCGGTAAGCATTTAACCCACGTTACCCCGGCCGGTCGCGATGTTATTGATATAGCTCAGCAAATTTTGGCTAAAGTAGAAAGCATTAAAGCGGTAGCAAAAGAGCATACCTTACCTGATCAGGGCAAACTGAATATTGCTACCACCCATACTCAGGCGCGCTATGCATTGCCACCGGTGATCAGCGGCTTTATGCAAAAGTACCCGAAAGTGTCCTTGCATATGCACCAGGGCACGCCGCAGCAAATTTCCGAAGCGGCGTCACGCGGCGATGCCGATTTTGCTATAGCCACCGAAGCCCTGCATTTATATAACGATTTGGTCATGTTGCCGTGCTATCACTGGAATCGCAGTGTCATAGTGCGTCATGATCATCCGTTGCTGCAACTGGGCCGTAAAATTGCGGTGGAAGATGTGGCACAGCACCCTATCGTCACCTATGTATTTGGTTTCACCGGACGTTCTGAATTAGACAGAGCCTTTGCGGCTAAAGGGTTGGAACCGAAAATCGTGTTTACTGCCACCGACGCTGACGTTATTAAAACCTATGTCCGGCTCGGGCTGGGGGTTGGTGTAATAGCATCGATGGCAATGGATAAAGAGCTGGATAAAGATTTGGTCGCTATTGATGCCAGCCATTTATTTGATGCCTCGACCACGAAAATCGGCTTTCGCAAAGGTGCTTTTTTACGCACTTATATGTATGATTTTATTGAACGTTTTGCGCCGCATCTGACGCGGGATGTAGTAGAGAAGGCCAATATGCTGCGCAATCAGGAAGAAATTGACCGTATGTTTGCCAGGTTCGATTTACCGGTACGTTAGCCGGTAGCGGATTTCGTACACAGTGTCCGGATAACTGCAGATGATCCCTGTTGAGTTAATTTTGTTAGTGCTAAGCCCGGTATTTCTCGGCTTTATCGGCTGGGAGTGGTACCGCGCCAGGCATGCTACTCCAGCGTTGTACCGCTGGCAAGATACGCTGGCAAACGCGGTATTGGCACTGCTGCATCAGGGCAGTGATATGCTGGCTTTGTTGCTGTTAATGCCGTTTTTCCTCTGGCTGCATCAGTTTCGCTTGTTCGATATTGAGCTGAGTGTCGCTACTATTACTATCGCGTTTTTATTGCAAGACTTTCTCTATTACTGGTTTCATCGTGCGTCGCACCATGTCCGCTGGTTGTGGGCTTCGCATGTAGCACACCACAGCTCCAGGTTGATGAATTTCAGTACTGCATTCCGGCAAAGCTTGACCTACCCGTTATCCGGCATGTGGTTATTCTGGACGCCGATGATGCTGGCTGGTTTTACACCAACAGTAGTGTTTGCTGTGGTAGCGCTTAATCTGGCCTTTCAGTTTTTTGTTCATACACAAGCCGTGCGCTCGTTAGGCGTGCTGGAATGGCTGTTTAATACGCCGTCACATCATCGCGTGCATCATGCCTGTAACCCGGTATATATCGATAAGAATTTTGGCGGCGTGCTGATTATCTGGGATCGGTTGTTCGGCAGCTTTGTCGCAGAGCGTGATGACGAGCCCTGCCGTTACGGCATCACCGATGATTTTCACTCCGACAACCCGTTAACCATCACCTTTTACGAGTGGCGTCGCATGGGGCGTGACTGTTTAACACAGTCATCACTGCGCAGCCTTGGCCGGACCTTATTTGGTGCGCCGGTAAAGTCCGCGCCATCAGAGCACCAGGCACCATCCGCTGATTAAAGCTTTTTTTGTATCTTTTTGCTTTAACCGGCAAAAGCAGCTGTTATGCACTAAGCTTGAGGCGATCCGATAACGCCTTGAGGTGTAATATGAAAACTGACAAGCTGTTAATCGTTGTACTTGCTATCACCTTAGCTGGTTGCGAACCCGCCATGCAACAGCCACAGACACAAACACCTGCCACAGATGCGCTGGCATCAACTGAAGTTGAAAAACCGGCCTGTAATATGACCATGGGTGTGGATGCGTGGGAGCCATACCAGTATATCTCTGTTGGTAATACCGTTACCGGGCTTGATGTAGAGCTGGTGCAGGCGGTAGCTGAAGGGATGCAGTGTGGGTTAGATGTGGTGCAGGGCAGTTGGTTGGAGTTATTAACCCTGTTAAAAGACGGAGAGGTAGATTTTGTGCTCGGCGCATCGAAAACGCCCGACAGGGAAGAATTTGCTTACTTTTCAGAGCCGTATCGTGAAGAGCGTTTTCAGCTGTATGTGCGTAAAGAGCAAGCTGGTTTACCGTTCGATGATCTGAAAGCCTTTATCGGCGCCGGGCATAAAGTTGGTATTGTTAACGAGTATTTCTATGGCGACGAAGTAGCAGCTTTATACGCTGATGAAGCACACCGTGATAAGTTTGTCGGGGCTATTATCAGTGAGCTGAATATGGCCCGCTTGTTAGACGAAGAGATCGACGGTTTGTTGGAAGACAGCTTCGTTGGTGCGTCAATTTTACGCCGCAAAGGGTTGGACAAGTATATTCAGCCGCACAGTATCAGCCTGGGGGCGTCAGATGTGTACGTTATGTTCAGCAAAAGTTCGGTGACAGAGCAGCAGGTGCAGCGTTTTAACAGCGGCTTGCAGCAGTTACGTGACAATGGCAGTTACAACCGCATTGTGGATAAATACCGTAATTAACTCAGCTGAAACTGTTGTTGTAACAGCGCCGCGGTAAAGCCGGCTTTTAAGTAGAAACCTCTGGGCAGAGTACGGATAGGTTCACCCTTTGCGCCAACAGCCGCTGTCAGTGCTTTGCTGTTGGCGGCTTTGGGACGTAATTGCAAAATTTTACCCTGAGCCCCGCGAATAGAAGCGATACCGCCAAGAGTGATTTGTTCCATCAGCTCTTCCCAATCTTGCTGTAGCGCCAGTAGCTGCTCCTGGCTGGGCTGCCATAAAAATGCCGTGCCTACCATACGTTCTGCCAACGGGATGCTGCGCTCCGCCAGAATGGGTACCCACAGTACCCGTTGCAGCTTCTGACAAACCCAGGACTCATGCCATTGCTGACCGGCAACGCCGGTGAGCGGTGCGACGCAGACATAGGTGCTCTCAAGCGGTTTACCCTGTTGATCAACCGGCAGGGTTTTTAGCTCTACGCCTAAATGCGGAAAATCGGGTTCGGCTTTTGAACCGGCGCTGGCACCAAGTATTTGCTCCAGTAACTGGCCGACCCAGCCTTTGTCTTTTTGCAAATTTTCCGGCACCGACAGCTGTATTTGGCCGGCAAGTTGCCCCAATGTCAATCCGGCGAGGGCATTGCTACGGCTTAGTAATTCGGCAAGTGTTGCAGGAGGAGCAGGCATAAAGGTCATTTCTGGCAAGAGTTGGAATACGCTAGCATTTTTTCGCCCCGTTTGCTGCTTAAAAACACAGCAAACGGACTTACTCACAAGCAAAGCTGATAACCAATATTGATGTATAAGCTGTAATGCATTGAAACTATTTCAAAAAAAACTACAAAGCTGACAGCCGACCCGGGGACTTTCCGGGTTATGCAGTGGTTAAACTGATAGTGTGCACAGTTTTATCAACAGTCTCTGTGAAAAAGTGCACATAGGCTGGTACTGTAAAGCGTTTGTTGTGGATAAGTCTGTAAAACTGCTGCTGAAAATACCGTTTGCCCAAGCCCTGACTTTATGAAAGAATCTTTTACATATTGTTTTAAGATCCGCCAGAGGTTTGTGTGATCGATGCCGAAGGTTTTCGGGCCAATGTCGGCATAGTGATTTGTAACCACCAGGGACAGGTGTTTTGGGCAAAACGGTATGGTCAGCATTCCTGGCAATACCCACAGGGTGGCATTGATGATGGCGAAACGCCGGAACAAGCCATGTTCCGTGAATTACATGAAGAGGTAGGCCTGACCGCAAAAGATGTGGAGATCATTGCCACAACCAAGCATTGGTTAAGGTATAAGCTGCCGAAACGGTTAATTCGCAAAGACAGTAACCCGGTGTGTATAGGCCAGAAGCAAAAGTGGTTTTTGCTACGGCTGACCTGTGCAGACGAAGATGTAAATTTACTTAAAACCACGCATCCTGAATTTGATAGCTGGCGTTGGGTCAGTTATTGGTATCCGGTGCGCCAGGTTGTCGCGTTTAAGCGTGAAGTTTACAGAAAAGTCATGAAAGAGTTTGCTCCGGTCGCTTTGCCGTTTATCCGCCGCGAAGGCAAAAAGAAGAGTTAGTAAAGCAGGTTAACCGCTGAACTGAAGATGGGGCTCTTATGTTAGGCCAGTTAAGGCGAATAGTTCAGGACGTAGCACAAGAGCCGGTGCTTCAAAACGCATTAGCCGGTTTGGTGACAAGCGTTAAACAGGCACTGGCAACGGAATGTTGCTCAGTGTACCTGGCTGATTATGAACAACAGCACTTTATGCTGATGGCCACTGACGGCCTGAACCCTGACGCTATCGGCAGTATTGCTATCGGCTTCTCTGAAGGCTTAATCGGTTGGGTAGGCCAGCGTGAAGAGCCCATCAATCTGGCGAAAGCCCACTTACATCCACGCTTTAAAGTTACCCCCGAAGTCAGTGAAGACCGTTTCTCCGCCTTTTTAGGCTGTCCTATTATTCACCATCGTAAAGTGCTTGGGGTGTTAACCATCCAGCAGGGCGCCGATCGTGTGTTTAATGAAGATGAAGAGTCTTTCCTCGTTACCTTGGGCGCCCAGCTGGCATCAGTGCTGGCCAATGCTGAAATGCGTCAGGCGGCCAGTGAAACAACTGCAGGCCACACCCAAACCGGACAGTTAAAAGGCTTACCCGGCGCGCCCGGCATCGCTATCGGTGAAGCTTTTGTGTTAGAGCCTGCCAATGACTTTAACGCCATTTCGCTGAAACGCTCGGACGAGCCGGAAAAAGAGCTGGCGCACTTTTACCGTGCCGTAAAAATTACCAAAGCCGAGTTCAACCGGCTGGCTGAGCGCATGAGCGGGCATTTACCGCCCGATGCCCTGGCTATTTTTGATGTGTACCACCAGCTGCTGGATGCCGCCAGTTTGGGGCGTGAAATAGAGCAACAAATTGCCCAGGGCTGGTGTGCCAAAAGCGCGTTAAAGCGGGTGGTGGAAAAATTCGCCAGGCAATTTGACGATATGGACGATCCATACCTGCGTGAACGTGGCACCGACATCCGGGATTTGGGCCAGCGGGTATTAAACAATTTGCTGGATACCGAGCAGCGTAAAATTAAACTGCCGGAAAAAGTGGTGCTGGTGGCTGACAACGTTACTGCTACTATGCTGGCGGAAGTGCCGCGGGAACAACTGGTAGCAATAGTGTCGCTAAAAGGCTCGGTAAACTCGCATGCGGCTATTATGGCGCGGGCGTTGGGCATTCCTGCCGTTATGGGGGTAGATGAGCTGCCACTGCTACACTGGCAGGGACAACGGCTGATTGTTGATGGTTACCAGGGCCATATTCTGCTATCGCCGGTAGAAGCCATATGTGCTGAATACCAGCGTTTAATTAGTGAAGATGCCGCGTTAAATGCCCGTTATCTGGCCGAAATAGCATTGCCGTCACAAACCTTATGCGGCGCCGGGTTTAATTTAATGGTGAACTCCGGTTTAGCCATAGAGCTGGAAACCACAGAACCGCAATATACCGGCGGTGTCGGCTTGTACCGTACCGAGTTCCCTTTTATTATGCGCAGCCGGTTTCCGACGGAGCAGGAACAAATAGAGCTGTACCGCAAGGTGCTGGAAAATTACCCCGATAAACCGGTGATAATGCGCACCCTCGACGTGGGCGGTGATAAAGCCTTGCCCTATTTCAGCATTATTGAAGAAAACCCGTTTTTGGGCTGGCGCGGTATTCGTTTAACCCTGGATCATCCGGAGATTTTTCTGGTACAAATCCGTGCCATGTTAAAGGCTAATCTGGCGCTGGATAATTTGCATATTTTACTGCCGATGATCACGGATTTAGCCGAAGTGGATGAATCAATCCGGCTGATCAGGCAGGCCAGTTTTGAAGTCAGCGACGAGTTAGCAATTGATTTACCCAAACCCAAAATTGGTGTAATGATTGAAGTACCGTCCATTATGTATCAGCTACCGGAGCTGGCACGTAAAGTGGATTTTTGCTCTATCGGTACCAACGATCTAACCCAGTATTTATTAGCGGTAGATCGCAACAACCCCAGAGTAGCGGGCCTGTATGACGCTATGCATCCGGCGGTGCTGCGGGCGCTACATCAACTGGCACAACAGGCAAACGGCTTACAGTTTCCCATCAGCGTTTGCGGTGAGCTTGCCGGTGAACCGGCCGGTGTATTGCTGTTAGCAGCAATGGGATATGACAGTTTCAGTATGAACAGCAGTAACCTGGCAAAAATAAAATGGCTGTTACGCCGGGTAGAAATGTCTGAGTTGGCTTTATTGCTGCCTGAAGTGCTGGCCTGTCCGTCAGCTAAACAGGTACGCGCACATATACAGCGCTTTTTAGAGCAAAAACAATTATTAAGCCAGCTACGTGCCTGATCCTGCGTCTGCCCTTATTAAAGGCTGCCACGAAGGATATCGCTGGCCGGTTACGGGAACTCTGTGTTAACCATTATTCTGCTTGCTTTGTTACTTGGTGCCCTGGTGGGGTTTCTTGCCGGATTACTCGGCATTGGTGGTGGCCTGGTCATTGTACCGGTACTGGTGATGCTGCTGCCGGCCTATGGTGTGGTGCCGGCTGATCACGCTATCCTGGTTGCGGTTGCCACTTCGCTGGGGTCTATTATTGTTACCGCTACCTCGTCTGTGTATGCGCATCATCGCTGGGGCAGTGTGCCCTGGTCGATAGCCGGGGGTATTATGACCGGAGCCGCTATTGGTGCATGGAGCGTTGGTTATTTGGCGCACAATATCAGTGGTGCTGTGTTGCAGCTGATTTTCGGTGTGGCAGTGTTACTGCTAGCATTGCGGATGTTGGGCTCGCGCTCTACCCTGGGCAAAAAGCCGCTGCCGGGTAAAGGTGTGGTGGTAATGCTTTCAGCTGTGTTGGGCGGCATTGCCAGTTTGCTCGGCATTGGCGGTGGTGCGCTGTTTGTGCCGGTGCTGAATTATTTTTCAGTGGATATGCGCCGCGCCATTGGTTGTGCCGCTGCCAGTGGTATTGCCATTGCGCTGTTCGGCACTCTTGGTTATGTTATTGCCGGCTGGCAACACTACCGGCTGGCGGAGGGGTTTATCGGTTACATCTACTTACCGGCTTTGCTGGGGATAGTGACAACGTCGGTATTTACTGCGCCCCTGGGGGCCAGGTTAACCCAAACCTTGCCGGTGCTGACAATTAAGCGGGTGTTTGGTGTTTTTTTACTGCTGGTTTCAGCAAAAATGATGTTTAGTTAAGGGTTGTTATGGCTTCTGGTTATATTACATTTCCGCAAATAGACCCGGTGATTTTTTCCATCGGTCCGGTAAGCCTGCGCTGGTATGGCTTAATGTATCTTATTGCTTTTGCTATTGCCTGGTGGCTGGCAAACCGTGCAGCAAAAAAGCCGGGCTCCGGCTGGACAGAGCAGCAGGTCAGCGATTTATTGTTTATCGGTTTTTTGGGCGTGGTGCTCGGTGGCCGTATTGGTTATGTGCTGTTTTATCAGTTTGAGCTGTTTATCAGCGAGCCGCTGTATTTATTTAAAATCTGGACCGGTGGTATGTCGTTTCACGGCGGTTTGCTGGGCGTAATGGTGGCGATGCTCTGGTTTGCCAGGCGCTATAACAAGCATTACCTGCAATTGGGCGATTTTGTTGCGCCGTTAATTCCGTTGGGGCTGGCGGCAGGGCGCTTGGGTAACTTTATTAATGCTGAACTGTGGGGCCGGCCGACAGACGTGCCCTGGGCTGTGTTGTTCCCGGGCGCCGGCCCGCTGCCGCGGCACCCGTCGCAACTGTATGAATTTGCGCTGGAAGGCGTGTTGTTGTTTATCTTGATCATGCTGTATCGCCGCTTTAACCCGCCGGCCGGCAGCTTGGGTGGCCTGTTTTTAGCCGGTTATGGTGCGGCTCGGTTTACAGTAGAGTTTTATCGTGAGCCGGATGCGCATCTGGGAATACTGTCGGCAGGCATGTCAATGGGGCAGTGGTTGTCGCTGCCGATGATTATCGCCGGGGTGGCGCTGATTATTTATGCCAATATCAACAAGGCAAAATTGACTAAGCAGGTGTCCTGAATATGAAGCAATATCTCGACTTAATGCGCCATGTGCTTGAGCATGGCCATAAGAAAACCGACCGCACCGGTACCGGCACCATCAGCGTGTTTGGCTACCAGATGCGCTTTGATTTACAGCAGGGCTTTCCGCTGGTTACCACCAAAAAATGCCATCTGCGTTCCATTATTCATGAACTGCTGTGGTTTTTAAAAGGTGAAACCAATATCGGCTACCTGAAAGACAACGGTGTGTCTATTTGGGATGAATGGGCTACTGCAGAGGGCGAGCTGGGCCCGGTATACGGCGCCCAGTGGCGCAGCTGGCAAGCTGCTGACGGCAGTGTTATTGACCAAATAAGCCAGTTGATCAGCGATATTAAACGCACACCGGATTCGCGCCGGCTGATTGTCAGCGCGTGGAACCCGGCGGTGCTGCCGGATACCTCTGTTTCACCAAAACAAAATGCCGCCCAGGGTAAGCAGGCGTTGCCGCCGTGTCATACCTTGTTTCAGTTTTATGTCAATGACGGCAAGTTGTCGTGCCAGCTGTACCAGCGCAGTGCCGATATTTTTCTCGGCGTGCCGTTTAATATTGCCAGCTATGCCCTGTTAACCTTAATGGTGGCTCAGGTATGTGACTTACAGCCGGGCGACTTTGTGCATACCTTTGGTGATGCGCATCTGTATTTAAACCATTTAGAGCAAGTGAATACTCAGCTGGCGCGACAGCCTTATCCGTTGCCGCAAATGCAGTTAAACCCGGACGTTAAAGACATCTTCGCCTTTAGCGCTGCTGATTTTACTCTGCTTAATTATCAGGCCCATCCGCATATCAAAGCTCCGGTGGCGATTTAACGCCAAAAGCCCGCCGCTGTTTCTGGCCCGTAATTTGCTTAAGCATTGCAGGTCAGAAGCAGAGGTTGCCCATGAAAGTAATATTTTACCGTGTACTGGCAGTATGGCTTGCCGGTTGTAGTCTGGCTGCTTGCAATAGTGCAGCGCCACCGCGCGAGGTGGTAAAACAGCCAGCGCTCAGCGAATATCCTTTGCATTATTATACGCAGCAGTTGGCAGACAGCCTGTTTGCCCAGGTGCCGGCACAAAGCACGCTGGCGCGGCCGGCTGCTGAAATAGCCGTGGCCAGTTTTTTGCCGGTAAACAGCTTATCGTTAGCAGAGGCTGACGAGGTGCAGAAGCAACTGGCGAACCAGCTTAGTGAAAGTATGCTTACCCATGCGCGTCAGCGCGGTTTTGTGGTGTACGATTACCGTTTACGCGGCCAACTGTTATTGCAAGCCGATCACGAGCAGGCGCTGTCGCGACAACTGGCAGATATCGGTAATCTCAGCGATGCCGACACCCTGTTGGTTGGCACTTATACCGTGATGGAAGACGGCATGCTGTTAAACGCCAGGCTGATTAGTATCCGTAATAAACAAGTACTGGCCGCTGCCAGCGGCTATGTACCGCACAATGTGCTGTGGAGCCGGCAAGAGGTTGGTAAACGTGGTGACAAGCTGTACCGGCAGAGATATTCAGGAGAACAACGATGAAACAGATATTACCTGTACTAAGTATATTGCTGCTGGCCGCCTGTGCCCGTAACACCGCAGAGCAAGCGGTGGTTATGCAACAGCCTGAGCGCGATCAACGGCTGGCCGGGGTGTCGCATTTTCAGCTTACGGCGGCAGATACATCAAGCCATGCCTTACCATTGCTGACGGCCAACGAATATTCGCGCGCCCTGGTGCATGAGCTGATGTCGAACCACCGTGCCGCCGAAGAAACCGGCATGGTTGGCGTAACAGATTTCGCTTACGTTGATACAGCGTTGGATCAGGGCTCTGTGCTGAGTAACCATTTAAGCGAAGCCATAATGTACGACCTGCATAAGTTTGGTGTAGCGGTGCTGGATTATAAAGTGACAGATTATATCCGCGTTACACCTGGTGGCGATTTTGCCCTTAGCCGCGATTTCTCGGAATTAAGCACAGAGCAGCCCATCCGTTTTGTGGTTACCGGCACGATGACAGCACACAAGCAGGGGGTATTGATCAACGCCAGATTAATCCGTATTGATAACAAACAGGTTATTTCTGCTGCCCGAACTTTTATGCCAGAGCAGGTGGTGAGAGCCATTCTGAGTAAAAGCGGCGAAGACCGGTTGCAGTTAAAGCAGGGCTGACACATTCTTTACTAAAGAAAACTGCCATTGCCGCCGATAGCTTACTGAATACGGTATTCAGTAATGACAGAGGTTGCAATGAAAGTATATGCGGTAGTGGCGGGGCTGTGTTGTTTGGCCGGTTGTCAGTTAACAACGCCTGCTGCGCAGCAGGCCCATTGCCCGACGTGCACGGCAGCAGAGGCTGCACCAACCGTGGCTTTATTGCCGGATGAACAAAAACTGCAATACCTGCCAGGCGGCAATTATCTGCCGCCGGCTATCGCGCGGCCTGTTAAACCTTTGTCTGATTACGCAGCCGACCTTGCGCTGCAACTGATGTTGTCCATGCAGTTTGAAACTGCAGAGCCCACCATCGCCATCAGCTCTTTTGTACTGTTTGACTCACAACTGGATGAAAGCAACGCCTTGGGTAATCAGTTGGCAGAGCATCTGTATGTTCAGCTACAACGGTTGGGGGTTAAAGTTGCCGACATCAAACTGGCGCGGCAAATCCGCGTTACGCCACGCGGTGATTTTGTTTTCAGCCGCGGTGATTATCTGGATATGCAACAACAGGCCACTTATGTATTAAGCGGCACTATGCTGCAGGATAATGCCGGTATTGTTGTAAACGCCAGAGTGATGCATTTGCTGAACAAAACCGTTATTGCCGGCGGGCAAATTCATATACCGCAATTTGTGCTGACCACACCACTGGCAAGGCAGGCTATGTAGGTTATGCCGTTGCCGGTTTTACTCCGGTAGCGGAATAAACTCGTCTTCATCACCCACCACTTTTGCAAAGCGGCCGGCAGCCCAGTCTTGCCTGGCTTGGGTAATGCGTTCTTTGCGGCTGGAAACAAAGTTCCAGTCAATAAAGCGCGGGCCGACATTTTCACCGCCGATAAGTGCAATCCGGCTCTCTGTTGTGGCAGTGATGCTTACGCCTGTTGCCGCTTTAAACACCACCATGGAAAATTCCGGCACCAGGGTGTCTTTAACCTGCAGCTCACCTTTGGCAACATACAGTGCCCGTTCTTCGCAATCCGGCAGTGTCAGCGACTGCCCTGGTTGTAAATGCGCTTCGACATACAGGGTTTGCGCAAAGGTTTTTACCGGCGAGGTTACGCCGTACGCCTGACCAATTAATACCCGCAGCGGCACACCATTGACGGTTAATGCCGGAATAGTACTGGCGGGGTAGTGGTAAAACGCCGGAGCTATCTCTTCATCTTGCTGTGGCAACGCCAGCCACAATTGTAAGCCATGTAGTTTATGGGCCGTGCTGCGCACCTCCGGCCGCTCGCGCTCTGAATGCACTATACCGCGCCCTGCGACCATTAAATTAATATCGCCCGGTGTAATGGTTTGGTAGCTGCCCAGTGAATCGCGATGCAGTATCTCGCCGTCAAACAAGTAAGTAACCGTTGCCAGGTTAATATGTGGGTGCGGCCGCACATTCACGCCCTTACCAGGGGCAAACTCAGCCGGCCCCATATGGTCGAAAAATATCCAGGGCCCCACCATTTTCCGGGCCCGGGTAGGTAAGCTGCGTTTAACTGAAAATTCGCCTAAGTCAGTTTCGCGCGGTTGTATGATCAACTCTATGGCGTCACAGCCCCGGTTAATGCTGCATTCCAGTTCAGTTTTATCTGTTTCAATGCTCATCTGTGGTATCCGCTAAGTGGTGAGTTTTACCCAGAATGGACAGGAACAGCATGAAAATCAAGTTTAACCCCGGCAGTCGGGTATGCCAAAGTGAATAGCGGCAGGGTAGGCTGCGCCGGGGCTTTTGCGCCCGGCGCTTTGGTAAATAGCCGCAGGTTGTTTATTGGCAACTGCCGCAACACAGCTGGCGATCATCATCTTTTGCGGTGTGGCTGGGTTGCACGAACAAAATATGGTTCTCCAACAAAATATGCTGCATTAAATCTTCTTTCAGCTCTTTTAAGCCAACATAAAGTGCGGTCCAGGTATTGCAGGCATCTGCCGGCAAGGTGATGCTATTGGTCAGTTGGTCAAGTTTTTCCAGCGCATCGCCATGTTGCAGGTGTTCTTCTTCCATCACACTGATGGGCCCGGCCGGATAAATACCGCCGGCCAGCATCGGAAACAGAATTTGCTCTTCTTTCATCATATGACTTTCCAGTTCCTGATACATATCGCCCAGATGATCGGCCAGGCCTGTCGGGCACTGCGGGTCCAGCGCATGAACATGTTCAACTCTGCGCGCTAACCGACACAGCTCAGGCAACTGCCGGCGATGCCGCTGGTGAAAGCGGGTTAAAATATGTTCGATAAGCTGTTTTGCCGGAGCTGTGCGCCAATCGATATGCTCAGTCGGTTGTTGTTGCAATGTTTGCAGCGCATTCACCACAGCGTCTGCCGGCAACTGCCGTTTGGCTAAGGCTTCGCGCAGGCTAAGTTGGCCGCCACAGCAGAAATCCAGTTTGTACTGATGAAATACGGCGGTAGCGCCGGCTACGGAGGTGGCGATCTGGCCTAAAGATTGATCCAATAATGACATAGGTACTCCTGACTAAGTAATTAACATGCCGGGTAAAGCTCCCGTCTGGTTATAAATGGCAAGAGTCAGGCCAAAACTACCACCTTTGATTTATATGGCTTTATTTGCAGCTATGGTAAATTGAACCCAGCTAAATCAGGGTTAAAATAACCCAAGGGTCATAACTACCATGTTGGAAGAAAGTTTAATTGCAGATTTGGTCACAGATCTGCCGGCAGCTGTGCGCTTACAGCGTTTAGTCAGCACTTTACGTAATCATTTTGGCTGTGGTGCTGTAGGGTTGCTTAAACTTGAGCACGATATATTAAAGCCGGTGGCCTTACATGGTTTAGTGCGCGAAGCGCTTGGACGCCGGTTTGTGGTTAGCCGGCATCCGCGGCTGGCCGCTATTTTAGCCAGTCGCAATCCGGTGCGGTTTGAGCCTGACTGTGGCTTGCCGGACCCCTACGATGGTTTATTGGCAGAGCAACCGGGCCAGGCGCTGCCGGTACACGATTGTATGGGCATAGCCCTGTACATTGAAGGCCGTTGTTGGGGAGTGCTAACGCTGGATGCGTTAGAAGCCGGTAGTTTTTCGGCGGCAGCTGTATTTGAACTGCAACGTTATAGCTTGCTGGTCGAGGCGGCGGTGCGTACCACTGAGCTGGAGCAGGCTAACCGGGCACTGCGGCTGAATCATCAGGCCGATGAGCAACAATTTGAACCGGCCGCCAAGCTGCGCTATGAACTGATTGGCCAGAGTAAAGTACTGCAGCAAATTTTGCAGGAACTTACCGTAGTGGCAAATTCTGACTTGCCGGTATTGCTGTTGGGAGAAACCGGGGTGGGTAAAGAGCTGTTTGCCCGGCATTTGCACCGCAGTTCAGCCCGGGCCAGTAAACCGATGATTTACCTCAATTGTGCAGCGTTGCCGGAAAGCCTGGCAGAAAGCGAATTGTTTGGCCATAACAAGGGCGCTTTTTCCGGTGCGCACAGTGAACGGGCGGGGCGGTTTGAAGCGGCTGATGGTGGCACCTTGTTTCTGGATGAAGTAGGTGAGCTGCCGCTGTTGGTGCAGGCTAAACTGCTGCGTGTACTACAAAACGGTGAAATTCAGCGGCTGGGATCTGATAAAACGCGGCTGGTGAATGTGCGCCTGGTTGCCGCCACTAACCGTGATTTGAAGCAACAGGTAAAAAGTGGCGAGTTTCGCGCCGATTTATATCACCGTCTGTCGGTCTATCCTTTACCCATCCCGCCCTTACGCGAACGGCGCGATGATATTCCGCTGTTGGCCGGGCATTTTTTAGAGCTGAACCGCAGCCGGCTTGGGCTCAGAGCTCTGCGTTTAGCACCGGCCGCTGAGCTGGCGCTGTTAAACTACGACTGGCCGGGCAATGTGCGCGAGCTGGAGCATGTTATCAGCCGCGCGGCAATTAAAGCATTAAGCCAGGGGGCGGCACGCAGCGATATTGTAACACTGGGCGCTGAGCTATTGGATATTGACAGCGTAGCGGTAGCAGAGCATCACATGGCGCTGAATAACCCGGTGCAGCATAATGCGGCTATTACACTTAAGCAGGCCGTTAACCAACTGCAGCGGCATATGATACAGCAGGCATTAATGCAGCATGATGGCAGCTGGTCACAGGCCGCAAGACAGTTAGAGCTGGATCCGAGCAACCTGCATAAACTGGCACAGCGGCTGGGGTTGAAATAATGTGGCATATTACTAAGCTGTTTTTTTGGCGGCTGTTAGCGTTAACAAGTTTAATCCTGGGGCTTATCGGTATTCCGTTACCCGGTTTGCCAACGGTGCCCTTTATTCTGCTGAGTGCCTGGTCAGCCGGTAAAGGCTGGCCGGCTTTAGAGCAGTGGCTGCTGGCACATTCGCGGTTGGGCCCGCCGGTATTAGCCTGGCGCGCGCATGGTATAGTGCCGCGGCGCGCTAAATATCTGGCCGGCGGCATGATGACACTGAGCGCCGTACTGATTCAATTTTCAGCTGCTCCGGTAATACTCAAGCTGTTGTTACCGCTGTTTTTGCTGCTGGTAGCATGCTGGTTGTGGCGCAGGCCTGAACAAATAACGCAGGATAACAAGCATGACTAAGCCGTTTAGCCCGCCTCCGCAGAACACGCTTGCGCTGAATCAGCAGCAAGCTATGCGCTACAGCCGCCAGCTAATGCTACCGGCACTGGACTTCAGGGGGCAGGAAGCGTTGCTTGCCAGTAAGGTGCTACTGGTAGGTATGGGTGGGCTCGGCTGCGCCGCTACACCTTATCTGGTGGCCGGCGGTGTTGGCAGTATCACCCTGGCAGATGGCGATACTATCGACCACAGCAATTTACAACGGCAAATTCTGTACCGCGAAGAGGATATCGGCCAGAGTAAAGTACAGCAAGCTGCAGCGAGCTTACAGGCACTAAACTCTGGCATTGTCATTAATGCTTTGCAGCAGCGCTTGACTGCCGATGACTTAGCACAGCTGGTACCGCAGTTTTCACTGGTACTGGATTGCACCGATAACCTCGCCACCCGCAATGCCATTAACGCCGCTTGCGTGCAAGCCAAAGTGCCGCTGGTATCCGGTGCCGCTATCCGCTTTGAAGGCCAGGTCGCCAGTTTTAGTATGCAGGGCGACGGCGCTTGTTATCACTGTTTAAGCCAATTGTTTGGCGAACAGCAGTTAACCTGTATGGAAGCCGGCATTTTAAGCCCGGTAGTAGGGGTTATCGGCAGCATGCAGGCGCTGGAAGCGGTCAAAATTCTTGCCGGAGTCGGTACGCCGTTATACGGCAAATTACAGCTGTTTGATGCGTTAACCGGTAAATGGCAGCAGTTTAGTTTAAACAAAGATCCGCTGTGTAGTGTCTGTGGTTAAAGGGTGTTTAAGATAAATAGTGGTATGAGTGTTTGGCACTGCCTCGTTATTTGCGCTTTGCGTCAACCAATCTTTTGCTCAATCAACCAATCTTTTGGTCAATGTAGTACAGTGCAGTAATGCGGTGGTACAGAACACGGAGATAAGTTACAGCAATGAGCAATAATGATTATGCCGATATCGTTGACCGCGTCTTAGCGCAAATTGGTAAGCATGTGGTGCTGGGGCTACCGTTGGGCCTGGGCAAACCTAACCGCTTGATCAATGCGTTTTACCACAGGGCCTGCCGGGACAGCAGTATCCGGCTGGATATCTTCACCGCGCTGTCGCTTAATCCGCCTAAACCCGGTAGTGAATTGGAACAGCGTTTTTTGCAGCCTTTTGTCAAACGTCATTTTGGTGAAGACTATCCGCGGCTGGCCTATGCCGATGCGCTGGCGGCACAACAGCTACCGGCCAATATTACCGTTACCGAATTTTATTTTCAGTCCGGCAGCATGCTGGGTAATACCGATGCTCAGCGCAACTATGTGTCCAGCAACTACACCCATGTAGCGCGGGATCTGGCCGACCGCGGCGTGAATTTGATTTTACAACTGGTCGCGCGGCGGGCGGGCGAATCAGACTGGCAATACAGTTTGAGCAGCAACCCGGATGTTACGCTGGATCTGGCAGAAGAACTGCGTCATCGTCCTGACAGGAAGTGCCTGATACTGGCGCAGGTGCACCCGGACTTGCCCTTTATGGCCGGCGATGCGCTGGTTAGCAAGGATTTTTTTCACCAAATCATCGACGATAACCCACAACAACCGCTGTTTGCATTGCCCCGCAGCCCGGTCACTACGCAGGATTATTGTGTCGGAATGAACGCCAGTGCGCTGGTAGCCGACGGTGGTACGCTGCAAATCGGCATTGGCTCACTCAGTGATGCTCTGGTGTACAGCTTGATCCAGCGCCAGCAAAACAATGAAGCCTATCGCGGCTATTTTAACCAGGGGTTGCCGGGCCAGGCGCTGATAGATGCTATTGGTGGCCATGACAGCTTTGACACCGGGCTGTATGGCGCCAGTGAAATGTTTCTCGATGGTTTTATGCATTTGTATCAGGCCGGCATCCTCAAACGCGAAGTATTCGACGATGAGCGCTTGCAGAGCCTGGCCAATGCTGGGCGCATCGGGGAGCAGGCCGGTATTGAAGGCAGTGGCGCTTTATTAGACGCGGCATTTTTTCTCGGCTCAGAGCATTTTTACCGCTGGTTGCGCCAATTGACTGCAGCAGAATGGCCCCGTTTCAGGATGAGCTCGGTTGGCCGGATCAACCAGTTATATGGTGGCAACCCGACACTGGAGAAATTACAGCGGCAAAAAGCCCGCTTTATCAATACCTGTATGATGGTGAGTTTAACCGGCGCGGCCACCTCTGATGGCCTGAAAGATCATCAGCTGGTTTCCGGTGTCGGCGGGCAATACAACTTTGTCGCCATGGCGCATGCCATGCGCGATGGTCGCTCGATCCTGATGCTGCGTAGTACCCGCCAAAGTGGTGGCAAGCTAACATCCGGTATTGTCTGGGAATATCCGCACTGCACTATTCCGCGCCATCTGCGCGATATTGTGGTTACCGAATACGGTATTGCCGATTTGCGGGGCGCAACGGACGAGGAATGCATAAAAGCGCTGATTTGTATCAGTGATAGCCGTTTCCAACAAAAACTATTAAGTAAAGCAGTGGCTGCCGGCAAACTGGATGCAAACTGGACTATTCCCGCTGCTGCTGCGGCAAATACCCCGGCAAGCCTTGAGGCCCGTTTAGATGCGCTGCGCTTAACGGGCAACTTACCCCGTTACCCTTTTGGCAGTGATTTTACTGTGTTGGAACAACAGCTGGTGGCGGTATTGCAGCGCCTGAAGCGGCTGAAACAGTCAAAATTACAAGCGCTGGGCGCGCTGCTGCGCGGCGGGCCTGATGCACCTGAAGCGTTAGGCCGTATGGGGCTGGCAGAGCCACGCGGACCGCGGCAATGGCTGTATGCCCGGCTGTTACGCTGGGCGTTGGCGCACTCAGGTTAAGGAACAGCAACGTCGCCAATACTGCTGCAGGCGTAACCGGGACGCGCGGCAATTACAATTGACAGGTTTTTTCTTTCAGTAACACGTTAAGGATGTCGTGGTTCAGTGAATAGTCTACCGGCAGGTCGATAACATGCACCCCGGCAGAGTTCAGGCAGCTGTTCAGAATGTGTTTAAAATGCTCATCATTCCCGATGCGGTAACCCTTAGCACCAAAACTTTGCGCATAGCGGACAAAATCCGGGTTAGTGTAATCCAGACCGAAATTGGCAAAGCCCATGTCTTGCTGTTTCCACTTGATCATACCGTAAGCATTGTCGTTCAGCACAATTACCACCAGGTTTAGCTGCAGGCGTACTGCAGTTTCCAACTCCTGTGAGTTCATCATAAAACCACCATCACCGCATACCGCCACCACCTGAGTGTCTGGCTGCAGCATTTTAGCCACCATGGCGCCGGGCAGGCCTGCGCCCATTGACGCCAGGGCATTATCCAGCAGCATGGTATTGGCTGAGTAGCATTTGTAGTTACGGGCAAACCATAATTTATAGATGCCGTTATCGAGGCTGACAATGGCATTATCGTCCAGGCGCTGGCGCAGCAGGTGCACCAGCCGTTGCGGCAACATTGGAAACCGGCTATCAGCACAGTACTGCGCCAGATGCTGCTCCAGTTCTGTTTTGATGCGGCTGAAATAGGAAAAATCCCAATGCTGCTTGTTTTGGATAAGTTTCGTCAGTTGCGCTACAGAAAAAGCAATATCGCCAACCACGTTAAGCTGCGGAAAATACACCGCATCGACAGCAGCAGGTAAGAAGTTGACATGAATAACCTGTTTGGCGCCATGTTGCATAAAAAACGGCGGTTTCTCCACCACATCGTGGCCAACATTAATAATCAGGTCCGCTTTAGCTATGGCGCAGTGGACAAAATCGTGGTCCGACAGGGCGGCCGAGCCGAGGTACTGCGGGTGGCGCTCATCGACCACGCCTTTACCCATCTGAGTGGTAAAAAAGGGCATGCCGGTAGCTTCTACAAAAGCAGTTAGTGCCTGACAGACACTTTTGCGGTTAGCGCCGGCGCCAATCAGCAGCAGCGGGCGTTTGGCGGCTTCTATCATCGCAGTGGCTTTGACCAATGCCGCTGTTGCCGCATGGGGGCGCTGATGGCCAACCACGGGGTAGATGGTGTCTGCGCATTGCTCAGCGGCGATGTCTTCCGGCAGTTCCAGATGCACGGCTCCCGGCCGCTCTTCAATGGCTAAACGAAAGGCTTCGCGTACCAGCGGCGCAATGGTATTGCCATTCACAATCTGTTTGCTGAACTTGGTGACAGAGCGCATTACATCCACCACATCCAGGATTTGAAACCGTCCCTGCTTACTGGTTTTGATCGGTTTTTGTCCGGTAATTAACAGCATAGGCATGGCACCTAACTGAGCAAAAGCCGCGGGCGTCACCAGGTTGGTTGCGCCGGGGCCAAGCGTGGCTAAACAGACACCGGGCTGGCCGGTTAAACGGCCGTAAGTGGCGGCCATAAACCCTGCGCCTTGTTCATGACGGGTCAGGACGAAGCGAATGCCGGAGTTTTTTAATGAATTCAGAAAATCGAGGTTTTCTTCACCCGGAACACCAAAAATATATTTAACGCCTTCATTTTCCAGTGCTTTTACAAATAAGTCAGATGCTTTCACAGTAGTCTTCCTAACGTAACGGATTTAAAGGACGTTGATATGGGTTTCGTTTGTACAATCAGGCGCACTGCTTCACAGTAGCCCTTTCACGGCACATTGCAACAGTATCATTTTAGGGTAAATTTCAGCAGCAGATAAAAAATAATCCCAACGCCGGCTTCACGCTGATTGCCGCCGGGCAAATACGCGCGAACTATGGCGCCGGAACAATGAGGGAGATCAGACCGGTTTGCCCGGCTGTCCAAGGATATCGCTATGCACCATTTGCAGCAGTTTATAGGCATCGGCTAAACCGCAGTTTTCGTGGTCGCGTTTTTTATAGCCCAGTGAGGTTAGCTCTATATGCCAGGTGGGCACTACGTTTACGGTGGCGAGGGTTTGCTTTACACAGTTAAGCGGGCAGCCATCTACGGCCAGAATAGGCCGGCCGGACTGCGCAACTTTTACCAGTTGTTTTACCTGGCCGCCAACGCCGGCAATACAGGACATTTGGGCCGAGCCTTCCCGATCCAGTACCACGGCCAGATCGTTGGCTAACTGGGCCACGTTAGAGCAGCCGGAGCAGGAGTATACCAGCGGCTTGTTATCGTAATCGGTGTTCATTTTGCGTTCCGTCATAGCAAGAGCATGCACCCAGTGTAAAAGCCGTGACGGGTTGCGGCTTGATATAAATCAAAGCCGCGGCAGGCTTACCTCTTCAGAGGTAAGGTCACATTAACCTGGCCGGCCGTCTGGCCTTGGCGTGGTTAGCACCGGAAAATACACCAATACGTATAGTCCATACGCCAGCACCCAGCCGCCTATGCCTAACCATAGCCATTGCATAGTCTGGGCCGGCCACAGCCAAATTAATACCGTGCGGCTGATGGCTGCAGCCAGTACCAGTAAAAACGCCAACGACATAATACTGTGCGGTTTGAGCATGCGGCCGCTGTGGCCTAATGATACCCGTGCCATCATGCTTAAAATCATGCTGCCCATAGCACCGGCGGTTAGCGCGTGCAGCGCTATGCTGTTGCTGATATTTACCCCGGCGTAGCGTGCGCTGTATAGCGCTAACCCCAGCGGTATACACCAGTACGCCAGATGCAGCGACCACAGTAGCGGCACTTTAACCGTAAGCCAGATTTTCCAGCGCAGGCAGCGCAGGGCGGTGAGCAGGGCACTTAAGGCAAATAAGCTGCTGATAGCCAGTGGCGGCAGGTATTTGTTCAGGGCAAAAAAGTGCAGTACAAATATCAGCCATAAAGAACCCAGCGCAGCGCGGTCCAGCCAGACCATGGCCGCCACCTTTTTAGTTTGGGTGCCATTGGCGGTAAACATCGGCAGCACCCGGCCACCGACTATCGCCATCAGAAGCGTAACCAGCCAGATGGCGTTTTGGCTGCCCAGCTGCATTAAATCATAGCGATTGTAGGCCACACCGATATACATCAGTGCATTACAGGCGGTCAGCAGCAACAGCAGCGGTATAAAAAACAGGTTGCGCTGCTGGCCGGTTTTAATCAGAGGGATGGCTAACAATACCGCACACACCGGCAGAAAGCTTAAATCCACTGCGGCCACCAGATACAGCGGTAAGCCCTGGCCAAACAACAACAGCAGACGGGCGCTTAACCACAACAGGCTGATAAACAGCAGGCTTTTACCATGCGGCGCGCGCAGCCCGGTCCAGTTTTGCACTGCGGTCAGTAAAAAACCGATAACAATAGCACTAACAAAACCAAACAGCATTTCATGGCTGTGCCAGAACAGCACGTTGGCAAAGGGCTTTAGCTGAATATGGCCGGCCAGTGTCAGGCCCCACAGCAGCATAGCAATAGCACTAAAGACAGCGCCAAATAAAAACATCGGCCGAAACGCCTGGCGCAACAGCGGCAACAGCTTTTGCTCGGTTGCCAGATCAGTAATTTGCATGATTTATCCTTAGCTTAAAGAGGTTGATCCTCATCGCGTAAAAAATTCTCTGTGCGTGCCTGAGCCAGTTTTTGCCGGTATTGCGCGGCCTGGTTGGCAAAAAACATGGTGATCATACACAGCGCCAGTACGCCGTATAAAATCATAAAACAGCCGGTGACTATGCCCAGTACATCCTGTGCCACACCAAACAGCACCGGTAGCGTACAGCCCCCGAGGGCACCTACCGCTGCAACAAAGCCACCGGCGCTGCCCATATGGTGCGGGTAATAATCGTGGATCACTTTATACACACTGGCGCGGCCAAAGCCCTGAGCCACACCGATAACAAAAATCAGCAGTGTAAACCACCAGACATTGAGGCCAATCTCCAACTGCACATCTTTTTCCAGGCCATGCACAATCAAGGTAGTAGGTGGGTAACTAAGAAAGAACAAACACACAAGGCATACCCAGAATACGCTCCAGTTTACTGCGCGGCCACCGTAGCGATCGGCAAACCAGCCGCCCAATGCCCTTACCATGCTTGAGGTGGCAACAAAAAACAGCGTAAACGCCATAGCTTGTTGTGCATTCATGGCATAGGCCTGCATATAGTATTGTGGCAGCCACAACAGCAGCGCTAAAAAACTGCCAAACACAAAGTAGTAGTACAGGGAAAAACGCCAGATACGTGCATCTGATACCAGTGTACGCAGGCTAAGCGCTGCGGCCTGAGTGTAAGCCTGAGCAGGCTCTGCCGGTGACAACAGGGCAAACAGCAGTGTGATCAGTAACATACCTGCAGCATACAGCGGCCCCACCCACTGCCAGCCAAGGTAAGTTACCGCCAGCGGCACCAGCACAAAGGTAATGGCAACACCGGCATTGCCCACACCAAATAAACCCAGCGCCCGGCCCTGGCGGCTTGAGGCAAACCAGACGCTGACATAGCGCACACCAAAGGTAAAAGACACACCGCTGATACCAAACCAGAGCCCAAGCCATAAATAGCCGCTGTAGCTATTTACCAGCGGCAGCAGTAACAGCGCCGGTATTACTGCCAGCATCTGGTACAGCCATAAGCGCCGGCTACTGACACGGTCGGCCAATATGCCAAGCGGCACCCGCAGTAGGGCGCCGCTTAATATAGGTGCCGCCAGCAGTATGCCGTATTGTGTAGCGCTAAGCGCCAGTTGCTGTTGTAACGCTATGCCCATTACGGCGTATAAGGTCCAGACCGAAAAGCAAGCGGCAAAGGCCAGCGTGGCAAGCAGTAGCGCCCGGTTAGCCCCCGGCAGCGTGGCCTGTGCCAGCGTGGTGGGAGTAGTATGCTCCATCGCAAAATATCCGCTAATCAGTATTACAGCTTAGTGTAACGCCAAAGCTAAACGCTGCTGCAGCGCAGAGGGCGTACCTCTGACGCGCTGACTAAGGCGGGGCGGGTCAGGTTATTACGCCAAAGTGGGTAGCGGTTGCTGAAATACCGCGCCATGACGACGGTCGCCGGCCTACCTATAAGTTGGTATCTGTTTGTTTTATAGTAAGAAACTGCCGGTTCGGCTTTGTTTTATATCAATGATTTTGCCGCTTCAGCTCTCTACACTTGGCGCAGTTTATCTGTTAATCCTGTGGAGAGTATTATGGCTGGACCTGCTTTAGCAACTGCAAGCGGCAGTGGGTTAAACCTGCTGAATTTCGCTGAGCAAAAAGTAAAAATGCTGCACCTGACCTGGTTTGCCTTCTTTTTAACTTTTGTTATCTGGTTTGCCCATGCGCCGTTACTGATTCATATTAAAGACGCCCTGGCACTGACCGATGCTCAGGTTAAAGCCCTGTTGATCCTAAACGTGGCGATAACCATCCCGGCACGTATTGTCGTGGGCATGTTGGTTGATCGCTACGGCCCGCGTATTATTTACTCGGTAGTGTTGTTTATCTCGGCACTGCTGTGTATTGGCTTTGCCTTTGCGCAAACTTACTCTGCGCTGGCAGTGTTTCGCTTTTTACTCGGTTTTGTTGGTGCCGGCTTTGTCATTGGCATCCGCCTGGTAGGCGAGTGGTTTCCGCATCATCAGGTGGGTACCGCTGAGGGCATCTATGGTGGCTGGGGTAACTTTGGCTCCGCTGCTGCGGCCATGACGTTACCAACGCTGGCGCTGGCTTATGGCGGCGACGATGGTTGGCGCTATGCTATTGGTACTGTCGGTGTGATAAGCGCAGTGTATGCGCTGGTATTCTACAAGTATGCCCGTAATACCCCTAAAGGCTCGGTGTATTTTAAGCCGAAAAAAACCGGTGCTATGGTGGTATCCAGCTGGGGCGCCTTGTGGGGCTTAATCTTAATGAATATCCCTATGCATCTGGCGCTGGGCATGCTGGCCTGGCGTTTGTCTCCGGCCGGGGTTAACCTGTTTTCTACCGATATGATGTATATATTCTGGGGCATATTACTGCTGCTGTTTGTGCTGCAAACGCAGCAAACCTTACGTATTAATGTTGAGCATTTACGTGCCGGTGTGCCGGAGGCGGATAAATACAGCTTTAAGCAGGTGGGGATATTAAATATTGCCTACTTTGCTACCTTTGGCTCTGAGCTGGCGGTGGTGTCGATGCTGCCATTGTACTTTCTGGAAACCTTCGAAGGTTTAAGTGCGGTGAAAGCCGGTTTACTGGCGTCGGGTTTTGCCTTTATGAACCTGGTATCGCGGCCAATGGGCGGCTGGTTTTCTGATAAATTTGGCCGGCGCAAAAGTATGCTGATCTTAATTGGCGGTTTAGCGGCCGGTTATTTCCTGATGGGCCTGATGGACAGCCACTGGTGGATCCCGCTGGCAGTATTGGCCACCATGGCGTGTAGTTTCTTCGTGCAGGCCGGTGAAGGTGCGGTGTTTGCTATAGTGCCGCTGATCAAGCGCAGCATGACCGGGCAAATTGCCGGCATGGCCGGGGCTTACGGTAATGTGGGGGCTGTGGTGTATTTAACGGTACTGAGTTATGTCAGTTACAGCATGTTCTTCTATGTTATTGCCGCCTCTGCCTTGGTGGGCCTGGTTGCGGTTATGTTTTTGGACGACCCGAAAGGCCATATTACCGAAGTAGGAGAAGACGGTACTGTGCACCGGATTAATGTCGGTTAATGTGACTACTGCCGGAAAAAGGATTAACAAGTGAGCGGATCTGAATTGCAACTTCGCTACAGCCATCTCTGTGAGGCGGGTATTAAGCCCGCCAATGAGGATGCGGTGGCAGTCAATGTGCCTCAAGATCCGCACTTGTTAACGTACAAAGGCGCTTGTTTTGCCCTGGCCGATGGCGTCAGCACGGCTGAGGCCGGCCAGCAGGCCAGTGAGCGTGCGGTAAGCCGGTTTTGCCGTGAATACAGCCAGACGCCGGACAGCTGGTCGGTGGCCTACAGCGCAACACAGTTGCTGGCCACCATTAATAATGAGTTGTACGAGCTGAGCCATCAGTTTGTCCACAACCAGAAAGGCTATCTCACCACTTTTACCGCGCTGATTATCAAATCGCAAACCGCGCATTTTTTTCATATTGGCGATAGCCGGCTGTACCACTGGCGTGACGGTGTACTGGTGCAACTTAGCCAGGATCACACCACGGTATTATCCGGGCAGCGTCAGTTTCTTGGCCGGGCGCTGGGCATGGATGCACGGGTTGAGCTGCAGCAGGGTAGCCAGAGTTTACGCCCCGGTGACAGGTTTTTGCTGTGCTCTGACGGCATATCCGATTTTATCAGTGCCGACGAGCTGCAGCGTGCGCTATCAACCGCGACTGATTTAAACCTAACGGCCGCACAATTAAAGCAGCAGGCTTTGGCGCAGGGCAGTGATGATAATCTCAGCCTGATCCTGGTAGAAGTAACAAGGTTACCGCAGCAAAGCCTGGATGATTTAAACCAACATCTTACCCGGTTGCCGTTTCCGCCGGCGTTAAGCGTGGGCATGAAGCTGGACGGCTATAAAGTGCTGAGCGAGCTGTTTGCCAGCAGCCGCAGCCATTTGTATTTAGTGCAGGACGAAGCCAGCGGCCGGCAGTTGGTATTAAAATGCCCGTCGCTGAATTACGATGATGATGCCTTATATATTGATCGCTTTATTCGTGAAGAATGGATTGGCCTGCGCATTGAATCTGATTACGTAGTCAAGGTAGTACGGCAAACACGGCCGCGCAGCTTTTTGTATTACCTGATGGAATATCTGCCGGGCCAAAGTTTAGAGCAGTGGTTCGAGCGCCAACCTAAGCCGTTAAAGCCGGCACTGGCCATTAAGCTGGTAAAGCAAATTGCCGAAGGTTTAACCGCGTTTCATCGCATGGGTGCTATTCATCAGGATTTAAAACCCGGTAATATTATTTACCTTGCTGACGGCCGCTTAAAAATTGTCGACTTTGGTTCGGTGTATGTGGCAGGCCTGGCCGAAATATACAGCCCGCTGCAGCATGAAGCGGCGCTGGGTACGGCTGCGTATTCAGATCCGCACTATTTACTCGGGCATAACTCCGGTGTGCAGGGTGATATATACGCTCTGGCCACCATTGCCTACGAGCTGTTCAGCGGCGGCCATTTACCCTATGGCAATGCAGTAGAAGAGTGCCGCACTGCAGCCGATTACGACAAACTGCGCTATCGCAGTGCCAGTCAGTTTAATCCGGTTATTCCCACCTGGTTTGACCGTGCCTTGCAAAAGGGCGTTAGCCTGGATTTATCGCAGCGCTACCAGAGCATTAACCAACTTCTGACAGACTTACAGCAACCTAACCCTGAGTTTTTGCACGAGGAGGTGAAGCAGGAGCATAGAACCAATCCGCTGTTATTCTGGCAACTGCTTTCCGGCTTCTGGTTTATTACCTTATTGCTGGTTGTGTGGTTGTTTTTGCTGCGGCGTTAAGTGTTGTGTTGGCATGAACCGGTTTGCCCACGTCAACACGCCGTGAACCCATCCCTGGGGGCTCGTCTCAGCCCGTCCGGGGCTTCAACGGTTGACTTAGAGCAAACCGGTTCAGGCTCCATCGTCCGGACTAATCATCTGTCAGCTTTTCGGCCTGAACGCTTTAATCACTGCCTCATTGCATTGCAAATAAGGCCCGTCCATTAAATCGATACAGTAAGGCACGGCCGGAAACACCGCATCTAAACATTGGCGAATGGCTTTGGGCTTACCCGGCAGGTTGATAATTAAACTGCTGCCGCGCAGGCCGGCGGTTTGACGTGACAATATGGCCGTTGGTACATATTTTAACGATTCAGTGCGCATCAGCTCGCCAAAGCCAGGCATCATTCTGTCACACACCGCTTCGGTGGCCTCCGGCGTAACGTCGCGTTTGGCCGGGCCGGTACCACCGGTGGTGACAATTAAACAGCAGCCTTGCTCGTCACAGAGCTCGCGTAGCGTCTGTTCTATCAGCGGCTGCTCATCCGGAATAAGCCGGTATTCGCTGTGCCAATCGCTGGTTAAATAGTAGTTTAAAGTATCGATAATAGCTTTACCGGATAAGTCTTCGTAGACGCCGGCGCTGGCGCGGTCGCTTACCGTTACTATGCCGATTTTAGCAATTTGCCTGGTCATTATTATTCCTGTATTTCACTGAGGTTGCTACCGCGTTGCGCACAGCCGCAGAGTGTCTGAGCCGCCATGGATGGCGGCGAGTTGCTGCGGCGAGCACAAGGTGTGTAGCAACCGTTGCATTATGCGTATGTTTGTCAGCCGGTTGCCATACCGGCCAGGTTTAGCCAGTAGCCGTTACTGTCGGTTGCAGCCAGCGGCTGTGGTGCTGCGCCGTTGATGTTGGCTTTAAACTTTGTCAGCCAGTCAAAGGTACCTTGTGGTTGTGGGCTTAACCGTACTATATCCACCATGCCTTGCATAGCCGGTAACTGATTAATCAGGTTATAACGGCTGCCGGACTGCGTTTGAATACCGTTTAGCACAAAAACAGCAGTGCCATCCTGGCTGGTTACCTGGCGCCCGCCGGGGTAGTTAATACAGCACAGCTCACATTGATCTTTACTGCGGTTTTCCGAGCGGGCAGTAAAACAGCGGCCACTCCATGCCAGTGGCAAATGGCCAAAGCCGAATACCTCGGTTTCAAAGCAATCGCGGATATCGCTGATAACACCCTGGCTTAGCAGCGTATCCAGCCAGTGCTGTGATAACTCTACCGGCATTACCCAGCGTGTTAGCCCCATCGCAACCAGGTGGCGTAAGCTGTGCTGGTTGTAGCAGTTTATGGCGGCGCCGGCGACAAACGGCAGGCTATGTTGCTGCAGCATGCTAATGGCGCCAACATCATTGGCTTCAACTAAAAACTCACCGTTATCAACATACTTACGTAACTCCCGCAGCTCACCGGGTGCCTCATATAAGGTCATTGACGACAAGCACACTTGTTTGCCGGCTTCGCGCAGCATCTGTGCCAGCGCCATATAGTCATCAAATTTCAGCTCACGCCTTTTGCTGCATACCGTTTCCCCCAGATAAACAATATCTACTGCTGAATCAGCGGCGTCGCGGTAAAACTGCTGCATCTGTGCTTTTGGCCAAAAGTACAGCACAGGCCCCAGAGAAAATTTCATCAGATTATTTCCATTTACGATGATAAGCACCGAGTGTGGTTTGGCTGCCTTCTGCCAAGCCTGCCAGCACCTGTTGCCACTGCTGTTGCACGCTAAAGCGCTGCGGATCAGCCATTACTGCATCAATGGCAGCGCGCCACACTTGGGTAATTTGCGTAACATAAGCCGGGCTGCGCTGGCGGCCTTCAATTTTTAATGACTTAATGCCTTCGGCATAAAGTTGTGGCAGCAAATCCAGGGTGTTTAAACTGGTGGGTTCTTCCAGCGCATGATAAGTGTCTGCACCCACGTTAAAACGGCCTTTGCACAAGGTCGGGTAGCCGGCAGTTTCGTTTGGCGCAAAGCGATCAATTAAAATACCGTTTAAGCGCGATTCCAGCGTGCCGTTATTATCCTGCCACTGTACAAAAGCCGCCGGTGAGCAGGCGCCTGCAGTGTTGGGCGACTGCCCGGTCATATAGGAGCTTAAATAACAGCGCCCTTCGGCCATAATGCACAGGCTGCCAAAGGCAAACACCTCCAGGTCAATATCACAGCTTTTTGCCAATGCCCGCACTTGTTGCATTGATAACACCCGCGGTAATACCACACGGCTAATGCCAAACTGGCGGTAAAAATTAATCGCGGCGGCATTGGTGGCGGAAGCCTGCACCGACAAATGCCGCTCTATCTTGGGGTAGCGCCCTGCGGCATAGGCCAGCACGGCGATATCCGCCAGGATCAACACATCGGCACCGGCATTGGCAGCAAGATCGACTGCTTGTTGCCAGCGCTGATAGTTATCAGGGTGTGCAAAAGTATTAATGGCCACATGCAGCTTTTTGCCGTGCTGGTGCACGTAGCGCGCAGCTTCTTTTAGTCTGGCCTCGTCAAAGTTCAGCCCGGCAAAATGGCGGGCATTAGTATCATCTTTTAAGCCGATATACACGGCATCGGCGCCATGTTCGATGGCCGCCTTTAACGCCGGCATGCTGCCGGCGGGGCAGAGCAGCTCCATTTTTACTTTCCTTGCTTAGCTTTCGTTACCTTAGCTACCTCCGACAGGGAATAGCCAAATGTGGTTGTGCTGTGGTTTTATTATAGGGCCGGATACGATTGGAATGCTTATATATGTTTGATATTAAAAGAGTTAACTCTAAGTTGGTAGCTGCTCTACCTACAATGTTGCGCCGGCTTAACCGCTGTGCGCCCAAAGCCGCTCAGGCCGGCATGTTACAGTTGGCGTTAAACCGGTTTTTTTCTCCGGAGCTAAGCACCGGCGAGCTGAGTTTTTTGCAGGATAAGACTGTGGTGGTAAGCGTGGCAGATATTGCTCTGGAGTTTGGCATCAGCCTTAACGGCAAGCAGTTGCAAGTGCAGTTGCAACCGGCACAACAGGACTTGTTGTTAAAAGCTGAGCTGGCCGATTTTATCGCCATGATCAGTAACCAGGTTGACCCCGACACGCTGTTTTTCCGCCGCCGGCTGCAAATGCTGGGCGATACAGAGCTTGGCCTGTACTGCAAAAACCTGCTCGACAGCATAGGGCCGGAGCGTTTACCGCTACCTTTAACCCGCGGCCTGCAATGGCTGGCACAGCAACAAGGGGCCGCAGCGTTGGCAGTGCAGGAGGAATTACCGCCGCGCTGTTAAAAACCCTTACAATTTTCTCCTTTCTGAACCGGTAAAGTTACGCCATGCTGATGGCTATATGCTCAGCTTTGATACATGGACAAGGCAATAGCCGGTGAGGGGAAAACAGCATGGCACTTGATACCACAGGCGTAAAACTGCAAGACAGGCCTATTGCCCGGGTCAGGGAAGAAGTAATAGACCAGCTTATTATGAACTACAGCCACGGCGTGATTTCTGAACAAGCCTTTGAGCGCAGGCTGGATATTGCCACTAATTCTGATGAGCACCTGCTGTTGGCAGAGCAAGTGGCTGATTTAACCCTGCTGCCGGATGCGAAATACCGCGCCATGTGGGCACAGAGTTTTAGTAGTTCTGCAAAGCCACAGCCGGAAGCAGAGCGCGGTGCATATGCGACCGACAGCGATCGCCTGGTATCGGTGTTAAGCAGTGACGAGCGCAGCGGGCCCTGGCGGGTGCCGCAGCAACTGACCATTATTAATGCACTGTCATCGGTAGAGCTGGATTTTTCCGACGCGGTGTTTGATCAGCCGCAGGTAACGCTGTACACCCGCAACTGGCTTGGCAGCATCGATATTAAGGTGCCGGGGCATGTGGCCGTGCTTAGTGATATTAACAATATCGCCTCGTCCAGCAGTAACAGTGTCAGTGCTGACCAGGCGGGGGCACACAAAAGCCACTTTATCCGGGTAGAGGGTTACTCTGTGTTAGGCTCGGTGAGTATTAGCGTAAAGCGCAACCTGAAAGAGCGCTTTACCGACTTTGCTAACTCGGTGCGTACGGCGTTGGGGTTGAAATAGCGTCTTAGCAATGGCGCTGACATAACACGAATTTGGCTGTGAGGTAGGGGCGCATTAATGCGCCCCTACGCTTTCCGGGGGGCGTTAATACAACGCTACTAACTCACCGGCTTTATTAAAGGTAAGAAAATCGGCAATCATGCCGCCCTGAATTTTTTCCATCATCATCTTAAGTGGTTGGCTGGCTTCATCGCTGTTTGGTGCAAAGCCGCCGCGGCCGCCAAGGGCTGAAACAAAGGCGATATCCCAGTCGACGCCGGTAGTAGTTGATTCCGCTACCAGGTTGGTAAAATCGTTTACCTCGTCCGGCAGTTTATCGACACACAGCACCGGCGCCAATGCACCGCCCTGGCCCTGCTCAAAGTTGTGCTTTTGCGTGTCGGTATACCCATTAGGCAGCTCGGCTTTGGCAAATACAAACAACAAACGTTGCGGTTCCGTTTGCTGACCGGCGGCCCGGATTAAGTCGGAGTAGGTTTCAATATTCATACGAAAAGCTCAGTAAGGGTTTGGCCCAGTGTAGCAAACACCGCCCGGACTAAGCTGTGGTATTAGGGGGTAACGGCTTACCCCGGATGGGGTAGTGTTCAGGCCAGCTTGCTGTTAAACAGCGCAGCGATAAGGTCGGACTGGGTAATTACACCGACCAGCTGTTGCTGCGCATTTAACACCGGAATATGGTGCAGGCCCTGATCTGACAGTATGGGTACCAGAGCAACGATATGATCATCCTCATGTGCCACGCTAAGGTTGCTGACCATAATCTCCGCTACCTTGCGCTTGTACTGCTTATTGTGGCGGTTTTTCAACAGCAACTGATTAACATGCCGTAGCAGCCCCCAGTAATGCGGCACTTGCAGGTTTTTCAGAAAATCTACAGTCGACACCACACCCAATAGTTGTTGCTCTGTGTCGGTTACCGGCAGCATGCTGATTTTATGCTTGCGCAGCAGCTGCCAGGCGGTGGCTACGGCGCTGTTGGGGCCCACGGTAATAAGATCGCGCGACATAATATCACCGCAGCGTATTTCACCGCTTTTACGTTGATAAGCATTAAGCTGCGCACGATGATATAGCCGCTCTAAATCCTGTTCACTGATATCCACTACCGTATCAAAACTGTTTAACGCGCTGAGTAAGTCTTCCGGTTGCAAGCCCAGCCGTTTTAGTGGCGATGCATCCTGGTGCAAATGTACCGGATCATATTTCTGTGCAGGTTTTTGCATGCCGTGTTTAAGCCAGAGTTTTTGCAGCAACAATGCCATCGCTAGCAGCACAAACACATTCAGTGCCACCGGGTACAGTAAAAAACCGTAGCCAAGCACGGTGTCGGTAGACGCAATAACCGGTACCAGAGCAGTGGCGCCGCCAGGCGGGTGCATACATTCAAACAGATACATAACAAACAGCACTATACCAATAGTAACAGCGGCCATCAGGGCTAAATCGGTAAACAGATGCGAGCAGATAAGGCCAACGGTGGCGGAGATAAGGTGGCCACCGACAAAAGACCAGGGCCTCGCCAGCGGGCTGTTGGGTAAGCCGAACAGCAACACTGCAGAGGCGCCCATTGAAGCCAGTAATACTATGCTACCGGCAGTATCGGCCAGTTGCAGGCTGATATAAGTGACAATAAATAACGCGATAAAGGCCGACAGCGCTACTTTTAACCGTTGAGTTAACGGTATGGCAGACAGGCGCTGGCTGTCGCGTTTAATCAGGCCCAGTTGGGCCAGTACGGCAGTAAACAGGTTTTTGGCTTGGTGTTGCAAGGTTAAATCCGCCAGTTGCACCAAAGGGGGGCAATTATAGGGAGTTAATAACAAAAAAGACACCGCTGTAAACAACGGTGTCGTTATGCAGAAGTAGTTTAGCTAAGCTGTTGCAGTGGTTGCCGCGCGGCTTTGCTGTCAAACACGCCTTTTACCACCTGAGCGCTTACCGCCAGCGCGCCGATGATAAAGATCACATCGCCTATAGTACGCACCCAACGCAATGTTTGCAGGATATTGCTTTGCATAAAGGCTTCACTACGGGCATACCATAAACCTTCGGTGGCGCTGGCATAGAACTGAATAAAACCAATCGGCAACAAGCTGGTAAACAGCATCAGCACCAGGCCGCCGTTCATCCACCAAAATGCCGTTTTCATCAGTTTTTCATCAAACACCAGCTGTGGCCGTATATAGCGCAGGATCAATAAGCAAAAACCCAGTGCCAGGAAGCCATAGACACCAAACAGCGCAGCATGGGCATGGGTTGGCGTAGTATTTAAGCCTTGCAGGTAATACAGCGCAATGGGCGGGTTAATCATAAAACCAAATACGCCGGCGCCGAGCATATTCCAAAATGCCACCGCGACAAAAAACATAAGCGGCCACTTAATATCGCCCATCCACGGCGCTTTGCTTTTTAAACGCCAGTTTTCCCAGGCTTCATAACCCAGTACCACCAGCGGCACCACTTCCAGTGCACTAAAGGTCGCACCCACTGCCATTACCGGTGTAGTAGTGCCGGAGAAATACAAATGGTGGAAAGTACCGGGGATACCGCCGAGCATAAATAGGGATGCTGACGCTAAGCTGGCACTGGTGGCCACGCTGCGCGATACCAGCCCCATGCTGTGGAAAATAAACGCCAGCGATACGGTAGCGAACACTTCAAAGAAGCCCTCTACCCACAGGTGTACTACCCACCAGCGCCAGTATTCCATTACCGATAAATGCGTACGCTCGCCGTAGAACAGCCCGGCGCCATAGAATAAACCGACACAAATCACCGAGGCGGCAAATAGCGCCAGCAGATTTTTATCGCCCGGTGCTTTAAACGCCGGTACTATCGCCCGCAACATCAGCAACAGCCAGAACAGCACGCCAACGTATTTAATAATTTGCCAGAAGCGGCCAATATCAATGTACTCATAGCCCTGATGGCCAAACCAGAAGCTGTACTGCTGCGGCATAATTTGCATAATGGCAAAGTAGTTACCGGCAAAAGAGCCGGCAACCAGCACCACTAAAGCCCAAAACAGGATATCCACGCCCAGCTTCTGGTATTTCGGATCTTTACCGCCGTTAATAATCGGGGCTAAAAACAAGCCGGCGGCTAAAAAGCCGGTGGCTATCCAGAACATCGCCGCCTGAATATGCCAGGTACGCGCCAGGCTGTAAGGCAGCCATTCGGTGGTGTTCAGGCCATAAAAACCATCGCCTTCTACCGTGTAGTGTGCAGTAAAACCGCCCAGCATTACCTGCAGTGTAAACAAAGCCACCACCACCAGAATATACTTACCCAGTGACTTTTGTGACGGCGTAAGTTTAAGCCGGGCAATAGGGTCATGCCTGGGTACTTCGGGTTCCTCTTCGTCGTGTTGGCGTAAAAACGCCCAGCCCCAGATCAGGCCGCCGACACCGGCGATCAGTAAAATAATACTCACCAAAGACCAGATCAGGTTCTCGGCGGTAGGCCTGTTGTCTATCAGCGGCTCATGCGGCCAGTTATTGGTGTAGGTGGCGCTATCCGGCGTGCGCTCTGTGCTGGCAGCCCAGGCGGTCCAGAAGAAAAACTGTGTCATTTCCCGGCGCCGGCTTAAGGACGGCAGGGTATTATTTTTCATTGCATAGTTGGCGCGGGTTTGCGCCAGTTCAGCATCATCGCCAAATAAAGCAATATAGTGCTCAGCCGTTTGTGCAATAGCCTGCGCCCGTCTGTTGCTTAGCTGCAGCGTATCGCTGGCTTCGTCATAGCTATTCGTGCGATAGGCCTGCTTTAGGGCAAACTTAAGCGCATGCTGCTGCGTGGCGTTTAGTTCGCCATAGCGTTGGCCATGCTCGTCCTGGGCGGCCAGCTCCAGCCAGGCCATCAGCTCGCGGTGCAGCCAGTCGGCCGTCCAGTCTGGTGCCTGATAAGCACCATGACCCCAGATAGAACCCAGCTGCATACCGCCAACCGACTGCCAGGCGGTCTGGCCGTTTAAAATGGTCTCGTTAGTCATCAGCACCCTGCCTTGCTGATCAACTACCTGCGCCGGAATGGGCGGCGCCGAGCGGTATACCTCGGCGCCAAAATAGCCCAGCACACTAAAGGTGATGGCTAAAATGGTAATTAACAGCCACCAGAGTTTACGATATCCGGCCATACAGCCCCCTTACATCATTGTTATTGCGCCTAAGTGTCATATTTCACTCCTGTTTTCTTATTAAGCGGGCTTTACCCGGCCGGTTAAGCATTACAAAAAATAAGCCAATGATTAAGTTATTGTTATTTATTGGTATTTTGAAATTGTTGCTTGCGGGTGGGTGTTTTCAACCTGAGCAGGATGGGGTGGGATCTACCCGCTGGGTAATAAATACCCATGCTGTTTGCCACGCAGTATTTTCTACCTCTTTGGCGATATAGGCTTAGCGGCAAAGTTGCTTTAAGGTAATGCGCAGAAAAGGCACAGAGGTAGGGCGATATGGAGTACTATTTACAGGTAAAACAGTTACATATGTTTTGTGCTTATTTAAGCGCCGGCTTGTTTATTGCCCGGTTGCTGCTGGATATGGCCGGAAAACCCGGCTGGCGGCAAAGCCCGGCGCGTTACTTACCGCATATTAACGACAGCCTGTTATTGACGCTGGCATTCACCTTGCTGGCAATAGGGCCCTGGCAGCCCTTTGTGCACCAGTGGCTTGGGTTTAAAATTTTACTGCTGTTGGGCTACATCGCCTTTGGTATCGGCGCGTTAAAGCCAAGCCTGGCAGCGCCAACACGAACAGTATGTGCATTGTTGGCTCTGGCCCAGCTTGGTGGAATATTTTATCTGGCCCGGTTTAAACCGGTATTATTTTCTCTGTCATAGTGCCTCAGGGCATGTTCCTGTCGGCGGCCGCTGCTAAAGGCCGATACCCGTTTTAAGTAGCCGATTACCCGGGTGCCGTAATCAATATCCTTACTGCCACAGGCCGGGCAGGCGCACAAGGTGCGCTTGTCGATGGCCTCACAGCTGTTGCAAATAGTAATTTTTACGTTGACGCAAAAGTAGTTGCATCCGGTATGGGCAGCAATGTTTAACAGGTTAACGTAGCCGGCCTGGTCCAGTTTTTCTGCCAGATTTAAATGCAGTGCTGAGCCACCGTCGAGATAATCTAATAATTGCCGGCCATGCAGCTGAAATTTATCCAGCGTATTGCTGTGCTCATCCTCTACCACATAAAAGTACGAGTTATAGCAATCGCGCGGTACAAAGTAGCCATCTTCGCGATCCCATTTCGCATTTTTTACGCCGAGGTTTTCGGCCGGTACAAATTCGGTGTTAAACATATAGCCGTATTCGGCCTTAGCGGCCTTATTAGCATCAAAAATGACTTTTAACTGCTGTTGCACAAAATTGATATAGGCCGGGTTATTGCCGGCGGTTAAGCCTTGCGATTCAGCAGCCTCGACCATGCCGTTAATACCAATGGTTAAAAATTGCTTATCCAGGCTGATAAAACCCGCGTCGTATACGGTGAGTAAGCCGGCAGCTTTGTACTCTTCCATTAATTTACGGTACGCCACCTGATACTTATGAATTTTGGCCACTTCTGCAGCGATGTCGCGGCCATCCTGTACTAAGCGGTTCATATTAAGCGTAATTACGTTGATGGAGCCGGTAGCGACACCGCCGGCACCGAGTGAATACGAGAAGGTATTGTCGCTGATTTCACTGCGTAGCCGGCAGCAGCTGGCTAAAGAATCGGCATTCTCTGACTGATAAATAAAGAAGGCATTACCCGCCGCCATCTCGCGGGCGATGTCGTTGGCAAAAGCCGCGTCTTTACATTTACCCTTGTCGGTCAGCATCGCCACGGTGACCACCGGAAAGGTTAGTACGGTTTTTTCCCGCTCTTTATTAAACCACTGCAAAAAGAACTGCTGCAGGGCAGACACCGACTGCCACTCTGGTTTGACAAAATCCGGAAACACAAAGTTGCCAAACATGCTGTCGAAGTAGTGCCGGTCGTATATTGAGATATTCCAGAACACGCTCTGATAACCGCGGGCAGCGGCTGGTTGGTTTAATGCATACACCACATGCTGCAGGTGGTTGGCAATTTGCTTGCGGTGGGTTTGCAGGTAATTATCGCCGTAATCTTTGCGGGCAAAGTAATCAAAGTAAGTTAAAAACTCTACTGTGGCCACAGCACCGGCAAATTGGCTGGATACGGCAAACACAAAGTTGACAAAGCAGCCGCAGAACGATTCTAAATGCTTGGGTGCCTGTGATTCGCCACCGAGCCTGGTTAAACCATCGCGTAAAAACGGATACATGGTTACCGACACACAGTACGGCTTTAAGCTGGTTTCGTCGTGCACATAAATTTCATGCTCAGTGATTTGGCGCAGGTATTCCGCTGCCAGTTCCGCGCCAAACAGTGTGCTGATCTTATTGCTGACTAAGGCCCGGTTTACCTGAATAAAGTGATCTTTCATCAGTTCAGCTTCTAAGGTGGCGATATTTTTCTGGGTGACGTTGGCATTGGCATCCAGTTTGGAGCCATCGGCGGCATTATTGGCATGCAGATAGTTTTCAATAAAACTGAGTTTTTGCTGTAGTTGCGAAAAGTTTAGCGCGTGCATAGTGTATCCCTTTGTCATTATTGGATAAAAAGCGAATTCAGGCATTGGCCTGTGCGTAAGTCAGTAAAAACCTGGTTGGTGTTCGGGCTGTTAAGGCCGCCGCGCTCTGCCAGCCAGCGGCCGGTTTTCAGGTAAGTCAGCTGTTGTTTCAGTGCCGGGCTGACATCGTCCAGCCCGGTATATAAACAGCTATTCAGGCCGGCGCTACGCACCATCATTAACAGCGGCAGTAGCGTTTGCGGTTGCCATTCGCCGCCTAAAAACAGCACGCAGCTAATCAGGCCCTGATACGTCTGCAGCCGTTGTTGCAGATAGCTGCTACTTAGCGCTGCACCTTGCCCGCTATGCCAGCTGTAGCTGCTATGGCAGCCTTTGCAGCCCAGCGGACAACCGGCGATGGTATAAGCCAGTGATACTTCGCCAGGCACCTCCTGAAAGGCAATTTGTTCATCAGTAAATCTAAGCATTTAACCCTCTATATAGTGCTATTTGTTTAAAGTTACACTAGATGTTGTGGTTTAGCTTAGCGCTAAGCCCGGGGCAAAGTTTGATCTGGATCATGTTTTTGCAGCTGTGAAAACATCAGCCCGGTGGCAGGGCGCGGTTTTACTGTAGTTATTACCCCATCGGGAGTAAGGCGCCTCGCGGGCTGTGTGGCATAGCAAATAAAAAAACCGCCCACTGAAAACCAGGGGCGGTACAGAGGAGCCAACATGCAGTATTGGCCAAGGTGGAACTATGAGAGAAAATCCGGCTTAGATGGGGTGCAATTTAGCAGGGGCGCAATGATGCGCCCCTACGGATACATTATGTTTATAATTGATAGCTAAGCATCAACCAGACCTTAGTGGTATCCACCGCCAGGGTATCAGCCTGGTAATGCGCCAGTTTGAGCAGGGCAGATAATTGCTTGTTAACGGCATAGCCGGCGCTGGCATTCCACTCATCGCCATATTTTTGGCTACCGAGATCGCTGTCAAAACGGTGATAAGCCAGCGTGATGGCGACATCTTTTAGTTTGGTCTTGGCCTCAAGCCAGTTGTCGCGCAGGCCGCTGCTGGGCGTATTTAAAAACATATCGGCAAAACCGGAAAATGCATGCAGGGTTGCCAGTGGCGTTTGAAAGGCGCTTTGGCCATCGCCGGCTAAACGCTCCTGGCCGGCTTGCAGCGTTACGCTATCCAGCGCCCAGCTCAGGCTTAAACGGTGATAGTGATGGCTGAAACTTAACGGCGCATTATGCGCATCGTCTTGTTTAGCCAGCGCTAACTGCCAGCTAAGCTTAGGTCCGCTGCTTAGCTTGCCCTGATAATCGATACCGACAGTGCGGCTGCTGCGCACCGCCCAGTTGTCAAAGTCAAAATCATAACCAAAAGCGGCCAGCTGATGTGCCGGGTTTAGCTGCCACTGTAGCAGAGCGGTATTAATGCTGCCGCCTTGGTCGGCGCTGGCGCCTTTGGGGCCAAATACCCGGTTAACATTATGGTAATGGCCCAGCTCTGCGCTGATATTAGCGTTGAATGTTTGCTGCAGCCGGTAACCGTCCAGGGTTTGCTCGTTCTGCCGCCAGCCGACACCGCCTAAGAAGCGTTGGTTCAGATGATTAACCAACTGGCGGCCAGCGCTAAACGTGGTGCCACTGTCATTCTGATAGCGCAGCAGCGCCTGATTAATATCGGTACCCTTAGGGTCGGCCACCACGCTGTAGTCTGTTTTGCCATTTACTGTGCTGTTGTAGTTGTCGTTACCCACCAGGCTGACATTATCAACCTGCAGCAAGGCGCTGATACCATAGGCTTTACCGGTATTAACGCTTAAGCGGCTACGCAGGGTAGAGGCAAAGGCATCATCAAGCTGATTGTCCTGGTCAACGTATTCCAGCCGGTAGCGAAAATGCGCGGATACACTGCTTTGCTGCAGTGCGCTGCTAAGGTCACTGGCAATAAGGCCGGGGCTGAAACAACAAGGTAAAGCAAACAACATCACAGCGGGGAGAGCTTTCATAATGTATTCCTTTGGTCAGGGCCGCGTAAAAGCAGGCTGATCTTAGCGCGACTGTTTAATTTATATAATTTAATTAAAGGGTTACCCCAGATGCGGTAAGCCTGTGCTGATGTTGGTACAACGGCAGTACTCCTTTTCGCTGCGCATAAAAAAACGCCGGCCGCTGTCAGTCCGTTACCGGACCTGAGCGACTGGCGTCTTTGCCTTTGTTTATTTAATTAGTACCAACGAGATAACGCTAGCAGGCTCTGTGCCAGCCTGATTTCCATAACATAAGTGCTTTTATATTAATGAATTAGGTTTTGCTGTAGTGGTAACAGGCTTGCTGTTGTCCAACATTGGGGCAATAACGTGCTAAACAGGGGCGCCCTAACCCAAATGTAAGGGCGCAAATACGCGGCCCTACTGCATTAACGGCGAGGCCGACAGGTTAAAGTCGTAGCCTTCAATTTCTGCTTCCACAATTAAGGTATGGATATATTGTGCTACCGCTTTACGGCGTACCTTTTCATTCAGATATTCGGCTATTTTTTGTTGTACGGCACTAAACGGCAACAGCTTACCCGGCACTTTGCGGGCAATAAACACGATATGAAAACCATAACGGCTTTCGATACCCTGCGGCAGTAAACCCGGTTCAGCACTGAATATTTGCCGTTCAAACTCCGGCACTGTCTGGCCACGACTTATTTGGCCCAGGCTGCCGCCGGTTTCTTTTGACGGGCAGGCCGAGTGGCGTTTAGCCAGCTCAGCCAGGCTGTCGCCTTGTTGCAGTTGCAGGATTAATTGCTCGGATAGTATTTTGGCTTCTACCCTGGCTTTATCATCCTCCGGGGCAGCGGGCAGCAGAATATGGCTGACTTCCAGCAGCGGCGAGCTGGCAAAGCGCTGCGGGTTCAGCTTGTAGTATTGTAAGCATTCTTGTTCAGATGCGGTGGGGATCGGCAGTTCGCGGCTAATCAGGGCATCCAGAAAGTCATCATCGCTGGCGCTATTCAGCTCGCTTTTTACACTCAGGCCCAGTGTTATTGCGCGTTGACGTAATAATTCACCGATGATCAGCGATTCAGCGGCTTTAAGCGTAGCCGCGCGTTTGCTGGCGGCCGGGTGGTATTGTACTTCGGCCATAATGGCCGCTTCGCTGATGCTGGCATTGTTTACTTGTATCATTTTGAACCTCTGTTATCTGGTGCGTTACGGGGGCGCAATGATGCGCCCCTACAATGGTCTGGCTGTAACCTGGCGATTTTTTTGCAATCGGGGTGTCCAGTAGGGGCGCCTGATTTTCGATAAAGCGTGCGCCCTGATAATCCATTTGTGAACTACCGCACAAAACGCTGGCGAACTATCTGGTGCTGGCGGCGCACGTACTGCACCGGTGCACTGAGCATATGTACCAGGCGGCTAAACGGAAACACCACAAACAGCGTCATACCAAGGAACACGTGCAGTTTAAAAATCCAGTGCACGCCGCTAATGGCTTCTGCAGCTGCCACGCTGTTAAAGGTAACGGTGTTTTGCGCCCAGGCCATCAGTTTTAGCATCTCGGCGCCATCTAAATGGCCCATCGAAACAAAAATAGACAGCAGCCCGAGGATCAACTGCGCATACAGCAAAAACAATATGGCGATATCCATAGGGTTACTGGTAGCGCGGATCCGCGGGTTAAACAGCCGGCGTTTAATCAGCACCGTTAAGCCGTAGAAGCAGATCAGGCCGAACAAGCCACCGGCGCCGATAGCGATCAGTTGTTTCAGCTGGGTGGTAATACCAAACAGATACCAGATTTCTTTGGGCATTAATAAGCCAAAAAAATGGCCTAAAAAGATACCCAACACGCCAATATGAAAGGCAATGCTGCCTTTGCGCAGCTGTTTGCTTTCCAGCAGCTGGCTGGAGCTGGTTTTCCAGCTGTATTGCTCTCTGTCGTAGCGGATCCAACTGCCAATCACCATAATGGCGATGGCAATGTACGGATAAATGCCAAAGGCAAACAGGTTTAAGTGTGCCATGTTAATGCTCCTTTAAGCGCGCTTGGCCGCGGCTGCTTTGTAAAGTTGTTGCCCGGCTTCTTCGCTACCGAGCAGCTCAGTGCTTAGCGGAATAAACTGGTCACGGCGCTGGCCGTCTGTCGGTTTATTGCCGCTGCCACAGGCCGGGCTGGTTTGTTCGTTGCCGATAAAGCTGACCATTTCTTCTTCCCAAACCTTGTCCAGCTCTTTGGGCGTATCGTCACGCTTCTCGCTGGCGATCTGGCTTTTAATATCGGCTAGATCGACTTCAGCGGCAGATAATGCTACCAGGGTGGCAAAAATACCGGCGTAGTCAGACTCGCGCTGTTGCAGGCGGCACAGCAGTACCGCCAGCACCGGCGCAATTTCTTCCAGGCCAATTTGCGCGTTTTGCTCGCCCTGGGTAGATAAAAACTCCAGGTACAGCGGCAGATAATCCGGCAGCTCTTTTACGCCGATATCCAGCCCGGCCTCGCGATATTGCGCCAGCAGGTTCACCATCGCCTGGCCGCGGTCGCGTGACTCGCCGTGGATATGCTCAAAAATCAGCAGAGATAACGAGCGGCCGCGTTCAAACAGGCTGTCGTATTCAGACTGCCAGTCCATCAGCTCGCCGCTGGTGCGGCTGTTGATAAAAGCGCTCAGGCTTTGCTTAAGTTCTGAGGCAATAGCGGCATCGGCCACTATTGCCAGCAATTCGGCTTTGGCGTCGACTAACGGTTGCTTCGGATAATCCAGCAGCAAGGATAGTAGTTGTAGTATGGGCATGCGTTGTATGGTCATTGGGCTTACTCCTGAATCTCTACCGGGATAACCTGACGTACACCTTTGGCTTTAGTGCCAAACAGATTTACGCCGTTATTACCATCACCACAGCCGTTGCCAAAACTGAAACCACAACTGGATTTCAGGTCGTAAGCATTTTCGGCATAGGCACGGTGGCTGGTGGGAATGACAAACCTGTCTTCATAGTTAGCCAACGCCATATAGCGGTACATTTCTTCTACCTGCACCGGTGTTAACCCTACCTGCTGCAATACCTCGGCATCTTCAACGCCATCGACCTGCTGCGAGCGTTTAAAGGCGCGCATGGCAATCATCCGTTCCAGCGCCCGCACTACCGGCGCCTCATCACCGGCGGTGAGCATATTGGCCAGGTAGCGCAGCGGAATACGCAGCGATTTCAGATCCGGTATTTCACCGTTCATGCCAACATGGCCGGCCTGGACTGCACTCTGGATCGGTGACAATGGCGGCACATACCACACCATCGGCAGCGTGCGATACTCAGGGTGCAGTGGCAGCGCCACTTTCCACTCCATCGCCATCATATACACCGGCGAGCGCTGGGCGGCTTTAATCCAGTTATCACCGATACCTTCTGCTTTGGCAGCAGCAATGACTGCCGGATCATTCGGATCAAGGAAGATATCCAATTGCGCCTGATACAGATCTTTCTCGTTCGGGGTATTGGCGGCGACTTCGATTTTATCGGCGTCATACAGCAGCACACCTAAGTAGCGGATGCGGCCGACACAGGTTTCCGAACATACCGTTGGCTGACCGGCTTCAATGCGCGGGAAGCAGAAGGTACATTTTTCGGATTTACCGGTTTTCCAGTTGTAATAGATTTTTTTGTACGGGCAGGCCGATACACACATCCGCCAGCCGCGGCATTTGTCCTGGTCAATCAGCACTATGCCGTCTTCCTCACGCTTATAAATGGCGCCGGAAGGGCAGGCTGCAACACAGGCCGGATTCAGGCAGTGTTCGCACAAACGCGGCAGGTACATCATAAAGGTCTTTTCAAACTGACCGTAAATGTCCTTTTGCACCACTTCATTGAAGTTCTGGTCGATTTTGCGTTTGGCAAACTCGGTACCGAGAATTTCTTCCCAGTTCGGGCCCCATTCAATTTTTTCCATCCGCTGACCACTGATCAGTGAGCGTGGCCGTGCTACCGGCTGGTGCTTAGTATCACCAACAGTATGTAAATGCTGGTAGTCAAAATCGAACGGCTCGTAGTAATCGTCAATTTCCGGCAAATCCGGGTTGGCGAAAATATTCGCCAAAATACGCCGTTTACCGCCGATTTTCAGCTCCAGCTTGCCGATTTTGTTGCGCACCCAGCCGCCGTTCCATTTTTGCTGGTTTTCCCACTCTTTCGGAAAACCAATACCGGGCTTGGTTTCAACGTTATTAAACCAGGCGTACTCGACGCCTTCGCGCGAGGTCCAGACATTTTTACAAGTGATGGAGCAAGTGTGGCAGCCTATACACTTGTCTAAATTCAGCACCATGCCAATTTGGGCTCTTACTTTCATGTTACTTACTCCAAGCTTATTTAGTGTCTAACCAGTCGACTTTGCCCATCTTGCGGATGATGACAAACTCGTCACGGTTACAGCCAACGGTGCCATAGTAGTTAAAGCCATAAGCCTGCTGGGCATAGCCACCGATCATATGGGTTGGCTTCATTACGGCGCGGGTAACTGAGTTGTGAATACCACCACGGGTACCGGTTAACTCGCTGCCGGGCACGTTTACAATGCGCTCCTGAGCGTGATACATCATGCTCATGCCCTCCGGCACCCGTTGAGATACCACGGCGCGGGCGGCGATGGCGCCGTTAACGTTAAAGATGTCAATCCAGTCGTTATCTTCAATGCCGGCGGCAGCGGCGTCAGTTTCACTTAACCAGACGATAGGGCCACCACGGGATAACGTCAGCATCAGCAGGTTGTCAGAGTATGTGCTGTGAATACCCCATTTCTGGTGTGGTGTGATCCAGTTCAGCACGATTTCTTTATTGCCGTTTGGTGTTTTATTCAGCACCGGTTGCACGGTTTTTAAGTTAATCGGTGGCTTGTAGCTACACAGTTGCTCGCCAAAATCGCGCATCCACTCGTGATCCTGATAAAACTGCTGGCGGCCGGTAATGGTGCGCCATGGGATTAGCTCGTGCACGTTGGTATAACCAGCGTTGTACGACACATGCTCATCTTCCAGGCCAGACCAGGTTGGTGAGCTGATAATTTTGCGCGGCTGGGCGACGATATCGTTAAAGCGGATTTTTTCATCAGCTTTGGGCAGGGCTAAATGGGTGTGATCGCGGCCGGTAATTTTACCCAAGGCCTGCCAGGCTTTAACGGCCACCTGGCCATTAGTTTCCGGCGCTAAGGATAAAATCATCTCGCAGGCGTCGATGGCGCTGTCAATTTTCGCCATGCCCTTGTTAATGCCTTCGTCGGTGTGCACACGGTTGAGTTTTTTCAGGAAACTCACTTCGTCCTTGGTATCCCAACCAATGCCTTTACCGCCGTTGCCGATTTTCTCCAGCAGCGGGCCAATCGAGGTAAAGCGCTGATAGGTATTGGGGTAGTCACGCTCAACAATATTAATGTGTGGCATGGTCAACCCCGGGATGGCCTCACATTCACCTTTCCACCAGGCTTTTACGCCATAAGGCTGGGCTAGCTCAGCCGGGGTGTCGTGGTGCATTGGTGTGGTGACGACATCGGTTTCAACGCCCAGATGGCCCACTGCGGCTTTAGAGAATGCCTTGGCAATGCCTTTAAAGATTTCCCAGTCACTGCGCGCTTCCCATACCGGGTCAATCGCGGCGGTTAACGGGTGAATAAACGGATGCATATCCGAGGTATTCATATCGTCTTTTTCGTACCAGGTAGCGGTAGGCAGTACAATGTCCGAATACAGGCAGGTGGTGGACATCCGAAAATCCAGCGTCACCCATAAATCGACTTTGCCTTCGGCGCCATCATCAGTCCACTCGATATCTTCCGGCTTTTTGCCGCCAAACTCGCCTAAGTCTTTACCCAGCAGGCCGTGTTTGGTACCTAAAAAGTGCTTCAGCATATATTCGTGGCCTTTACCGCTGGACCCCAGCAGGTTAGAGCGCCAGATAAACATATTGCGCGGGAAATTTTGCGGGCTTTCCGGTTGCTCGCAGGCAAACTTAATGCTGCGATCTTTTAGCTGCTGCACTACATAGTCTTTTAGCTCAACCCCGGCGGCTTTGGCTTTAGCGGCCAGGCCCAGCGGGTTAACGCCCAGCTGCGGTGCCGAAGGCAACCACCCCATCCGCTCGGCGCGGGCGTTAAAGTCGATAATGCTGCCGCTCCATTTTTCTTTATTCGCCAGTGGCGAGATCACTTCGGTCATATCCAGCTTTTCATAGCGCCATTGGCTGGAGTGGTTGTAAAAGAACGAGGTACCGTTCATATGACGTGGTGGCCGCTGCCAGTCCAGCGCAAAGGCCAATGGGGTCCAGCCGGTTTGCGGCCGCAGTTTTTCCTGGCCGACATAGTGCGCCCAGCCGCCACCGCTTTGGCCGATACAACCACACATCATCAGCATATTGATCAGGCCACGGTAGTTCATGTCCATGTGGTACCAGTGGTTCAGTGCCGCACCGACAATCACCATAGAGCGGCCGCGGGTTTTATCAGCGTTGCGGGCAAATTCGCGTGCTACGCGGATCACATCTTCAGGATCAACGCCGGTAATGGGCTGCTGCCAGCCCGGTGTATAAGGCACGTTATCTAAGTAGGATGTCGCGCGGCTGGTATCACCAATGCCGTTATCGACGCCATAGTGCGCCAGCATTAAATCAAATACGGTGGCAACTAAAGCGGTGCTGCCATTGGCAAGCTCAACGCGTTTGGCCGGAATTTTGCGAATTTGCACATCATTATGTGCGGTGTGCTGGAAGTACTGATATTCGTGCGGCGCGCCGCCAAAATACGGGAAAGCCACATCGACCAGCTCGTCGCGGTTATCTTTTAGCGATAACTGTAAGTCGATTTTGCCGTCTTTATCTTTTTGCTCCAGGTTCCATTTACCGGCCTGGCCCCAGCGATAACCAATGGCACCGTTCGGGCTGGTTAAGCGGCCATCGCTGTTCAGCGCTATGGTTTTCCAGTCCGGGTTATTATCTTCACCCAGGTTATCGACTAAATCGGCAGCGCGTAAAAAACGGCCCTGAGTCAGATGCTTGTCACCTTGCTCCAGCATTACCAGCATCGGCATATCAGTGGTGCGTTTTACATAGTCAGTAAAATACGCGCTTGGGTTATCAACGTGGAACTCTTTTAAAATCACATGGCCAAAGGCCATCGCCAGCGCGGCATCAGTGCCCTGGCGCGGGGCTAACCAGGTATCGCCAAATTTAGACGCCTCAGAGTAATCGGAGGTGATCACACAGGTTTTGGTGCCTTTGTAGCGTACTTCGGTAAGAAAGTGCGCATCCGGCGTGCGGGTTTGCGGCACATTAGAGCCCCAAACAATAATGTAATTCGAGTTGTACCAGTCGGCCGATTCGGGGACGTCGGTTTGTTCGCCCCATACCTGAGGTGAGGCCGGTGGCAAGTCGCAGTACCAGTCGTAAAAGCTTAAGCAGTTACCGCCAATTAACGATAAATAACGCGCCCCGGCGGCGTACGACACCATCGACATGGCCGGAATAGGTGAGAAGCCGGTAACCCGATCCGGGCCATAGGTTTTAGTGGTATACACATTTGAAGCGGCAATCAGCTCGTTGACTTCATCCCAGCTGGCGCGGATAAAGCCGCCCAAACCGCGGCGTTCTTTGTAACTTTTCGCTTTTACCGGATCGCTGACAATAGACTCCCAGGCTTTTACCGGGTCTTTATGCTCTGCTTTGGCTTCGCGCCACAGCTGCATTAATTGCTGGCGTACCTTGGGGTATTTTAAGCGGTTGGCGCTGTAAATGTACCAGGAATAGCTGGCGCCGCGTGGGCAGCCGCGTGGTTCGTGGTTCGGTAAATCCGGCCGGGTGCGCGGGTAGTCAGTTTGCTGGGTTTCCCAGGTCACCAGGCCGTCTTTAACATAAATTTTCCAGCTGCAAGAGCCTGTACAGTTTACGCCGTGGGTTGAGCGCACAACTTTATCGTGCTGCCAGCGCTGGCGATAGCCTTGCTCCCAGCTTCTGTCCTCGTTGGTGGTGACACCGTGGCCATCGGCGAACGGGGCTTTGCGGGTTTTAAAAAACCGCAGTTTGTCGAGTAGGTGACTCATGGTTAACTCCTGGTCTTGTCCTGCATGAACAGACATTTTGCTTTTCTGGTATGCACACTATAGAAACAACGCTGTGATGATGCTTGATTTGGATCAAGGCAGCCAGAGCGCTAAATGCATGATAAAAAACGAAAATACCTACAAGGTGGTAGTGTGGGTAGCGCTGTTATGCTTGATAATACGCCGGCTGTTACCCCTTATTGCGTGGTGTTGGCTGTTGCGGCTACCCCGGCAGGGAAAAAGGGGTAGCTCAATTGTGCCGCTGGTTTTTAGCGACAAGTCAGCACGGGGGGCAATTAGCAGGTATGCTTTAGGCAGTAAACTAAGCGGAGCGGTTATGCGACAGTTTTCCATTGTTACCCGAATTAATATTGCGCTGGCCTGTATTGTTACGCTGGCCATTGGCACCATGCTGGCATCGTATTGGTTGTCGGATAAAACCGACAGTGACGCCCATGCGGTAAATGTTGCCGGCTCGCTGCGGATGCAAAGTTATCGTTTGGCCTGGTTAACCTTGCAACAAGACGAAGTGAAGCTGGAACATGCCCGTGAACAATTCAGCCGCAGCTGGCAGCATCCGGTGTTTAAGCGGTTTTTGCACAATGCCGGGATAGTGCAGCAGTTCGATGCCGCGCAGCAGCACTGGCAACACATTGAGCCGTTGTTGCAACAAAAGCCGTTAGATATGCCGCAACTGGAAACGTTGTTACAGCAGCAAATTCAGTTGCTGGAAGAGCTGGTGTTTTACATTCAGCAAGATGCTGAATATAAAGTGCGCAGTTTTCGCACCTTGCAACTGGTAGCTTTGCTGGCAACAGTATTATTGTCGGCAATAGTGATCTACTGGTTAAAAGTGATGGTGCAGCAGCCACTGGAAGATTTAACTAAAGGGGCACGGCAGGTGGCGATGGGGGATTTTACTCATCGTGTCAGTGTGGTGAATAACGATGAGCTTGGAGCGCTGGCGCATAGCTTTAATAAAATGAGTGACTCCATCGCTTATATGTACGGTAACCTGGAAAAACGGGTAGAAGAGCAAACCGAAGCGCTGCAGCATACCAACACCACTTTGCGCTTTTTATACAATACCGCGCAGCGTATTAGTGAGCATGCACCCGAGTATGTTGATTTTAATCAGATAGTGTCTGAGTTAAAAGCGGTGGTGAAAGTAGACGATCTGGAGTTATGTCTGTTTACTGAGGAAGGTAATAAACCCTATATGCAGGTGTTGCCGGGTAGTAGCAGTGACGACCCCTGCGCACAGGAAAATTGCGGTGACTGCCTCAGTTTGCCGCAATCGTCGGGCTGCAACAGCAATAGTTACAACTATTTGCTGCACCGTGAGAGGAAGAAATATGGCGTATTGGTGGCCCGCACCGCACAAGGGCAACAACTGGAGCGCTGGCAGCAAAAATTGCTGACTTCGGTGGCCGATCAGCTGGCACTGGCACTGAGTTTAAAGTCGGAGGAAGAGCAGGTTAGGCGCCTGGCCCTGATGCAGGAGCGTACTGTGATTGCCCGTGAGTTACACGATTCATTGGCGCAGGCGCTGTCATACTTAAAAATTCAGGTTACCCGGTTAAATAAAGCCACACAAAAAGACGATAAAGACACCATTGCCGATGTATCGGCTGAATTAAAACAGGGCCTGGATGCAGCTTATCGTCAGCTGCGCGAACTGCTGACCACCTTCCGGCTGAAAGTGGATGGCGCCGGCCTGCACAGTGCGCTGCAAGCCTCGGTGAAACAGCTCAGCGAACAATCCGGCATGCAGATAAAGCTGGATTATCAGTTAACCAATATTCCGCTGGCACCGCATGAAGAAATTCACCTGCTGCAAATTATTCGCGAGGCCAGCCAAAATGCAGTGCACCATAGTGGCGGTAGCGAGATTGTAATCAGTTTGCAGCAGCATAAAGGCGAGTCGGTAGTGCTGGCAATAGAAGATAACGGTGTTGGCATCCCGCAGTCGGCAGAAAAGCTGAATCACTACGGTTTGGCGATTATGCAGGAGCGCAGTAAACATTTGGGCGGGACAATAGACATAAAGCGGCGTAGCCAGGGCGGTACCGGAGTGTATTTCAGCTTCCGGCCGGAATATTTGTTACAGCAGCAAATGGCGTGAGTAATATGTAGGGGCGCCAGCTTTTATGAAAATGGGCGCCCCTTGTGGTTTGTGGGAATCGGTGTTTCAACTACGGATTATAAAACTCGCCGTTTTTACGCAAGTAAAAGAACCAGTTAATCAGCAGGCATAAGCCATAGAAAATGGCAAAACCGACCATGGCATACTCCGGTGTGGCCGCTTTAATTTGCTCGCCCAACACCTGGGGAATGTAAAAGGCACCATAGGCGGCAACCGCTGAGGTCCAGCCCAACACCGGGCCGGCTTGTTCTTTGGGAAATACCACCGCGATGGTACGGAAGGTAGAGCCATTACCAATACCACTGGCAGCAAATAAGCCTAAAAATATCAGGAAAAAAGGTACGAAATACTGCTCTGGTGTCGCGCTTTGATACGCCAGTTGCATATAGTAAGCCGCGCCTAAAGCACACAATACCATCACAGCTGAGCATAATTGGGTAACAAAGGCGCCGCCGAGTTTATCGGCTATCCAGCCACCCACCGGACGAATTAAAGCGCCGACAAAAGGGGCTATCCACGCATAGGTTAACGCACTGGGGCCATTCGGGTTGGGTGTGCTGTGCGTCATAACGCCGTCCACCATAATATGGCTGTAGCCAAAAATTACTTGAATAGATAAGGGAAAGGCTGCAGAGAAACCGATAAAAGAGCCAAAGGTCATGACGTACAGTACGCTCATTACCCAGGTGTGTTTGTTATTAAAAATCTTATATTGCCTGTCCAGGCTGGTACGGATGGCGCCGGGTAAGAGTTTTAATAAGAAAACGGTGGCGAACAATACGGCGATAAGCACAATTTCTTTTGGAATGCCAAAGCCGGAACCATTAGCCGATGCCGGTAAAATCAGCCATAAACCGGCAATAGAAGTGACAAAACCTATGCCGAGCATGGCCAGAATAATACTGAAAGATTTCGCTGCTGATGGCAGCTTGGGGGTAACTTCTTCGGTGTGGATATTGTTGGTGCCAAACCAGAGTAAAAACGCCAGTGGCACTAAGGTAATTAGCCAGGCAAAGCCGGCGTTTTGGATCCAGGTTGTAGTGCCGGCAGGAATAACGCCGGTTACCGTGCCACTGGCCTTAGCCAGCACCATAGGGTCACCGCCGCCCAGCAATGTAAAGACGCCATATGACATAAAAATCGGCACCAGAATTTGCACTGTGGTCACACCAAAATTACCCAGCCCGGCGTTTAAACCCAGCGCTAAGCCCTGCTGCTTTTTCGGGAAGAAGAAACTGATGTTGGACATCGACGAGGCAAAATTACCACCACCAATACCAGACAGCAATGCCATTAGCTGAAACATCCACAGTGGGGTGTCGATACTTTGCAGCGCTAACCCTGTGCCCACTGCCGGTATCATCAGTAAACTGGTGGTGAGAAACAGCGTATAGCGCCCGCCGCATAAACGCACAAAAAAGCTGGACGGAATACGTAAGGTCGCGCCGGTTAAACCGGCTATGGCGGTTAGGGTAAACAGCTCGGCTGTACTGAACGGATAACCAACGTTGAGCATTTGCACCGTAACAATACTCCACAGCATCCAGACACCAAAGCCACACAGCAAGCTGGGGATCGAGATCCACAGATTGCGGCTGGCAATGCGTTGGCCTGTGGTTTGCCAGAAGTGTTCATCTTCCGGCTGCCACTTTTTCAGGTCTGACATAATAAACTCCTGTGAGGAACAGCAAACTAGACTGCGGAAACTATGCAGGCCGGGGCTTATTGTCACAATGTATCTTCGGAGTTAGCTATCAGCGGCGGGGGGATAGTTAGAGGTACCTATTAAGTGGTAATTTTTTAGTGTTGAGTTTTTAATGTTGAATTAAATCAATTTATTAGCGTATTGTTTCGGGCTTCGGTTGGCAATCATTGGCCGCAGGGTAAAATATACTGATCTGCTATTTACCTGATTTATATCAAAGTTAGCGGCACCTTGTTATAAGCTAATAGTAACTGTCGGCCAAGTTAACTCCCGGAGTAAAAAATGTCAGAGCAAAAATCCAGCATTATGTTGGTAGATGATCACCCCCTGCTACGTAAAGGATTAACCCAATTATTGGCACTGGAGGACGATCTGGAGGTTATTGCTGAAGCCGGTAATGGTGCCGACGCAGTTACACTGGCAGTAGAGCTGGACCCGGATCTGATTATCCTTGATTTAAATATGCAAGGTATGGATGGCATTGCCACGTTGAAGAAGATGCGTGACGAGGGGGTAACTTCGCGCATAGTAATGCTGACAGTATCAGATGCCGACGAAGATGTGGTTAATGCCATCAGCAATGGCGCCGATGGTTACCTGTTAAAAGATGCTGATCCGGAAGTATTACTGGAACAGATAAAGCGTGCGCTGAGCGGCAAAATGGTACTCAGTGAAGCCATTACTCAGGTTTTGGCCACGGCATTACGCCGCCCGGCAGTAAAAACATCAGCCGAACTGAACAGCCTGACCAATCGCGAATATGAGATTTTAAGTTTTATCGCCAAAGGCCTGAGCAATAAGCTGATTGCCCGCGAGCTGAATATTTCAGACGGTACGGTAAAGGTGCATGTAAAACACTTATTGAAAAAGCTTGGCCTGCGCTCGCGGGTAGAAGCCGCGGTGTGGATGGTAAACCAACAGGGAGCCAAAAACTGATGCAAGACGCCCGTGTCCCGAAACCAATGTTAAGCGCTGAACAGGCGATACTGCAGATGCTCAGCGAAGTACAACCGTTGCAGCAGAGCATAACAGTGCCGTTAACTGAAGCGCTGGACAGAGTGTTGGCGCAGCCGCTGTTGTCGGATATTAACGTACCCGGCTACGACAATGCTGCTATGGACGGTTATGCACTGCGCGCGGCAGAGGTAGCACCCGGCCAGCCGCTAAATGTGGCGGGAGCAGCGTTGGCCGGCCATGCTTTTAGCGATACGGTACCTGCGGGGGCCTGTGTGCGTATTACCACCGGCGCGGTTATGCCAGCAGGGCTTGATACTGTCGTCATGCAAGAGCAGGTAACCTTGATTGAAAATGGCTCACAACCGCAGATATTGTGTCAGCTGGTACCTACTGCAGGTGAGCATGTACGCCGTGCCGGCGAAGATATTGCCAAAGGGGCGCAGGTGTTTGCCGCCGGCCATAAGTTACGCCCGGCAGATCTTGGTTTGCTGGCGTCGTTGGGTTTTGCCAACATAGCAGTAATGCGCCAGCTAAAAGTAGCCATTTTTTCCAGCGGCGATGAGTTAGTGCCACCGGACCAAAGCCTGCCGGCTGGCCATATTTATGACAGCAACCGCTATGTTATCGCTGCTATGTTGCAGCGTCTTGGCGTTCAGGTGCTAGACTTGGGTTTATTGCCGGATAAGCCGGCAGCGATAGAGCAGGCGTTTAAACAGGCGATGGCACAGGCCGATGTACTGATTACCAGTGCCGGCGTGTCGGTCGGCGAAGCCGATTATACGCGGCAAATTTTACATAAATTGGGCCAAATCAACTTCTGGCAGGTGGCGATAAAGCCTGGCAAACCGTTTGCTTTTGGTAAGCTGGATAACTGCTGGTTTTTTGGTTTACCCGGTAACCCGGTAGCTGCTGTAGTAACACTGGAGCAATTAGTGCAGCCGGTGCTGCGCAAACTTAGCGGTGAAGTCGTACACACCACAAGCAAATTGTTAAAAGCTGAATGCGAAGTGCCTCTGAAAAAACAACCCGGCCGTCTGGATTATCAGCGTGGCTGGTACTGGCAGGGGGAAGCCGGTTTAAAAGTAAAAACTTTAGGTGCGCAAAGCTCAGGTATGCTCAGCTCTATCGCCAATGCCAATTGTTATATCGTGCTGGAACGCGACAGCAGCAGTTTACCCGCCGGTGAAACGGTAAACATACTGCCGTTTTCTAATTTATTGCGTTGATACTTAGTCGGGGCGTCTGCTTTTTCTGAAACCAGGCGCCCTCTACCACCTTTGCTCCGCTGGCCGCCGGCGTGGTTTTGATCTGCATCAACACCCATCAGTACAATAATCAGCACACTGCTTAGCGTTAAGTTTAACCGGAGTGGGTTATGTTATTGGTTGATGCACTGCTGCACGAGCTGGAGTTGTTTGGTGTAAAACAGCTATTTGGTATTCCCGGTGATTTTGTTTTGCCGCTGTTTGAACAATTACAGCAGCGCAGCAGTTTGCCGTTGTATTACTTAAGCCATGAGCCCTCTGCGGTGTTTGCCGCTGATGCCGCCGCACGCATCAGCAATAAACCGGCGGTGGTGATCCTAACGTACGGCGCTGGTGCACTTAATGCTGTCAACGCTGTGGCACAGGCCTATGTTGAGCATGTGCCGTTGCTGATTATTGCCGGTTTCCCCGGTCAGAGCGAGCTTGAGCGCGGCTTGCTTATTCACCATCAGGCCAAAAGCGTTAACTCGCAGCGCGATATTTATAAAGAAATTACTGCAGCTCAGTTACGCTTAGATAATCCGGCACGCGCCGGCGAAGATATTCGCCTGGCGCTGAAAACAGTGCAAGAACAAAGCCGACCCGTGCTGTTGGAAATACCGCGCGATGCGGTGCAGTTTAATACCATACCGGCAGGAGACTACCAGCCACCGGCTGTGCCGGAAGATGAGCTGATGCTGGCAACCGCGCATCTGGCCGAGCGTTTAAGCTATGCGCAGCGCCCGGTTATTCTGGCCGGGGTGGATGTGCGCCGCTTTGATGCAGTAGCAGAGCTTGAGGCGCTGGCCACTAAATTGAATATTCCCTTTATCAGTACTCTAATGGGCCGTGCCAGCTTTAACCAACAGCATCCGCTGTATGGTGGTATCTTTCTTGATAAAACCGACATTCGCCCGACGCAGCTGCTGCGTGATGCCGATTTGATTTTGCAAATTGGCGTAATTAAAACCGACAGCAACTTTGCTGCTCATAGCGAGCTGTTTCCCGCCAATAAAGTGGTTTGCCTTGAGCAAAACCAGCTGACGCTTGGCGTTGCTACTTATCATCAGTTGGCAATAAAGCCTGTGCTGGCGGCGTTATTACAACAGCCTGTAGCGCCGTTTAATGACACAACACAGCCGGAACCGGTAGTGTTGACGATGGCGCCGCAGTCCCTGACAGCCAGCAGTCTGGTACAGCAGCTGGATAAGTTTTTAACTCAGCGGCAAGACATAGTGCCGCTGATTTCCGATATCGGTGATTGTCTGTTTGCGTCCTTGCATGCCAAACCCAGCTTAATGTTGGCGCCGGCGTTTTACGCTTCCATGGGCTATGCGGTGCCGGCGGCTTTTGGTGTGCAGGCCGTTACCGGTTTGCGCCCGGTAGTGTTGGTGGGGGATGGCGCCTTTCTAATGACTGGGCTCGAACTTGGCCACTGTGCCCGTTACGGCTTTGCGCCGGTAATTATTGTGTTTAATAACCAGCGCTGGGACATGATAGACGCCTTTGCCCCCGGGCTTGCTTGCACCAACTTAAGCAACTGGCATTATGCCGAACTGGCCCGCAGCATGGGGGGTAACGGCATCCGGGTGAGCAATCTGGATGACTTTGTTCAGGCATTGCAGCTGGCGTTTGATAACAAACAGCATTTTAGTTTGATTGAAGTCATGCTGCCAGCAGGTAGCCGTACCGGGCGTTTAACTAACTTTGCTGCCGGTTTTAAAGCCTGTGGCCAGAGTGAGCCGTGTCAGTGCTAATGGCCTGGCTTTTGCGGCAGATCAAAACCGGTGCCCACCCCGGCGTTAGAATAGCCGCCTTTTCCGCTCCTTTTGGCAGCGTTTTATAAAACGGCAGAGACAATTGCTATGTTAATACCTGAACTACTCTCCCCGGCCGGCAGTTTAAAAGCCATGCGCCTGGCCTTTGCTTATGGCGCAGATGCCGTTTATGCCGGCCAGCCACGTTACAGCCTGCGGGTGCGTAATAACGAGTTTGATTTAGCCGGGCTTGCAACCGGTATCCATGAAGCCCACGCACAGGGTAAGAAGTTTTATGTAGTGGTGAATATTGCGCCGCATAACAGCAAACTCGTCAGCTTTGTTGCTGATATGGCGCCGGTGGTGGCGCTTAAACCCGATGCGTTAATCGTGTCAGATCCCGGCGTGGTGTTTTTACTGCGGCAGCATTTTCCACAGGTAGCGCTGCACTTATCGGTGCAGGCCAATACGGTGAACTGGGCCGCGGTAAAGTTCTGGCAGGCGCAGGGCGTGGAGCGGGTCATTTTGTCGCGCGAGCTGGCGGTGGAGGAAATAACCGAAATTCGTCGCCAGGTGCCGGATATGCAACTGGAAGTATTTGTGCATGGTGCGCTGTGTATGGCGTACTCCGGCCGTTGTTTGTTATCCGGCTATATTAATAAACGCGACCCGAACCAGGGCGCTTGTACCAACAGCTGTCGCTGGCCCTATCAGGTGCATGCCGCGGTAGAGGATGAAGCCGGGCAGTTTAAACCGGTAAGCACACCGGCATTGCTCGAAGAGCAGGGCCGGCCGGGCGAGCTGATGGCGATAGATGAAGATATACACGGCAGCTATATTCTTAACTCAAAAGACTTACGCGCCATTGAGCATGTGCCGGCATTAACCGCCATGGGCGTGCATTCGCTGAAAATAGAAGGCCGTACTAAATCGCCTTATTATGTGGCGCGCACGGCCCAGGTTTACCGCCGGGCTATTGACGACGCTGTTGCCGGTAAAGCTTTTAACCCGGCTTTACTGAACGAGCTTGAAGGCATGGCCAACCGCGGCTTTACCGAAGGCTTTTTACGCCGGCATAAACCGCAGGATACACAAAACTATGACACCAGCCACAGCGTGGGGCAGCAGCTGTTAGTCGGTGAGTTTATTGCGCCGCAGGATAGCGAAGGCTTTGCCTTGCTGGAGGTAAAAAACCAGTTCGCAGTTGGTGACCAGCTGATGCTGATGACCCCGCAAGGCAACCACGCTTTTACGCTGACAGCACTGCGTGATAAACACGACAGCGCCATAGTACTGGCGCCGGGCGCCTGTTATCAGTTAAAGGTACAGCTGCCGGCGCAATACAACTTGTGCTTTGCCATGCTGTTAAAACAGTTGCCGGGGCACCAGGTTACCACCGTCAATGCCGCGGCAGGTTAACTATGCCCGCCGTGATTGAAGTGAGCTGTATAAATTGCGATATGTGCGTACCAGAGTGCCCGAACGAGGCCATTAGCATGGGGCCCCGTCACTATGAAGTGGACCCGGCGCTATGCACAGAATGCATTGGCTATTATGACAAACCAACCTGCATTGCCGTGTGTCCGATAGATTGTATCGGGCTAACTGTAGCTTGATATATAAAGTTTTTGCAGGAGTTTCACACCAAATAAGACGCGGTTGTGCTGTCTTATGGCTGCCCCGGCAGGAATCGAACCTTTCGTTTTATGGCTGCCCCAGCAGGAATCGAACCTGCAACTGCCCCTTAGGAGGGGGCCGTTATATCCATTTAACTATGGGGCAACGGCGCGAAAGTGTAGCAGAGTGCGCCGGTGTTGGGAACCTGGGCCGCTAATAACCGGTGCTTTTTCGCACACTTACCACATCGCCGGGCTGAATATGCTGTAGCAGTTGCTGCTCCGTACTGACGGCACTGGCGTGGCGTTCGTTAAGCCCGGTTACCTGTAGCTTAACGGGGCTTTGCAGCAGGCGTTTTACCTGTGGAGAGCCCGGGTTACGCTGTAACTGAAACAGCTGCAGTTCATCGCCTTGTTGCAGGCCGTGCATTTTACCCAGCGCCAGCGTGATCTGATTATTTTTTACCTGTATTACTGTGCTGAGCAGGGGTTCGCATTGCAGTTGTTGCTGCACATCTTCAGCCACGGCTTGCAATACCTGGTCAATTTTTTGGCCATAGGGCATTTGCCAAAATGCCCTGCTGTGGCTAAGCGGCGTATTTTTGCGTTTATAAGGCCAGGATGCACTGGTGCGATATTCCTGTTGATGCAACAGGCTTTGCTCAAATAAGTCGTACAGTGTGATTTCTATCGCAAAGAAACGCTCTTTCTGATCTTGCTGCCAGAAGCGGCTGGTGGTTTGCCCGAGCGATAAGTCGTTGATCGCCGCACTGAGGACATAGCGGTGGCCTTCACTGAATAAACGATCGGTATCGGGGTACACCAATTGCTGCGGTGTAATGCTTTGTGTATAGGTGGTAACCAATGCTGTCGGGCTGTAATCACGTAAATGACGTTCTAACTGCGTTGTGGCGTCTTTACCCAATTCAAACAACTGGCCGTAAATGGCATCTTGCCTCGCATGCAGCTGTACCTGGCCCAACAACAGCGGTTTACGGTAGGTGTTACCGATACAACCGGATAGCTGAGGCTCTATATCGACCCGCACCGTGACGCTGATCACATTACCGCTGCGGCTCTCTGACAGCAGCTGCAGTTGTTTAATTTCGCTGTTACTGCTCACGCCGAGCTGCTCTGCCTGCAGCACGCCGTTAAGCATTTGTTGGGTGCTGCTGAGGCTGGCGCCGGCAAACAGCGCGGCACGTTTTACCGCGTCATCAATAGCGGCTTGTCTGGCCGCTTCGGTATTGCCTTGTTCGATCATGGCCTGGCCGGTGGCTTCATACCAGTCTGCGCTCAGGCTGGCACTGAATAGCATACCGGTGAGGACACCGAGCTTTAGATGATTATTCATAACACCCTTATTAACAGCTGACGCTTTTGTACTTACCGCTGAATAAGCAAAATGTATGCCTTAATGCTGGCGTGAATTTTGCTATTACTTTGACTAACAGTGTTAATTAAAACTCACCCCGGGGATAAATATGAAACTCTTGTTGAGTGTCAGTGTAGTTGCTGCCTTGTTGGCCGCTGGTTGTTCACCGTTGTACAACCGCCACGTTGAGTATGCCGATGTCAAGCCGGAAGCCTTTCCGCTGGTACGTGCGGTAGGCTATGCGCCAATCAGCGCTCAGTTAGGGGCTAACACCGAACATAAAATGCTGCAGGCGATGAAAGCATCGAAGTTAGATGCCTACCGTGAGTTAACCGAGATTGTTTACGGCCAAAAAATTGACGCCAGTAATCAGTTGCAAAAAATGGTGTTGGCGGATGAAAAACTGTCGGCGTCAGTAAAAGGCGTGATCACCGGCGCCAGAGTGGTAAAAACCTATGCGGTAGACGATGTGTATATTACTGAGTTGGAGTTGGATTTTGAGCAGGTGTATTTGTTGTATCAGAACACCAAACCGAGGCAGACCATTAAAAGCGTGCGGTACTATTATTAAGGCGGGGGTACTGAAACCGGACAATTTCTGCTGCGCCGGCTCAGGCTTTAATGCCTTTACCTTTGTTTTCTACCGCAGGCTTGCCTTTACTGGTGTAGGTTAAGCCTGACTTACCTCTGCTGGACAGCAGTTCAGTTTTAAACCGCGCCAGAGTCAGTTGGCTTTGCTCCAGAGTTTGCTGGTTAATGTCGTTTTGACGCTTACATTCTTCCAGTTGCAGATCCAGCGCTGCTACTTTTTGCTTAAACCACTCTTGTTGTTTGCACTGTTCCAACTCTGCCGCTGCGGCAAGCTCGCTGTCGGTCTGTTGTAACCGGCTCAACATATCAGATTTAGTGTGGGTAAGTTGTTCCAGCGCGGCAATGTCACGGCCGGCGAGGGCGGCAAGTTCTTGCCGTAACAACAACAGCAACTCATCCAGATGTTGCTGTTGCTGGTTTAACAGGATGATGATGGCACTGGCGGCGTCGGTCATTTTTTACCGAATATTTCGCTTTCAAACTGCACAATACGTCGTGCCAGTTGCTCAACATTAACTTTGTACTTACCTTCAGCAATAGCTTGCTTAATTTTATCGACCTTTTCCTGATCAATACCAGTGCTGTTGCCGGCTTTCTCGGTCAGTTTGGCAAACTGCTGAGCTTGCGGCGTAATAGAGACTGAATCCTGTTTCTGGTTAGCAGTCTGGCTGGCATTTTGCTGCACAGTAGCCTGCTGACGCTGAACATTTTGTTCAACCTTGTCAGTTTTTACTTGCGGTGTATTTTGCAAGTTGTTGATATTAATAGCCATGCTCGGACCTCATCACCTTAATACAGTTCCTTATGTTCAGGTTAACGGCGTTAAACAGCAAAACTTTAGTAAAATAATCAAAATTTAATACTGACACGGTTTACTGCAGTTACTTCTGCGCTGATCGTTCGTTTGGACTGCCGATTCAGCACGCTGATGGTATCACCCAGGCTGCCGTCGTTTTGCGCTATGCCGGTAGCGGCTACCTGTAATCCGTTGTCGCTTACTGATATTGTAACAACATCTCCCTTACAGACAAGGCAAAGATCCTGCAAGGTGATAATTTGACCTAACGACAGCGACTTTTTACTTTTAGCGCCGATAATCAGGCTTTCGTCGCTTACCAGGCTACCACGCACAAAACGCCGCTCGCGGCTGTCTGTTGTCAACATATCGGCACTGATCAGGGTTCCTGTAGTAATATTTTGTGTCATCACTACAGTGCGGACAATCTCGTCTATTCTTACCGGAACATACAGCAGCCAGCTCTGCTCAGCACTGCAACGCAGCTGAATAGTATTTTGTCGCTGTGTAATGTCCTGCGACAAACTCAGCTCCGGCGGGGTAACGCAGTATTTGCTGCCAATGCGGTTATCCAGCGGTGTGACATTAATTTGCCGCTCGCCGCTGTTAGCGCCGACGTGTTGTTCCAACCATTGCCCGGCAAGTTCAGTCAGTTGCGCCGGCGTATAGCTTTGCGGCTCCGCCTGCACAACGCTACTAAAACTTAGTAGCGCGACAGTAACTGTAAGTGTTTGTTTAAATAAATTTTCGTACTTTTTCATAAGGTTTCGGCTATGCTTTACGGACCAGGGGTTATAACATAGCGCAGAAAATTGACGCTATATGTAGATAACCGCTTTGTGTTCTGACACTAAGCAAGAATCGATCCTGAACGTATTAAAGAGGAGTTGCCGATGGCGAGTATTCTGGACTCGGTAAACCAGCGCACCCGGTTAGTCGGACAAAACCGGCTGGAGTTGTTGCTGTTTAAACTGGTTGGCCGCCAGCGCTATGGTATCAATGTGTTTAAGGTACGCGAAGTATTGCAGTGCCCGCCGTTAACCGCTATTCCAAGGCAAAATAAGTTTGTTCGCGGCATTGCCCATATTCGTGGCCAGACTATTTCAGTGATCGATTTAAGCCTGGCTACCGGTGGTAAGGCTATTGAGAACACCAAAGACAGTTTTATTGTTATTGCCGAATATAACCGTTCTGTGCAGGGCTTTTTGGTTAACTCGGTAGAGCGCATTATCAATATCAACTGGGAAGCTATTATGCCGCCGCCAAAAGGCACCGCCGGCAAACAAAGCTATCTTACGGCAGTAACCGAGATTGACAAAGAGCTGGTTGAAATTCTCGATGTGGAAAAAATTCTGGAAGAAATTTCGCCGTCAGCTACCACCCTTACCAAACAACTGGACACACAAAGTATTACTGCTGACCTGGGCGACAGGGTTATTCTGATTGCCGATGACTCAGCTGTTGCGCGCAACCAGGTAAAACGTGCGCTGGAAGTATTAGGCGTAAAGATGCATTTGGTTAATAATGGTCGCGAAGCGCTGGAGTACCTGCAGCAGGTAGCAAAAGATTGCAATGAATCGGTAACGGAAAAAATCGGCCTGTTAATTTCTGATATTGAAATGCCGGAAATGGACGGCTATACCCTGACTGCCGAGATTAAGCTGGAACCGAAACTAAAGAAATTACATGTGATTTTACATACTTCGCTCAGCGGAGTATTTAATCAGCAGATGGTACAAAAGGTTGGCGCGGATGATTTTATTGCTAAATTTAATCCGGACGAGCTGGCCGGCTCTGTAGAAAAGTGGCTGCATGCTGATTAATCGTTAAGGATAACCGGTGCCGAATAAAGACCTGCTAGATAAAGAATATGTGTTGTTCCGGGATTTTCTGGAGCAACAGTGCGGTATTGTGTTGGGTGAAAACAAACAGTACCTGGTAAAGAGCCGGCTTGGTCCGCTGATGCAACGTTTTTCTGTCGCGTCACTGTCTGAGCTGGTAAGTAAGACGCTAAGCCCGTTTGAACGTCAGTTAAGATCGGCCGTTATTGATGCCATGACGACCAATGAAACCTTATGGTTTCGCGATACCTACCCGTATGAGCTGTTAAAGAAACAAATTTTGCCGGAGCTGGAAAAAACTTGCCGCACCGTCAAAATTTGGTCGGCGGCCAGTTCCAGTGGTCAGGAGCCATACTCTATTGCCATGACCGCGATGGAATACCAGCAAACCCGGCCCGGCGCCTTTAGTCTTGGCGTAAATATACTCGGTACCGACATCTCAAATACCATGCTGGAGCACTGTCAACGCGGTGAATACGACGGCTTGGCGTTGTCGCGCGGTTTATCGCCGGAGCGGCGCAGTAAGTTTTTTGAAGACAGCGGCAAAGGCATGATGCGGGTAAAAGATCCGGTGCGTAAAAACGTCAGTTTTCGCCATCTTAACTTGCTGGACAGCTACACCTTACTGGGGAAATTCGACATTATTTTTTGTCGTAATGTGCTTATTTATTTCTCTGCTGATGTAAAAGCAAAAATTATCCGCCAGTTTGCCCAGTCGCTTAACCCGAAAGGATATTTATTCCTCGGCGCGTCAGAATCGCTATCCAGCGTTAACAGTGATTTTGAGATGATCCGCTGTAATCCGGGCATTATTTACCGCAAGAAGACATAGTCCTTTCCCATTTTTTATATTTGGCCTGAGTTTTGCATTTGTTTTGCCATCGGTAATTCAGAGGTGGCAAAAAAATGGCAATCAGTTTTGAAAAAGCATTTGGTATGCACCCTGAAGCCATGCTGGTTCGTGATCGGCGGGCTCAGGTGTTGGCAGAAAACATCGCTAATGCAGACACGCCCGGCTATAAAGCAAAAGACGTGGATTTTCAGCAAGCGCTGAATAATGCTAAAGCCCGTCAATCCGGCGCTATGGCGCGAACCCACGAAAAGCACTTTCACATTTCTACCGCCGCACGGCACGAAACCCAATTTCGTAACCCGGATCAACCCGACACCGGCGATGGCAACAGTGTAGATATTCATCGTGAGCGTAGCGCCGTGATGCAAAACAGTCTGGAATACCAAACCAGTATGACCTTTCTAAATTCCCGTATCAGTGGCCTGAAAAAAGCCATTACCGGCGGAGGACAATAACCATGAGTGCATTCAATATTTTTGATATCAGTGGCAGTGGCATGACAGCCCAGTCGGTACGGATGAACACCACCGCCAGCAACATTGCCAATGCTAACAGTGTCAGCAGCAGTGTGGATCAAACCTATCGTGGCCGCCATCCGGTATTTGCCGCCGAGCTGTCAGAAGCCAAGCGGCAGCAGGGCGATGCCAGTGTGGGGGTTAAGGTATTAGGTATTGTTGAATCCGATGCGCCGCTAAATGTGGAGTACGCGCCCAATCATCCGTTGGCGGATGAAAACGGCTACATCTACAAACCCAATATCAACATTATGGAAGAGATGGCGAACATGATGTCGGCGTCGCAATCTTATGAAACCAATGTGCAAACCGCCGAAGCGGCCAAGCAGATGGTTATGCGCACCTTGCGCTTAGGCCAGGCAAACTAAGGGCAGAATCATGACTACTAACGTAAATAACAATACTGCCCTTGATGGCATGTATTGGGATAACAAAGACAAAACACCGGAGAAAAACAACGGTGCTTTAACGCAGTCAGATTTCTTTGCTCTGCTAACGCAGCAACTGGCGTTTCAGGACCCGACCAAGCCGGTAGAAAACGATCAGATGATTGCTCAGATGACCAATTTCACTATGGCTGACGGTATAGGGCAACTCAATGCAAGCTTTAAAGGCTTCGCCGAGAGTATGAGTTCAAACCAGGCGTTGCAGGCATCGTCTTTGGTTGGCCGCAGTGTGCTGACACAGTCAGATGAAATAGTGTTTACCGGTGAAACCCTGGCGCGCGGCAATATCCAGTTGGATAAACCGGCCAACAGAATGAAAATCAGTATTGAGAATGAAAAAGGCGAACTGATCCAAAGCTTTAGCGTAGACAACCCTAAAGTGGGTAAAAACGAATTTGTCTGGGATGGTACCCATACCGGCTCAGGTGCGTCATCTGGTGGCAGTAATGCTGAGGGCGATGAACTCCCGGCAGAAGGCGATGACGATGATGTTATCGACAGGGTAAAAGCCGGTGTGTACAAAATTAAAGTTGATGTCAGTTATAGCGATGGTACCAATGCCAGCTTGCCGGTGAATGTGTATACCCCGGTAGGCAGTGTCAGCATGAACGGCACCGGCGGCGGAATTATGTTAAACCTGATTGGCCTTGGTGCCGTGAAATTAGGTGATGTGTTAGAAGTTTCTTACGGTTAACAGTGAGCTGAGGTGAATTATGAGTTTTAATATCGCACTAAGCGGCCTTGCCGCAGCACAAAAAGATTTGGATACTACGGCGAATAATATCGCTAACGTTAATACTACCGGTTTTAAAGAGTCGCGGGCTGAATTTGCCGATGTGTATGCCACATCCATTTTTGCCTCCGGCCGTACTAAAGTGGGTGATGGTGTTACTACCTCTGTAGTGGCGCAACAGTTTAGCCAGGGCTCGCTGCAATTTACCAATAACTCGCTGGATATGGCGATTACCGGCGAAGGCTTTTTTGCCTTAACGCCGGATCTGCAATCGCGGGATTTAACCTATACCCGTGCCGGTGCGTTTAAATTAAATAAAGACAATTTTATTGTCGACAATAACGGCAATTTTTTGCAGGGCTTTGCCGTTGACCGATTAGATGGTGCCAATCAATCAGTTAGCTTAAGTACTGCGCAACCTATTACCATACCCACCACGGCCGGCGCACCGCGGGCAACCAGTAATATTTTTATCAATATGAACCTGGATTCACGCAAGTTGCCAACAGATGCATTGCCGTTTGATGCCACTGATAGAGGGACTTATAACCACTCTACCTCGATAACGATATATGACAGCTTGGGGGAGTCTCATACTGCGACTATGTATTTTCGCCGCACAACTACCGTGCCACCGGCCAACTCCGAATGGGAAACCTTTGTGGTATGGGATGATGTAACAGCAGCACCGTTTCAGGGCGACAACTTAGTTTTTGATTCCAGTGGTAACATGATAACGACGCCAGTACCGACGCTAAGAATGCCCTTTGCTGATTTAAACGATCCGGCCAATGGTTATCTGGATAACGGCGCCCAGTATCAGACTGATATAGTAGTTAACTTCAGTGATGTTGCCGGTACCAGCACACCAACTCAGGTTGCCGGGGATTTCGCAGCAACCAGTTTAAGCCAGGACGGTACCACTGTGGGGAGCTTAACCGGGGTGGATATTGATGCTTTTGGTCGCGTATTAGCCAGCTACAGCAATGGTGATTCTGCTTATTTAGCCCAAGTGGCGTTGGTGCGGTTTGCCAATGTGCAGGGCTTAAAGCAGGTAGGTAATACGTCGTGGAAGCAAACCATTACTTCCGGTGAGCCTATCGGTGGCCAGGCCAATACCAATACCTTTGGTGCTATTAATGCCTCGGCACTGGAGCAATCTAACGTTAACCTGACTACCGAGCTGGTTGATTTAATCAGCGCGCAGCGTAACTTCCAGGCCAACTCGCGGGCATTAGAAGTTAACAGCACCTTACAACAAACCGTGCTGCAGATCCGATAATTAATTTTTAATATTTATTTAATTGTCATTTGTTTCTGCTTTGGTTAACCTCCTATTTCTTTAAATAGGAGGTTTTATGAAATTTATCAGATACTTAATATTAGCTGTTTCTTTTTTATCTGCTTTAGCAGTAAAAGCTGAAGAGATTGTCGATATTGTTAATACACATAGTTATACCCTTTATAATAAGGCTACTACGATAGTCAGAGAGTTTAATATTGCTCCGCAGCAGGGGTTTGACAATCTCACTATTATCAGTGCCACGCCGTCGTCAGATAGTCAGTTTGTTATGTGCAGCATGAGAGTTTATCATCTTGGCGGCGGGCTGTTGCAAAGTGTAAGCTGCCAAGGTCAGGGCGGTGACACTCGGGTTTTGTCACCGTCCATTGATGCCTCGTCGGGATTAAGAGTAGAAATCTCGCTTCAGTATTTTGACAGCGAGCGGCCATCTGACTTGGCAAAAAGTTTTAGCTTCAGTAGCAGATTTCGCTTTTCCGATGCAATAGATAATGGTGAGATTGTTGACCCCGAGGATCCTGAAGAACCAGTTGAACCTGAAGAGCCGGTTGAGCCTCCGGTTGAAGTGTCGGCAATCTCACAGGTATCAGATTATAAAAGTAGTATGGCGCCAGCCAGAGGGTTTGCTACTCAAAGCATGATTTTTCCAAAGAATCCGGATTATCCAGTATTAATCGGTTTTAACCGGATTATCTCGATGATAAATATTTCAAATTGCACATTCCAGGTTATAGGCTATAAGAAGGTGGAAGGTAAGACAGTAGGTACTCTTTACCATAATGGTAACTGTGCAGCGGCTAATACAATACTGTTGCCTACGCCTATGAATCCGACAGATTATGAATCTATTTCGGTAATTACCAGATTTCAGAATCCTAAAACGTTTGCTACTTTTGTGTCATCAAATGTTGAGTTACTGCTGGGCTCAAATGTGGACGCTGATGCTGATGGCATGCCTGCATGGTTTGAAGAGTATTACGGATTGACTGACCAGGATGCCAATGATGCAGTAGTCGATACTGACAGTGACGGCTATACCAATTTGGAAGAGTATCTGGCGGGTTCTGATCCCACTAATGCTGCCAGTATTCCTGCGATGTAACTGAACAACGTGTTTTAAAAAGACCTGCATTATGCAGGTCTTTTTTTTGGCCTGGTTATTGCTAGATAGAATACATAGTTTTTATCTGCGGAGCACGTGATGGATCGTCTGTTATATATCGCCATGAGCGGTGCCAAAGAAAATATGAACAGTATAGCGGTGCGGGCCAACAACCTGGCCAATACCGGAACTGTGGGCTTTAAAGCCGATTTTGAGCAGGCCAGGTCGATGCAGGCCTTTGGTGAGGGCTTGCCCACCCGCGTGTTCTCGTTAACGGAGCAACCAGGTCAAAACTTTGACGCCGGTGCAATTATTATGACTGAGCGTGAGCTGGATGTGGCCATTCAGGGCGACGGCTGGCTGGCTGTACAGGCACCGGATGGTAACGAAGCCTACACCCGTGGCGGCAATTTGCAAATTAATGCCCAAGGCATGCTGGAAACCTCTTCCGGCTTGCCGGTAATGGGTGATGATGGCCCCATTCAGTTGCCGGTACCGCTGGCAAAAGTTGAGATTGCACTGGACGGCACCATCAGTGTGTTGCCGCAGGGCGCACCGGCAGATGCCATTTTACCGGCCGGCAGAATTAAGTTGGTACGGCCGCTGAACAGCGAGATGGTAAAAGGCAACGACGGCTTGTTCCGGCGCAAGGACGGCCAGATAGCGGAAGCTGCGGTGGATGTCAGCTTGCTGAAAGGCGCCATTGAGAGCAGCAATGTCAATGCGATAGGTGAGATGACTTATATGATTAGTCTGCAGCGTCAGTTTGAGCTGCAGGTAAAGATGATGAAAAGCGCTGAAGAGATGGATCGTCAGCAGAATCAGTTACTCAGAATAGTCGGCTAATTAGCTGAATAAGCAAAGGGCGCAAGCCCCGGGAGGCACACATGCATCCAGCATTATGGATCAGTAAAACCGGTTTAGACGCTAAGCAGCGTGATATTTCGGTTATTTCAAACAACCTGGCAAACGCCAGTACGGTTGGCTTTAAAAAGAGCCGCGCGATATTTGAAGACTTGCTGTATCAAAACGTTAATCAGCCGGGCGGCGCGTCTTCACAAAATACCGAACTGCCTAACGGTTTAATGATTGGTGCCGGTACCAAGGTGGTGGCAACGCAGAAAAACTTTACTCAGGGCAATATGTTAACTACGGATAACAGCCTGGATATGATGGTGCAGGGCCATGGTTTTTTTGAGATCCTGATGCCGGACGGCACCATATCCTATACCCGTAATGGCCAGTTTACCGTAGATGACGAGGGTAACCTGGTTACCTCCGGTGCGGGCTATCAGGTACAGCCCAATATTGTTATTCCGCCGGATGCACGCAGCATTACTGTGTCGCAAGATGGTCAGGTGTCAGTGCAACTGCCCGGCCAGGGTGAGCCGGCGGTATTGGGCCAGCTTACGGTAACTAACTTTATTAATCCGGCCGGTTTAGAGCCGATAGGGCAGAACTTGTTTAATGAAACCGGTGCCAGTGGCGACCCTGTACAGGGTATTCCCGGTTTGGAAGGCCTTGGCATTATTGTGCAGGGCGCGCTGGAAACCTCAAACGTGAATGTTACCGAAGAGCTGGTAAGTTTAATTGAAAGTCAGCGGGTGTATGAGATGAACTCGAAAGTGATTTCGTCGGTAGACCAAATGCTTGGCTTTGCTATTCAGCAGCTGTAACAGGAGGCTTTATGTTACGCATTATTACCGGATGTTGTGTGCTATTGCTGGCAGGCTGCGCGTCATTGCAAGAGCCACAGGCCGACGATCCCTACTTTGCGCCGTTAATGCCGGAACCGCCGTCGCGGCCGCTGGTGCAAAACGGCTCGCTGTTTGCGCAAAATCATTCCAACAGCCTGTATTCGGATAATAAAGCACGGCACGAAGGCGACATTATTACCGTGGTGTTAAAAGAGCGTACCCAAGCCAGCAAAAACGCCAAGACCGAAATGAAAAAAGACAGCTCAGCGTCGTTTGAGCCGATGATAGGCCTTGGCGGCAGAAATGTGTCGGTAGCCGGCAATGTGCTGCAGTTTGGTGCCGACTCATCATCAGATTACAAAGGGGATGCCAAAGCGGACCAAAGTAACAGCCTGGTCGGTGATATCTCGGTTAACGTGTTACAGGTGCTGAATAACGGCAACTTGGTGATCCGCGGTGAAAAATGGCTGACATTAAATACCGGTAAAGAATATATCCGTTTAACCGGGGTGATCCGCTCTTCTGATGTCGATGTGAACAACACCGTAGAGTCGACCAAAATTGCCAATGCCCGTATTGAATACAGCGGCACCGGCGCGACGCACGGCGGCCAGTCCCCCGGTTGGTTAAGCCGGTTCTTTAACGGCCCGCTGTGGCCTTTCTAGGAGACGTATGATGAAAGGCTTATTGTATCCGTTATCAGCACTGCTGTTAGTGCTTAGTTTGAGTCAGGCAAATGCGGCCCGTATTAAAGATGTGGCCGATGTTGAGGGCGTGCGCAGTAACCAATTAGTCGGTTATGGCCTGGTAGTGGGGTTGCCCGGCACCGGTGAGCAAAGCCCCTTTACCGAGCAAAGCTTTCGCACCATGCTAAGCAATTTTGGTATTACTTTGCCTGGTAACATGAAAGCGCAAATTAAGAATGTCGCCGCCGTAGCCGTGCATGCAGAATTGCCGGCTTTTGCCAAACCCGGCCAAAGTCTGGATATTACCGTGTCGTCTGTCGGCAGTGCCAAAAGCCTGCGTGGCGGTACCTTAATGCAAACCTTTTTAACCGGTTTGGACGGCAATGTTTATGCGGTAGCCCAAGGCAGCCTGATTGTCAGCGGCCTGGGCGCCGAGGGCCTGGACGGTTCACGTATTCTGGTTAATACGCCCACAGTTGGTCGCATTCCCAACGGCGCCATGGTAGAGCGTGAAGTTATTTCGCCCTTTGCGCAGGGTGATTTTATTACCTTTAATCTGAAACGGTCTGACTTTACCACCGCCAAGCGGTTGGCTGAAGCGATTAACAGCTTTATGGGGCCGGAAACGGCTTACTCTATGGATGCGACCTCGGTACAGGTAAGGGCGCCTCGAGATATCAACCAGCGCGTGTCTTACTTGTCTACATTAGAGAACCTGAGCTTTGAGCCAGGCGATCACTCCGCCAAAATTATTATTAATTCGCGTACCGGTACTATTGTTATCGGCAAAGAGGTGCGTTTGTTCCCTGCGGCGGTAACTCATGGTGGCTTAACGGTAACCATTGCGGAAAACCCGCGGGTGGTGCAGCCGGGGCCCCTTGCCGGTGGCGAGACGGCTATTGAAGAAAACACCATTATTGATGTACGGCCGGACCAGTCACGTATGTTTAAGTTTGACCCGGGCGTAACCCTGGATGATTTAGTGCGCACGGTAAATGCCGTAGGTGCCGCCCCTGGCGATTTAATGGCTATCCTGGAAGCATTGAAAGAAGCCGGGGCTATTCACGGCGAACTGGTGGTGATCTGATATGAGCCTGACGCCGAACAATGTGTCTTATCACGACTTAAACAGCCTGCAGCAAATCCGCAGCAATTCGGCTAAGGATGAAAAGGCAGGTTTGCGCCAGGCGGCAGAGCAGTTTGAAGCAATTTTTTTCAGCATGTTGCTCGGCAGTATGCGCAAGGCCAATGCCGCCTTTGAGGTGGATGGTATGATGAATAGTGAAACAACCAAGTTTTACCGTGATATGCACGACAGCCAAATGGCCACCGATTTGGCACAAAAGGGCGCTTTGGGCCTGGCTGATTTGTTGGTGCAGCAATTAAGCCCGGCGCTGGGCGGCAGTGCCAAGCCGGAGGGCAAAGCGGAAAAAACACTGCAGATGCCAACACATATTCTGCCGGCGCGCAAAGCTAACGTTGTTACAACTGCAGCAAATAGCGCACAGGCGGTGCCTGCTGTATCGGATGTGATGGCACAAGCTGCCACCGAACAACCCGGCACCAACTGGCAAGTGGCCAGCCCGGCCGATTTTGTCAAAAGCTTATTACCGGCTGCGCGGCAAACTGCCAAAGCGCTGGGATTGGATCCGTTAGCGCTGGTGGCGCAAGCTGCGCTGGAAACCGGCTGGGGCCAACGTATGATAAAAACCGCACAGGGTGAAAACAGCTTTAACCTGTTTGGTATTAAAGCTAATAACGGCTGGCAGGGGCAAACAGCAGTGGTGGATACGCTGGAATATCGCGGCGGTGTGGCGAAAAAAGAGCAAGCCAAATTCCGCGCCTATGATTCACCGGCGCACAGTTTGCAAGACTATGTAAACTTTATCAGTAGCAGTTCGCGTTATCAGGATGCGGTGAAAGTGACAACTGATGCAAAAGCTTATTTTGAGCAACTGCAAGCGGCAGGTTATGCCACCGACCCGGCTTATGCGCAAAAAATTATGGCGGTATATCAAAGTCCTGTGATGCAACAGGTACGCTCAGAGCAAGATGATGCTCAAGAAAACAGTGTTGGCGCCGATTAATAATTGAATGGGCGCAGCATAGCGGCGCCAGCGGAGAGAGCAATGTCAGACAATTTACTGAGAATAGGCACGTCGGCCATTTTGGCTAACAGCACTTTACTCAACACGACCAGTAATAACATTGCCAACATTAACACTGAGGGCTATGTACGCCAGCGCACCGAATTTGAATCACAAATTCTTGGCCTTGGGGTGGGTAAAGGTACTACAGAACGCCTGGTCAGTGACTTTACTCTGAAACAGTTGCGTCGCGATACGTCTAACTATAGCTATGCGCAACAGTATGTTACTGAAGCCAACCGTGTCGATGCGTTGTTTTCTAACCCCGCCAACAGTATTGCTACCGGCATTAATGACCTGTTTAAGCAATTTCAAATTGCCAACAATGAGCCGGCGACCCTGGCCAACCGGCAACTGATTATCGGCAGCTCGCAGGCATTGCTGGATAAATTCTCTACCTTGTCCAGTCTGGTGCTGGATCAGGAAAACTTTGTTAACCAGCAACTGGATATCTATACCAGTGAAACCAACGGTTATATTAAGCAAATTGCTGATTTAAATCTCGAAATTGCTTCATTCGGCACGGGGAACAGCCGGCCGGTGCCGCTGGATTTACTGGATAAGCGCGATTTGGCCATCAAAAACCTGGCCGAAATGGTTGAGATCCGCACCCTGGATGCAGACAACGGTGAAAAGCTGGTGTTTCTCGGCACCGGTCAGTCCTTAGTGGTCGAGCGCGGCCAGTTTAATTTGGTGACATTACGCGGCGATCCCGATCCTTCACAGCGCGACTTGAAGCTGCAATTGTCAGGGCGCACTACAGTTGAGCGTGATATTGATATAGAGGCCCTGGGCGGTAAAATCGGTGGCCTGCTGAAATTCAGAGAAGAGATTCTGGTACCAACGCAAAACCGGCTTGGGCAATTAGCGCTGTCGATGACAGATGCTATGAACAGTCAAAACCGTTTGGGTATGAACCTTAACGGCGAAATTGGCGGTAATTTGTTTACCTTACCGGTAAGCAGCGGTTTTGCCTTATCAAGCAATGCCGGTACCGGTGCCGTTACAGTAGGCATTGAGCAGGGCGAGGGTGAAAGTTTACCGCCGAATGATTTTCTGCTTACGGTTGAAGCTGGTCAGGTGAGGATCCAGGCTATTGATGTAAAGGGTAATGTTATCACTGGTTCAGATAAAGTGGTGCCGGTAGGCGGCTTCCCTGTCACTATCAGCTCGGCAGATGCCGGCGGTGATTTATACGGTTTGGAAATTACTTTAACCGGAGCGCCGGCAGTAGGCGATCAGTTTGAATTAAAACCCTTGAGTACTGCCTCCAGAACCTTAAAACTGGCGACAACCCGGCCGGAAGATATCGCACTGGCTTCGCCGGTACGTACAGAGTTTACTGTAACAAATTTAGGCAATGCTCAGGTTGAGGGCTTAACGGTAACCGATACCACGCCGGCCACCTTACCGGCGTATGGTTTTGATACCCCTTCCGGCTTAATTAACGGCCCCTGGACCATGACTTATGTTGGTGGCGATACCTTTGAAATAGTTGATAACCTGGGTAACCCGGTTGCCACGGCAGCCTTTGGCTCGAACCAGTATCAGGATATTTTCGCCCAAGCCGGTATTGATGTCGGTTTTGATTTTTCGGTTACCGGGGTGCCGGCTATAGGCGATACCTTTAATATCAGCTTTAACGATGGTGGTTTTAATGACAACCGTAATGGTTTGGCGTTGTCGGCCCTGCAAACTGCGCAAACCACGCGGTTAAATCCGCTGTCGGTACCGGGTGGGGTTAACTCGGTTAATTTTAATCAGTCTTATGGTGATATGGTCAGTTTAATTGGCGAGCGCACTAACCAGGCGCGTAATAACGAAGCGGCCGGCAAGGCCTTGTTGGAGCAGACCACGGCCTGGTATGAATCCTTGTCCGGCGTAAGTTTGGATGAAGAAGCCTCTAATTTAGTGCGGTTTCAGCAAACTTATGCGGCAGCAGCCAGAATCATTTCAACGTCACAAACGGTATTTGATACCTTGTTAGCGGCAGTGAGGTAGTGATGAGATTATCTTTTAACATGAAGTTTAATGCCGGCTTAGACGGCATATTAAACACCCAGAACAAGATGAACCGCGCCCAGGATCAACTGACCAAGCAAACGCGTATTTTGACACCGGCGGATGATCCGGCTGCGTCGGCTAAGGTGCTGGGCTTAGATCAAAACCTGCAGCAGGTAGCGCAGTTTCAAAACAACAGTGTGTTGTTAAAAAACAATCTGGCATTGGAAGAAACCGTGCTGACCAATATGCGCACCTCAATTGACCGGGCCCGGGTGCTTGCCATTGCATCGGGTAACGGCGCTTACACGGAAAATGATAAAAAGGCTGTGGCGCAGGAGCTGAAAAACATTCAGGTAGAGTTGCTGGATTTAATGAATACCCGCAATGCAGAAGGCGGCTATATTTTCTCCGGCTTTCAGGATAAAAAACAAAGTTACAGTTTTAACCAGGCAACCGGTATTTATGAGTTTCAAGGCGATGACGGCCAAAAATCACTGCAAATATCACCTACCATAGCGCTGCCTGGCAACGACAGCGGCAAAATGGTGTTCGAAAACGTTGATGCCAGGTTTAAAAATACCGCTGCCGTTATCAGTGCCGGTGGCGCCACTGCAGCAGAAGTTTCCGTAACAGACCAAAGCCGGTTTGATGCCTTTTACAAGCAAAGCTACGACAGTCTGACGCCGGGTAACAATGATTTCAGTGTGGTGCTGACAGCTCCGTCAGACTATGAAATTCTGCAAAACGGTGTTGCCTTGGTGCCGCCGGTAACCGGCACTTTTGTTGCCGATGCGCCAATACAATTTAACGGTTTAACTATCACCATAAGTGGTGCAGCTGCGGTACCTGGCCAGGTTGATTTTTCGCTGCAGCCGCCGGAAAAGAAAAATATTCTTACGACCATAGGTGAGTTTATTACCGCGCTGGAAAATCCGGGCCTGAACAGTTTTGAGTTTAACGAAGCCATCAGTGACACTATTACACAGGTCACGTCGTCGGCGTCCAATATTGACAGTTTCTTGTCAACTATTGGTGGTCGGGTGAATGTGCTGGACAGTGTGTTTGGTACCAATGAAGATTTAACGATTAACAATAAGTCTTACCGCGCGGATTTATCAGAGGTCGATTACGCCGCTGCCTTAACCGAAATCACCAAGCAGGAAATAGCGCTGCAAGCCATTTCCAATACCTTTGTTAAGGTGTCCGGGGTAAGTTTGTTCGATTATATCCGCTAAGCAAGCCGCGCCGGATAAGGCATCCGGCGCTAATGATGTAAAATTCTGCAAAAAATATTCAAGTTTCCGCTGCCGGTTCCGATACATAAGTATCAGGTGATAAACCCGAACAACAAACGGGTTTGTACGACAGAACAACAGTTGGGAGCACTATCATGGCTTTATACGTAAACACTAATACTTCATCATTAAATGCCCAGCGTCAGCTGTTTAATTCCGGCAATGCGCTGGATACGGCATTTAAACGTTTATCCTCCGGTTTTCGTATTAACAGCGCTGCTGATGATGCTGCCGGCTTACAAATTTCTAACCGCTTAACCAGCCAAATCAATGGCTTGGACCAGGCGGCACGTAACGCCAACGATGGTATTTCTCTGGCCCAGGTGGCAGAGGGCGCGATGGAAGAGATCACCAACTCTTTACAGCGTATCCGTACCCTGGCTATCCAGTCGCAGAACGGCATCAACAGCTCGACAGACCGCGCTGCACTGCAAAAAGAAGTGACAGCGTTAAAAGCCGAAATGAGCCGGGTGGCAACCACTACTCAATTTGGTACGCAGAATCTGTTGGCCGGTGGCTTCTCTGCTACTTTCCTGGTGGGCGCCAATGCCGGGCAAAATATCGACATTAAGTTGTCACGTACCGGTGGCTACGGCACTAATGCATTGGGCTTAAGTGCACTGAGCGTATCGTCAGTTGGCGGTGCTTCAGCTGCCTTAGCGCTGATTGATACTGCTATCGGTGTCATTGACGGTACCCGTGCTGATTTGGGTGCGGTACAAAACCGCTTCCAGGCGACTATCCGTAACTTAACCAATATCTCTGAAAACGTCTCCGGCGCCCGCAGCCGGATCCGTGATACCGACTTTGCCAAAGAAACTGCAGAGTTAACCCGTACACAGATATTGCAGCAAACCAGTACCACGGTATTGGCGCAGGCTAACCAGCGGCCACAGGCAGCATTAAGCTTACTGCAAGGTTAATTAATAACCGGTTTGAAAAGCCACCTTAAGGTGGCTTTTTTCATGTTCAGATGTTTTTTATAGTTAAGTACTTATTTATATAAATTATCTAAAGTTTTCTATTTATTTTCCGATATATAAATAGCACGAAGATATAGCAAAAATCATCATTAAGATGGCTGCTGTTAGTGTTTAATCAGGTATCAGGAGAGTTAACATGGCTTTATATGTAAATACCAATACTTCATCATTAAATGCCCAGCGCCAGCTGTTTAATTCCGGCAATTCGCTGGATACGGCATTTAAACGTTTATCCTCCGGTTTTCGTATTAACAGCGCTGCTGATGATGCTGCCGGCTTACAAATTTCTAACCGCTTAACCAGCCAAATCAATGGCTTGGACCAGGCGGCACGTAACGCCAACGATGGTATTTCTCTGGCCCAGGTGGCAGAGGGCGCGATGGAAGAGATCACCAACTCTTTACAGCGTATCCGTACCCTGGCTATCCAGTCGCAGAACGGCATCAACAGCTCGACAGACCGCGCTGCACTGCAAAAAGAAGTGACGGCATTAAAAGCTGAAATGAGTCGTGTTGCTTCAACCACTCAGTTTGGCGTAACAAATCTGTTAGCCGGCGGTTTCTCTGCGTCATTTTTGGTCGGCGCCAATGCCGGACAAAATATCGATATTAAACTGTCACGCACAGGTGGCTACGGTACTAATGCGCTGGGTTTAAGTGCATTGAGCGTATCGTCAGTTGGCGGTGCTTCAGCTGCCTTAGCACTGATTGATACCGCTATCGGTGTCATTGACGGCACCCGTGCTGATCTGGGTGCGATTCAAAACCGCTTTCAGGCGACTATCCGTAACTTAACCAATATTTCAGAGAACGTATCGGGCGCCCGCAGCCGTATCCGTGATACCGACTTTGCCAAAGAAACTGCAGAGTTAACCCGTACACAGATATTGCAGCAAACCAGTACCACGGTATTGGCGCAGGCTAACCAGCGGCCACAAGCCGCGTTGAGTTTACTGCAGTAATTTTGATTTACCGGATAAAGCCGCCTTTTGGCGGCTTATCTATTTGATCTTAGTTAAAAAACTAAAGAAATATCTTTTCCCGCCGATACAGAATTAAGTCAGAAACTTTACCTTAATGCACAGCTGTTATTACTGTGTCAGGAACCGTACTATGCCTTTAGTCGTCAATACTAATCAGTCTTCACTGGCATCCCAGCGCTTGCTTAGCAATGCAACAGGTGGGTTAAGTACCAGCTTTGAGCGTCTTACATCCGGGTTTCGCATTAACCGCGCGGCGGATGATGCAGCCGGGTTGGTAATTTCGAATGTGTTAACCAGTCAGGTGAATGGTTTGGACCAGGCGGTGCGTAATGCTAATGATGCGGTGTCACTGGTGCAGGTAACTGAAGGTGCCATGGACGAAATTGCCACCAGCCTGCAACGTATGCGCGTACTGACCATTCAATCTGAAAATGGCATTAATACCACCGCTGATATTGCGGCGATTCAGCAGGAATATGATGAGCTGGCGGCCTCCATTCAGAATATTGCTGATAATACCGAATTTGGTGGTATTAAACTGCTGGACGGCAGCACACCTTCGGTTATTTTTCAGATTGGTGCTAATGCCGGTCAGAAAATTGAAATTGATTTATCCGCCGGCTACGGCAGCGGTGCTACCGGGTTGAATGTGGCAGCAGTGCAGTTAGGGGTTGATGATGCGGCGGACTCACTGTTAGCGCTGGACCAGGCCATTTTAGCTATTGACGTTGGGCGCACAGACCTGGGAGCCTGGCAAAATGTACTTACTACCACTATCCGTAATTTGAGTAATATCAGTGAAAATGTCTCTGCATCACGCGGTCGCATTCGTGATACCGACTATGCCAGAGAAACTACCGAGCTTACGCGGACACAAATAATTCAGCAAAGCAGTACCACGGTATTGGCGCAGGCAAATCAGCGGCCACAAGCTGCGTTAAGTGTACTGGTTAACTGAGAATTATCGAAAGTCGCTGTGAAGTTGTTTTTTATGCTACTGATATTGAATAACTTTTTATTTAAAACTAAAAAAATACAAAAAATTTCATTTTTTCGCTAAAGTCACCAAAGTTACGGCCGATAAACTGGTTAAGCCAAGTTGCAGCTTGGCTCAATTAACGGGATAACCGTATTTTTAATCATAGTCGTAAGTAGCCTGCTACCGAAGACTAAGGAGTGACTCATGGCTTTATATGTAAACACCAATACGTCGTCACTGAACGCACAGCGTCAGTTGTTTAATTCAGGCAATAATCTGGATACCGCTTTTAAGCGTTTGTCTTCAGGTTTTCGCATTAACAGCGCAGCTGACGACGCGGCTGGCTTACAAATCTCTAACCGCTTAACCAGCCAGGTAAATGGCTTGGACCAGGCGGCCCGTAATGCCAACGATGGTATTTCAGTAGCCCAGGTAGCAGAAGGCGCGATGGAAGAGATCACTAACTCTTTGCAGCGTGTCCGTACTTTGGCAATCCAGTCGCAAAACGGTATCAACAGTTCAACTGACCGCGCTGCACTGCAAAAAGAGGTAACAGCACTAAAAGCGGAAATGAGCCGTGTTGCTTCTGTAACGCAGTTTGGTACGCAAAATCTGTTAAACGGTACTTACTCAGCGTCTTTCCTGGTAGGCGCAAACGCCGGCCAGAACATTGACATTAAGTTATCCCGTACCGGAGGCTACGGCACCAATGCATTGGGCTTAAGTGCTCTGAGCGTATCTTCAGTCGGTGGTGCTTCAGCAGCTCTGGCGTTGATCGATACCGCTATTGGTGTAATTGACGGTACCCGTGCTGACCTGGGTGCGATCCAAAACCGCTTCCAGTCAACTATCCGTAACTTAACCAATATTTCAGAGAACGTATCAGGCGCCCGTAGCCGGATCCGTGATACTGATTTCGCCCGTGAAACTGCAGAATTAACGCGTCAGCAGATCCTGCAACAAACCAGTACTACTGTATTGGCACAGGCTAACCAGCGGCCACAGGCAGCTTTGTCCTTATTGGGTTAAACTAATACGCGTAGTGGTGAAGGCTTTATCTAAAGCTTTCACCCTGCGCGCCGATAAAGGAACAGACTATGAGTAGCATTAACGCTAATAATTCGTCAGCGCTGACTTATCCGCTAAACGCGGAAAAGCCGGCTAAAGTAGCTACAGCGTCGGAGCAAGAGCCGGTAGCTGCCGTTACACCAATACAGGCAAGTAAGCCGGAAGCCGCAGTAAGCCGTACTGAATTGCAAAATGCAGTAGATGTGGTAAATCAGGCTGTTGCTCTGGAGCAACGCTCATTAAGCTTTTCGATAGATGATGTGTCAGGCCGTTCGGTTATCAAAGTGGTAGACTTTGAGACTGATGAGCTGATAAAACAGATCCCGTCTGAAGAGTTGTTAAAAGTAGCGCAGGATATTAAGCGATTACAGGAAGAAATGGGGCAATCCATTGGCTTGTTAATCGATAGCAAAGTGTAGGGGTTTATTATGTCGGGTATTAATTTTTTAGGTTCAGCTTCCGGTTTACCGCTTGAAGAGCTTGTCAGCACGCTGGTAAAGGTAGAGCGCGACAGTAAACTGGGCCGCATTAGTACCACGAAAAAAACTTTAGATGCCTCGCTTTCCGGCGTAGGGCAGCTGAAATCTGCACTTTCAGCGTTTCAGGATGCAATAAAAAAACTAGGCGGCAATAATTTAAATGCCCGCGTTGCCACGGTAACGCAACCCACCGAGAATAAAACCTATATTGAAGCGTCGGCATCCAACTCTGCTGTGGCTGCCAGTTTTGATATAAAGGTAAATCAGCTGGCATCAGGCAGCCGGCTTGAAAGTGCTGATTTAGCCTACGGCTCTGCTGATGATATTATTTCCACCACCGACGGCACCTTGACACTAACGGCAGGCAGTAAGAGCTTTGACGTTGAAGTGACCGCAGGTATGACGCTTAACCAGTTACGCCAGCAAATTAACGCGCAAACGGATAATTTTGGCATCAACGCCAATATTATTAATGCCGGTGGCACAGTAGGCACTAAGTTAGTTTTAACATCCAATGAAACCGGTGCCGGTAATGACTTGGTGATTACCAATAACAATGCTGAGCTGGACGCCATCTCAACAGTACCTACCGGTGCTACAGCAGGCCTGACAGCAAGCCAGGTAGCGCAGGATGCCATTATAGAAATTGACGGCATTGTTGCCACCAACAGCAGCAATACCTTTACTAATGCTATTCAGGACGTCAGCCTGACGGTGAAGGCGGTTACGCCGGATGGTAATAATGCCACTGTGGATATCGCTACAGACCAGGAAGCGGCCGAAGAGAATATCCAGAATTTTATTAATAATTACAATGTGCTGGTTGATCAAATTGCTGACTTAACCAAAATGCGCACCTTAGGCTCTGACGGTAAAACCGTAACGGCAGAGGGTGGTGCGCTGGCCGCAGATTCGTTACCGCGTTCCATTATGAATCAGCTAAAAGGCATGTTGGGTGGCGTGGTAGGTGAGTCAGGCTCTGAACTGGCCACGTTGTATTCTATGGGTATTACGTTTAATGACGACGGCAAGCTGGAAATTTCCGCTACTTCGTCTTTTGGCGCCGATTCCGGTCGCGTCCGGTTTGACAGAGCTTTAACTGAGAATTACGACGGAGTGGCGGCTATTTTTGGCGGCGACACCGGCCTGAGCGCTAAATTGGACCAATTTGTGTCTCAATTTACCGAAGCAGGTGGCATTATTGCCAGCAAAGAGAGTTCACTGAAAATACAATTAGATAAAAACACTAAAGATTTGGAAGCAGCTAACCGATATATAGATAGCTTTGAGCAAACGTTGCGCAAAAGGTACACCGCCCTGGATGCATTATTGGGCTCGATGCAGAATATGGCATCAACAGTGACCTCGCAGTTGGCAAGTTTGCCCGGATTTGGAACCAATAAATCGAATTAGTGGAGCATCTTATGAGTTACGGAATTAAAGCCTATAAAGCGGTTGGTATTAAAGATGATTTGGCGGTAGCCGATCCACATCGCGTTATTCAGCTGCTAATGCAAGGCGCGCTGGAAAATATGGCCAAAGCGAAAGGCTGTATTGACCGTAAAGACTTCGCCGGTAAGTCAGAAGCCATTTCTAAAGCTATCAATATCATTTCTGCCTTGCAGGGATGTTTGGATATGAGCGCCGGTGAAATCTCAGACAACCTGTTTTCCCTGTACGACTTTATGCTTAATCACCTTATTCAGGCCAGCCGGGATAAAAGCATCAGCAAGCTGGATGAAGTCATGGAGATTTTGCTGACGATTAAAGGTGCCTGGGATCAAATTCCGGTAAGCGATCGTGAAAAAGGCTATCAGCTGCAAGCGCAGAAAAATCAGCAGTTGGCTGTTGGTGCCTGATGCCGGCAACCCAAACCGTTAAACAACAGTGCGCAACCCTGCGCGCCGACATCGATAGCCTGATACAGCAACCCGACTATGATGTAGCCCGGGTTGCTGATTTGGTTGCGCAATTAAATCAGCATTTATGCCAAACTGTTCCCCCGCAGGACAATATTGAGTCTTTTGCCCTGTTTCTGCAGCAAAACCTTGACTGGCTACAGGCAACAATGGCAAAACTGTCAGCAGATAAAGATGCTGTAGCCGGCAATATGTTAGAAATAAAAAAGGGCCAGCGCGCCCGGCATAGCTACGGCCAACATAACCAACAATAAAATCAGGCTCTTGCATGCTGAAGTATATTAATTATCAGCTGGACTCAGACGATACTGCTCAGGCGGCGTCTGAGCAAAAAGTCGCTGCCGGCATCAAGCAGCGTTTTACTCAAAATCTTCAGGCGTTATCGCAGTACATTCCTTCCGTGGTACCAATAATTCAGCAACATAGTATGCAGCAGTATTCGGTATTCTGTACCCGCGCAGCAGAGCTGAATATTGTCGACTTTGCTACCGGCCGGGTCTGGTACAGCGAAACGCCCGCTGCTGAAGTATCACGCGAAGTTGACAGCTTTTGCCGCAATGCACCCTATGTTGAATTGGATTCGTCTGCCTCGCCAACGCAGGCTGACCAGCCATGGCCGGTTGAGGCTTTGCCGCAGCAGCCTGATGTGGTGGTTATGTTGGGGTTGGGGCTGGGTTATCAGATAAACGCTCTGCTGCAAAAAGCCGTGGTTAAGTACCTTATTGTGTACGAACCCAATGTAGATACGCTGATTTGCTCGGTGCAGGCTAATGATTGGCGGCAACTGTTTGCCGCGGCAGAAGCTGCGGGCACGCAGATTTTTCTGCAGTTGGAGAATGACGGCAGCTCGGTTGCAGAAGACCTGGCAGAGCTGCGCAGCGTGGCCGGTTTTAGCCGTGTTTATGTATACCGGCATTACTGCCATCCGGTGATGGATAAAGTAGCCGAATATTTATTTGCTCACAGCGGTCAGCCGGAGCAGCTGCTGGGCAGCACAGCACAGTTTGTCGCCTACGAAGACTTTAACGATTACGTTGCCGAGCGCAGCGCTAACGTGCTCGGTAACCAACAACCGCATGTCGCGGTGCCTGCCGATGAATTGTACCTGCGCAATATGGCGGCGTTGCAAAAGTTTTACCCCAAAGTACATGATGAAATTGATAAGCACCAAAGCCGGCATTGGCAAGCGGTAACTGATGACAATGGCAAAAACAATTTATACCATCCACAGCGTAAAGCGTTCTTTTATCAGGACCTTGATGCGGAATCGGCCCGCTTGGTTGAGCATTTTACCCGGCAGCCGTATAAAGATGATGTGTTGTTAGGCCAGACCTCTGTTGATAAATTCAGCCACTACATTCATTACTCGCATATTGCGCAAACCCAGCCACTGATTAATAAACAACTGCAGCAAAAAATTCAGTTACCGCAAGAGGTCGACTCACTGATTATCTTCGGTGTGGGTTTGGGGAAACATATTCAGTTACTTACCGAACAGTATCAAATCAGCAACCTGTACATTTGTGAGCCTAATTTAGATTTTTTTGCTGCCAGCCTTAAGGTGACTGATTGGGCCGCTATATTTGACCGTGCGGAGCAAAATGGCCTGCGGATATACCTGAACCTTGGCGGCGATGGCTCAACCTATTTTTACGATCTGATGGCACAGTTTTACCAGGTTGGTGCTTATTCCATCGCCAATACTTATATGTTTTGCTCCTACTTCAATCAGAAAATGCATAAAGCGATTGCCGATTTACGCGCCGAATTAAAGGTCGTACTGGCGTTGGGCGAATATTATGATCATTGCCGTTATGGTATTGCGCATACCTATAACAGCGTGGCAAAGCAGCATAAGTTTTTGCAGTACGACAACAACAGCTACCGTAATTTGCCGGCATTAAACCTGCCGGTATTTGTGGTGGGTAATGGCCCATCGTTAGACAGCAGCTTCGGCTATTTGCAGGAACATCGCGACAAGGTCGTATTAATCAGTTGCGGTACCGCTTTGTATTCACTGTACAAAAAGGGTATTAAGCCGGACTTTCATGCCGAAGTTGAGCAAAATCGCTCTACTTTCTGCTGGATAGGCCAGGTGAAAGATGCTGATTATTTAAAGGATATCCGGCTGATCAGTGTTAACGGTATTCATCCGGACACAGCAGAGCTGTTTAAAGAAACCTTGTTGTGTTTTAAAGATGGTGAGTCATCGACGAATTTTTTCGATATACGACTGAAAAAGCAAGGCGTGCAGGTAGCATCGCTTAGTTATGCTTATCCTACAGTAACCAACTTAGTGCTCAATTACGCACTAAGGCTGGGCTTTAAAGTATTCTACCTGTTTGGGGTTGATCTTGGCTATGCAGATGTGCGCCAACACCATTCTCAGGCGTCGGCTTATTATCGTAACGATGGCACAGAAGTATATGACTACCAGCAAACTCATGGCGGCGGCATGCCGGCCAAGGGTAACTTTTTACCTTATGTGTTTACCAAGCCTGAATTTGATATGTCGCGAAAATTGCTGGAACAGGCTATCAGCAAAGCCGGACGTAAAGTAGAGATTTACAACTGCAGCAACGGCGTGAAAATTGACGGTGCTGTGCCGCTTCGCCCGGATAACATTTTATTCAGTGACTTACCCAAGCACAAAGACCAGGTGCTGCAACAGCTGATCGATACGGCGTACTACGCCGATTTATCATCTTATGCCGGGCCGATACTGGCTCAAATAGACTTTGCTGCTTTTCGTCGTACTATTGACGCTTGGTTGGCGCTGTTTGACGAAGAGATTACCACACAAGAACAAGCCAAAGCCTTTATTGCTAAACAATGGCGCTTGCTGCAAACTGCTGCGCGCGACCCGTCAGATCCAACCTTTTATTTGTTCTACGGCAGCACCAATTACTTTGGTGGCCTGATGACCAAGGTTGCATCTTGTATCAGTGACGATACGCCGGAGATCTTGCCGGTGTTTAACCAGGTTATGCAGGTATGGCGTGATTATGTGCAAAGCGCCGGCGAGCAGTTTGAACAACAGCCGTTAAAGTTTGACGATGTGGATGTACAACACTTGTTTGCCAAAAGTTGACGCGTTATTTTTTTGACATTTTATTTGTATAAAACCAGTAATATTCTGCATATCTCGTACAGAGTCAGGTTATTTCATTCTGTGCAAAATATGGCGTTATCTTTGCATGCACCAGTGCATTATAGTTTGGTTATTGCGCTGAATGGAAAGGGATAAATGACGATTGCAGATATTAAGCAAACCGCTGTCATCTTAATTGATTGCCAGGATAGCGTTGGCGATGATGCGTACTTTAATACTGCGGCCCCGCAGAGCAATGTACTGGTGTTTAACTGCAGCACCAGAGGCTATATAGAGCCTTTATTGGGCGCGCTGCGGGCTCATTATGTAAAGTTTGACGCCGTAAGCTTTGTTACTAATAACGCTGGCATACATACTGAGTTAACCCGGTTCTTTCCCGAGTTGTTTCGCGGCATCCGTTTTATAGATCAACTGCCATTAGCACTGACAAAAACTGACGTGACACAGCTGATGTCGGTTGCTACGACCCTTCCGCCTTTTGAATTGGTGCCGGACGAGCCATTAGTGTCAGCAGAATTTGAGCGCTTGAAGAACTTCTTTTGGCTGGACGAACGTCTTACCGATATGTCAGAGCACGACGTAATCAGTCAGCTGACTGATGCGTTTCTGGCTGCAGTATCAGCTCAACACTGCGCTTTTTCTGCTTTTGTGCAAATTCGCTTACTGAGTTTTTATTCCGCTAAACTTAACAAGTATGGTGATGCTTATTTCAAAAGCCTGTCTTTAAAATGTGGTGATGGCAATGTCAGTGCGACTCAGTTATGGCAACTGGTGTCTGACCGGCGGTACAACGCCAATGAACGTTTGTTTATTTATAACCAGGTTTTATCGATGGAATTTGGCGGGATTCTAAAAACAAAATCAGATTTTAACATTCGCTTCCGAGCGTATAAAAGCGTCGTGGACAGTTTTTCAGCACAGCTGAACATGCAAGAGAAGTTCATTCCAAGCCAATCACGTAATTCTGATATTGTTTTTGTCTTTATTGCTCAGTTTCTGAGTCCAAGACATGCGCCAAGTAAAATTGCTTTAGATATTGTTAAAAGTCTGTGTTTGTCGGCAAAGAAACAAGTGGTATTAATTGACACTTGTGAGCTGCTGCCACGACGGGGGGCTATACCGTGGTACGATTCAGCTTTTGGCACCAGAGGGCAGTTTCAGGCCGATACACTAACGTATGAAGGGGTAAATTTCAGTTATTTGCAGCTTTCTGCGGGGATGCCAAACAAAGACGAAATTATCGGCATTGTCGACCTGATTAAAAATTACAAACCCTATTTTGCTATTACTGTGGGCGAAAGCGTTACCGCCGATATATGCAGCCAATTAATTCCGAATGTGGTCGTGCCTACGATTGCCCGTTTACCACATACGCTGGGACAGTTTCGTTTAGCCGATGCCAGCATTTTGCCGGATAACTGCGCGATAAAATCCGACCTGTTTTATCAGGGTATAGTTGATTTTCGTGTTGTACCGGATATTGCCGAAGATACACAGCAAGGAGCGCGAATGCAGCAGCTCCCGTTACAGATTGCTATAGTTGGTAACAGACTGGATGCTGAGCTGGATAATACCTTCTTCGATTTCTTGCTGGAACTGATGCCGTTACCTGTGCATTTTGTGTTTGTCGGCGAGTTCAGTCAGTTTGCGCAGTGGTGCCTGCGCTATCCCGTATTGCAGGAGAGGGCAACGGTACTGGGCTATCAAAGCGAATTAGTTAGTGCACTGAGTCAGTTTGATGTATTTTTGAATTATCCGCGAATGGGCGGTGGTAATTCTGCTTTATACGCGATGCGCGCAGGCTTGCCGGTGCTGACATTAAAACAGGGCGACGTTTATGCGGTTGCAGGTGCAGCCTTCGGATTGAATTCGTATTCTGATATTAAACAAGAGCTTAGCCGAATGACGCTCGATTTAACTTACCTGAGTTTGCGTGCTGAATTGGCGCGTCAAAAAGCTGCAGAGATTATCGATCAGCGATCAGACATCAACAAACTTATCAGCATGCTGTCAGCCAGTCCGTTGTTTGACAACACGGGTTTTGTGCACGCAAAGTTAGAGATCGAAGGGGTGAATGGTGACGAAAAGTAATATTGACGAACAAATGCAGCAGGTGCTGGAGTCGAATCGCTATGTGCACGCTTTTTTGGTTGAAAAAGACGAGTACAACAAAAGCCCGCATTTCCGGCCGGAAAATAAGCGTAAGGTACGCAATATTATTCAGGGTATTTGTAACAGCTTGCCGCAGCGTCAGCGCATGATTGATTTTGGTTGTGGCACCGGTTTTGTTATAGCACTGAGCCACGATTTGTTCACCGAAGTAGTTGGGGTAGATATTACGCAGCAGATGATGGCGCAGGTAGATCTGACACCCGGCAACATAAGCTTGTGCGAAGCTTTGGCCGAGTCGACGCCTTTCCCGGACAATCACTTTGATTTTGCTACCGCTTACTCCTTTATGGACCACTTGTTTGACTATAAGACGTTTTTGCAAGAAGCCTTTCGGGTGCTAAAACCCGGCGGCGTGTTTTACACCGATCTTAATCCAAACCGTGAGTTTATTCTGGCGATGGAAAAAACTGCCCGCCTGGCGCAGCAACAGCAGTTTTCCGGCCAAATTCAACGGGAGGTTAAAGGCGCCCTGCATAATGGCGAGCATTACCACAACCAGTTTGGCATGGATGCGGCCAAGCTGGAGCTGGCAGAGCCCGGTAAAACGGTGAACAAAGGCTTTTTAGCCAGTGAAGTCATGCAGGTGGCAGCAGACATTGGTTTTCGCTCATGCAAGGTAGAGTTTGAGTGGTTTGTTAACCAGGGCGAATGGGTTAATCAGAAACCGGATGGACAGGCGCAGTTGATTGAAGAATATTTACTGTCGATGCGCCCGCTGTCTGATCAGCTGTATAAGTATCTTCGTTTTGTGATGACGAAATAACGCCGGTAGGTAACGCAGATGGATTTAAGCTTGCTACAGCAGCAATTTGACCAGCAAGGTGTGGTCGTTATTCCACAAGTGCTGGACAAAACCTGGCTCAGTGCCCTGCAACAAGAGCTGGAAGCTGCTATTGCTGAAGATGCGCAGCAACGGCCGGATGTGTTTGACGCCGGTATGGTACACAACTGCATGACCCGGGGTAAGCAGATGTGTGCCGTGCTGGATCACCCGCTGCTGAATCACTACATTAAGGCGTTGTTTACACCGCATTGTATTATTTACGCTTACCAGTCATCCAGCCTGACGCCCGGTCAGGGCAATTACGGTAGCCGGGTGCATGTCGACTGCCCGCGCTGGATAGACAACTACATCACCAATGTCGGTGTTATCTTACCCCTGAACGATTTTACCCTGCAAAACGGCGCCACCTGGTATTTGCCGGGCTCACACCGGTTGGCAGAGCTGCCAGCGGAGCCATTATTTTATCAGCAGGCAAAGCGGCTACAGTGTCAGGCCGGCGATATGGTTATTTTTAATGCCAGGCTGGTGCATGCTGCCGGCGTAAATCAGGATAATTATACGCGGCATGCATTGACCATTAATTTATGCCGGCCTTATATGCGCCAGCGCTTTGACTTCCCCAGGCTGTTAACACAACAGCAAATTGACAGCCTGGGTGAAGATGGCCGCCGCCTTGTTGGTATGAATGTCCGTATGCCGGCTAGCCTGGATGAGTTTTATTTACCGCCTGAACAGCGGCTGTATAAACCCGGGCAGGAATAGCTGATGCAGCATGTAATTGTTTTCGGTACGGGGCCGCTGGCGCGCTTACTGCACCATCTGATAGAAACTACTACCGGGGATAAAGTGGTGGCGTTTACGGTGGACGCCGCTTACAAGACCAGCGAGCAGTTTGAGGGTAAGCCGGTATACGCCTATCACGAGCTGGAGCAGCATCTTGCTACAGACAACATTAAACTACTCTGTGCTGTCGGTTATAGCGACATGCGTGCCAGGCAGCAGCTGTTTTTGCGCTTAAAAGCCGACGGCCGGCGCTTTTACAGTTATATCAGCCCCGCGGCTGTGGTCGACAGCAGCGTGGTGTTGGGGGATAACAGCGTGATTATGGCCAACACGGTAGTTGAGCCGTTTTGTGTACTGGGGGACAATAATTTATTGTGGTCATCCAGCACCTTGTGTCACGACAGCACTGTTGGCAGCCACAATTTTGTTGCCGCCGGCACAACTATTGGCGGTTGTTGCCGGATTGGCGATCTGTGTTTTTTCGGCTTTAACGCTGTTGTGATCCAGCAGTTGCATATTGCTGATGAGTCGCTTATCGGCGCATCCGCGCTGGTATTGCACGACACCGCATTGGCCGGTAAATATATCGGCAGCCCAGCGCGGGTGGTAAGCACGCATCGCTCTACAGGGATCCGGCTATGACCACTGTAGCGGTTTGTCAGTCAAATTATATGCCGTGGAAAGGTTACTTTGACATGATCCGCCGTGCGGACTATTTCGTGTTTTACGACATAGTGCAGTACACCAAGAACGACTGGCGTAACCGCAATAAAATTCAAACCCCGGCCGGCCTGCAGTGGTTAACCGTGCCGGTATTGCACCGCCATTTGGGGCAACCGATTAATCAAATTGAGCTGGCCGGCAACAGTTGGCAAGCCAAACATTGGAAAACCCTGCAGCAAAATTACCGCAAAGCGACTTATTTTGACCGTTATGCCGCACAGCTCGAAGACTTTTATCGCCGCGATTGGCGCTATCTTTCAGATCTTAATCAAAGCTTTATTACGTTGTTGTGTGAGCTGCTGCAGATAAAAACCACCCTGGTTAAAGCCGAATCTCTGCAACTCAGTACAGAGCGGAATCAGCGTTTGCTGGACATTTGCCAGCATTTTAACGCCACACACTACCTCAGCGGCCCGGCTGCGCAAGCTTATCTGGACACTGAGCTGTTTAAGCAACAGGGTGTAAGCGTGCAGTGGATGCAATACCAGCATTATCCGCCTTACCCACAGTTGCAGCAGCCGTTTGAGCATGCGGTAACGGTACTGGATTTGCTGTTTAACACCGGGCCGGATGCCTTAGCGTATTTATAAAGTGAGAATGCCATGATCCCATTTAACTGGCCGTACATGACAGGTAAAGAGCTGCACTATATTTCGGAAGCGCACTTTAACGGTAAGTTGGCCGGCGACGGTCCTTTTACCAAGCAGTGCCACAACTGGTTGGAGCAAAACAGCGGCAGCGCCAAAGCGCTGTTGACCAACTCCTGCACCGCGGCGCTGGAGATGGCGGCATTATTACTGGATATTAAGCCCGGTGATGAAGTGATCATGCCGTCCTATACCTTTGTCTCAACTGCTAATGCCTTTGTGCTGCGCGGTGCCCGTCCGGTGTTTGTTGATATCCGGCCGGATACGTTAAACCTCGATGAAACCCTGATTGAAGCGGCGATTACCGGCAAAACCAAAGCCATAGTACCGGTGCACTATGCCGGCGTGGCCTGCGAGATGGATACTATTTGCGCCATAGCCGGCCGGCACGGGCTTAAGGTGGTAGAAGATGCCGCTCAGGGCGTGATGGCCAGATACAAAGGCAGGGCGTTGGGCAGCATTGGCGCCATGGGGGCATACAGTTTTCACGAAACCAAAAATATTATTTCCGGTGAAGGCGGCGCTTTACTGGTTAATGATGCGGAACTGATTTTGCGGGCAGAAATTATCCGCGAAAAGGGCACTAACCGTAGCCAGTTTTTCCGCGGTGAGATTGATAAATACACCTGGCATGACTACGGTTCATCCTTTTTACCCGGCGAGCTGATTTCTGCTTTTCTCTGGGCGCAGCTGGAGCATGCGCAAGCAATAACAGATAGCCGGATGCAAAGCTGGCAGCTGTACCACAGTTTGCTGCAGTCATCGGAGGCTGCGGGCTTGCTCAGACGGCCGGTGATACCACATGATTGTGAGCATAATGCACATATGTATTATGTGCTGTTGTCGCCGGAAATTGAGCGGCAAAAGGTGCTGGACGTGATGAAACAGCAAGGTGTGCATGCGGTGTTTCACTATGTACCGCTGCATTCTTCAACTGCCGGGCAGCGTTTTGGCCGCGTGCACGGTACCATGACGCACACCGACAGCCTGCCGCAGGCATTAATACGCTTACCGCTGTGGTGTGGCATCAGTGAGCAACAGCAGCAGGAGGTTGTCGCAGCACTAACGCAGGCGTTACAGCGCTGAACCGCGGTATGCCGGCAGAGCTCTAATGCTAAGGCGTTGCTTTTAGCAGTTCAGTCAGATAACTTTTGTAACTGCAATCGGGCATCGTCTGCAAACGCTGCAGCACATCATTATGTGACAGCCAGCCGTTGAGGTGGGCGATTTCTTCCAGACAGGCAATTTGATAGCCCTGACGTTTTTCGATGGTTTCGACAAAGGTAGAAGCTTCCGACAAGCTCTCATGGGTGCCGGTATCCAGCCAGGCAAAACCACGGCCGAGCAATTCAATTTGCAGTTGTTTGCGCGCCAAATAGGCCTGATTAACACCAGTAATTTCCAACTCACCGCGCTGGGAAGGGCGCAGATTTTTGGTGATATCAACAACATTATTATCGTAAAAATACAGCCCTGTAACGGCATATTTGCTTTGCGGTTGTGCCGGCTTTTCTTCTATCGATTGTACTTTAAAGTCGGCGTCGAACTTTACTACGCCAAAACGTTCCGGGTCTTTTACCTGGTAGCCAAAAATCACTGCGCCCGGCAGGCGGCTGCGCGCTCTGTGTAATTTAGGAGTAAAGCCTTCGCCATAAAAAATATTGTCGCCCAGCACCAGACAAACATCGTTATTGCCAATAAATTGCTCTGCAATTAAGAACGCCTGAGCAATACCTTCAGGTTTATGCTGCACGGCGTACTGCAGATGAATGCCAAATTTGCTGCCATCGCCGAGCAGGCGTTGAAACGCGGCTTGTTGCTCTGCGGTAGTAATTAACAAAATATCACGTACGCCTGCCAGCATCAGCACTGATAAGGAGTAGTAAATCATCGGCTTGTTATGGATAGGCAATAACTGTTTGGAAATGCCCAAAGTAATAGGGTAAAGCCGGCTACCGGTACCGCCGGCCAGAAGAATTCCTTTCATAAAACATCCTGTTGCAGCGTAATGTGAATATTAGCCTGGTGTCTGGTATGCATAATACATAATGCCATTGTGCGTGCTTTGATAGGTTAATCCGGCATATTGTGCAACCTTTATTGACGCTATATTGCCGGGCAGAATTTCAGCGACTACTTTTCCTGTTAGTTGGCTTACCAACAATTTAACCATAGCTTTAGCTAAGCCTTTGCCGCGACACTCTGCAGCTACTGTCCAGGAGATACGATGACAGTCTGCTGTCGAATCCACTCTGACAGTGCCGACAGGCTGATCGGCATATTCTGCAATAAACAGCCGGCGTTGCGGATTACTCAGGCTTTGTTGTAGCCAGCGCATATGCTGCTGCTCTGTAACCTGCTCTGCGTTAAGGCTGAATCGTCGCGTGTCGGCGTCATTACGCCAGTGCAACAAGCGCTCAGCATCGGCCAGAGTAGCAAAGCGAAGCCGGACAGACGCAGTCATGCCTTAGATTAACTCCCAGCTTAGTGGGGTGCCCATTGCCACATCTTGTTTGACCTTACGGCCGAGAAACTGTGGCAGGTATTTCGGTGCCAGGCCAAGCCCGGGGCGCACAGAGCGCAGGTTATCTGCAGTAAAAATATCACCGGCTTGCATATCTTTGGCAATATAAAGTGAGCGGCGGTGTATCCGTGAAGCAATTTCTTTGTCGGTACAGCCATAATGCACTTTACCTAAGGCATCTTTCGCTTTACGGCATTCTGATACCAGCAGGCTGAATTCGGCCGGCTCCATGGAAAAAGCTGCATCAATGCCGCCTTCACTGCGGTCCAGCACAAAGTGCTTTTCAATCACAGTTGCGCCCAGCGCCACGGCAGCGACGCTGACACCAATACCGGCGGTGTGATCAGATAAGCCGACCTGACAGCCAAACAGTTCCGCCAGGTGCGGAATAGTATGTAAGTTGGCGTCGATGGGGCGGGCCGGGTAATTGCTGGTACATTTTAACAAGATGATGTCACGGCAACCGTTGCGTTGCAGTACCTCAACGGCTTCAGCCAGTTCAACTTGGGTGGCCATGCCGGTAGATATGATCACCGGTTTGCCGGTGCGGGCAACGGCGGCGATTAAACCATGATCGATATTTTCAAATGAGGCAATTTTATAGCAAGGCACATCCAGCTGTTCCAGATAGTCTACCGCGGTTAAATCAAACGGTGAGCTGAACGCCAGCATGCCTAACTCTTTTGCCCTGTCAAACAACGGCTTGTGCCACTCCCACGGTGTCATCGCTTGTTGATACAGGCTGTACAGTGAGCTGCCGTGCCAAAGGCTGTCGGGGTTATCAATAAAAAATTCGTTCTGGTGCAGGTTCAGCGTAATGGTATCCGGGGTATAGGTTTGCAGCTTTATCGCGTCGGCACCACATTTTGCTGCGGCCTCAACCATCAACAATGCTTTGTCCAGACTTTGATCATGGTTACCGGATAATTCGGCAATAATAAACGGCGGCTGGTCCGGCCCTACCGCGTGCTTGCCAAGCATAATTACAGCCATTGCTTATCCTCGTTACGGATGTCCGTTATTCAGTGTCTTCATTATAGTTTCAACTACCAGTGGTGTGCCTGCGGCAGCCGGTATCAGACCGGCTGCCGTTTGGCCCATACTATCAAGCAGTGCCGGTTGCGACAGGTAATAGCACAGTTGCTCTGCAAAGAACTCTGCTGACATATCTGCAGCCTGTCCCAACCACACACAGGCGCCAAGCTGGTCAAGATAAGCCGTTGCCGCCTGCTGATTTTCGGCAACGGTAACAACCAAACCCGGCAGAGCACTAATACACCTTTCCCAATGGCTGGCACCACCACCACCAAGCATGAGTCGCGCCTGATGCATTAACTTCGCCATATAGTTACATTGCACATGTAACGTCATATCGGGCAGGCTTGCAGTAAGTTGCTTAATGTCTGCATGCCACGGATTATTCGCTCCAATTACTATATCGGCAGAAATACCGGGAAGCTTTAGTTTATCTACAGCCTCAATCGCCAGAGCGGTTAAATTTTGCTCGTCACTGCCGCCAAAGCCAATCAGGATACGGTTGCTGCTAAGGTTGCGGCTGTGTGGCGCGGCGCTCTGGTAAAACTCTTCACGCAGCAAGGCATAACGCGGGCCCAGCAGCGCCTTGCAATGCGTTGGCAACCATTTGTTGTAACGCTGCTCTGCGTTGGCTACCAGGTTTTGATCCAGTAACAGGTCGCAGTCATAGCTGCGGTTGGCCAGGTCATCTATTTGCAAAATATGCCGGCAACGGGCCCGTAGCATCCGGCAGTAGTCAGCTGCCAGCGCGTAGTGATCCACCACCAACAGCGTATAATTTTGGGTTAACTGCGCCAGCGTTGCTGTTGCATCTGCAATTTGATCGGTCAGCACATCCGGTAATTGCAGTACGCAAAACCCCTGGCTGCGGATAACATCTGCCAAATGGCCGGATGTTATCCGGCAGGCAAAATCACAGCTGGCGCCTGTTTTTTTCAAAGCGTGTGCCAGCGTCAGGCAACGCATAACATGGCCTGAACCCAGTATTACCGAAGCGTCAGTGCGAAACAGCACTTTCACTGCGCAGGTGCCTGCAGCAGTTGGTACAACAGTTCGGCACGCTGCCAGTCCTCAACCGTATCAATATCCTGCACTAAATGCGCCGGTAACAGCAGCATTCTGGAGCCGCTGCCGAATACAGCTTTGTCGTTATCCAGCCAGGTATCAGCTGTGGCCCAATACAGTTGGCCGGCATCATGGAAGGTTTCGGCCAGGTCTTGCGAGCGTTGCATAATACTGGCTGGATCAAACGGCACTACACCACCAGCTGCAGTTTGCAGCAGGGCGCGCTGAATAGGAAAAGAGAAACGGGCTGCGCTAAAGACATAATCTGCTTTGCTGCTTAACAGCAACTGGTATGCCGTTGCAATGCGCTCACTGTTTAACAACGGGGTAGTGGCATAAATGCAGGCACAGGCACTGAGCGGCCAGCCCTGTTGCTGCAGCTCTGTAATGGCGTTGCGGATAACCTCTGTGGTGCCGGTAAAGTCATCTGCCAGCTCTGCCTTGCGCATAAACGGTGTTTCGGCGCCGTAGTGCCTGGCTATGGCGGCTATTTCTGCATCATCGGTGGAGACCACTACTTTGTCCACTACGCCGCTGTTTAGCGCCGCCTGAATCGGATAAGCCAGCATAGGCTGGCCGCAAAAAGTTTTAATGTTTTTGCGTGGTATGCGCTTACTGCCGCCACGCGCCGGAATAATAGCCACTCTCATTGCAGCAGCTCTGCCAGTTTATCGGCAATATACTGCTGTTGCTCACCGCTTAGCTCGGGAAACATCGGCAGGCTGATAATGCGCTCATAAAAATCCTCCGCCAGCGGAAAATCGCCCCAGTCAAAGCCCAGTTGCTGGTAGTACGGCTGGGTATGAATGGGAATATAATGCACATTCACGCCAATGCCGGCAGCGCGCAGGCCGTCAAATACCACCTTACGTTTGGTTTTGTCATCCAGCCGGACAATATATAAATGCCAGGCACTGATATTAATATCATCCAACGCCGGCAGGCTAACAGGCAGCTCTGCCAGCAAGCGGTTATAGTTTGCTGCCAGCAACTGGCGTTTTTGAATGATTGGCAGCAGGCGCATGCTCTGGCTTAAGCCCAGCGCGGCCTGCAGATCTGTCATGCGGTAATTAAAACCCAGCAGCAATTGCTGATAATACCAGGCGCCGTGCGCGGGTTCTGTCATCAGGCTCTCATCGCGGCAGATACCGTGGCTTCTGAGCAGGCGCATTTTATCGGCCAGCTCCGTGCTGTTAGTCAGAGCCAAGCCACCTTCGGCGGTGGTGATAATTTTTACCGGGTGAAAGCTGAATACGGTAATGTCGCTGTAGCGGCAGCTTCCTACCGGCTCATCCTGATAACCGGCGCCCACCGCATGAGATGCATCTTCAATAATGCTGAAACCAAATTCATTGGCCAGATAATGTATTTGCTGCATATCACAGCTGGCACCGGCCAGATGCACCGGTATCACAACTTGTGGCAGCGTATCATTGCTGTGCGCCAGTTCGAGCTTTTGCCGCAGTTTGTCTACCGCCATATTGCCGGTGTCGGGCTCGATATCGACAAAATCAACCGCAGCGCCGCAATAACGCGCACAATTGGCCGAGGCAACAAAGCTGACCGGTGAGGTCCAAACGCGGCTGCCAGGCCCTACGCCCAGCGCCAGGCAAGCAATATGCAATGCCGAGGTGGCGCTGTTTACTGCTACTGCATGCTGCGCGGTGGTCAGCTCACATAAACGTTGCTCAAACGCCGACACGGCAGGACCCTGGGTTAAAAAGTCACTTTGCAGTACGTCGGTAACTGCTTCTATATCAGCCTGAGTAATATGCTGACGGCCGTAGGGGATCACGACATCGCTTCCTGATTAAACTGACGCATTTGTTCCACACTGAGAAAATCCGGATTGCTGTCGGATACATACTCAAAGCCCGGTTGCACCAGCTTGCCGTTTTCATTTAAGGCATTACTGGAAAAATCATTACTGCGGTTAAAAAACTTAATTGCCGGAGCAATCACAAAGTGATCGTCAAATTCAAAGGTGTGATACGACATATCGCCAGGGCACATCATTTCGTGCAACTTTTCGCCCGGGCGAATACCCACTTCTTTAATTGGTAGATCCGGTGCCATGGCTTTGGCTAAATCGACAATGCGAATGGAAGGGATCTTCGGCACAAAAATTTCGCCGCCGAGCATGCGTTCAAAATTCTTTAACACAAAGTCGACGCCCTGCTGCAGGCTGATCCAAAACCGGGTCATCTCCAGGTGGGTAACCGGAATATGGTCCGAGCCCTGTGCCATTAGTTGTTGAAAAAACGGCACTACTGAGCCACGCGAGCCGACAACATTACCGTAGCGCACCACAGAAAAGCGCGGTTTTGCGCCGCCGGAGATATTATTAGCGGCAATAAACAGCTTGTCTGATGCCAGCTTGGTGGCTCCGTACAAATTCACCGGGTTAGCAGCCTTATCGGTAGACAAGGCAATCACTTTTTCCACGCTGTTCTCAATGGCCGCGTTGATCACATGCTCGGCACCATTGATATTGGTTTTGATGCATTCCATCGGGTTATACTCGGCGGCCGGTACCTGTTTTAAAGCCGCTGCATGGATCACATAATCCACGCCATGCATCGCACGCACCAGACGGTGTTCATCGCGCACATCACCAATAAAATAGCGCATACAGCTTTGATTAAATTTTTGCTGCATTTCGTACTGCTTTAATTCGTCGCGGGAATAGATAATGATTTTTTTCGGCTTATAGCGGGTAAGCAGGGTTTCAGTGTACTTATGGCCGAATGAGCCGGTACCGCCGGTGATTAAAATTGTTTTGCCGTTAAACATAAGTTGCCCTCAGGAACCACGCATTTTAGCGAATTGCTGTTTCGCCCGACTTTAGCATAAACTGTGCCGCTGCTTCTAACATATTCAGATTAAACAGTTTTAATACTAATACATTGTGAAGATTTGTGCCGGGATTTAATTAATAGCGCTTTATTGTCGCTTTGACTAAACTTATAAGCAGTTTTCAACAAAGTGGTGCCAAGATGAAAATTAATACTCCCGGCAGTTTGAATACGTTAAATCAGGCGCAGTTGCAACAGGAAAGCCTGTTGAAAAAGCTGGCGACGGCAAAGCGTATTAACAGCGCAGCCGACGATGCGGCCGGTTTGCAGATAGCCAATCAGCTTAGCAGCAGTATTAACGGCAAAGGCCAGGGCGAACGCAACCTGTATGACGGCGTGTCTTTGGCGCGGGTATATGAGCAAGGCTTGCAAGGCATCAATGATAACCTCGGCGAATTAAACCGGTTGGCGGTGGCCGCCGGCAATGGCATCTACGGCGAGCAGGAGCGCGCGGCTCTGCAGGCTGAAGCTGACCAGTATACCGCCAATATCCAACAAAGCATTGATAATACAGAATTTGCCGGTAAAAAGCTGTTTAATCAAGATGGTGCTTTAAGTTTTGGCACCGGCTCCGGCAGTTTAAGCTTCAGTACGGTAGATGTGGCGGCCGGCCTTAATGCGCAGAATATTTTCAGTATCGATTTAAGCTCTGCCGGCAGTGCAGAGGCGTCGCTGAGTAATATTCAGCAGTCACTGGATTATATCGGCGGCCTGCAGGCTGATGCCGGGGCGTCCATCAACAGTTTCAGCTCCGCGGCCAGTAATTTAAACAGCCAACAAATTGCCGAGTCTGCCGCGCGCAGCCGGATTGAAGATTTGGATTTTGCCCGGGCCAGCAGCGATAAAGCAGCAGCGGACATCTTAGCTAACACCTCTGTTAGTGTGGCAATGCAAGCCAGGATGCAGCCCCAGCAGGCATTAAACTTATTGGCCTGATGGCTTTTTAGTCACGCTATTTTTTTGACGCAGTGTCAAAAAAATAGCGTATTACCTTGCAAGCTGTTTTGTGCAAAGTACAATGCAGTTAAAAGCATAATAAAAGCAGCGGCATGTCGAATAGTCTTTCACTTTATATCGTTGATGAACACAGTAACCGCAGTAGCCGGTTAAGCACGGTGCTGAGTTTTATTAATGAACCACACCAATTACTGGATTTTGCTGCACTGCAGCAAAAACTGCAGCAGCAAGGCCCGGGTGTGGTGTTGTTAGGTGCTTTAGCCAATCAGCAGCATGCTCAGTTACTGCAAAGCTTTCCGGCCACCGCCTTTTTACTGCTTGGCGAAACTCTGCAGCCGTTATTGCAATATGCCAATGCCGTCGGCCTGCTAAGCGAGCCTTTTGCTTACGCCTCGTTGACCCAATTACTGCGCGACAGCCAACAATATCACCGTTTGTTACCGGCACAGCGACAGCAGGAAGCGGCGGTAAAGTTTGACGGCATGGTAGGCAATGCCGCCAGCATGCAGCAGGTACGTTTTCTGATTCAGCAAGTTGCCAAAACCGATGCCAATGTGTTGGTGCTGGGGCCATCGGGCACCGGTAAAGAAGTGGTGGCGCGCAATATCCATTTATTATCGCATCGCGCTGCCGGCCCCTTTGTGCCGATTAACTGCGGTGCTATTCCGGCAGAGCTGCTGGAAAGTGAATTATTCGGCCACGAAAAAGGCGCTTTTACCGGCGCCATATCAACCCGTAAAGGCCGTTTTGAACTGGCGCAGGGCGGTACGCTGTTTTTAGACGAAATCGGCGATATGCCGCTACCAATGCAGGTAAAACTGCTGCGCGTATTGCAGGAGCGCACTTACGAGCGGGTAGGTGGCACGCAACCGATTAAAGCCGATGTACGGATAGTAGCGGCCACCCATCGTAATTTAGAACATATGATTAGCGACGGCAGTTTTCGCGAAGATTTATTCTACCGCCTTAATGTGTTCCCGATAGAAACACCGTCATTACAGCAGCGCGCTGAAGACTTGCCGCTGCTGGTGCAGGAATTAATGCGCCGGCTGGAGCAAAGCCATCAGGCACGGGTTAAGTTTACCGAACGTGCTATTGAAAGCCTGCAGTTACACAGCTGGCCGGGTAATGTGCGCGAGCTGGCAAACCTGCTGGAGCGCATGGTGATTATGTATCCGGACCAGGTAGCGGATGTAGCCGAGTTACCGGAAAAATACCGCCATCTCGATGTCGACAGCTATGTGCCGCAATACCCGGAAAGTCTGCAGGAGCGCGATCTGCTTAATGAGCTGTTTCAGGCCGACGACGAAGATGACGCAGACGACAGCGGCGCGGCGTTTTTCACCACAGACAGCGACCCACAGCATTTGCCGGAGCAGGGGCTGGATTTAAAAGAATATCTGGCAGAGCTGGAAATCCGCTTTATTTCTCAGGCGTTAGAGCGGCATGAATTCGTGGTTGCCCGCGCAGCTGAAGTATTGGGGCTGCGTCGCACTACCCTGGTGGAAAAAATGCGTAAATACAACCTCGGTAAAGACGAATAATTAACGCTGTCAGAGAATTGACAGCATTAACTTACTAAAAAATAAGAATTTATAGCTGGCATAATGCCTGCATTACTCCCCTTAGATTAAGCTGTCGCAGGGGAAACTAATGACAACGGCAAACGCATACGATTTTACGCCATCCAACCTGAGCCACCGCCTGAGCAGCGCGCGGCCCGGGCTACAGTTACTGTCATCAGAATTACAAGACCCTATTTTGCAGGCTTTGCCGGCGGCAGTGATCCTGCTGGATCAACGCGGATTGGTGTATCAGGCTAACCCTGCGGCGGTGGCGATGTTAGGCGAGCCGTTAGTGGGACAGCGCTGGTTTGCAGTGATCAGCCGGTGTTTTCGCCCGCGCAGTGATGATGGCCTGGAAGTGTCGTTAAAAGACGGCCGTCTGGTAAAACTTGAGATCAGTGCCTTACTCAGCCGTACCGATTACACTGAACCGGGCCAGCTGATTATGCTGACCGATCTAACCCAAACCCGGCAGCTACAGGGCCGGCTCAGCCAAATGCAGCGGCTGTCTACCTTAGGCAAAATGATGGCCTCGCTGGCGCATCAGATCCGCACGCCTTTATCCGCCGCCATGTTATATGCGCAGAACCTGAGCAACCCAAGGGCGACATTTCAGGTGCAGCAGCAGTTTCAGCAAAAGCTGTTATCAAGGCTGCAGGATTTGGAGCAGCAACTGAATGACATGCTGCTGTTTGCCCGCAGTGGCACAGCCCAGGCGGTGGCGCCTGTTAGCTGTAAAGAATTAGCAGAGCAGGTGATTACCGCTACTGATGCTGTGCTGCAGCAAAGCGCAGCGGTGTTAACCGTTACCGTGGCCGAACCTGATCTTACCGTGCTGGGTAATCTGAGCGCGCTAAGCGGTGCGGTACAGAATTTAATTCATAACAGCGTACAGGCGCTGGCCGATGTTACACCGGCGCAGCCTGATGCCGCCCGGGTACAGCTGAATATTGCCCCCTCTGCATCAAACCCTGCCATGCTGTCCATTCAGGTAACCGACAATGGCCCCGGCGTGGCTGCACATTTACTGAACCGTTTGTTTGAACCCTTTGTGACCGGCCGTGCCGATGGCACAGGCTTAGGTTTGGCAGTTGTACAGGCGGTAGCGGCAGCACACAGCGGCACTGTGCAATATCACAATAGTGCCACCGGCGGCGCCTGCTTTGAGCTGTTGCTGCCATACCACACGGCGTTAATGCAGCAAGGGAGTGAGCCATTATGAGCCAGTGCATTTTATTGGTAGAAGATGACGCCGGCCTGCGCGAAGCGCTCAGCGATACGCTGCAGCTGGCCAATTATCAGCTGGTCGCTGTCAGCAGTGCAGAAGAGGCGCTGCTGCAGTTAAAGCAACACAGCGTGCAACTGGTGATCAGCGACGTACAAATGGGCGCCGTGTCCGGTTTTACCTTATTAAAAACCCTGCGCAGCCAGTATCCGCAAATTCCGGTATTAATGATGACAGCCTATGCCACGGTGCAGGCGGCTGTTGAAGCCATCAGGCTGGGGGCCATTGACTACCTGGCCAAGCCGTTTTCGCCGGAGGTGTTGCTCAGCACCGTTAGCCGCTATGTGGCGCCGGAAGCTGTCGCCAATATTGAACCTGTCGTCGCCGCACCGGCCAGTAAGCAGTTACTGGCGCTGTGTGCCAGAGTAGCGCGTACCGACGCCAGCGTCATGATCAGCGGCCCCAGCGGTTCGGGTAAGGAAGTGTTGGCGCGTTATATTCATCAGCTATCGGCGCGCAGCAGCGGGCCTTTTATTGCGATAAATTGCGCCGCTATTCCGGAAAATATGCTGGAATCTACCCTGTTTGGCTATGAAAAAGGCGCCTTTACCGGCGCAGTAAATGCCTGCCCGGGCAAGTTTGAACAAGCACAGCAGGGTACCTTGCTGCTGGATGAAATTACCGAGATGGACCTTAACCTGCAGGCCAAGCTGTTGCGCGTATTGCAGGAGCGGGAAGTAGAGCGGCTGGGTGCGCGTAAAACCATTAAACTGGATGTGCGCATCCTGGCCACCAGCAACCGCAACTTAAAACAGGCGGTGGCGCAGGGGGAATTTCGTGAAGATTTATTCTACCGGCTGAATGTCTTTCCGCTGGTGTGGCCGGCATTAGCTGAACGGCCGGAAGATATAGTACCACTGGCGCAGCATTTACTGCAGCGCCATTGCCAGCACAGTGGCCGCAGCCAGGCGGTGTTAACCGCGGCGGCTGAGCAGCTTTTGCAGCGCTACAGCTGGCCAGGCAATGTGCGTGAGCTGGATAACGTTATGCAGCGGGCATTGATTATTGCTGCCGGCGATGAGATTGGCACCGACGACATTATGCTGGAGCAGGTGGATATGTTGCCGCCAGGCCGCGAGCCGGCTATAGCGGCCGATGCCTTGTTTGCGGCTGACGGCAATATAGAACAGCGCGCGGAAGATGGTAATGAAGAGGGAGGCGGCGCCTTTAAAGCTTCAGTACATGAGCAGGAACACCGCATTATTCTGGCGACAATGAAAGCCTGCGCTAACCGGCGCAAAGACGTGGCAGAAAAACTGGGTATCAGCGACCGGACCCTGCGTTACAAGTTAGCGCGCATGCGTGATCATGGTATTGACCTGCCGGCGTAAGCCGCAAAAGCCCTCAAAAAGAGGGCTTTTTCTTTTATAATTCAGTTGATTAAAATATGGCACAACTCCTGCTTTAGCTGGTGTAACGGTAACAGCAGCAAATTTTTGACAGGTGTCGCTATGAATATCAAAGGTCAGGCCCTTTACGCCGAAATGCAGTCGATGGTTAATCAAACCAGAGCTATTGGCAATGAGCTGAAACTGCAAAATGCGGCAGAAGTAAACCCAAGCCAAAGCGACTTCAGCAGCATGCTGACCAGCGCACTGAGCAAGGTCAATAACCTTGCACAGGAAACCGGCCAAATGCGTACTGCCTTTGAAATGGGCGACAAAAGCGTGTCACTGGCACAGGTAATGATTGCCAGCCAGAAATCCTCTTTAGCCTTTGAAGCGACAGTGCAGGTGCGCAATAAATTAGTTGAAGCCTACAAAGACATAATGTCGATGCCGGTATAACGGAGGGATAAGCAGTGGCTGAGAATCAATCCACCGAGCTGGCGCTGTCAGGCAACGACTACAACAGCGGCGAGCAACAGGAACAAAAACCGGGCTTTGTCGGCTCACTGGGTGGCATGGACCTGGTGCGGCAGATTACGCTGATTGTCGCACTGACCATCTGTCTGGCCATCGCTATCTTAATTATCATGTGGGCGCGACAACCGGAAATGCGCCCGCTGGGCACATTTCAAACCCAGGAGCTGATCCAGACGCTGGACCATTTAGATGCGCAGAAAATTGATTACAAGCTCGAAGGCAATGTGATCATGGTAGCTGAAGATCAGTTCCAGAATATTAAACTGTCATTATCCCGTGCCGGTTTGGCGAAAGAGCCTTCCAGCGGAACCGAGTTTTTGCTGCAGGACAGCGGCTTCGGCGTTAGCCAACGGCTGGAAATGGAACGGTTAAAGCACAGCCGTGAGCAACAACTGGCCCGCACCATTGAAGAATTACAAAGTATCTCGCGGGCGCGGGTGTTGCTGGCTATTCCGAAAGAAAACGTCTTTGCCAGGGTAGAAAAACTGCCGTCGGCTACGGTGTTGGTTACCGCCCGTGGTGGCACTATGGTGCGTGACAGCGAAGTGGATGCCATCGTCGATATCGTGGCCTCTGCTGTGCAGGGGTTATCGCCCTCCAGAGTAACAGTAACGGATCAGAACGGCCGCTTATTAAACAGCGGTTCTCAGGATGCCAGCTCAGCCCGTACCCGTAAAGAATACGAGCTGCAGCGCACCCGTGAAGAAGAATACCGCCAGAAAGTCGACTCTATTTTAATGCCGGTGCTGGGCTATGGTAACTATACCGCTCAGGTCGATTTACATATGGACTTTACCGCTACCGAGCAAACGCAAAAGCGTTTTAACCCCGATTTGCCGGCCGTGCGCAGTGAAATGACCATTGAAGAAAACAGTGTCGGTGGTTTAAGTGGTGGTATTCCGGGCGCGTTGTCTAACCAGCCGCCGCTAAACTCCAACATTCCGGAGCAGGCAACCGGCGGTAACGCCCAGCCGGTGGTGCCTGGCCGCAATCACAAAGAAGCCACCCGTAATTACGAGCTGGATACCACTATCAGCCACATTTCCCAGCAAAGCGGCGTGATCCGCCGCTTGAGTGTGTCGGTGGCAATTGATTATGTTGCCGGCGAAAACGGTGAACCGCAACCGCGTGCTCAGGCCGAGCTGGCGAACATCCGCCGCTTGTTGCAGGGCGGTGTTGGTTTCGATGCGCAGCGCGGTGACATGATCGAAGTGATCTCCGTACCCTTTATGAAAGAGGCTGTGGTAGAAGAATCCGTACCGGCATTTTATGAAGAAGACTGGTTCCTGCGCGTGGTGCGGTTGGCCATTGGCGGCCTGATCATTATCGTGCTGATTTTGGCCATAGTGCGGCCGATGCTGAAAAAACTGATTTACCCTGAAGATACCAAAGATGCTTATGATGAAAATGCACTGAGCAGCGGGCTGGATTTAGGGGATGATACTATCGACATGCTAAGCTCATCTTTTGATGAGAACGCTGTGGGCTTTGCCGCAGATGGCACCCTGATGTTGCCGGACCTGCATGGTGATGATGACTTGTTACGCGCAGTTCGGGCTCTGGTAGCAAATGAGCCGGAATTATCCTCTCTGGTAGTGAAAAACTGGTTGGCTGAAGATGAGTAGCATAGAAGCAACAAAACCTGCCTTTGACGTAGGTAAACTGGACGGTGTTGAAAAAGCCGCCATCTTACTGCTGAGCTTGTCAGAAGAAGATGCTGCGCAAATTTTAAAACACCTGGAGCCGAAGCAAGTGCAGAAAGTGGGTTTGGCCATGGCGCAGATGACCGATCTGAACCAGGCGAAAATCTCTGCTGTGCACCGTTTGTTTATTGAACAGATCCAGAATTTCAGCACCATCGGCTTCCAGAGCGAAGAGTTTATCAAGCGTGCTTTAACCGCAGCGCTGGGTGAAGAAAAAGCCGCTAACCTGATTGACCAGATAGTGCTGGGCGGCGGAGCTAAAGGCCTGGATTCATTGAAGTGGATGGACTCCAAGCAGGTTGCCAATATTATCCGCAACGAACACCCGCAGATCCAAACCATTGTATTGTCTTATCTGGAGCCGGAACAATCGGCGGAAATTCTGTCGCAGTTCCCGGAAAAAGTGCGGCTGGATCTAACCATGCGTATTGCCAACCTGGAAGAAGTACAGCCGGCAGCATTGCAGGAGTTAAACGAAATTATGGAGAAACAGTTTGCCGGTCAGGCCGGTACACAAACAGCGAAAATGGGCGGCTTAAAAGCGGCTGCCGATATCCTCAACTATATGGATACCAATATTGAAGGCCAGCTGATGGATTCTATCCGTGAGCATGACGAAGAAATGGCGCAGCAAATTCAGGATCTGATGTTTGTATTTGAGAACCTGGTGGATGTGGATGACCGTGGTATTCAAACTTTGCTGCGTGAAATTCAGCAGGATGTGCTGATGAAGGCACTGAAAGGCACCGACGAAAACTTAAAAGAGAAAATCTTCAAGAATATGTCAAAACGGGCAGCAGAACTGCTGCAGGATGATCTGGAGGCCATGGGGCCGGTACGGGTTAGTGACGTTGAAGCGGCACAAAAAGAAATTCTGTCCACAGCGCGGCGCTTGTCTGACGCCGGTGAAATTATGCTGGGCAGCGGCGGTGGCGATGACTTCCTCTAAGTTAAATGAGCCGTACCATGATTGATGACGCCTTTAAATATAAACGGCCGTTTTCGCCGGATGAAGCCACCGATGAGCAGTTGAAGCAATGGCAAACGCCGGAGCTGACATCTGACAAGCAGTTAGATCCGCTGCGCACCAATGCGCTGAATAAAACCCGGCCGGTTGCCCGCGCAGCACGGCAGGAAGAAGACGAAGAGCTGGTTGTCAAACCTTTGACAGCAGAAGATATGGAGCAAATGCGTCAGGCCGCTTACGATGAAGGCTTTGCCGTGGGCAAAGAGGACGGTTTCAGTAAAGGCTATGCTGAAGGGCGTGAACAAGGCCAGCAAGATGGTTTGGCGCAGGGCGTAGCAGAGGGTAAAAAGCAGGGCCTGGCTCAGGGCGAAACCGAACTGCAGGAAAAGTTGCAACAGTTAACCGCCTTGCTGGACCAACTGCAGCAGCCGCTGGCCAATGTCGACGAACAGGTACAACAGCAATTGCTGCAACTGAGCCTGGCAATGGCACAAGCGGTTATTGCGGTTGAAGTCAAAACTAATTCGCAGGTGATATTACAGGCGTTGGCAGAGGCCACGGCAGCGCTGCCGTTAGATGCTAAGCAACTGCTGATCAAACTCAATCCGGCCGATATCGCCATTATAGAACAGCACTACAGCAAAGAAGATATACAGCAGCGCGGCTGGCAACTGCGCGCTGAACCTGCTGTAGAGCAGGGCGGTTGTTTGGTGCAAAGCAGCCAGTCCAGTGTTGACCGTTCGTTAAACCAGCGGCTGCAAAGCAGCCTTGAGCATTTCTTACAGCTGCAGCAGCACGCCGGGCAGCCGGATGTTGAGGAATAAAACATGGCCAGCAGCGACACCTTAAGCCGTTTTTTGCAACAACAGCACAACTACGTGCATAGCTCCAAGCCGGCGGTGGCCGGGCATTTGGTGCGGGTGGTCGGCCTGACGCTGGAAGCCACCGGCTGCAGCGCCGCCATTGGCCAGGCCTGCAGTGTCGAAACCGCCCGCGGCGCCATTATGGCAGAGGTGGTGGGTTTTGCTAACGAGCGGATTTACCTGATGCCCAAAGATGATGTGTCCGGGGTGGTGCCTGGCGCTAAGGTAACGCCGCTGCTGAATTTTAAAGGCGTACCGCTGAGTATGAGTTTACTCGGCCGCGTGATTGACGGCATGGGCACACCGCTTGATGGTAAAGGCCCTATTGCTGCACAGCAGTATGGTGGCGCTAAAGGCAAACCGATTAATCCGCTGCAGCGCCGGCCGATTAAACAGCCGCTGGATGTTGGCGTGCGCTCTATCAACAGCATGCTTACGGTTGGCAAAGGCCAGCGCATGGGCTTATTTGCAGGCTCCGGTGTGGGTAAAAGCGTGTTGCTGGGCATGATGACGCGCGGCACCAGCGCCGATGTTATTGTAGTTGGTCTGGTGGGCGAGCGCGGCCGCGAAGTGAAAGAATTTATTGATGAAATCCTCGGTGACGAGGGTAAAGCCCGTTCGGTGGTTATCGCAGCCCCGGCCGATGTCTCGCCGCTGATGCGGTTAAAAGGCTGCGAAACAGCAGTACAGGTAGCCGAGTATTTCCGTGACCAGGGCCTGGATGTGCTGCTGTTGATTGACTCTATAACCCGCTACGCTCAGGCGCAGCGTGAAATTGCGCTGGCCGTAGGGGAGCCGCCGGCCACCAAAGGTTATCCGCCATCGGTGTTTGCCAAATTACCGGCACTGGTAGAGCGCGCCGGCAACGGCAGTGGTAGCCAGGGCTCTATCACAGCGTTTTATACCGTGTTATCGGAAGGTGATGATCTGCAGGATCCGATAGCCGATGCATCGCGTGCGATTCTGGATGGCCATATAGTATTGTCACGGGCGTTGGCCGACGCCGGCCATTTTCCGGCGGTAGACGTGGAAAAATCCATCAGCCGGGTTATGCCGGCAGTTACCAGCCTTGAGCACCAACAAATGGCCCGCACCTTAAAGCAGTTGTATTCCGGTTTTCAGCAAAGCAAAGACTTAATCGCCATTGGCGCCTATGTGCGTGGCAGTGATCCGCAGTTAGATAAAGCCATTGGTATGATGCCGAACATTAATCGCTTTTTGCAGCAAGGTATGCACGAAGTAGTTGGCTATGATGACAGTTTGCAGGGCCTGGCACGGTTGGTGCCGTTAACCGGGAATAACGGCTTATGATAAACCAGCGCTTTACTATGCTGATTAAAATTCAGCAGGACAGAGAAGAGAAATTACAGGCGCACTTTGTTAAAGCGCAGCAGTTTTATCAGCAGGCGCAAATGAAGTATCAGGGCCTGGCTAACTACCGTACTGAATATATTCAACAAAGCCAGCAGCAGGGTAGTGCCGGGTTACAAAGCCGGCAGTATAACCAGTTTGTCAGCTTTATCGGCAAACTGGACCAGGCAATACAACAACAAGGCCGGGCGGTACAACAGGCCAAAGCAGCAGCAGAGCAGCGCAAACAAAGCTGGTTAGCCATGCAGAAAAAACGTAAGGCGCTGGAATTATTGGTGCAACGCAATGACGCTGCAGAGTTGCAAAAACAGCTGCAACAAGAGCAGCGCAATGCCGATGAATATGCCAGCCAGCTGTTTATGCGCCGTCTTGCTGCAGAGCGGTTACAGTAGCGCTTTTATATTCTGGCCTGAATTTTGAATGTAACCGGCTATCACCTTGTGGTTAGGGTAGTACAACATAAATCCGGCACAGTGTTGCCGGTAAACGGGAGAGTGGTATGGCACAGGGCTTACAATTATCTACGCTGATGAGCGGTGCTGACCAGGCACTGCGCTTCGATGCCGCTACGGCTGAGGCCGGGGCTGAGTCAGACGGTGGTAACGCTTTTGGCGAATTGCTCAGTGGCCTGGCGCCCTCCACCGGCGACAAAGTATCGGCGCCAGGCGGCAAAACGCCTGGCGGAGCTGTGCGGCAACTTCCTGCCGGCATCAGCTTATTGTCGGGGATCAGCCAGGCGCTGGCGGCTGCTAAAGCTGCTGATGCCGGTGCAGAGCCGTTAACCGATGATACCGGCCTGCCACTTGCCGGTCAGTCCGGCGAAATAACCCTTGAAGATGCCGATGCGGAGGCAATATTGCTCACGGCCAGTCTGCTGGGCCAAATTGCCCTGAAAGATAAAGCGCCGGCAGATGGCGACAGCAAAGCTACTGATAAGCAGCTCAGTGCTTTGTTGCAAACGCAAAGCGAAAATAGCGCTGATGCAGAAGCAGACACGGATACCATTACAGAGACAGATGACAGCGCTGCTGTAACCTTAACCGCAAAACAGCAAGCTGCGGTATCTGCAGCGGCGCAAGAAACAAAGCAGCCTGCTGCACAGGCAGAGCCGGAAGCTGGCGCAGCCGCTGCAGATAAAGCCGGCAAGCAAGCTATGCTGAGCGCAGACGAAAGTGGTGCTGACAGCAAAGCAGATAGCAGTGCAGCAACAGAGGTTAAAGCTGTACCGGCAGAGCTTAATGCCAAAGCCGGTGCTGAGCAAAGCACGCAGCTAAGCAGTGGCCAACGTAATGCACAAGATAATGAACAAAGCGCCGGGCAAAATACTGCAGCACAAGCACAACAACAGGCCGCGACATTAAAGCCGGAAGCGGTAGTTGGTGATAAGGTAAAAGCCGACGTAGCAGTTAACCCGGCAGATAAAAGCCATCTAAGCGGGAAAGGCGCTGCCACTGCCACGGCTGGTGCAGAGAGTGGCGCTAAATCACAAACCAGCAATGCTGCTGATAAACATAATACAGAGCAACAGCATCAGCAGCAGCGTAACCCCGGGGCACAGGCAATTACCGATAGCCAGTTGTTAGCGCAAGATAACAATATGGCGCTAAAAGCTGTACCGGAGCAGGCCGGTACCCATCGCAGCGAAGCCGCCTTTAGCCATAACTTGCAGGTAGCTGAGCAGCGGCAACAAGCTACACTGCAAAAAACGGCAGCCAAAGCACCGGCAGAGCAGTTAAAACAAAGTCTGAATTTATTGCAGCAAGATGCTGCGGGGCAATTGCGGGAACGGGTTAGCCTGATGGTGCGGCAGAATATTCAGGTGGCTGAAATCCGACTTGACCCGGCCGGGCTTGGCCAAATGCAGATCAAAATAGACATGCAGCAAGACCAGGCGTCTGTGCAATTTATCGTGCAACAGCCGCAAGCTAAAGAGCTGTTAGAGCAACAGTTGCCGCGTTTACGTGAGATGTTGCAGCAGCAGGGCATAGCGCTTAGCGAGGGTAATGTGCAGCAGCAAACGCAACAGCAGCAGGAGCGTCAGTTAGCCCGGGATAATAATGGCGGCAGCGGGGCACAGCAGGGCGCAGCAGATGAGGGCGGGCCAATGGCCGGTGCCGTGGAGGTAACGGCGGTAGTCAGTGAGCGTCTGGTGGATTATTACGCATAAAAGCTGCTAACGGCGCAAATTCGCCGGCGGTGATTTACATTGCCGGCGACAGATGAGCATAATAATGCCAAATAAACTCACAGGTAGCATGACATGGCCGCAGAAAAAGACTTAGTTATAGCCGATGGTGGCAAAAAGAAAAAATTGTTGTTTATAGCCGGCGGCGCAGTGCTTGTTATCGTGTTGGCAGTAGTGGGATTTATGCTGTTTTCCGGCGGTAGTGATACCGGTACTGCCGGCAGCAGTGGTGACGGTGGTCAGGTTGCAGCAAATGATGGCGCCGGCCAGGCTAAAGGCAACGCACTTTATGTGCCGATGCCGCGGCCTTTTGTGTTTAATGTACCCGGGGCTTCGCGCGATCGCATGGTGCAAATTAAAGTGCAGCTAATGGTACGGGGCAGTAACAATGAAACTATTGCTATGCGGCATATTCCGCTGATAGAAGGCAGTTTGCTGCAAACGTTCAGTTCGGCCAATGCCGATGAGCTGGTTACTGTAGCAGGGCGTGATGCACTGAAAAATAAAGCGTTAAGTGATTTACAACAAGCCATGATTGAAGTGGTGGGCTCGGTGGTAGTGGATGAAGTACTTTTCACCGGTTTTGTAATGCAATAAGAGTGAGCAGCCGTGACCGATTTACTGTCACAAGATGAAATTGATGCGCTGTTACATGGTGTTGATGACGTCGAAGAAGAAGAAATAGACGACTCCGGCGGTGGCCGGGGCCGCTCTGCCATGGAATACGATTTCTCGTCGCAGGATCGTATTGTGCGTGGCCGTATGCCAACGCTGGAGATGGTAAACGAGCGTTTTGCACGGCATATGCGCATTAGTTTGTTTAATATGATGCGCCGTACCGCAGAAGTGTCGATTAACGGCGTGCAGATGATTAAGTTCGGTGAGTACGTGCACACGCTGTTTGTTCCTACCAGTCTCAACATGGTGCGGTTCCGGCCGTTAAAAGGCACCGGCCTTATTACTATGGAAGCGCGGTTGGTGTTTATTCTGGTGGATAACTTCTTCGGCGGTGATGGCCGTTATCATGCCAAAATTGAAGGTCGCGAGTTTACGCCCACCGAGCGGCGTATTATTCAGATGCTGCTGAAACTGATTTTTGAGGATTACAAAGAAGCCTGGGCGCCGGTAATGGATGTGTCCTTTGAGTACCTGGACTCAGAAGTAAACCCGGCCATGGCGAATATTGTCAGCCCGACCGAAGTGGTGGTAATAAGCTCGTTCCACATTGAGCTGGACGGCGGAGGTGGTGACTTCCACGTGGCCCTGCCGTATTCCATGCTGGAACCGATCCGTGAATTGCTCGATGCAGGGGTGCAAAGCGATAAAGAAGATACCGACTTGCGTTGGAGTAAGGCGTTGCGCGACGAAATTATGGATGTAAAGGTAGACTTAACTACCAAAATGATGGATTTCGACCTGTCGCTGCGCCAGATCATGGAGTTACAGGCCGGTGATATTATACCGATTGAAATGCCGGACCATATTACGGTGTTAGTGGAAGACTTGCCAACCTACAGAGCAAAACTGGGGCGCTCACGCGAGCATGCGGCGCTGAAAATTATTGAAAAGATTAAGCGGCCTGAATCAGTGAAATCTGAGATGCATGTGTTCACTAAAGGCGGGCGTCGGCTGGACAGCGATGCCGACATTTCTGAATTAGAGGCCGATCTGAACTTGTCAGATCGCGATAGAAGGTAAGTAACATGGCTGATGATAAAGATACGATGGACGAATGGGCGGCAGCAATGGCTGAAGCCGAAGGCGGGGACGACGGTGCAGAAGCTGTTGAGCTGGAAGAGTTACGTGACGAAAAAGCCGATATTACGGTAGATGAGAAACGTAAGCTGGATACCATCTTAGACATTCCGGTTACCATTTCAATGGAAGTGGGCCGCGCTAAAATCAGTATCCGCAACTTACTGCAGCTGAACCAGGGCTCGGTGGTGGAGTTAGAGCGGGTAGCGGGTGAGCCGTTGGATGTGCTGGTTAACGGCACCCTGATTGCCCATGGCGAAGTCGTAGTAGTAAACGACAAGTTTGGTATTCGCCTGACTGATGTAATAAGCCAGATTGAACGGATTAAGAAGTTACGTTAATGCGAATATTCTATGTTTTAACGCTATTGTGGTTGATGTTGCCAGGCGTCGTAGCGGCCGACAGCACAACGCCGGCGGCACAACAGCAGCAGGCACAAGCAGAGCCCGAACCTGAAACGGCGACACAAACCGAAGTCGCGGGGCAGGCAGCAGCGCAGCCGCATACCACAGCTGCGCCGGCAAAACCGGCAGACGGTGGCACGCAGAACAGCATCCCGGCGCTTAGCGCTAAAGCGCAAGCCGGTGACGGCGAGCGCCCTGCGGCCGGGTTGGGATTAGGAAAAATGGCGCTGTCGTTGGCCATAGTGGTTGCTATTGTGATTGCGCTGGGTTGGGCGTTCAAAAAATTGACGCTGCGCCTGCCCGGTAGCCGGCATATAAAAATTATTTCCAGTATGCCGCTTGGGCCAAAAGAGCGCTTGTTAGTTATTGAAATGCAAGGAAAACAGCGAGTTTTGGGTGTTACGGCACACAGCATAAATTTACTGTTTGAACTGGAAAATTCCCTGCCTGAAGAAAAGTTGGCATCAGACTTTCATACACAGTTGCAATCTTTACTCAAAAAATAGTGTGAACTATGTTGCGACTGTTGTTCGTGGTGCTGGCCCTGCTGCTGAGCCCCGATGTTCTGGCTGATAACGGTGCCTTATCAGCCGTTACCGTAACCACCGCTGCCGACGGCAGTCAGCAATACAGCGTAACGCTGCAAGTGCTGGCGATGATGACAGCACTGAGCTTTATTCCTGCCATGGTCATTATGATGACCAGCTTTACCCGCATTATCGTAGTGTTGGCTATTTTGCGCCAGGCTATAGGTTTGCAACAATCGCCGTCGAATCAGGTGTTAATCGGCATTACGCTGTTTCTGACCTTTTTTATTATGGCGCCGGTATTTAAAACGGTTAACGACACGGCCATTCAGCCCTACCTGAGTGAAGAAATTTCGCCGGTACAGGCACTGGACGCGGCAATTGCGCCGGTTAAAGCCTTTATGCTGCATCAAACCCGTACCAAGGATCTGGATACTTTTGCTCAGATAGCCGGCCATGAGATTGCTGCTTCACCGCAGGATTACCCCATTACCATTGTTATTCCGGCTTTTATTACCAGCGAGCTGAAAACCGCTTTTCAAATTGGCTTTATGTTGTTTATCCCGTTTTTGATTATCGACCTGGTGGTAGCCAGCGTACTGATGGCCATGGGTATGATGATGCTGTCGCCAATGATTATCTCACTGCCGTTTAAGCTGATGATGTTTGTATTGGTTGACGGCTGGCTGCTGGTGATGGGCACCATGGCCACCAGTTACGGAGTAGGCACATGAGCCCTGAGGTGTTTGTTGATGTGTTGCGTGATGCGCTGTTTTTGGTGATTTTGCTGGTTAGCGCCATTATTCTGCCATCGTTGTTTGTCGGGTTAATTGTGGCCGTGTTTCAGGCGGCAACCTCGATTAACGAACAAACTTTAAGCTTTTTGCCACGCTTAATTGTCACCTTATTGGCGCTTATTTTCGGCGGCCACTGGTTGACGCGGGTGATTATGGAATACACCCATGAGCTGATCCTGAGTATTCCTACCGTGGTAGGGTAACGGCAATGGACTTTCCGCTGCAACTGCTAATGCAAACCATCGCGGACTATTTACTGCCGCTGTGTCGCGTTACCGGCATGTTTTTAATTATGGCCGGTATTGGGGTGCGCAATGTACCTATGCGGATTAAAACCGGGTTGGTAGTCATGATCACACTGATTATTATGCCAACACTGCCGCCGGTGGCTAACCCTAACCTGATGTCCGGCCAAATGTTTTTAGAAGTGCTGTTGCAACTGTTAATTGGTTTTGCACTGGGCTTTATATCACTGATGTTTATTACCACTTTTGTGCTGGCGGGGCAGCTGCTGGCCACGCAAACCGGTTTGGGTTTTGCCTCTATGGTAGACCCGGCCAGCGGTGTCAATGTGCCGGCTATCGGTCAGTTCTACCTGATTTTGGCTACCCTGTTGTTTTGGATTTTCGATGGCCATTTAATCATGATCCAAATGCTGGTATTCAGCTTTGACACCCTGCCGATTAACGGCCAGTGGTGGGACGTGACCAGTTACCGGACGGTAATAGAGTTTGGCGGCTGGATGTTTGCTACCGCCCTGGCGATTGCGCTGGCGCCGATAGTATCAATGCTGACGGTAAACTTATCGTTTGGCATTATGACGCGGGCGGCACCACAGCTGAATATTTTCTCTATCGGTTTTCCGGTAACTATGCTGGCCGGCTTAACCATTTTATGGTTAACGCTGGATACCTTTTTATTCCATTACGACAAACAGTGGCAGCATGCAATTGACTACAGCTGCCGGCTGATTGGCTGTTAAACACAGGGCGTTGCTATGGCAGATGAAAGCACCGAAAAGACCGAACAGCCCACGCCGAAGAAGCTGCAAGACGCAGCGGAAAAGGGCCAGATAGCCCGCTCGAAGGATTTAGGCACAGCATTTGTGTTAATCGGCAGCGCGGCGGCGATCCTGATGTTTGGCAAAATGCTGGCCACGGCAGTGCTGGATATTGGTCAGCGCATGTTGCGGTTGGACCAAAAAGATATGTTTGAGACCAACTCGATGTTTACTGCCTGGGGCGCGGTGGGGGAGCGGATCGTGCCGCCGTTGGCCGGTATTTTTCTGATTATTTTAATCGCTGCTTTTATTGGCAACACTCTGCTTGGTGGTTTTAATTTCAGCTGGCAGGCCGCAGGGCCAAAAGCCAGTAAGATGAGTCCGATGAAAGGTTTTAAACGGATGTTTGGCTTGCAGGCATTGGTGGAGCTGTTAAAGAGTATTCTCAAAGTTATAGTGGTAGTGGGCATTGCCTATCTGCTGCTGAAAATGTTTTTCTTTGACATTATGGCGCTGTCTTTAATGAGCGAGCCGAATAATATTGAATCGGCGCTGTATTTTTTAGCCTGGTTGTTTTTAGGCTTGTGCTCCAGCGTATCGGTGATAGCCGTGGTGGATGCGCCCTACCAAAAGTGGAACCATATTAAGCAGCTGAAAATGTCGCTGCAGGAAATTAAAGACGAGCATAAAAACGCCGAGGGCGATCCACAAATTAAAGCCCGTATTCGTCGCACACAAATGCAAATGTCGATGAAACGCATGATGCAGGAAGTGCCCAAAGCCGATGTTATCGTTACCAACCCAACCCACTATGCGGTAGCGCTGAAATATGACCAGGGCAAGTTCCGTGCGCCGGTAGTTGTAGCAAAAGGTGTGGACGAAGTGGCGATGCATATCCGTAAAATAGGTAATGAGCATAAAGTGCCGGTAATTGAATCACCCGGCCTGGCACGTTCCATTTTTTACACCACCCAACTGGATCATCCTATTCCGGAGCAGTTATTCGCTGCAGTAGCCCAGGTGTTGGCCTATGTGTATCAGCTGAAGATGTATAAAAAAGGCAAAGGCAGCCGGCCGAAAACTCTGGCGAAAGAACTGCCAATCCCCGAAGATTACCGCCACTAATTCTGCCTCCTGCGTTAAACAAAACGTGCAGTTACGCAATGGCTTGCACGTTTTGGAACACTTCTTGCTGACACCCTGTATTGCGCCAATTTACTGTCAGGGTTGTTATGCAGTTAGCCGGTTACTTCACTAAGTTTGATCGCTCCCGTTTTGCTTTTGCAAAAGGCCTGGGTACGCCGCTATTTATCCTCGCTGCACTGGCAATGGTAGTGCTGCCGCTACCGCCGATGCTGCTGGACATGCTGTTCTCTTTTAATATCTCGCTGGCGCTTATCGTGTTGCTGGTGACGGTGTACACCATGCGGCCGCTGGACTTCGGCGCTTTCCCCGCTATTTTGCTGGTTGCTACCATTATGCGCTTAGCGCTGAATGTAGCCAGTACCCGGGTGGTGTTGCTTGAGGGCCACAACGGTGGCGATGCTGCCGGTAAAGTTATCGAGGCCTTTGGCTCTGTGGTTATCGGCGGTAACTATGCTGTTGGTATAGTGGTGTTCTTAATTTTAATCATCATCAACTTTGTGGTAGTAACCAAAGGTGCCGGCCGTATTGCTGAAGTATCAGCCCGCTTTACCCTTGATGCGATGCCCGGCAAGCAGATGGCGATTGACGCCGATTTAAACTCCGGTCTGATTACTCAGGAAGATGCGCGCAAACGCCGTGATGAAGTAACCAGTGAAGCCGACTTTTACGGCTCGATGGACGGTGCCAGTAAATTTGTGAAAGGCGATGCCATCGCCGGTATCGTTATTTTGGTGATCAACCTGGTAGGCGGTTTGTTTATCGGCATGATCCAGCACGGCTTATCGTTTGGCCAGGCAATGGAGATTTATACCCTGCTGACCATTGGTGATGGTCTGGTGGCGCAAATACCGGCACTGCTGCTGTCTATCGGTACTGCCATTATCGTTACGCGGCAGAACAAGTCGGAAAATATGGGCGAGCAAATGACCGCTCAGCTGGGTAACAAACAAGTGTTGTTTGTCGCCACCGGCGTACTGACCTTAATGGGTATTGTGCCCGGCATGCCGCATTTTGCCTTTTTAACCTTAGCTGCCGTGGTAGGCGGCATGGCTTATCTGATGCATAAGCGCGGCCAGCAGCAACAGGCTGAATTGGTAAGCCGTAACACGGCAGAATTAACGCCGGTAGAGTCGGGTGTCGTAAAAGAAATTGGTTGGGATGATGTGCAGGGCGTCGATACCATTGGCCTTGAGGTGGGTTACCGCTTGATCCCACTGGTAGATAAAGCCCAGGGCGGCGAACTGTTAAGCCGCATCAAAGGCGTACGGAAAAAACTGTCGCAAGAGCTGGGCTTTCTTATCCCGGCTGTACACATCCGCGATAATCTGGACCTGGAACCTAACAGCTACCGGATGACCTTAATGGGGGTAACCAGTGGCGAGGGCGAGCTGCGCCACGACAACGAACTGGCGATTAACCCGGGCCAGGTATTTGGCACGGTAAAAGGTGTGGCTACCAAAGACCCGGCCTTTGGCCTGGACGCGGTATGGATAGCCAAAGATCAGCGCGAGCACGCGCAAACACTGGGTTACACCGTAGTAGATGCGGCAACTGTGGTGGCGACACATTTAAGCCAGATTTTAACCAATCATGCTGCCAGCTTGTTGGGGCATGAAGAGGTGCAGAACCTGCTGGATATGCTGGCAAAACATTCACCCAAACTGGTAGAAGGCCTGGTGCCGGACACGCTGGCATTAACCACTGTCGTTAAAGTGCTGCAAAACCTGCTGCAGGAAGGTGTGCCTATCCGTGATATGCGCACCATAGTGCAAACCCTGGTGGAATACGGAGCCAAGAGCCAGGATGTGGATGTGTTAACCGCCGCCTGTCGTATTGCGCTGCGCCGCTTGATCGTGCAGGAAGTAGGCGGCAGCCGTAAAGAAATCCCGGTTATTACCTTTGCGCCGGAGCTGGAGCAAATGCTGCATCAGTCGATGCAGGCGGCCGGCAACGATGGCGCGGGCATTGAACCGGGCCTGGCCGATCGCATTCAGCAATCGCTGCAGGACGCGCATCAAAACCAGGAACTGAGCGGTGACAGCGCCGTATTGTTAACGTCAGGAATTTTACGCTCAGTTATGGCACGATTCGTGAAGTACACCATACCAGGGTTGCGGGTATTGTCCTATCAGGAAATACCCGACGATAAACAAATTCGTATTGTCAGCGTTATTGGCCAGGCAAACTAGGAGTTAACTGATGAAAATCAAACGCTTTGTGGCAAAAGATATGCGTACTGCCTTAACCGAGGTAAAAGAGTTCCTTGGTCCTGACGCCATTATTTTGTCAAATAAAAAAGTGGCCGGTGGCGTGGAAATTGTTGCGGCGATTGATCATGATGCCGCAGCTGCCGTTAAAGCAGCGCCGGCAGTGGAAAAACGTGCTGAGCCGCGCTTTGCCGTAACGGTAGCCGACGATGATAACCAGATTAATACCGCTGAGTCTGATAGCGCCGCTGAAGCGCCGGCCGACTCACTAAAAGCCCTGCTGGCACGGCAGATGATTAAGCAGCAGGTGAATGCTCAGACAGCAGCTAAACCACAAGCACAGCAACAAGCGCCGCGTAGCGCACAGTTTGAGCGTCAAACTTCCGGCGTGGCACAGGGTGTTAGCAGCGTGCAGCTGACCGAGATCAGCAAGCAGCAGGAGCAACAAGCTAAATTAGTGCAGCAGCAAATGGATGCAATGCGCAACGAGATGCTGTCGATGCGGCAACTGCTGCAGCATCAGGTATCAGGCTTAATGTGGCAAGACCTGGCACGGCGCGAACCGGTACGGGCTTTGGTGATAGAGAACTTACAACAATTGGGGTTGTCTGAGCAGGTAGCCGATCAACTGGCGTGTTTTATGCCGGAAGAGCTAAACAGTGCAGATGCGTGGGATGCAGCATTGGAATTGTTAGCCGGGCAGCTTAGCACCACCAATGACGATATTTTACGCCGTGGCGGCCTGATTGCGCTGGTAGGGCCCACCGGGGTGGGCAAAACCACTACTGTCGCCAAATTAGCGGCTGAGTTTGCCAAGCGGCACGGCGCCGACCAGGTCGCGCTTATTACCACTGACAGCTACCGTATCGGTGCTTATGAGCAATTGGCTACGTTTGGCCGTATTATTGGTTGTCCGGTGAAGCAAGCCAAAGACAGTGACGAGTTAGCGTTGTTAATTAATCAGTTACAACAACGTAAACTGATATTAATCGACACGGCCGGTATGAGTCAGCGTGACGTACGTTTAGCGGAAAAACTTGCCGGTTTGGTGCATAATAGTCGTGTCAAAATAAAAAGTTATCTGGTATTGTCTGCCACAGCGCAGGCTAGGGTTATGCAGGAAAGCGTGACACATTTCAAACGCATACCTTTGTCTGGTTGTATTTTCACCAAACTTGATGAATGCTTAAGCTTAGGTGAAGTCATCAATGTTGCTATTCAGAATGCGTTACCTGTCAGTTACCTGACCAATGGTCAACGCGTACCTGAAGATATAGCAGTTGCCGAGGCCCGCCTTATGGTGCAGCAGGCAGAAAAATTACGAATCGCACACAGTAGTACGGGTCATCAGTGGTATAACGATGAGATGAGCCGCGCGGACGGAACCTATGCATAGTCATGACAATATCGACGATCAAGCCAATGGCCTGAGAAAAATGAATAAGCAGATGGTAAAAGTAATATCAATTACCGGTGGCAAGGGCGGCGTGGGTAAAACCAACGTTACGCTGAATCTTGCCATGGCACTGGCTCAGATGGGCAAAAGAGTGCTGGTGCTGGATGCCGACCTTGGCCTGGCCAATTGTGACGTTATGTTGGGCCTTAGAGTAGAAAAAAACCTGTCGCATGTATTGGCAGGTGACGTCGGGCTTGACGACATTATTATTGACGGCCCCTTCGGCATCAAAATTATCCCCGCTACATCCGGCTCGCAAAATATGACCGAGCTGGCACCGGCAGAGCATGCCGGCCTTATCCGCGCTTTCAGTGAATTAAAAACCCCGGTAGATGTATTACTGGTGGATACGGCAGCCGGTATTTCCGACATGGTATTAAGCTTTTCCCGCGCATCCCAGGATGTGATGGTGGTGGTATGTGATGAGCCCTCATCGATTACCGATGCTTATGCACTGATGAAAATTCTCAGTCGCGATCATGGGGTGGAAAAATTCAAAATTGTCGCCAATATGGTGCGTAGTTTAAAAGAAGGCCAGGAGCTGTTTGCCAAATTAACCCGCGTAACCGATCGTTTTCTTGATATAAGTCTGGAATTGGTCGCTACTATCCCGTACGACGAAAACGTACGCAAAGCTGCGCGTAAGCAAAAAGGCTTTGTCGAAGCGTTTCCGAAGACACCGGCCAGCATGGCAATTAAAAGCCTGGCATTAAAAGCCGGCAAGTGGCCACTACCGGCAACGGCATCCGGCCATTTGGAGTTTTTTCTGGAGCAATTGGTGCAGCCTCAGGTTGATCGGGGGATCGCGTGAACAGTAAAGTTGCAGCTTATGGCGGTGTTGACCATATGCAGCAGTTGGTCGAACGTCACGCGCCTTTGGTTAAACGTATCGCTTACCATTTAATGGCAAGGTTACCCGCCAGCGTGCTGGCCGACGACCTTATTCAGTCCGGTATGATTGGCCTGATTGAAGCGGCAAAGAATTTTGACGGCAGCAAAGGGGCCAGCTTTGAAACCTTCGCCGGCATCCGTATCCGCGGTGCCATGCTCGATGAGATGCGCCGTGGTGATTGGACACCACGCTCGGTACATCGTAATGCCAGATTGATAGCGGAAACCATCGCCGGGCTGGAAGCTGAATATGGTCGTGATATTAAAGATACAGAAGTTGCTGAAAAACTTGATATATCTATAGATGAATACCATCATATGCTTAACGATATCAGTAGCGGCAGAGTTATTGGTATTGAAGACCTCGGGATTTCGGCAGATGTATTGGTAACATCCGGTGATACAGACAGTGATCATTTGTATGAAACCCAGGCAAATGAAACTTTCCACCAGGATTTAGCGAAAACAATCAGTAATTTACCTGAGCGTGAAGCATTAGTACTTTCGCTGTATTATAATGACGAGCTAAACTTGAAAGAGATCGGGGCTGTGCTGAATGTCAGTGAGTCCAGGATTAGTCAAATTCATAGTCAGGCATTAATCAGGTTAAAAGCCAGAATGCAGGATTGGTTGTAACCTATTCTGAGATAACAATAATATCTCGTCGGAGGGGATTTTGGATAAAAACATGAAGATTCTTGTGGTAGATGATTTTTCAACCATGAGACGAATTATAAAAAACCTGTTGCGTGACCTTGGCTTTACGAATGTGTCTGAAGCAGACGATGGCAGCACTGCCTTGCCTATGCTGCAAAACGGTGACTTTGATTTTGTGGTAACAGACTGGAATATGCCCGGCATGCAGGGAATAGACTTGTTGCGTGCTATCCGTGCTGATGCCAAGTTAAAGCATATCCCGGTGCTGATGGTAACGGCAGAAGCAAAGAAAGAACAAATCATCGCTGCGGCTCAGGCCGGCGTAAACGGTTATATCGTCAAACCCTTTACTGCAGCCACGCTGCAAGAGAAGTTAGCTAAAGTATTTGAACGCATCGGCTAACCGTAACTGACAAAGGAGCATAGCCATGTCTGCAATTACGGCGCCTTTAATTTCTCTGGACCAGGCCCGGGAGCTGGTACAGCTGTTGGAAATGGGTGAGCATGACTCTGCCAACGAATTGGTACAGCAACTGGCTGTGCCGGGTTCATCAGAGTTATTTGCGGAAGTAGGTAAGTTAACACGCCAGCTGCATGACTCGTTAAAAAATTTCCAGATAGACCCCTCACTGAACAACCTGCTTGAAGAAGATATTCCGGACGCGAAAAAACGGCTTAATCATGTTATCGATATGACCGAGCAGGCTGCTAACCGTACTATGGATGCGGTAGAGTCGTGCTTACCCATTGCAGACCAAATCAGCCAGAAACTGGGCAGTATTCAGCCGCAGTGGCAAAAGCTGATGCAACGGCAAATGCAACTGGGCGAGTTTAAATCGTTATGTCATAACCTCGATGCGTTTTTTCAGCAAGCCAGTGGTGATTCCAATACGCTGAACTCGTTGCTAACCGACGTGTTAATGGCACAAGATTATCAGGATTTAACCGGCCAGATTTTGCGCCGTGTTATTGAACTGGTGCGTGAAGTTGAAGAAAGTCTGATTGGTTTGTTAACCGCGTTTGGCCAATCAAGTTTGATGGTGCAGTCTGCTGAAGCGAAACCTGCAAAAAGTAAGCCCAAGGCACATGAAGCGGAAGGGCCTATTATTGATGCAGCAGAGCGTGATGATGTGGTCAGCGGTCAGGATGACGTCGATGATTTGTTATCCAGTTTAGGTTTTTAACAGAGGTGTCATTGCATGAGCTTTGATATGGACGAAGATATACTGCAGGACTTTCTGGTTGAAGCCGGTGAAATCCTCGAATTACTGCAGGAGCAACTGGTAGAGCTGGAGAATAATCCGGACGATGCTAACTTGCTCAATGCAATTTTCCGTGGTTTCCATACGGTAAAAGGCGGCGCCGGTTTCCTGTCATTAACTGAGCTGGTTGACGCCTGCCATGGTGCTGAAAACGTGTTCGACATTCTGCGCACCGGTAAACGCCGCGTTACGCCTGAGCTGATGGACGTTATTCTGCAGTCACTCGACAGCATCAACGAAATGTTTGTTGAAGTGCAAAATCGTCAACCGTTAACTCCTGCATCTCCCGCCATACTTGAAGCTTTACACCATTACAGCGAACCGGAGTCGGCGTCAAACCCGGCACCTGTTGTCGCTAAAGCTGCACCTGCATCTGCGCCGGTAGAGCCAGAGCCGGCTGCGTCATCGTCCGGTGGCAGTGTCGACGATATTACCGAAGAAGAATTTGAACGCATGATGGATGAGCTGCACGGCAAAAAAGGCGGCGCAGCCGCCAGCCCTGCACCCGCCGTTGAGGTAGCAAGCTCGTCCGGCAGCGAAGATATTACTGATGATGAGTTTGAATCTATTCTGGATCAGCTGCATGGTAAAGGCTCATTTATTCCGGATAGCGCCGCTGCAGCAACAGATAAAACGGCTGCGGCACCTGCGGCAACGTCCGGCGCGGCAGCGAAGAAATCTGATGACGAAATAGACGATGCAGAATTTGAAGCCCTACTGGATCAATTACACGGCAAAGGTAAAGCCCCGGTAGAAGTGGCTAAGCCAGCCGCAGCATCAGCGCCGGCTGCAACTGCACCGGCTAAAACGGCGGTTGCTGAAACGAAGGCCGCGCCGGCGGCGGCTCCGGTAGCAGCCGATAAAGCAGCGGCTGCGCAGCAAGCCGCTCAGGTAGAGACCACAGTGCGGGTTGATACCAAGCGGCTGGATCAGATCATGAACATGGTCGGTGAGCTGGTGTTAGTGCGTAACCGCCTGGTCAGTTTATCCACTACGGCGCAAAATGAAGAAATGAGCAAAGCCATTTCTAATCTGGATGTGGTTACCGCCGATATCCAGGGTGCGGTGATGAAAACGCGGATGCAACCGATTAAAAAAGTATTTGGTCGTTTCCCCCGGGTGGTACGTGACTTAGCGCGCTCACTGCAAAAAGACATTGAGCTGGTATTAGAAGGTGAAGAAACGGATCTTGATAAAAACCTGGTAGAAGCGCTGGCCGATCCTTTAGTGCATTTGGTGCGCAACTCGGTAGACCATGGTATTGAGATGCCAGAGGTGCGGCAAAAAGCCGGTAAAAACCGTACCGGTACAGTTAAATTAGCTGCGGCCCAAGCCGGTGACCATATTTTGCTGACTATCCATGATGACGGCGCCGGTATGGATCCGGAAAAACTCAAAGGTATTGCCATTAAGCGCGGTATCCTCGATACCGATGCGGCCGCCAGAATGTCGGACACAGAAGCCTTTAACCTGATTTTCGCGCCGGGTTTTTCTACTAAAGAGCAAATTTCTGACATCTCCGGCCGCGGTGTCGGCATGGACGTGGTAAAAACCAAGATCACCCAATTAAACGGTACTGTGCACATTCACTCCAAAATGGGTGAGGGCACCTTACTGGAAATTAAAGTACCGCTGACCCTGGCGATATTGCCAACCCTGATGGTTATTGTCGGCAAGCAAACCTTTGCCTTACCGCTGGCCGGCGTCAGTGAAATATTCCATCTGGACTTAAACAAAACCAACGTTGTTGACGGTCAGTTAACTGTGGTTGTGCGTAATAAAGCCATACCGCTGTTCTTCCTCGAGCATTGGCTGGTGAAAGGGTCAGACAAAAAACGCCGGCGCGAACAGGGCCATGTGGTCATAGTGCAGATTGGTACCCAGCAAGTTGGCTTTGTCGTTGACTCGTTGATTGGTCAGGAAGAAGTTGTAATTAAGCCGCTGGATGCCTTGTTGCAGGGCACGCCGGGCATGGCTGGTGCAACGATAACCTCCGACGGCGGTATAGCGCTGATCCTTGATGTGCCGAACTTGCTGAAACATTATGCGAAGAAATCAAAGATCAAATTTGATCGCTTCAATAAAATTAATGCCTAAAGAGAGATAATTATGGCGATTAAGGTGTTAGTGGTTGACGACTCAAGCTTTTTTCGTCGCCGCTTGACAGAAATCCTGGCAAAGGATGGCGATATTGAAGTTATCGATACGGCCAATAATGGCAGGGAAGCTGTAGATAAAGCCTTAGCGCTGAAACCGGATGTTATTACCATGGATGTGGAAATGCCGGTATTAGACGGCATTTCGGCTGTGCGCGAAATTATGCAGCAGCAGCGTATTCCTATTCTGATGTTCTCTTCATTAACACATGAAGGAGCAAAAGCCACCTTTGATGCACTTGAAGCCGGCGCGGTAGATTTTTTACCGAAAAAGTTTGAAGACATTGCCCGCGACAAAGATGAAGCCGGGCAATTGCTGCGCGACAGGGTTAAAGCCGTAGCGCGTAAACGCCAGCCAGGCAGAACCACTTTTAGTAGCTCAGCTGCGCGCACTGAAACCCCTGCGCCACGTTTAAGCGAGCGTCCGGCGTTAACGCGTACGGCGTTTGAACGGCCAAAGTTAAGTGACAGAGTTGCGGCGCCGGCGCGTAGCGCTAATTTCCAGGCCAGTGGTAAGAGTTATAAACTGGTGGCAATAGGCACCTCAACCGGCGGTCCGGTAGCATTACAGCGCATTATTACCGCACTACCGGCGAATTTCCCGTTGCCAATTGTATTAATACAGCATATGCCGGCTGCCTTTACCGGTGCTTTTGCTCAGCGCTTAAATTCGTTAGCCAAAATTGAAGTGCGCGAAGCAGCAGACAATGATGTGCTGCGACCAGGCGTAGCTTATCTGGCGCCCGGTGGTAAACAAATGTTGATCGAGGGTAATGAGCGCGAAGCGCGGTTACGTATAAAAGAAGATGACTCACCGCGCATCACCTTTAAACCCAGCGTCGATATTACCTTTGCCACCGCCGCCAAAGTGTACAGTGACAAAGTACTGGCGATAGTGCTGACCGGCATGGGCGCCGACGGCCGTGAAGGTGCGCGGCTGTTAAAGCAAACCGGGGCGCGGATTTGGGCTCAGGATGAGGCAAGTTGTGTGGTGTATGGTATGCCACAGGCAATAGCAGCAGCCGGCTTAATGGACGTAGAGGTTAGTCTGAATGAAGTGGCCACGCGGCTTATCACGGAAGTGACACATGGATAAACTGGCAATCAGCGGCTTTTTACTGGCAGTAGTGGCGGTAGCAGGTGGCTTTGTCATGGAAGGTGGCGCTTTGTCCACCTTGTTGCACTTTCCGGCGTTCTTAATTGTAGTGGGCGGCACAGTAGGTGCGGTGATGCTGCAAACCCCGTTTAATCAATTCCGGCTGGGGCTGAGTATGCTACCCTGGGTGATCCGGCCGGCGCAGTTACCGCTGGAACATACAGCAGAGCGTATCGTGCAGTGGGGCACCGCCGCCCGTGGCAGTGGCTTCCTTGCGCTGGAAAACGATGCTCTGGCTGAGCATGATGCCTTCTTACACCGTGGCCTTAATCTGTTGGTTGACGGCGTGGAACCTGCGGTATTGCAAGACACCCTCGATGCCGAATTGACGCTGGAGCGTGAGCGTCTGTTGCGTGGGGCGCGTATTTTTGATGCTATGGGCGGCTATAGCCCGACTATCGGTATTGTCGGCGCAGTGTTGGGCCTTATTCAGGCGATGTCGAATATTTCTGAGCCGGAATTACTTGGCTTGGGTATCGCCACTGCTTTTGTTGCCACTATTTATGGTGTCGGCTTTGCTAACCTGGTGTTTATCCCGGTGGGCAATAAACTAAAAAGCCTGGTGCAGCAACGCACACTGTACCATGAACTGATTATCGAAGGCCTGGTGTCGATTGCTCATGGTGAGAACCCACGTAATATTGAGCGTAAGCTGGCCGCTTACCACCCCGGTTAAGCAGCATGTACCGGCATAAGCAAAAGCATCAGCACGTAGAGCAGGAACAGCTTGATCGTTGGCTGGTGTCTTATGCCGACTATATGACACTGATGTTTGCGCTGTTTGTCGTGCTGTATGCCATGTCGATTGTTAAAGAAGAACAGTACAATGTACTGGCCGACTCTATCGCACGGATGTTTGAAAAACCGGAGCAATCCGGCAGCGGTGTGCCCGGCAGCTCGGTGTTAACCAAGCCGGCACCGCAAAGTGAGTTGGAGTTATACGGCACCTCACTGGAAGACGCCAAAGGCCCGTCTTTGGTTGCTGATGCGAAACAGCTATCAGAGGTTACGGCAAAACAGTTAGGCAGCCCGCTGCAGTCTGTTGAACAACAGCTAACCCGCGCCCTGGCTAACCTGTTGGAGCAGGGATTGGCAAAAATACAGCAGGATGAAAACTGGCTGAGTATTGAACTGAGCAGCGGCTTACTGTTTGCCAGTGGCAGTGCCACCGCAACCTCATCAGCGCAAACTCTGTTGGCCGAAATAACCAAAGTAATTAATCCGATTAATAATTTTATCCGCGTGCGTGGCTACACTGATGACCAACCGATTAACAATGAGCTGTTCGCGTCTAACTGGGAACTGTCAGTCAGCCGGGCCACCTCGGTGCTGCGTATGCTGGAACAGCTGGGTACTGCACCGCAGCGTATGGCTATTGAAGGGTTCGGCCAGTATTATCCGTTTAGTGCTAACGACAGTGCGCAGGGGCGGGCGGCTAACCGCAAAGTGGTGATAGCGATTTCGCGTTATGGATATGCAGCACAGAGCGAAACAACAGACAACAGCGAAAATGCTGAAAACGATGCGCTGCAGCGCCAGTTGGAACAAATTTCGCAGGAAGACGGCAGTATCAGAGTGATAGCCTTACCCGGCGGTGGTATTCGTATCACCACACGGCAGGATAATCCGGATGCACGGCCGCCGGAACAACAGGAACCCTGAAGTGGTAATTTGGACGGTAGCAAATCAAAAAGGCGGTGTAGGCAAAACCACCACTACAGTAACCCTCGGCGGCTTGTTAGCGCAACGCGGTTACAAAGTGCTGTTGGTCGATACGGATCCGCATGCGTCCCTGACATACTACTTCGGCATTGACGCTGAAGAGTTGGAAGTCAGCGTGTATGATATGTTTATCCGTGGCAAAGACATCACCAGTGAAGAGATCATGCAGTCACTGTGCCCCAGTGGCGTAGCTAATCTGGATATTTTGCCATCATCCATGGCGCTGGCAACCCTGGACCGCTCTATGGGTAATAAAGGCGGCATGGGCCTGATGCTGAAAAAAGCCCTGCAAAAAGTCAAAACAGAATACGATTATGTGCTGATAGATTGCCCGCCGGTAATGGGCGTATTGATGGTGAACGCTATTGCCGCCTGCGACCGTATTCTGATCCCGGTGCAAACTGAGTTTCTGGCGTTAAAAGGCCTGGAGCGGATGATTGCCACCATGGCGTTAATGCGCACGTCGCAGAAAAAAGATTACGCCTATACTATTATTCCAACCATGTACGATAAGCGCACTAAAGCCTCACTGGAGGCTTACAAAGAGCTTAAAGCCAAGTATCAGGACCGTGTTTGGTCAGCAGTTATCCCGGTAGATACTAAATTTCGTGATGCCAGCTTGGCACAAACACCACCGAGCGAGTATGCCTCGGCGTCGCGCGGCGTATTTGCTTACAACACCCTGCTGACCTATTTACTGCAACTGGCGCCGGAGTAAGGTATGAGTAATTTAATGGCCAGTCAAAAAGTGATGCAGCATTATTTGTCAGCTTTGCTGACAGAAGACGACACTGAAACCCTGGCGCTGGCGGAAGAAAAAAAGCAGCAACTTAACGCTTTACTGTCGCAAGCTGTGGTGGCCGCGCCTGTGGCAAAAGCCGTAGTTAAAACGGATACCACTGTAACAGCAGATACTGCGGCGCTGGCAACATTAAAAGCCAAATTTGCTGCAGCTGAACAAGCACAGAGCCTGGCGCAACGTGATATTCCGGTAGCCGAACGCATTGCCCCGATGGTAAAAGCTGCAGCGCCTGCTGCCACGCCGGCTGTAGTGAAAGATTACCGCCAGGGCCGTTTTCAGGCATTGTTTTTTGATGTTGCCGGGTTAAAAGTGGCGGTGCCGTTAAAAGAGCTGGGCGGCATTCATCAGCTGGGCAATGTCAGCAGCCTGATCGGTAAACCCGACTGGTTTAAAGGTGTTATGCTGTACCGCGAGCAGAAAATAAATATTGTTGATACCGCACGTTGGGTAATGCCGGAAAAATATGATCAAACTTTGCAGCAAAAGCTAAACTATCAATATGTTATTATGCTGGGCAACAGTAACTGGGGCCTGTGCTGCGAAACCCTGATCAACACCTACGTGCTGGAACAGGACGATGTAAAATGGCGTGAGGCAGAAGGCAAACGCCCGTGGATGGCGGGTTTGATCAAACAGCATATGTGCGTATTGATTGATGTTGACGCTATGATTGATTTATTAAACCGGGGTCTGGATATCAGTGCTTAACCGGAAAAGCTATTTATACAGGAGCTGTGCATGAGCAATTTAACCAAGCAGTCTGCCAACAAAAACGTAGCAGCCGACATCGTGTTGCAGTGGGTAACATTTAAGCTGCAGGAAGAAACCTACGGCATTAATGTTATGCAGGTACAGGAAGTGTTGCGCTATACCGAAATTGCCCCTGTACCGGGTTCACCCGACTATGTGCTGGGTATTATTAACCTGCGTGGCAACGTGGTCACGGTAATTGATACCCGTTCACGCTTTGGTTTGGCGCCGGCTGATGTTACCGATAACAGCCGTATTGTGATCATTGAAGCAGAAAAGCAAGTGCTCGGCATTATGGTCGACAGTGTGGCTGAAGTGGTGTACTTAAAATCGTCAGAAATTGATACTGCACCTAATGTTGGCACCGATGAGAGTGCGCGTTTTATCCAGGGCGTATCGAACCGTGAAGGCGAATTATTGATCCTCGTTGATCTGAATAAATTGCTTAGCGAAGAAGAATGGGAAGAAGTGAACTCGATCTAGGAACCCTTATGTGGCTTGGTGTAGCAATTCAAACCGGCCTGTTGGTGCTGTTTGCTGTCGGCATTTACCTGTGGGTTAGCCGGCAGCAGCGGCATATACAGCTGCAGCAAACTGCGCTGGAAAAACAGTTGGAATATGCGGCTAAGCAATTGGCCGGTAGCCAGCACGAAGTAGAAGAGTTGCGTGCCGGCGTTATTGGTGTAGGCCAGCGGGTGTTGCAACTGGATACCGGGTTAAACCAGCTGAGCGAGCAGTTAACGGCGCAGTTGCAATTATTGGCAGACAAACAACAGGCATTGGAGTTGACCGACCCGGAATCGAAGATATACAGCCGCGCTATGAAGATGGTGCAACTGGGGGCAGATCTCGATGAAATTATCCGCGAATGTGAATTACCGCGCGCAGAAGCAGAGCTGCTGTTTAATTTGCATCAGCAAAAAAAGCAGGGCTAACTTTTAATATCAATCCGCTGGTGGATATTGTGCCAGTTCTCCGGAAACTTACCCTGTAGTACATACGAAAAGGCGATCAGCTCGGCAATAACGATATACAGTTGCGCAGGGATCTGTTCGCCCAATTGCAGTTGGTTCAATAACTTACTTAGTTCGTCATCCTGATGCACCAGTACACCATGCTCGCGTGCCAGCGCAATCATATCTTCTGCCAGCTGGCCATGGCCTTTTGCCGTGACGGTGGGCGCTTTTTTACCTTCATACTGTAAGGCGGTGGCGGTTTTTTCTTTCTTGTTGTGTTCACTGTCGCTCATATCTGTCCTTATACCTTAACGGCAAGTAAGCTGTTGGCGCGCGGTAATAAGCTGTCGGGTATTTTCCCTAACACACACTCAGCTTGTTTCACTTCCAGCCCCTGTGCTTCGCAGCGGTCTTTCAGCAGTGGTAAGAACTGCTCGGCCAACTGTTTAGCACGCTGCTGCTCAGTGTAAAACTGCAGCTGCAATTGCTGTTGTTGCAGCTTGGCCACCACCAGTAACTGACCTGACTGCTGTAAATCAAATTTCATCGTCAGTTGCCATTGAGTTTGTTTTTCACCGCCTTTCTTGCCATCGGCTTCACGTTGCTCTAACTGCAGCTGGCTGAATACCGACTGGCCGGCCAGTTGCAGCGGCAGTTGCAGCAGCAGTTGCTGCTGGGCGGTGTTATTGCTGTCTAACGTAGCAAGCTGGCTTTGTTGCAAGGTGCTGCTATGGCCCGCCAATTGCCGTAACAGGTTACTGGCCTGGGCCGGTTCCAATTGGTTAACCAACTGTGCCAGACGTTGGTTGGCTGGCAAGTTTGCCAACGCCGGTGGCCGCTGCAGCAGGTTACCCAACAACAGTTGGATCGCTGCTGCCAAAGCACCGCCACTGTTTTGCACCGTTGCCGCCGGTTGCAGTGGTTGAAACTGCAATAGCGCGGCCAGTTGCTGCGTAACTTGCAGCGGCGTTTGCACCCTGGCACCATCCGGTTGGCTTTGGCGTAATAATTGTAATATCTGCTGTACCGGTTGCGGCAATTCCGCCAGGCTGGCCAAGGGATCTGCAGTAGCCGGCAGTAATGGTAATAAATGCCGCCATGCTTGCTGCACGGCTTGCTGCGCCGCCTGTTGTGCTGTTTGTTGCAAGGCGGCAGAGGTCTGGGGGGCAGTGAGCTGTGTTTTTTCGTTACTGCTTTGGTTTGGGCCGGCGATAAACTGCAGCGGCCGGCTGATATCGTCCTGCTGTACACTGATTTTACTACTAAGCTGCGCTGTGCTCAGCTGCAGTTGCCATTGTCCGGCCTGCTGTTGCAGCTGTACTTTATACTGTGCCGGTATGGCGGCAGGCGCTGCGGACAACGCAGACTGCAATACGGATTGCAACACAGGAGGCAGTTTAGTGGTGTCGGCCGCGCCGGCTTGCTGATTAAACAGCCTTACCAATTGCTGCACTATCGCGGCTTGTTCTGTTCTTTGTAATACCACGCTGTTGCTCTGCGTATTGCTATTGCCTTGGGCAGGGGGTGTTACCGTCGCTATTAAGCGCAACTGCAAGTCTTTCGCGTTGGTATCCAGTTTTAACAATATCTGTGACGTTGCGGCGGACAACGCCGGCAGCATAGTGCTCAGTGCTTGCTGTGTTTGTGTTGATAGCGGCACCGGGCTAAAACCGGGCAGCGCCAGAGTAACGGCAGCGGCAGATGGCAGCAGCCTGGCGGCTATTGTTGCCGGCGCGGCCGCGCTGCCTGGTGCTGCCGGTATTGCCAATAGCTGCTGCACTTGTGTCAGCGTCAGCGGAACAGTCAGGCTGTTGGCAGCACTTTGCAGTGTCAGTTGCAGCTGGCCGTTGGCCAGTGGTTGAAATTGTAATTGCAGCTGTTGCAAGCTGCCCTGCAGGCTTGCTGGCGTGGCCGGCAACATGGCTTGAACCGCGGCGCTGGCCGACGCCGGTAAGGTAATGTGTACTGCGCCTTGCGACGAGGGTAATTGTAAACGAAAGCGGCCGTCAGTTAACTGCTGCACCTGGCTTTGATACACCTCTGCCAGCATCAGCTTAATAGCCGGGCTATCAAGCTTGGTGCCTGCGCTCAGTTGCAGCAGTTTGTCCGGATTGATCTGGTTCATGTTTTTACCTGTTTTGCGTTGGTCCGCCTTGCTGCTGCATTCGTATTATTACGCCAATATGGTAATATGCGCCCAATTTTAACCGTCGTCGATAGTCAGAGGTTAGACATTAAACCACAGCCTTTTCCCGTATTAACCGGTCAGCCTCTGCTTGAAGGCCGTGCTCTGTGCTGTATCCGTCAGGACCGTGTGTTGTTTGAACAACAAAGCTTGACAGTGCATGCCGGTGAGCTGTTACAGGTGGCCGGTAAAAATGGCGCCGGCAAAAGCTCGCTGTTACGTATTTTGGCAGGTCTTGCTCAGCCGGACGACGGTGCTGTGTATTACCGACAGCAAACCTTACCACAGGCAGCAACCGACTATGCGGCAGATTTATGTTATATCGGCCATCAAAGCGGAATTCATGAGCAGCTTACCGCGTTGGAAAATGTCAGTTTCTGGCGTACGGCGTCCGGTGTGGCAGCCGCTGATGATTTTGCGCTGCTGGCGCAGTTAGGTCTGGCCGGGTTGGAGGATATTCCCTGCCGGATGTTGTCGGCCGGGCAACAACGCCGGGTGGCACTGGCCAGATTATGGTTTGTAAAGCGACAACTGTGGATTTTAGATGAGCCTTTTACTGCGCTGGACCAAAGCGCTATCAGCATGTTACAGCAGCACTTTTTGCAGCATTTACAGTTGGGCGGCGCCATAGTGCTAACGACGCATCAGGCGCTGCAGATGACACATCAGGCTTTAACGACGCTGGAGCTGGCTTACCGATGGTAACCTTATACCGTTTTACCCAGCGTGAGCTTTGCTTGCTGGCGCGGCAAAAAGCCGACTGGCTTAATCCGCTGCTGTTTTTTGTTATTGTGCTTAGCCTGTTTCCGTTGGGCGTGGGGCCGGAGCCGAATTTACTGCGCATTATGGCGCCGGGTATTGTCTGGATAGCGGCGCTGCTTAGCGTGTTACTGGCGGCAGAGCGCTTATTTAAAGATGATTACCGCAACGGCGTAATAGAGCAGTTAGTGGCGGCGAAGCAGCCCTTGCTGAGTTTTGTGTTGGCAAAGTTGATTACTAACTGGCTGAGTACCGGCTTACCGCTGGTGCTGTTATCGCCGCTGGTGGCCTTGCTACTCAATATTGAGCAAGCCAGCCTGGTGGCCATGGTATTTACCTTGCTGCTTGGTACACCGCTGCTGAGTTTGCTCAGTGTAATGGGCGCAGCGCTTACGGTATCGGCCGATAAAGGCGGTATTTTACTGGCGCTGCTGATACTGCCGCTGTATATTCCGCTGTTAATTTTTGCCAGTGCAGCAATGGAAGCTGCAGCGATGGCGTTACCTTATTATGGCCAGCTGGCAATAATGCTGGCAATGTTGTTGTTTGCCATGGCGTTGATCCCGTTGGCGGTGATCAGTGCATTAAAACTGAATGTGAGCTGATATGTTTAAGTGGTTGCATCCTTTTGCCAAGCCTGAGACCGTTTATCATTTGTGCGGCCGGCTGTATCCGTGGTTAATGGCGTTAGCCGTGTTGTTGTTACTGCTCGGCAATATCTGGGGCCTGGCTTTTACGCCGCCGGATTATCAGCAGGGCGACAGCTACCGCATTATTCATATTCATGTGCCCTCGGCCATTATGTCGATGGGTACCTACTCGGCGATGGCGATTGCCGCCTTTATTGCTCTGGTGTGGCAGGTAAAGGTTGCGCAGTGGTCGGTGCTGGCGCTGGCCCCGGTGGGCGCAGTCTATACCGCCATAGCATTACTTACCGGCATGGCCTGGGGCAAGCCGATGTGGGGCACCTGGTGGGTGTGGGATGCCAGGTTAACCTCAGAGCTTATTTTATTATTTCTGTATTTGGGTGTTATAGCGCTAAGCGGAGCCTTTTCAGACCGGCAAACCGGTGCTAAAGCAGCCTCTTTGCTGGCGGTGATCGGCGTGATTAATTTACCGGTGATCCATTTTTCTGTCGAATGGTGGAACACTTTGCACCAGGGCGCGTCTATAACCAAGTTTGCCAAACCGTCGATTGACCCCAGCATGCTATGGCCGTTATTAATCAGCATTCTGGCGTTTAAAGTTTTAATGTTGGCTTTGCTGTGTTTACGACTACGCAATGCCATCTTACTGAACGAGCAGCACCGGCCCTGGGTAAAAACACTGGCGGGAGGACACTAGATGCATTTTCAGTCGTGGGCGGAATTTTGGGCCATGGGCGGTTACGGCCTGTTTGTCTGGCTGTCGTTTGGCATTACGTATTTACTGTTAGCCGGGTTGGTGGCGTACAGCCATTACCAGCATAAGCAGTTTAAGCATCAGCTGGCCGCCAGGCTGGCGCGTGAGCAACGGGTTAAGCAGTATCAGGAGCAAACAGACTAATGCAACCAAGACGTCAGAAACGCTTATTCGCCGTATTACTGGTAATAGGGCTGTTAACCGGCGCCGTCGCGGCCATGTTGTATGCGTTGCAGCAAAATATTGACTTGTTCTATACACCATCACAGTTGGTTGATGGCTTGGGTAAAGATAAAGTTAAACCGCAACCCGGCCAGCGCTTACGTATTGGCGGTATGGTAGTGCAGGGCTCCGTAAAGCGTGACCCTGACTCGCTGAAAGTGAGCTTTGATTTAGTCGATACCGGGCCCATTGTCACTGTTACCTATGAGGGTATTTTACCGGACTTGTTTCGCGAAGGTCAGGGTATAGTCGCTCAGGGGGTATTGCTCGATGCCACCACCATAGCCGCCACTGAAGTGCTGGCCAAACACGATGAAGAATATATGCCGCCTGAAGTGGCCGAAGCATTAAAAGGTATTCGCCATGTGCCGCCGTCACAACAGCAGTCGTCAGCGGAGCAAAACGGTACAGAGGCTAAGCCAGCAGAAGGACGTTATTAAATGGTAGTTGAAGCCGGTCAGCTGGCGCTTACGTTTGCTTTTGCATTATCGATTATGCTGGCAATAGTGCCGTTATACGGCAGTTTTGTGGCCAACCAGCGCATGTTATTGCTGGCTAAACCGCTGGCGTTGGGCCAGTTTGTGTTTTGTTTGCTGGCGATGCTGGCGCTTATTTACGCCTTTCGCACTAACGATTTTACCGTGATTAATGTAGCGCAAAACTCCAGCTCTACCTTGCCCTGGTATTATCAGATCACCGCCAGCTTTGGCTCACATGAAGGCTCTATGCTGCTGTGGGTGCTGATGCTGGCCGGCTGGACCGCGCTGGTGGCGCAGTTCTCCAAAGCGTTGCCGTTGCTGTTGCAAGGCCGTATTCTGGCGATTCTCGGTATTATCTGTGTTGGTTTTATCGCTTTTTCGCTGTTTATGTCTAATCCGTTTGCACGCAGCCTGCCGTTTTATCCGGTAGAAGGGCGCGACCTTAACCCCTTACTGCAGGACTTTGGCATGATTCTGCATCCGCCCACGCTGTATATGGGCTATGTCGGTTTTGCCGTGGCGTTTGCTTTTGCTATTGCAGCGTTAATGAGCGGCCGTTTTGACAGTGTCTGGGCGCGCTGGGTAAGGCCATGGGCTTTAGCCGCCTGGTTGTTTTTAACTCTGGGCATTATGCTCGGCAGTTGGTGGGCCTACAACGAACTGGGTTGGGGCGGTTGGTGGTTCTGGGACCCGGTAGAAAATGCGTCTTTTATGCCCTGGTTGGCCGGTACGGCATTAATTCACAGCCTGGCGGTTACTGAAAAGCGCGGTACCTTTAAAAGCTGGACAGTATTGCTGGCACTGGCTGCCTTTGCGCTCAGTTTAGTCGGGGCCTTTTTGGTGCGCTCCGGTGTATTGGTATCGGTGCACTCCTTTGCCACTGATCCCGGCCGTGGTATGTACTTACTGGTGTTTTTACTACTGGTAGTCGGCGGTTCTTTATTGCTGTATGCCCGGCGGATGAACTCTGTACGCAGCCAGGCACGTTATCAGTTGTTCTCCCGCGAAATGCTGCTGTGGGGCAACAATATCTTCCTGCTTACCGCTTGTTTAATCGTGTTTCTCGGTACCTTATTCCCGCTGTTTCACAAAGAATTGGGTTTGGGGTCAATCTCTATCGGCGAGCCGTTTTTTAACCAGATGTTTTATTATCTGACCATACCTTTTGCGTTAATGCTGGGGTTAGGTCCCTGGGTGCGCTGGAAGCAGCAGCAGGTTGCACCGCTGATTAAACCGTTCAGCTTGCTGGCACTGGCAGCTTTAACGCTGGCGCTGGGTGTTATGGCCAGCATGCAAAGTGTGCAGGCCAACCTGGCGCTGATGGGCTTGTTGCTGGGGGCCTGGGTGGGCATTTCTGCGCTGGCAGAAGTGGCACTGCGTATCCGTCAGTTTGGCTCTGTCAGCAAGGGTATAACTAAATTAAACGCCAGCCACTACGGCATGACAGTGGCCCATATCGGCTTTGCCGTACTGGTAGTTGGCGTGGCGATGACCAAAACCTACACCATAGAGCGCGATGTACGCATGCAGGAGGGTGATACTGCCAACGTGGCCGGCTATGACTTCACGCTGACCGACGTGTATGAGTTAAACGGCGCCAACTTTGGCGGCCAGGCTGCCGAGCTTGATGTGCGCAAAGACGGCCGTTATGTCACGCATTTGCATGCTGAGAAGCGCTTCTACCGTATTCAGCGCACCATTATGACCGAGTCTGCGGTACATGCCCGTTTAAGTCGCGATTTATACGTGTCGCTGGGCGAAGAATTACCTGGCGATGCCTGGGCAATGCGCATTCAGGTGAAACCTTTCGTACGCTGGATTTGGCTTGGCGGCCTGTTAATGTCACTGGGGGCCTTGTTGGCACTGGCAGATAAGCGTTACCGGCGCAAAATTGTCCCGCAGAATCTGGAGCAAGCTGATGCGTAAAGTGTTGTTTTATTTGCCGTTGGCATTATTTTTGGCCTTGTCGCTGTTTTTACTCAGTGGCTTGTTTTCTGATCCGCGTGAGCGCGAGTCGGCCAGCTTAAATAAAGCCTTACCGGATTTTGCGCTGGCCGACTTAATGCAACCGCAGCAGATTTGGACAGCAGAGCAGTTAAAAGGCCAAACCTTTTTGCTGAATGTCTGGGGTACCTGGTGCCCCACCTGTAATGCTGAGCTTGGCTACCTGAGTGAGCTGCGTGCTATGGGCGTAAAAATTGTCGGCCTGTACTACGAACTGCCGCGCGACCCGGCGTTTGATGCGCCGTTTGACTTAGCGGTACTGCAACAGGATGTGACGCAAAAGCTGGCGCAGCATGGCGACCCGTATCAATTTAATATTCTCGATCTTGAGCGCAGTTTAGCCCTGGATTTAGGCGTAAGCGGGGCCCCGGAAACCTTTATTGTCGATGCCAACGGCATAGTGCGGGCGCACCATATCGGCGATATTAATCCACAGGTGTGGCGCACTAAGCTGGCACCGCTGTATCAGCAATGGAGCCAGCCATGAAGCAGCTGATAACAAGCATACTCAGCTTGCTGCTGTTGCTTGGCATGGCGGGCGTGCAGGCAGATGAAATCCTCAGCTTTGACAATGAAGCCGAACGTCAGTTGTATCAGCAGTTAACGGCCGAGCTGCGTTGTCCGCAATGTCAGAATCAGAATATTGCTGACTCCAACGCTATTGTCGCGGTAGATATGCGGCAAAAAACCTATCAGTTGGTACGCGAAGGCCATGACAGGACGCAGGTGCTGGATTATATGAAAAACCGCTATGGCGATTTTGTGCATTACCAACCGCCATTCAACCGTTTTACCCTGTGGTTATGGTTAGCGCCATTGCTGTTATTAACCGGTCTGGCTGGCGTTGGCTTGTACCGGCGCAAGCAGCAGTTGCCGCCGGCAACTGCAACACCGCAGCAGGGGCTGGATACCGAACTGGATCAGCTGATTGAGCGTTACCGGAGTAAAAAACCATGATGTGGCCGTTATTTATTGCTGCTTTAACCATGCTGCTGTTAACGGCATTGTGTTTGTTTTGGCCGCGGCGCAGTGCGCAGTTGCCGCTGCAAACCCCGGCACAGTTGTTTGAAGAACGGCTGCAATTGTTGGCGTTGGCCCGCGATGCCGGCGAGTTGGCAGAGCAGGATTTTGACAGCGCGGCACAAGAGCTGAAAAGCCAGTTTTTATTGCAGCAGCACAACCTTGTGCAGCAAGATAACCGCGCGCGTTGGCCATTGCCGGCGGTGTTGCTGGTGCTGGTAGCTATAGTTGTTAGCGGCGTGTACGCACTGAACGGCCATTACCGGCAGTTGCAGGATTGGCAACTGGCGCAGCAGCATTTGCAACAATACGGTGAGCGGGCCTTGTTAAATCAGGGCGAGCCGTTATCAGAGCAGGAAGTGGAATTATTTGCGCTGGCGTTACGTACCCGGCTGGCAAACGAAGGTGACGATGCTGTCGCCTGGATGTTGTTAGGGCGGATCCGCATGTCGCAGGGTGCGGTTGAGCAAGCAGTTGATGCCTTTGAGCGCGCCCTGAAACTGACACCGGAGCGCCCACCCTTGCTGCTGAGTTATGCCCAGGCGCTGATCCTGCTGGGTGACGATAACAGCCTGGCACGAGCCGGGCGTGCTGTGGCCAGGGTGCTGAGCCGTGAGCCGCAAAACAGCGATGCCTTGTCATTAATGGCGCTGATAGCTTACGAAAAAGGCGATATGGCAGAGGCCATCACGGCCTGGCAAATGCTGTTAAAGCAATTGCCGGCAGAGGATCCGCGTTATGCCGCGGTGCAGCAGCGCCTTGCTGAACTGGGGGCAGCAGAGCCTGCGGCCGGGCGACAGATTAAGGTGAACTTATATGTGGCGCCGCAACTGCAGCAAGCTAACCCGGATGCCAGTTTATTCCTGTTTGCCCGTGCTGTTGGCGGCGCGGCCTTGCCATTGGCGGTACAACGTGTTCCGCTGCCACAGGGGGAAGTGCAATTGGTATTAACCGAACAAATGGCGATGCAAAGCGGTTGGAGTTTGGCCAATGCCGACGAGGTAGAAGTAGTGGCGCGTATGTCGTTATCCGGTACAGTAGAGCAACGGCCGGGTGATATTCAGACTGTGTCTGACGTATTAAGCTTCGGCCGGGACGCACTGTCAATAACATTAAAACTGGAACCTTAGTATGCGATCTTTTTCTGTGCGCTATGTTGTATTGACTGCAGCGCTGATAGTGTTATCGGGCTGTGCCGCTAAACCAGTGGCACCGGAGCAGGCCGTAGCCCAAAGCAGTGCGCCCGCCGGCTATACCGACCCGCGCGACCCGCTGGAAACCATCAACCGGCCATTGTGGGATTTTAACTACGACATTCTCGATGCTTACCTGTTACGCCCTGCCACCGTCGGTTATATGACCGTAGTGCCGAAACCGGCGCGCAAAGGTCTGGTTAATGCCGCAAATAACCTCAGTGAACCGGCCAGCTTTTTAAATGGTATGTTACAAGCCAAGCCATCCCGCTCTGCGGTGAGCGCGGGGCGCTTCCTTGTGAACAGTACCCTGGGCTTATTTGGCTTATTCGACGTGGCCACCAAAATTGGCCTGGTTGAACAGCAGGAAGATTTCAGCCAAACGCTGGCGGTGTGGGGTGTTGGCGACGGCCCTTATCTGATGCTACCGGCGCTGGGGCCAACCACAGTGCGTGGCACCACCGGCGGTTTGGTAGATAACCTGTATTTCCCGTTGGGCCTGCTTAATACGCCGCTAACGCTGACGCGGGCTTTAATTGGGGCACTGGACAGCCGTGAACAGTTAATGTCGATGGAAAGCTTGCTGGAAGAGTCGCTCGACCCTTATGCCTTTATCAAAGAGTCTTATTATCAGCGTCAACAGTTTAAAATTTACGACGGCAACCCGCCACAGCAGGAAGAGCCGGAAGTAGATGAAGATATTTTCGACGATCTGCTGGATGATCTGTAGCGGCCATGGCACTAAACGCCGGTTTAGTGCCGCTTAAAGCCAATTCGAAAACCACCCCAATGCCGGCCGTTGACATAAACCGGCACTGACAAGTCATGTAAAATCTCGCCGGTATCACGCTTATAGGTTTGCAACAACATGGTTTCGGTATGGCTGCCACAGCGGCTGCCGGTACGGTCGCTGAAAATCCGTTTGGTGCGGTTTTGCAGCAAATCTTTGTCGTAATTGCCGGTTAAAGGTTGGCAAAACTTTTTATTATGCGTCGGGAAATAACCTTTTCTGTCCACCGCACCGGCATAAAGCACATTGGCGTGCCGTGTTAAAATGGGCTCCTGAATCGCCGGAAACTGCTGATCGGTAAAGTTGTCGTAACCTGTATGGTATTTCGGCGGATTGCTGCCACTGATTTGTTGGTAGCTCTCGGCAAATAAGCTTTGCGCCGTCAACTTGCCATCAGCAATCGCCTGGCTGAACAGTTGGCCAATCTGCTCTGCAGCTTGCTGCGCTTCTTGTAAAATGTCGCTGTAAAAGCTGTGGCTGCTAAGGCTGCTCAGCTCGCGGTAAATGCTTTCGGTCTCTTCGGATAAGCTGATGGCCTGGCCGGCAACAGACTGGCCCTTATCAGTGATACTTTGCAAGGTACGGCTGATATTGTCTACCGATTGTGCCAGCGCCACACTGGTGCGGTTCAGTTCGCTGCTGGCTTGTTCAATTTGGCCGAAGGTGTCGGATGATTGCGCAATTTGCCGGTTAATGTCGGCAAAACCGGTCGCCACCCCGGTTAATTCCTGCTGTACCACAGTGCCGCTTTGCTGCAGGCTTTGCATCTGGCTGGCGGTATGCTGGCTTTGCTGGCGGATATCGGCCAACATAGCGGCAATATCCTGAGTAGCCGCGGCGGTTTTACCGGCCAGTGCCCGGACTTCCTCTGCTACTACAGCAAAACCACGGCCTTGTTCTCCGGCCCGCGCCGCTTCTATGGCGGCATTTAACGCCAGCAAGTTCGTTTGCCCGGCGACAGTATTAATTACTTCGGTAATGTGTTGAATATTGTCGCTGCTGCTGCGTAGTTGTTCTAAGTCCTGTGCCGCCTGGCTTACGGCCTGCACCAGGCTATTGATATTATTCACCGAGTTGCTCAGCAAAGTATCGGCCTGCGCCGAGGCATTGGCGGTATGTTGCAAGGTGGCGCCGATAGATTGTAACGAGTGGGTCAGTTCAGTACTGGTGCTGGCCAGCATATTACTGACATCGGCAATTTTGCCGCTGTCTTCACTGCTGTGCTGAATATCTTTAATCAGGCTATCAATATAAAACGACACTTCCGCTGAGCCAATCGCCATATTAGAGGTGGCGGCAGTAATTTTATCTGCCGTGTCCGCCAGCGCCGTTTTACTGTCTGAGAGAGAACCATCTGCGCCGGTTACGGCAGTGCTGTTTGCTGCCAGCCAATACAGGTACAGCAGTAACAGCGCCGCCCCAAGCAACACAGGCCATACGGCCGAGTTACTCAGCGCAAATGCTGCCGTTTGCAGCAGGACAAATAGCAATACCAACAGCACAGGTTTAAGTTTGATGTTTTGCATAAGCGTCTCTTATCGCAACAAAAACAACTACAGATGCTGCAGTGTTGGGAAAAAGCCGGCAGCTGTCAATTCAGCCGCTGCCGGATGAGACTAAAGTCTGATAAGCGGGCCGGCAGCCTTACTCATAACGCAACGCATCTATTGGCTGCAACCCTGCGGCTTTGGTGGCCGGGTAGTAGCCGAAAAAGATACCAATCAGGCAGGAGAAGCCGACACTCATCAGTACCACATACAACTCAATAATAGCGGTAAATCCGGCAAAGTACTGCAATGACAAGCTAACCGCTACCGCCAGCGCCAAACCTATGGCACCGCCGAGGCCGCACAACAGCACCGCTTCGATTAAAAATTGTTTCATGATCACTTTGGGCTCGGCGCCCACCGCCATGCGCAGGCCAATTTCGCGCGTACGCTCGGTTACCGACACCAACATAATGTTCATAATGCCAATGCCGCCCACCAGCAATGACACCGACGCCACCGCGGCCAGCAAACCATTGAAGATTTGCATGGTTTCTGAGCGGGTGGCAATCATTTCTGACAAATTGCGGATCCGGAACGGCGGCTCACTGTCGCTGCTGCGCAAGCGTTGGCGCAGCAGGCTGTCCATTTGTTGCTCAACGTCGGCCATATCGCGCTCATCTTCTACCTGCACAATAATAGCGCGAATGGCTTTAGGGCTGGATAACGTCATGCCGGCAATACGTTTGCGCACGGTATCTAACGGCATAAAGATCAGATCATCCTGGTCGTTGCCCTGGGTATTTTGGCCTTTACTGTTCAACACACCTATTATGGTTACCGGCATTTTATTTACCCGCACCGTTTGGCCCAGGGCGTCGCCGGCACCAAACAGCTCACGTTTTACCGTCTGGCCTATTACCGCCACTCTGGCCGCGGTATTTAACTCGGTGTCGCTAAAGGTTCGGCCTTCAACAACTTGCCAGCTTTGTGCAGCATAGATGCGGTTATCCACACCATGAATTTCCGGCGCCCAGTTCAGGTTGCCGTAAATCAACTGACCACTGGCGCGCAACGTTGGTGCAGCCACATTCACCTGCGGAATTTGCTGTTCAATTGCCAAGGCATCCATTTCGGTTAAGCCCTGGCTGCTGCCACTGGCTTCACGGGCGCCGCCCATAAAACGGCCGCGGGCAAATACCACAAACACATTGCCGCCGAGGCTTTTAATCTGTTGGTCTACGTCATAACGCGCGCCGGCGCCCAGTGCCAGCATAATAATAACCGCCGCTACGCCGATAATAATGCCCAGCATGGTTAAAATGCTGCGCAGCAAATTCACCCGCAGCGCCACGGCAGCCACGTTAAGCAAGGTTAAGCTATTCATGGTGCTGTCTCCGCCAGCCGTTGTTGACGAAAGTGTTGCAGCGCCGCTGCGGCGCTTTGTGGTTGTGAGCGCTTGTCTGAGATCAGCTCACCGTCGCGAAATACCAGCTGACGGCTGGCAAAGGCGGCAATATCCGGCTCGTGCGTTACCAGTACTATGGTTTTACCCTGCTGATGTAACTGCTGAAACAGCTGCATTATTTCCAACCCGGTTTCAGTGTCCAGCGCGCCGGTGGGTTCATCGGCCAACAGTAACGCCGGTTGGTTTACCAGCGCCCGCGCTATAGCAACCCGTTGTTGCTGGCCGCCGGACAGCTGCGACGGATGATGATCCATACGCTGTGCCAGGCCAACTAATTGCAGGCATTCAGTGGCACGGCTTATCGCCTGGTGTTTTGGCGTAGTGCTGTACAGCAGCGGTAGCATCACGTTGTCCAGTGCTGTGGTGCGCGGCAGCAAATTAAATTGCTGAAATACAAAGCCGATATATTTGTTGCGCACCCGTGCCAGCTGCGCTGCGCTTAAGGTGGTTACATCTTCGCCCTGTAATAGAATTTGTCCCAGGCTGGGTGAGTCTAAACATCCCAGCAGATTCATAAAGGTTGATTTACCCGAGCCGGAAGGGCCCATTACCGCGACAAAATCACCGCTGGCGATACTGATATCTATACCTTTAAGCGCACGTAAATGCTGGCCACCCATTTGGTAGTGCTTTTCCAGCGCGCGGGTGGCAATAACTGCTGTGGTCATGCTTAGTCCACCCTTACTGCACGCACTATCAGCGCATCGCCGTCTGTTACATCACCGCTGAGCACTTCACTGTACTCATCATTACTAAGGCCAATACGGATATTCACCGGCTGTGGCTGACCTGCGCTGTCGAGCCGCCAAACCTGAGCGGCAGTGCCGTTGTCTGCCTGGCGGCGCTCTGCACGGCGTGCATTGCTCAGCTGCAGGTAGCGTTGATACTCCTGCTCCGATAGCAGCAGTTGTAATTCGTTTTGCAGCTTTTGCCGCTCGCGGGCGAACAACTGGCGCGCGTCGGCCATCGGGTTGTCTGCACCTTGCGCCCGGGCTTGTTGCAGGTTGTCTCTGAGCACATCATATAGTTGGCGCACCTTAGCGGCTTTATCAGCGCTTAACTGCAGTTGTTTAATCAGCTCCGCAGCCTGATCCGGCCGTTCGCCTGCGGTTGGGTTATTACTGCTGCCGGCCGGTTTAAAGCGCAGCGCGGCATTTGGCACCCGCAATACCTGTGTTTGTTGGCCGCGCACGATATTTAAATTGGCGGTCATGCCGGGCAGCAACAGTTGCTGCTGATTCGGCGCATTAATAATTACCTTGTAGGTAACCACATTATTGGTATTAGTGGCCGCTTTGCGAACCTGGGCCACGTCACCGCGAAACTGCCGCTCCGGGTAGGCATCAACCTGAAACCGCACCTGCTGGCCCTGTTGCACTTTACCAATGTCGGCTTCATCGACATCAGCTTCAATCTGCATCTGTGACAAGTCCTGCGCTATGGTAAATAAGGTTGGTGCCGATAAGCTGGCCGCTACGGTTTGGCCAATATCTACCTGACGGTCAATCACGGTACCCTTTACCGGCGAGCGGATAGTGGTGCGGTCTAAATCCAGTTGTGCTTGTTCCAACTGAGCATTACGTTGCAACAACTGAGCCTGCGCGCTTTGGATTTGTGCATTGGCCAGCAAAATTTGCGCTTGTGCGGTTTCAAATACCGCCTGCGCTTCATCCAATTCACTTTGATTAGTCAGTTTTTGCTGCACCAGCTGTTGTTGGCGGGTAAAGGCGCGTTCTGCCCGTGCTAATTCCGTGTTCGACTTACTCAGCGTTGCCTGCTGCTGTGCCAGGTTGGCTTGCGCCATTACCACATCGGCCTGCGCCTGCTGTAAACGTGCCACGTAGCTGCGGTCATCCAGTTTGGCAATGGCCTGGCCCTGGCTTACGTCGTCATTAAAATCGACGTACAGCTCGGTGATCAGGCCTGACACTTCAGTGCCTACTTCTACGGTTACCACAGCACGGGTGGTGCCGGCAGTATTTACCACACTTTCAATATCGCCCCTGGCCAAAACCTGAGTTTGATACTGCACCTGTTGCGGCTCAGCTCCGGCAAACAGCCACAGACCGGCAGCGACAACAATTACAACAACGGCTGACATCAGATAACGCACTACTTTTACTCCATAAAGTTGTTACTGCTTACTATAACCAGCTGCGCCGGCCGGACAAAGTCAACAGGGGTAAAGGTTTTGTAAAGGTACGGCGCAAAAGTACGTCGTAAAGCTACGGGGGTAAAGGCACGGCAAAAAAATGTGTGCTGGCTTAACCCCTTAGTTGTCTGTCAAACGTCTTATCAGTAATTAACAACAATAAGGAATGGTTATGCTGCTGACTCACTCTGATTTTGTTTCATCTAATCCTGTTGCCAAACTGGCTGTCAGTGGCGGCGCTGCCTTACTGATCACCGCGCTGCTGTTTAGCCTGATGCAACAGTTGGTTAAACCCGCAACCGGGCCGCGGCTGATACCGCCGCCGGCTATTCCGGTAGAACTGTCGGTGGCGGCGCAAGACAGCGATATTATTGTCCGGCCGCAGCCGCCGGTTAAGCCTGAGCCGGTGATACGTAATATTGAACCTGTGCAGCCGCCGATAGACGTGCCGGACAGGATCAGTATTGGCCCGGTGGACATTGTCGCGCCGGTGTTGCCGCGCAGCAAAGGTTTGCCCGGCGGTGGCCAGCAGGGTAATCGCGGCGCGACACCTCTGGTCAAGGTTGAGCCGCGTTTCCCGGTGGATGCAGCGCGGCAGGGTATTTCCGGCTGGGTAAAGCTGAGCTTTAGCATAGATGAGGCCGGCGCGGTGACAGATGTCACTGTATTGGCTGCCGAGCCTGGTAATATCTTTAACCGTGAAGCGATACGGGCATTGCGGCGCTGGAAGTATCAGCCGCAAGTAGTTGACGGAAAAGCAATAAAGCAAACTAATTTGCAGGTGCAACTTGATTTTAGCTTACACAGCGACCAAGCTGAAAATTAAGCTTAAGCACAAGGAGTGGTTGTATGGCATTGAGCTTTTTCCTACCCCGCAGCAGTGCGCCGGAATACAGTGCTGAGCAGTTGTTCAGCCTGTATCGCGACAGTGCTGATTCGTGTTATCTGGAGCAATTAATCGCGTTGCACGGTAACGATTTGTACTACTTCTTATTGCAACAGTCTGATGCCGCTTTGGCCGGCGATATCAGCCAGCAATGCTGGTTAACCCTGTTGGAGCAACGCGGCAATTTTCTTGGCCTGAGCAGCTTTAAAACCTGGCTGTTCAGTATCGGCCGTAACCGGTTGTTAGACGAACTGCGGCGGTTACAACGCTGGCAGTACCAAGAGTCTGAAGAAGAGCCGTTGGCAGAGTTGCTTTGTCCGCTGCAGCAGTTGGAACAGCAGCAACAACAATTGCAATTTAACCGGCAGTTGCTGTTATTGCCGTTTTTACAACGCGAAGCACTAATGTTGCAGTTGGAAGGCTTCTCGCTGGCTGAAATCAGCCAAATAACGCGGCAACCGGCGCAGACCATTAAAAGCAGGCTGCGCTACGCTAAGCAAGCATTGCAGCAGTTATCCGGAGTTAACAATGACAACACCTGAGCGCTTTGAACAGCAATTACAACAGCAATACCAGCACAATAAAGCTAAGCATCCGCTGCCGGGGGCTGTGCTTAATGCTATCGCTGTACGGGCAAAGCAACGCACTAAACCCGTTCTGCCGGGCTTATGGCGCAATATGCAGCTGGCAATGAGTGTCTGTGGTGTGCTGTTGCTTGGTGTGATGCTGCAGCGTGAGCCGGCAGCGCAAAGCGGATATTACCATATAGTGCAGATACAACAGCAGGAGCAGCATCAATATAAAGAGGTGCAGCGCCACAGTTTATCAGCACAAGCAGAGCAGGGCGTTGTCGGCTCTGTCAACAGCGTCAGCGGTTATGGCATAGCTGATTATCTTACCGCCAGGGCGCAGAGCGAACATTTCCACTATCAAACCGGGTTGTTGCGCCGGCAACAGCAAGACTGGGAGATCAGTGTGTGTGACGATCTGTTGTTGAGTATTGATCATAACCTGCTGGCAAAGATTAGCTTAACCAATCTTGAGCCTGCGGCAATTAACGCAGAGCAATGGGTGCAGTTTGTCAGTAACAACAAGGGGCAACTGCTGGCGATTAGCCCGGCGCAACAGCCTTTGCAATGCCGGCAAGGTTAATCTAACAACAGACTTTATATAAACAGTTGCTCTTTTTTGTGAATAATGCCGTACTATAGCAAGAACCGTGTGCCGTGTTGCGCAATAAGGGGAATGTTATGATCAGGTCTGTTGTGAGTAAGCTGTCAGCTGTGTTGCTGTTATCTGTCGGGGCTTGTCAGCTGCACGCTGCTGAGCAACGCCTTATTCTTACCTTTGAACCTCAGGTGGCTGCCAGCCGTGCTGATTTGCAACGGGTGCAAGGTGTCGCAGTGCATGATACTGAGCAAACCAGGCTGCATTACTTTAGCCATCTGCCGCAACTGGCGGTGGTTGCGTTGCCGGCAGATGCCGATATTGCTGCTGCTATAGCGCAATATAGTGCCTTGCCGGGCATTACCGCAGTAGAGCGCGATCAGCGTGTGTATAAAACGGCAGTACCGAATGATCCTGGCTTTGCAGATCAATGGCATTTAAAGGCCGGTAGCGGTATTAATGCGGTGGATGCATGGGACTTAACTACCGGTGATAATCAGGTGGTGGTGGCGGTCATCGATACCGGCATCGATTACACGCATGGTGATCTGGTGGATAATATCTGGCAGAACCCGGGCGAGACGGCTGCTGATGGCATTGATAATGACGGTAATGGTTATATTGATGATATCTATGGCATTAACCCGGCTGACAACAGCGTTGATCCTATGGATGACGACGGCCACGGTACTATAGTTGCCGGCATTATTGCGGCATCCGGCAACAATGATAAAGGTATTACCGGTATTAACTGGCAGTTAAAAATACTGGCGTGCCGCTTTATGGATGTGAATGGCTCCGGTTTTGTCAGCGATGCCATAAAATGTCTGGATTACGTGCTGGATTTAAAGCAAAACCATGGCATCAATATCGTGGCTACCAATAACTCCTGGGGCAGCGGTTCTTATTCTCAGGCGCTTTATAACGCCATTGCTGAGCACAATGCTGCCGGTATTCTATTTGTTGCCAGTGCCGGTAACGACAGTACCCAGGCAAAATTTTACCCGGCTGCCTTCAACTTACCCAATGTTATCAGTGTGGCTGCGCATAACGAGCAGGGCGTAAAAGCAGACTTTTCTAACTATGGCCGCGACTGGGTGGATATTTCAGCTCCGGGCGTGGCGATTTTATCTACGACCTTAGTAAATGACGGGCCGCAAGACAATGCCTTTGTTCTGGCATCGGGTACCTCTATGGCATCACCGATGGTGAGCGGTGTGGCGGCGTTGCTAAAAGCTGCTGAGCCTGCGCTGACAATGCAGCAACTCCGCGGGCGTATTTTAGCGTCCGGGGTGCCGGCGGCAGATGCCTTGTTAGCAGAGCAAACCGCCAGCGGCAACTTATTATTAGCCAGTGGCCCGGGCCAAAGCGGTGCATTAAACTGCGTTAATCAACAATTGCAACGGCGCATGCTGCCGGCAACGGATACGCTGTATGTTGCCGCAAACAGCAGCATTCGTATTGAGCTGTTAAGTATTGATTGTGATGGCAACAGCATAGCGGCCACAGTGACAGAGGGCCTTGCTGCAACGCCGGTGAGCATTGCAGACAATGGAGTAACCCCCGATATCCATGCCGGTGATGGCATTTACAGCGGCAGCTGGACCTTTGATGGTACTGCGACGACGCTGAATTTCCCCGATGGCGTAGTGCAGGTTTCTTCCCGCAACGATAATTACTGTACAGATAATAATGTCAGTGAAATTCCGCTGGCGGAGTGTAATGCGCTGGTACAGCTGTATTACGATACGCAGGGGCAAAATTGGCAGCGGCAGGACAACTGGTTAACAACCATTTTCCCCTGCGCCTGGTATGGTATTACCTGCCGTAGTGGCCGTGTCACGGCAATTGAACTGGATGATAATCGCCTGTTCGGTTCTGTCGCCGCCGGGTTCTCTCAGTTGACGCAACTGGAAAGGCTGGATCTGAGTTTTAACAGTTTAACCGGCACTTTCCCGCAGGCAATATTGCAATTGAGCAAGCTGCAAAGATTAGATCTTTGGAATAATGCGCTGGAGGGGACTATTCCTGCAGCACTGGGGAACCTGTCGGCACTGGTTACGCTGGACCTGTCATTTAACCGTTTTAGCGGTGAATTGCCGCCGGCGCTTGCCAATCTCAGCGCTTTGCAGCATTTATTTGTTGAGGATAACCAGCTGTCCGGCGCTATACCGTCTGGGTTAGGTCAGCTGTCGCAGCTTCAGGTGTTGTGGCTGGCAAACAATAACTTTTCCGGTACCTTGCCGCAAACACTCACCGGGTTGTCACAGCTGTTTGCCTTTAGTTTCGCCGGTACAGAGCTTTGTGCGCCGGTTAATCAACAGTTTGGCGATTGGCTGGCCGGGTTAGAAGAGCTGGAGGTTAACACTGATTGCACTAACACGGCACCGTTAGTGTCTGCCGGTGCGGCGCAGCAGGTAGTCAGTGGCGCACCGGTGCAGTTGCAGGCGACAGCAACAGATGCAGAATTTAACCCGTTAACCTATCAATGGCAGCAAACCGCCGGCCCCGCTGTTACGCTTAGCAACAGTACAGCGCTGAGCAGCAGCTTTACTGCGCCGGCTGTCAGTAGTGTCACTATTTTACGCTTTAGCTTTACTGCCGATGATGGCATTAGCAGCAGCACCGATACTGTTACGGTAACGGTAAATCCGTTAAGCGGAGGCAACGGTGGCAATAATGGTGGTGATAGCGGCAGCAGTGGTGGCGGTAGCAGCAGTGCATGGTGGTTAGCAATACTTGGCTTGCTGGGCTGGCGCCGGCTTGGCAAGCCGGGCTAAAGTTCTTACAATGCGCGGCCGGGTTGCTGCAGGTGTAACCTATAACAACGGATAACAATACAGGGTGAAACAGTTTTTTTCAGCAATCATATTGAGCTGTTGCAGTGCAGCTGCTTTTGCAGACACTGCGTTAAGCAATGCTTATATGGCACCGTTGATCGCGGATTTTGATCAGCACTTTGCCGGCCAGTTAACGCAGCATGCTATTCCGGGCGGTGTATATGCGATAGTGCAGGGCAATAAAATTATTGCCACTGCCGGATTTGGCGCACGTCAACAAGGCAGCACAGAGCCGGTAGACCCTTATACGGTATTTCGTATTGCCTCAGTGTCTAAAACCTTTGCCGGCGGCCTCGCCGGTATTCTGGCGGCTGAAGGGCATTTTAGCTGGGATGACAAGCTGGTGGATTATTTACCCGGCTTCTCGTTTAAAACCAAGCGCTATAATAACCAGTTAAAGCTGGAGCATTTACTGTCGCAAAGTACCGGTGTTATGCCCAATGCCTACGACAACCTGATTGAAGCCAACGTACCGCTGGAACGCATACTGCCGCAGTTTAATAAAATTGATCCCCTGTGCCCGCCAGGCCAATGCTATGGTTACCAGAATGTACTGTTTAGTTTAATTGAGCCGGTACTGGAGCAGTCTACCGGCAAAAGTTACGCCCAATTAATGCAGGAACGCATCTTTACACCACTGCAGTTACCTACCGCATCTGTAGGGCTGGATGGCTTTTTCAGTACAGAAAACCGTGCTATGCCGCATGTCAGAGCGCGGGGTAAGTGGCATGAAAGCAAAGTGGCCGAAAGTTATTACCGCTTTGGTCCCGCTGCCGGCGTTAATGCCAGCGCTATAGATCTTGGTTACTGGCTGATTGCCCAACTGGGCCATAACCCCGCGGTATTTTCTGATGAACTGTTGCGGCAGCTTACCGGTAAGCGCGTTAAAACCCGACGCGACCTGCGTCGCAAAGAGTGGCGCCGTTATTTAACCGATGCACACTATGCATTGGGGTGGCGGGTATACCAATTTGGCCAGGATGAATTGATATATCATGGCGGTTGGGTGCAGGGCTACCGTGCTGAAATAGCCTATTCACGCCAGCATCAATTGGGCCTGGTCATGCTGATTAATGCCGAATCTAATATGATTAACGAGCTTGGCACTTACTTTTGGTCCGGTATGTTAACCGCTATTCGCCAACAACAAACGGCGGACGTTGCCGATACTGATTTATCCACAGTGCAGGATTAAACCTGCCGTTTTTCTGTACATGTCCGCCCGGGCACTTAGCTGACCAGTTTGGCTGAATACGTATTCAGCTTGAGACATTGCCCTGCAACGTCTATTGATGTTAATCGATACAGAGCGATAACACGACTGATGTTCAAATGACAGGGGAGCGGTATGCGACACCAACTCACTTTATTACAGCGCTGGCGCCGGTTGGTGCTGCTTGCCACTACGGCTACCTTGCTTTGCGCCTGCAGCAATTCGCAAAAACTAACGGACAACGCTTATCAGCCACAAGCTTATGTTCAGGTAAAGCATCCGCAGTGGAGCAAAAATGCGGTTGTTTATCAGATAAATACCCGCCAATTTACGCCTGAAGGCACCTTTGCTGCTGCGCAGTTGCAACTGCCACGGCTAAAAGCGCTGGGGGTGGATATTCTTTGGCTGATGCCTGTGCAGCCAATAGGCGGGGTTAACCGCAAAGGCCAGCTTGGCAGCCCATACTCGGTTAAAGATTACTATGGAGTAAGCGCGGAGTTTGGCAGCATGGCCGATTTAAAAGCCTTTATTAATGCCGCCCATGCCCTGGACATGTATGTGATTCTGGATTGGGTCGCTAACCATACCGCCTGGGACAATAACCTGGTGACAGAGCACCCCGATTGGTATATCCGTGACTGGAAAGGTGATTTTCGCCCTACGCCCTGGTGGGACTGGAGCGATATTATCGAGCTGGACTACAACCAACCCGGCCTGCGCAAGTATATGACAGAAGCCATGAAGTATTGGGTAGAGGAGGTCGGTTTTGACGGCTTTCGCGCCGATGTTGCCGGTTTTGTGCCGCTGGACTTCTGGAACAGGGTGCGTAAGGAGCTGGATAGCATAAAACCGGTATTTATGCTGGCTGAGTTTGAAGGCCGTGACTTTCACGCCAGAGCGTTCGATATGACTTACGGCTGGACCTGGCATCAGGCCGTGCATGCTATAGCGCAGGGCCATGCGGACGTAAATAAACTCTATGTGTATTACTCATGGAACGAAAAATATTACCCGCAAAATATTATGCGCATGCTGGGTGTTAGTAATCATGATCAAAATGCCTGGGAAGGCACCGAATTTGAGATGTTCGGCGATGCCTTGCCGGCCGTGATGGCTTTGTCGGTAGTGGGGGAGGGCATGCCGATGATCTACAACGGCCAGGAAGTAGGCAATAGTAGGCGGTTGGCGTTTTTTGAGCGTGATCCTATTAAATGGCACGATGAAAACGGTGATTTTATCCGGCACGATAACGGCGTGTTATACCAAAAGCTGTTTGCGCTGAAAAAGGCCAACACTGCGCTGTGGAATGCGGATTGGGGAGCGCGGATGATCCCGGTACATAACAGTAAAGCAGCGCAGGTATTAAGCTTTGTGCGGCAAAATGATAAGGATAAAGTGTTTGCTGTGTTTAACTTCAGTGATAAAACACAAAACGTTAGCTTTAAAGAGCACTTGCATCATGGCCGGTATGTGGAGTATTTAACCGCTGAGGAAGCAGAGTTTAGTGCTGACAGTAGCCTGACGTTACCAGCCTGGAGCTACCGGATTTACACTAAACACTAAACATTCGCGTCGCTGCGTTGATGTAGATCTACCAGGAAGTCGACATCAATTTGCGGCAGCGTGGCGGCAAATTGTTGTTTTTGCTCTGTGCTGAATTTCCACGCCAGCGGCACCATTTGTATCAGTGCCAGCACGTCTGCCGGTTGGCTGAAACTCAGCTGATACTGCAGGCGTTGCCGGTTCAAATGGCTAAAACCGTTAATGGCTTCCACATCGTCGCTGTGCAGCCGCACCGTGTCATATACGGCTTGTTTTATTTGCAGCAGATGCTGCGGGCCCGGCGTTACCGTAACCAGATGGCCGCCCGGTTTTAACAACCGTTGCAGCTCTTCCGGTTTAGACGGCGCATAAATGCGCACTATGGCGTCAAAAGACTGCGCCGCAAACGGCAATTGGTACACACTGGCCACACTAAACTGAATAGCGCTGTTGGCTTTGGCGGCAAATTTAATCGCCGCTTTAGAGATATCAACGCCATATACTGTCGCCGCCGGCAGTGCTTGTTTAACCTGCGCCGTATAATAACCCTCGCCACAGCCGGTATCTAATATGCTTTGTGCTGCCAGCGGGGTTAGTGTGTCACATACCGCCTGCGCCAGCGGGGCATACCAGCCGGCATGCAAAAAGGCCCGCCTGGCTAACATCATCTCTTTGTTGTCGCCTGGGTCTTTCGAGTTTTTTTGTTGCACCGGCAGTAAATTAACATAACCTTCGCGGGCAATATCAAAGCTGTGACGATTGGCACACTGATACTGTTTATCATTAAGCGCCAGCGGGTTATGGCACAGCGGACACAGGTACATAGCAACTTCCGGCCGGAAAAAAGGCCGACAGTGTAGCAGCACAGCAGTGTTTTCGGCAAAGCCTTGCTATACTGGCGGGCATAATAACGTTACTCAGCCAGATGGTTTGGTGTTTAGCCGGCCTTGCGTTACAACATTGCTGTGCTCGCCGAAGCAACTACTTAGGGCTCCTGCCCTTCGTCCTGACGGACCAGCGTAGCTGTTCAAATTCGTTCCAGACGAATTTGTCGCTCACGCAGGGCGCTCGCTCAGACACTCTTCGGCTGTGCGCAGCAGGTTCTAACCGGCCAGCTACTCCGACATCGCATAAACTGGCAAAAAATACCGGAGCATTAATGCAAGACTTAGAATTGTGGACGCTGGACGAGTTATGTGACCACGCGTTTGATATTTTTGAAGAACTGGCGTCAGAAAACCTGAGCGCAGAAGATTACACCCTTTACCAGCAACACTATGAAGCGCGTGGCTATGTCGACCTGGCAACCCCGGGCGAAGACTGGGTAGAAATGATGATGCAGGACCTGGAGCCGGAACTGCACTACGAAGCGCAAATTGGTTTAACCGGTGAAAACGGCGCAGCCGATATGGTGTTAGCCCGCATTTTGCTAAGCCGCGAAAAACATGAAGCTTTGTGTCATGCGCAGTGGCGCGGCCAATAACATAAGGCGGCGCGGCCAGTAAATTATCTTTACATCACCTTAAATAAAAAGGGTCGGCAGTGCCGACCCTTTTTGCGTTAATGCACGCCGTGCATGCGTTTTTTCAGCCAGGGGCTGATAAGCAGCATAAACACGCCGATGCCAAGACCAACATACATCAAAAAGCTGAACAGCTCAGTGTAACCAGCCAGGGCAACGCTTACTTCAACTACTTCACCGGCCGGTATGTCTATTGCTGCCAGCTTCGCCAACTGAGCGGCTAATAATTCTGAGTACGCCGTAGCCAAAAACCAGGCACCCATCATTACACCAACCACTTTATGTACCGCCAGCTTAGTTACCGCCGATAGCCCTACCGGTGATAAACATAGCTCGCCCATAGTGTGTAGCATATAGGCCAATACCATCCAGCCGGCGCCAACCATGCCGGCCTCATTTGGATACTGAGCACCCAACACTAAAGCACCAAAGCCCAAACCGGCCTGAATAATACCCAGCGCAAATTTCACCGATGTACCCGGTTCCATGTTGCGCTTAGCCAGGAAAATCCACAGCCAGGCAAAAAACGGTGCCAATGTAATAATAAACAGTGGGTTTAACGCACCATACTGGCCGGCAGTGGTTTCAAAACCAAATACATTGCGGTCCATTACACGGTCGGCATATAAGGTCATAGACGAAGCTGACTGTTCAAACAGCGCCCAAAACACCACGGTAGAAATGGTCAGCACTATCAGCACCATCATGCGGTCACGCTCTTCTTTGGTACATTGCGTAACCATAAACCAGATAATGCCGACTAATACTACAAATGACATACCCAGTAAGGTGTTGTGCACTACCGGGTTATATTGCACCAGCTGCCAAACGACAAACAATGCCGGAATAGTCGCCAGATAGATTAGCCATTCGCGGTCAATGCCGGCAAACAGCTTTTGTTTGAGCAATATCGGGTTGGACGGTTCTGCATAGCCATATAAGTATTTCTGCCCGGCCAGAAACACAATTAAACCCAGCACCATACCAATACCGGCTAAACCAAAGCCATAGCCCCAACCATAGCTTTCACCTATGTAGGTGACCAACAGTGTTGCAATAAAAGAGCCGGTATTAATACCCATATAAAAGATGGTGAAGCCGGAGTCGCGCCGTGCATCTTCTTTACCGTACAACTGGCCCACTATGGTGGAAATGTTTGGTTTTAAAAAACCGACACCCATAATGATTAACGCCAGCGAGAAGTAAAACACCTGAATAGCGCCGGTATCCTGCACTATTACGCCGTCTTGCACATAGGCCTGAAAGCCTTCATAGGCAAGGCCCAAATGGCCCAGACACAGCAAAATTGCGCCAAAGGTTACGGCTTTACGCATACCTAAGTAGCGATCGGCCAGCATGCCGCCGATAACCGGCATCGCATACACTAAACCGGCATAGCTGCCCAGTACGTCAAGGCCGCCGGCATCGCTGAACAAGTGATACTTTGTTAAATATAACAACAGCAGATACTTCATGCCGTAGAACGAAAAGCGTTCCCACATCTCAGTGAGAAAGCACACGTAAAGCCCGACCGGATGGCCGAGAAATTGCGGCTGATTGGCGTTCGCCACCGCAACAGTGTCAGTTGTAGTCATGGGATCCCCGGAATTATTAGAATTATCTGCTTCGTTTGGTATTGCTGAAGCTCAGCGGATTATGCAGATGTTGTCGGGGCTTGTCATCCCTAAGCATGGTGCTAACGGCTAAAATGCAGGAAAAACGCGGCTATGTTGCTGCTTACCGCCCTCAGGACGGAAACAGCTGCCGGCGCACTGTGGCAAAGTGTTTGCGACATAAAGCAAAGGTTAGCGGTCGGGTAATAGCAGGGTAGGCTACCAATAACAACACAATATAACCGGCAATGGCCCAGCCTTCAGCGCGGGCGATGAGTAAAAACAGCGGTACCAATACCAGCAACTTAATAATGTTCAGGGTAATTTTGGTTGGTACCGGCAGGTTGTCGGCGGCTTTGCGGATCACCTCCATGCGCTGGGAAAAACTTAACCCGGCAAGTTCGGGTATTTTTTGACTGTTCAGGTATAACATCTTCAGATCCTTATTATTGCCGGCGCTAGTTTAGCGGTTCTTACTATCGCTTTAAAAGCGCTTTTGGTAAGCTTTACGCCAATTGCACATTCAGGGATCTTCGATGATAAAAGTACTCAGCGTATTTGGCACCCGGCCGGAAGCCATTAAAATGGCGCCGCTGGTTAACTTGCTGAAACAACAAAGCGGTATCGACAGCCGGGTTTGTGTAACAGGTCAACACCGTGAAATGCTGGATCAGGTACTGCAATTATTTGATATTAAACCAGAATATGACCTGGCTATTATGAAAGCCGGCCAGGATTTATATGACGTTACCACCAGCATACTGCTGAACATCAAACCGGTGCTGCGTGATTTTAAACCGGATGTCGTCTTAGTGCATGGTGATACCAGCACCACCTTTGCTGCCGCGCTGGCCTGCTACTACGAAAAAATTGCTGTCGGCCACGTAGAAGCCGGTTTACGCACCGGCAATATATACAGCCCCTGGCCCGAAGAAGCCAACCGCAAACTTACCGGTGCTATTACGCGGTTTCATTTTGCGCCTACCGACACTTCAAAGCAAAACTTGCTGAATGAACAGGTTAACCCGGCACATATTGTCGTAACCGGCAATACGGTTATTGATGCGCTGCTGCAGGTAGTGAAAAAAATCGACAGCGACAGCGCATTAAGTGCCGGTTTTGCTAAACAATTTCCATACGGCCAACACGGCCGCAAGCTGGTATTGGTTACCGGCCATCGGCGTGAAAGCTTTGGTGCCGGCTTTGACAATATTTGCGCCGCATTAAAACAAATTGCCGTACAATTTCCGGATTGCGATATCGTCTATCCGGTGCATTTAAACCCCAATGTGCGCGAGCCGGTATTCCGTTTACTGTCTGATGCGCCAAACGTGCATTTAATAGAACCGCAGGATTACCTGCCGTTTGTTTACCTGATGAGCCGCAGCACCCTGGTGTTAACAGACTCCGGCGGTATTCAGGAAGAAGCACCGTCGTTGGGTAAACCGGTGTTGGTAATGCGTGACACCACAGAGCGGCCTGAAGCCGTGGCTGCCGGTACGGTTAAGCTGGTCGGCACCAACCAGGCCCGCATTGTAGAGGAGGTCAGCAAATTGCTCACCGATAAGACATACTATGACAGCATGAGCTTTGCGCATAACCCTTATGGCGACGGCAACGGTTGTCAACGTATTATCGATGCGATAAAAGCGCAGGTCAGCGCCGCAAGCTGACAAACAGCGGGATAATGAGAGCTGTGCGCTCTGAACCGAAAAAAAGGAATGAATATGGATATTCTGCAACAACTGCAGCCGGCGGCTAAACGCTGGCTGGTAACCGGCTGTGCCGGCTTTATCGGCTCTAATTTGCTGGAAACCCTGCTAAAAGCCGGCCAGCAGGTGGTGGGGTTGGATAACTTCGCCACCGGCCATCAGCGCAATCTGGATGAAGTAAAAAGCCTGGTTAGTGCAGCGCAGTGGGCTAACTTTCAGTTTATTAACGCCGACATCCGTAACCTCAGCAGCTGTCAGCAAGCCTGTGCCGGTGTCGACTATGTACTGCATCAGGCCGCGCTTGGCTCGGTACCACGTTCAATTAACGACCCTGGTACCACTAACGAGACTAATATCAGCGGTTTTTTAAATATGTTGCTTGCCGCAAGAGATGCCGGCGTAAAGCGTTTTGTCTATGCCGCGTCCAGCTCAACCTATGGCGATCATCCGGCGCTGCCCAAGGTAGAAGACGTGATTGGTAAGCCGTTATCGCCTTATGCCATTACCAAATACGTTAATGAGCTTTATGCTGATGTGTTCTCCCGCAGCTATGGCTTTCATAGCATAGGGTTGCGTTATTTTAATGTGTTTGGCCCACGCCAGGACCCTAACGGTGCCTATGCCGCCGTGATCCCGAAATGGACCGCCGCGATGATAGCAGGGCAAGACGTAGTAATTAACGGCGATGGCGAAACCAGCCGCGATTTTTGCTTTGTTGCCAATGCCGTACAAGCCAATATTAAAGCGGCGCTGGCCGATATTGCGCAAAGTGAAGTGTTTAATGTAGCAGTAGGCGATCGCACCAGTCTGAACACCTTGTTTAATGCTATTGCCGCTACGCTGGCAGAAAATGGCCTGCAATACAGCAAAACACCGGTGTATGCCGCGTTTCGCGCCGGTGATGTGCGCCATTCACAGGCCGATATCAGTAAGGCGGCTACTATGCTGGGTTATCAACCGCAATATCGCATTCACGATGGTTTAAAACTGGCAATGCCATGGTACATAGCACAATAATTACGCTACTCTTTTAATCAGGGATATGAAAAGGAAAGGAAGCATATGCACGCGTTAACTGAAATCAGGCTGGGCATTATCGGGCTTGGCTATGTAGGTCTGCCGTTAGCGGTTGAATTTGGCAAAAAATACCCGACACTGGGCTTTGATATTAATCAAAGCCGGGTTGCAGAGCTGCAACGCGGTGAAGATCACACCTTAGAGGTTAGTCCGGAGGAAATGCAGCAGGCAGAATTGCTGCGTTACAGCAGTGAGCTGAGTAGCCTGGCGGGTGCCAATTTTTACATCGTGACAGTACCAACACCGATAGATCAGCATCGTCAACCCGATCTTACTCCGCTGAAAAAGGCTTCGGAAACCCTCGGTAAGGTTATTAAGCCAGGCGATATAGTGGTGTACGAATCTACCGTATATCCCGGCGCCACCGAAGAAGACTGCATCCCGATTATCGAACGTATCTCCGGTTTAAAATACAATGTTGATTTCTTTGCCGGCTACAGCCCGGAGCGGATAAACCCCGGCGATAAAGAGCACCGCGTTACCACCATTAAAAAAGTTACCTCAGGCTCTACCCCTACGGCAGCGGCCTTGATTGACGCTGTCTATGCCAGCATCATTACCGCCGGTACCTATAAAGCCAGCTCCATTCGGGTAGCTGAAGCGGCCAAAGTAATTGAAAACACCCAGCGCGATCTAAATATTGCACTGATAAACGAGCTGGCCGTTATTTTTAATAAGCTGGGCATTGATACTGAAGAAGTATTATTAGCCGCCGGCACTAAATGGAACTTTTTACCATTCCGGCCGGGCCTGGTTGGCGGGCATTGTATCGGGGTTGACCCGTATTATTTAACCCATAAAGCTCAGGCTATCGGTTATCACCCCGAGGTTATCCTCGCCGGGCGGCGTATTAACGACAGCATGGGCCGTTATGTGGTCAGCGAGTTAGTTAAAGCTATGATCAACCGGCATATGCATGTGCAGGGAGCCAATGTACTGATTATGGGCTTAACCTTTAAAGAAAATTGCCCCGATATCCGCAATACCAAGGTAGTGGATATTGTCGCTGAGTTAAAAGAGTACGGCGTGGCAGCGGATGTATTTGATCCTTGGGTAGACCCTGCTCAAGCGCAGCATGAGTATGGTATCAGTTTGGTACAACAGCCGGCGCAAGGCGCTTATGATGCGGTGATCATCGCAGTAGGCCATAAAGAATTTCGTCAATTGGGTGCTGCCGGCATTAAAGCGCTGACCAAACCACAACATGTGCTTTACGACTTAAAATACATACTGCCGGTGGCAGACAGTGATCTGCGGCTTTAACAGAAAGTGCCTTCAAACCAGGGGGGCGGCAAAGCTGCCCCGGTACTTTAGTCAGCTTTGTTACGCTATAATCGCGGCATAAATTTTTATGTTGTTGCCTGTTATGAAAATCACTCCCTGTGCTTTACCCGGCAGTTTACTGTTTGAACTGCCGCGCTTTAGCGATGAGCGCGGCTTTTTCCAGGAAAACTTTCGTGCCTCTGCGTATCAGGCTGCCGGTATTACACAGCCGCTGCTGCAGGATAATTGGTCGCGCTCGGTAAAAGGTGTGCTGCGCGGTATGCATTTTCAGCGCACACAGCCGCAAGGCAAGTTAATCAGCGTACTGCGCGGTGAAATTTTTGATGTCGCGGTAGATATCCGCCGTAACTCGCCTGCGTTTGGCCAATGGCAGGGCATAGTACTGTCAGAGCACAAAGCGCAGCAATTATGGCTACCGCCCGGCTTTGCGCATGGTTTTCTGGTGTTATCCGACATTGCCGATGTGCTGTATAAAACCAGTAGCTACTACAACAGCGCCGACGAAGGTGGTTTTTGCTGGAACGACAGCGAATTAGCTATAGCTTGGCCGCAGCAACCAACACAGCTGTCAGCTAAAGATGCCGCTGCGCCGGCTTTTCACATGGCACTGGCATGAAACTGCTATTGTTAGGCGGTAGCGGTCAGTTAGGCCAGGCCTTTTTACACCAATTGCTTCAATCGCAACAACAGCGGTCACAATTTCAAAGCCTGGCGTTAAGCCGCGCAAAGCTGGATATTACCGATAGTGCTGCATTAGCTGCACAAATGGCCGCTTATAGCCCGGATGTGGTACTTAACTGCGCGGCATATACGGCAGTAGATAACGCCGAACAGCAAAGCGACAGCTGTTTTGCCGTAAATGCCACGGCAGCAGGCCAACTGGCGAAGCTATGCCAGCAGCACAATAGCTTGTTAGTGCAGTTTTCTACCGACTATGTGTTTGACGGTACAAGCAACGTGCCTTACACCGAGCAGCACAGCACAGCACCGTTAAATGTGTATGGCCGCAGCAAGCTGGCAGCAGAGCAGCTGATACAGGCCAATTGCACTAAATACTTAATTTTGCGTACCAGTTGGTTGTTTAGTGAATATAGCCATAACTTCTACCGCACTATGCTAAGGCTGGCGCAGCAACGGCTAAAGCTGGCAGAGCAAGGGCTATCAGCGGCACAGCCGTTATCGGTGGTAAATGATCAGTTTGGTTGCCCTACCTATGCCGGCGATCTGGCGGCTATAGTGCTGCAACTGCTGCAGCGTTATCAGCTGCAGGGCAGTGTAGCCTATGGCGTATATCACCTGGCCGGGCAGCCGGCAGTAAGCTGGTATCAATTTGCGCAAGCTATTTTCGCTGTGCAGCAAATACCGGTCAGCGTTATGCCGGTTGGCAGTGCGCAATATGCTGGTGCAGCAACCCGGCCGGCTAACTCCGCGCTTGACTGCAGTAAATTTTGCGATACCTTTGCTATTGCGTTGCCACAGTGGCAGGCAGCATTACAGCAGTTAAAACAGGTAACACTATGACCATTTTAATCACCGGCGGCTGCGGTTTTATCGGCTTAGCGTTAATTCGTTACCTGCTGCAACACACGGGTTTTACATTGTGAATTCAGCCGATAACCAATGGTATTTACTGTACTGTAAACCCCGGCAGGAACTACGGGCACAGCAACAGCTGGCCAATCAGGGCTACAACTCATTTTTACCGCAAATAACATTGCAAAAACTGCGTGGCAATAAATGGCTGCAGATTACTGCCCCCCTGTTTCCGCGTTATCTGTTTTTACATTTGCCGGCAGGGCAGGAACTGAATATTAATGCTGTGCGATCCACCCTTGGTATTAGCGACTTTGTCCGTTTTGGTGCGCAGTTTGCCCAAGTGCCTGCAGCACTTATTCAGCTGCTGACAGAGCAGCAAATACAGCTGAAACAACAGCCGCAAGACACCAGGCTGAAAAAAGGTGATGAGATAAGCATAATTAATGGCCCGTTCAGTGGGCTACAGGCAGTGTTTAATACGGCCGAAGGCGACAAGCGCAGCAGCATTTTAATCAGCCTGCTGGGGCAGTGGGTAGAGGCGGCCGTAGATAACAGCCAAATAGCGGTTAAAAAAAATACCGGCGGTTAGCAGCGTTACAAAAGTAAGTAATAATATTCGATTAATCAGCGAAAAAACGGTAACATTCTGCAGTTTTTTCGGATAAATGTCGCATTAAAGTGGCTGTAGCAGCCGCGACAAATAACAAGGTTTCACACCATCAGGCATTAGGGTGCTGTAACCTAATGGCGGTAGCGTGTTTAAACGGCCATTTAAACGGATAATTAAAGCTGTTTGGATCACTAACAACACTGGAGTTTGCGGGTGCTTAAATTTGTAAAAAGTCTCTTACTAACGCTAACGGTCAGCATGGCTGCCCTGGCACCTTTAGCGGCAGTTGCCCAGGCTATATCGCCGGCAATGCTGGAGCAATTTAAAATGTTACCGCGTGCCGAGCAAGAGCGTTTGGCGCGGCAATACGGTATCGACCCTGCCATGTTGCAGCAAAACGGCAGCAGCTCAACCGGGCTGGTAGATAAAAACAGCACTCCGCAGCAGCTTAATCAACCCAGGCGTGACGCTGAATTGTTGGCTGACATGGAGATGGCAGATAAAAAGAAGCCGACCGGGCCGCAACGTTTCGGTTTAACCTTATTTGACGCCAGTATCAGTACCTTTGCTCCGGTGTCGGTAATGCCGGTGCCGGACAATTATATCCTCAGTGTCGATGACGAGTTACAAATACAGCTGTACGGCAAACAAAGCTCAGAATTAATGCTTAGTATAAACCGCGATGGTCGCATAGTTATCCCCGACGTAGGCCCGGTTACTGTAGGCGGTTTAAGTTTTAACCAGGCGCGTGAGTTAATTTCTGAACGGGTGCGCCAAAGCATTATCGGCGTTGAAGCGGCAGTAAGTATGGGGCCGCTGCGCACCATTAATATTTTTGTCGTCGGCGAAGCAAAATACCCGGGTGCTTATGCAGTGTCAGCGCTGACTACCGTTACTCAGGCATTATTTGTCGCAGGTGGTGTATCAGATATTGGCAGCCTGCGTGAAATTACCGTAAAGCGCGCCGGTAAAACGGTAAGTGAATTTGACCTGTATGATCTGTTGCTGCGTGGCGATAGCCGCAGCGACATTCATTTACAAAATGGCGATGTGGTGTTTGTCGCGCCGGTAAAAGCCATGGCCGAGGTAAAAGGCGAAGTTAAACGTCCGGCATTATACGAATTAAAGCCCTCTGACACCCTTAGCAGCCTGCTGAGCATGGCCGGTGGTGCCGCCGCCGGTGCATCCCCGCGTACAGCTGTATTGGAGCGTTTCAGTAACAATGCCCGCAGTTTGCAAAATTTAGATCTGACCAACAGCACAACACAGCAGCAAGCGGTACAAAATGGTGATGTACTGCGCATAGCTGCGGCATCAGCACAAATTCAGAATCAAATTATTATCGCCGGCGCTGCAGCAAGGCCGGGTTTTTATGCCTGGCATGACGGCATCAGAATTACCGACTTAATTCGCCACCATTGGTCAGATTTACTGCCAACCGCAGAATTGAATTATGCCTTGATAGTGCGTGAAGCCGCACCCGGCACAATAAGCGAGCTGCTGCATTTTAGCCCTGCCAAAGCGCTGGCAACACCCGGAAGTGCTGATGATCTGCAGTTAGCCCCGCGTGATAAAGTGCTGCTGTTTCACTACGCCGACCAAATGTATAGCCGCAACAAACTTAACCAATATTTGCGCGATACTATTTTGGCAAAAATAGACGATAACCAGGACCAACGCTGGTTAATGCAGGACTTATCAAACGCAGCGCTGGAAAAAGTGCAGGCAGCTGAGTTACCCCCGCAATTAATTGTTGCAGATGCCCCGGTCAACGGCGCTGCCGTAACGGAAGGTGTTGTGCTGAGTAAGCAACAACAAGACGAGTTATTGCTGGCGGAGCTGAAAAACCTGTTTAACGACATCTTTAGTGACAACGACAAGTTGCAGTTAAGTCAGCATCTTAGTCGCACGGAATTGCTGTACCCTATACTTAAACAGCTAAAGTTGCAGGCCAGAGTAGATAACAGCCTGGCACTGATATCGGTTAGTGGTGCCGTGCGGGTACCCGGTGAATACCCGCTTACCCGTGGCGCTAAAGTAGCCGATTTAGTTAACGCCGCCGGTGGCTTAAACGATGCCACCTATATCAGCCGCGCCGAGCTTAGCCGCACAATCCGGCAGGACACACAGCGCAGCGGTATCCGTGTTGAACATATTAGCCTTAACCTGCAGCAAGCATTGGCCGGCGGTAACGACAATATTGCCTTACATAACCGCGACCGCTTAAACGTATTCAGCACCCCAGGGTGGGAAGATAAACGCGAAGTGTTTATCGAGGGCGAAGTACGCTTCCCCGGCACCTATATTATTCAGCAGGGCGAAACCTTATCCCAGGTTATCGCCCGTGCCGGCGGTGTAACTGAAAACGCCTTTGTATTTGGCTCGGTATTTACCCGTGAGCAGGTAAAAGAAAAAGAGATAATGCAATATGCCAAGCTGGTAGAGCAATTGAAGTCTGATGTTGCTACCCGTGCGCTATCTGCTGAACGCGCGAATATTACACCGGCCGATGCGATGAAAATGATCGAGGAACTGGAAAAGTTACAGCCGATGGGTAGGCTGGTGGTGAATTTAGAGCAAGTTATGGCAGCTAACCCGGCCTATGATATGACAGTAGAAAATGGTGATCGCTTATTTGTACCGCGCGTTAATCGTGCCGTTACCGTGCTGGGCGAAGTGCAGCACGCCGGCACGCACAGGTTCGATGCCAGGTTGTCGTTAGATGAATATTTAAACTTGGCCGGTGGCCTGCGTAAACGTGCAGACGGTGAGCGTACCTATGTTATCCGCGCAGATGGCTCGGTTATGGTACCTAATACGGGTTGGTTTGCTGTATCCAGTGATCAGCTGCAACCCGGCGACACTGTTATCGTACCGCTGGATACCGAGTACAAAGACAGCTTAAGTTTATGGGCTCAGGTAACGCAGATTTTCTATCAGAGCGCTATTACCATCGCTGCACTTAATTCGTTTTAATAACAAACGGTGACAAGCTGCTTATGCAGCAGTGACGAGTTGCCTGCGGCAACAGTGACAAGTTACCAGTTACTGCTCGCAAAGCGAGCTAGTCACGAAATACAAACAGTTACCGCTCGCGAAGCGAGCTAGTCACCTTAAAGGATGTTTATGTCCCAACAACATGTTACCCAGCGCCCTCAGGCAGCCGATGACGAAATCGACCTGCGCGAGCTATTCGCCGTTATCTGGCACGGCAAGTGGATTATTATCGCTACAACGTTTGTGTTTGCAGTGGCCTCAGTATTTTATGCGTTAAGTTTGCCAAATATATATAAAAGTGAGGTTCTGCTTGCGCCGGTGTCTGAAAGCTCCGCACTTAAAATGCCTGGGCAGTTGGGGGGGCTTGCAGCTTTAGCCGGTGTTAATTTAGGCGATGGAGGTGATGATAAAACCGTATTGGCGTTAGAAATTCTAAAATCCAGAACCTTTATCGGTCGCTTTATAGAAAAATACGATCTTTTGGTGCCTGTTATGGCGTCAAAAGGTTGGCAGCGATCTGGGGATGTTCTGCAAATAGACGAAGAGCTATACGATGCAGTAAATAAAAAATGGGTGAGAAAGGTAAAAGCACCATTTCAGCCTCAACCATCTTTGCTGGAGGTTCACGAGACTTTTCTGAAGATGCTGGATATAACAGAAGACGTTAAAACCGGCATGGTTAAGCTCTCCATTGAGCATTACTCACCTTATCTTGCCCAGCAGTGGGTGGAGTTATTGGTAAAAGAAATAAATAACGAAATGCGTAGTAGAGACTTGTCGGAAGCGCAAAATAGTATTACTTATTTAAATCAGCAAATACAAAGTACCAATGTTGCGGATATGCGAAGCACGTTGTACTCCTTGATCGAAGAGCAAACACAAACAGTAATGTTAGCAAATGTGCGTGACGAGTATGTTTTTAAAACAGTTGATCCAGCTATTGTTCCTGAGTTAAAAAGCAAACCTCGACGGGCGATGATTGTGATTTTATCTGCATTTTTAGGCGGGGTTTTTAGCATCCTTTTTGTAATTGTTCGCAATTTTTCAAAAAAATCATCTGAAGCAGGGTTTTAAATGAAATTTTTGGTCACTGGTGGTGCCGGTTTTATAGGTTCAGCGTTAGTCCGCCACATTATTTCTTGTAACGATAATATTGTTATTAATGTCGACAAGCTAACCTACGCCGGTAATGTTAATTCGTTAATATCAATATCTGCTAATGACCGTTATATTTTCGAGCACGCCGATATCTGTGATGCTTATGCAATGCAAGACATTTTTGCTAAACATCAACCGGATGTAGTTATGCACTTGGCTGCAGAAAGTCATGTCGATCGGTCAATTGATGGTCCAGCTGCCTTTATGGAGACCAATATAATCGGCACCTACACTTTGCTTGAAGCTGCACGGAATTACTGGAAGGCTTTGCCGGAACAGCGTAAACAGGCTTTCCGGTTTCACCATATCTCAACTGATGAGGTATATGGTGATTTGCACGGTACCAATGATTTATTCACCGAAACTACGCCTTATGAACCCAGTAGTCCTTATTCAGCAAGTAAAGCAAGTTCTGACCATTTGGTCCGAGCCTGGCACCGGACTTACGGCTTACCGGTTATTGTTACTAACTGCTCCAACAACTACGGCCCTTACCATTTCCCGGAAAAGCTGATACCGCTGGTGATTCTCAATGCATTGGCAGGTAAGCCGTTGCCGGTGTACGGCAAGGGTAATCAGATCCGTGACTGGTTGTACGTAGAAGATCACGCCCGTGCACTGTACAAGGTAGTAACCGAAGGCAAAGTAGGTGAAACCTACAATATCGGCGGCCATAACGAAAAACAAAATATCGAAGTGGTACTAGCAATCTGCGAGCTAATGGACGAACTTGCCCCAATGCACCAGCGTGGCTACCCACTCAACACTAAACACTCATCACTCATTACTTATGTTCAGGATCGTCCGGGCCATGATTTACGCTACGCTATTGATGCTGGTAAAATAGAGCGTGAGCTGGGCTGGAAGCCAGAAGAAACCTTTGAAAGCGGCCTGCGCAAAACTGTGCTGTGGTATTTAAACAACAAAGACTGGTGGCAGGCAGTGCTTGATGGTAGTTATCAGTTAGAGCGCTTAGGGCAGGGAGATCGAGAATGAAAGGAATAATATTAGCAGGTGGCTCCGGCACCCGGCTTTACCCTATTACCCGCGGCGTATCTAAGCAGCTGTTGCCGGTATATGACAAACCAATGATTTACTACCCGTTATCCGTGCTGATGCTGGCTGGGATTCGTGACATTCTGATTATTACCACGCCGGATGATCTGGCTGCGTTTCAGCGCCTGTTGGGCGATGGCAGTGATTTTGGTATTAGTCTCAGTTATGCTATTCAGCCGACGCCGGATGGTTTGGCGCAAGCCTTTATCATTGGTGAGCACTTCATTGGTGATGATAGCGTCTGCTTAGTGTTGGGTGATAACATTTTTTATGGCCAGGGCTTTAGCCCCAAGTTAAAACAAGCTGCCTCCAGGCAAACTGGCGCGACGGTGTTTGGGTATGAGGTAAAGGATCCTGAACGTTTCGGCGTGGTTGAGTTTGATGTCCAAAAGAAAGCCATATCTATAGAAGAGAAACCCAAAAAACCTAGCTCAAATTTTGCCGTTACCGGTTTGTATTTTTATGACAACGATGTTATCGACATTGCTAAGAGTATCAAACCCTCGAACCGCGGTGAGCTTGAGATTACCTGTATTAACCGCGAATACTTGAAGCGGGGTGATTTACATGTGGAGTTATTAGGGCGGGGATTTGCTTGGCTTGATACAGGAACATATGACAGCTTGAATGATGCTGCTCAATTCGTACAGACGATTGAACATCGACAAGGTTTTAAAATTGCATGTTTAGAAGAGATTGCTTTCAATAATAAATGGTTGTCAGAGAATGAAATTTTGAAGTTTGGTAGCACTATGAGCAAGAACTCATACGGTCAATATTTGCTATCTTTAATTAAGAAGTGATATGTCATTAATTAATCTTATTGAATTACCAGTCTTAGGCGATGCCCGTGGTTCGCTTGTTTCAATTGAAGCGAATAATACGGTGCCTTTCGATATTAAGCGAGCTTATTATATTTTCAACACCAAAGATAATGTTGCAAGAGGGTTTCACGCGCACAAAAATTTGAAGCAGCTTGCCGTTTGTGTCTCTGGGCAGTGTCGTTTTGAACTAGACAACGGCCTGCAGAGAGAATCGGTGTTGCTCGACAGCCCCGCTAAAGGTCTATTTATTGTTGATATGGTTTGGCGTGAAATGCACGATTTTTCAAAGGACTGCGTTCTAATAGTTTTTGCAAGTGAACACTATGATGAGGCCGATTATATTCGTGACTACGAAGATTTTCTAGAACAAGTTAAATCATGAGTTTTATTCATAACTTAGCAGATGTAGCCCCCTGTGAAATAGGTGATGGTACAAAAATTTGGCAGTTCGTTGTAATCCTAAAGGGTGCAAAAATTGGTAAAAATTGTAATGTCTGTGCGCATACCCTTATCGAGGGCGATGTCGTAATTGGCGATAATGTGACAGTAAAGTCTGGTGTGTATATTTGGGAAGGAACAAGAATCGAAGATGATGTGTTTCTTGGTCCAAATGCAACTTTAACCAATGACCTAATGCCTCGCTCTAAAAAGTATCCAGATAGTTTTTCAGGGATAATTTTGAAAAAGGGCTCTAGTGTTGGTGCAAATGCGACTATTCTTCCAGGTGTTACTATTGGCAGATATGCCATGGTAGGCGCAGGTGCAGTTGTAACTAAAAATGTACCAGATTACGCCATAGTTGTTGGAAACCCGGCAAAAATAATTAGATATTCACAGGAATGACATGATCCCTTTTTTAGATTTGAAATCCATTAACGAGCAGTACTCAGATGAATTAAAAGCTGCCGCATCGAGAGTCATAGACTCAGGTTGGTACATTATGGGTGAAGAACTCAAAGCATTTGAACAAGAGTTTGCCGAATACTGCGGTACAAAATATGCCATTGGAGTTGCCAACGGCTTGGACGCTCTTATCTTGGTACTGCGAGCTTGGAAAGAACTGGGCAAACTGAAAGAGGGGGATGAAGTTATTGTCCCGGCAAACACTTATATCGCCTCAATTCTTGCGATTACTGAGAATAGATTAAAGCCGTTGCTTGTTGAACCTGATGAGCATACTTACAACCTTTGTCCTGAAAAGGTTAAAGCTGCGATTACTCCAAATACAAAAGCTATTTTGCCAGTGCATTTGTATGGACTTATTTCGCCGATGCCAGAGTTAATGCAAATAGCAGAGCAACACAATCTATTGGTATTAGAAGACTGTGCACAAGCACATGGCGCCGAAATTAACGGTAAAAAAGCGGGTAACTGGGGACATGCATCCGGGTTTAGCTTTTACCCAGGGAAAAACTTGGGTGCGTTAGGTGATGCTGGAGCAATTACTACTAATAACATTGAACTCGCGAATACAATAAGAGCTTTACGTAATTATGGTTCCCATAAAAAATATGAAAACCTCTATCAAGGCGTCAATAGTCGACTGGACGAAATTCAGGCTGCATTTTTACGTGTTAAGTTAAAGTATCTATTTAAAGAAACTGAGCAACGTCAGGTTGTAGCTAATAGATACATGAACGAAATCAGTAATCCGCTTATTCAGCTCCCAAAGTATGGCGGTATAGGTGAACATGTTTTCCATCTATTTGTTATAAAAGTGGAGCATAGAGAAAAATTACAATGTCATTTGCGTGAAAACGGTATAAATACTCTTGTTCACTACCCTGTCCCGCCACATAAACAAGCCGCTTATTCAGGTTGGAATAATTTAGAGCTAGTATTAACAGAAAAAATTCACGAAACAGTGTTAAGCATTCCTATGAGCCCTGTGCTTAGTAACGAAGAAATTGATAAAGTTATTGCTGTAATAAATGAATTTAGCTGATTTCAACGCTGACAGCATGAAAAGTATAGTGTCTGTAATTCTGACTCTGTGTGCCAAGGTATTAAGATGAACTTAATTAAAACCTCAGCTCTGAGTTTTATGGCAACAATAATAAAAATTCTATCTGGGATTATTATAAATAAAGCTGTAGCTGTATTCATTGGACCAGCAGGTTTGGCCGTTATTGGTCAGTTTCAAAATATCAGTCAGATTGCTATGACTTTAGCACGAGGTGGAATTAATAACGGGGTCACTAAATACATCGCAGAGTATGGCTCTAACAATTCTAAAACGGTCTCGCACATAAGTACCGCAGCAGCCATGACAACAGCATGTTCCATTTTTGTTGGTGTCATATGTATATACAGCTCAAGTTACATTGCCGAAAACTGGTTGCATGAGGTCGCATTAAGTTATGTAGTAGTAGTTCTTGGTGTGACCTTGATATTCTTTTCCCTTAATCAGTTGCTTCTTTCAATATTGAATGGTTTGCGAGAAATTAAAAAGTTCATTCTCATTAATATTATTCAAAGTTTGTTTAGCTTGGTTTTTACATCATTGCTTATTTTTTTTTGGCGCCTTGATGGTGCCCTGATTGCACTGGTAACAAATCAATCTATCATATTTTTTATAATCATATGGCTCTTGCGAAAGCATGAAGTAATAAAATTAAAAAATTTCTTGAATAAATTCAACACTGTTGAAGCTAAGAAACTACTGACTTACTCTTCTATGGCGCTAACTACTGCGGCTACGGTTCCTGTTTCACAGATGATTGTAAGGAATTATATAGTCGATAATGTAGGACTTGAAGGGGCTGGTTATTGGCAAGCTGTTTTATTTATATCAACCACTTATTTGATGGTTGTGACGACAGCGTTAACAGTTTACTATCTGCCAAGGTTGTCAGAAATTAATAATAAATCTGAACTTCGCCAAGAAATTCTTTCTGGATTTAAGATAATAGTTCCCGTTGTGATCATTATGTCTCTGTCGGTGTTTATTTTGAGGGACTTCATCGTGTGGGTGCTTTTTTCTGGTGAGTTTTCTGCAATGCGAAATCTTTTTAAATGGCAGCTTTTAGGTGACACAATAAGAATATCTGCCTTACTCTTTGCTTACATAATGCATGCGAAAGCTATGCGAGATTTATATATTATTACTGAAATTGTTTTTTCATTTTTGTTTGTTTTTTTTAGCTTTTTCTTCATATCAATTTATGGGTTGGAAGGTGCAGTAATGGCCTATGCTGCTAATTATACGCTGTATTTTATAGTTATTTCTTATAAAACTAGAGAAAAATGGCTTTGAAAATTCTTTTGTTGGGTGAGTTCAGCGCGTTGCATAAAAACTTGAAAGAGGGATTGGTCGAATTAGGCCATGATGTCACAATAGCGTCAAGTGGTGATGGATGGAAAAAAATTGATGCTGATCTGAATTTAGGAGCGGTTAAGTCTGGTCTTGTGGGTAGACTGCTGGCTGTTACAAGTCTCGTTAGAGCTCTGCCAAAGCTCATAAGATATGATGTGGTTCAATTTGTATCTCCTGTAGTATTCCCTAGATTTATGGGTATAAATCGCATACTTGTTAATTACATCTTTAAATTTAATAAAAAAGTTTTTTTAGTTGGAGCAGGTGCTACATCCAATACAACTTTAATTGCAGATTTTCTGGAAAAAAAATACAAGTATCCTCAGTTTTATAAGGAAATAAAAAAAATCTCTCCTGACATGTGGAGTCAAACACCTAAAGGTCGTGATTATAATAAATGGTTTTTTAGTAAAATCGATGGTTACATACCTATTATGTATGAATATGCAGAAGGATATCGTAATGCTGAACATATTAAACTTTGTCCAACAGTACCAATACCTATAAATATTGATAAAGTTATTTATCAAGATAACCTTGTAAAAGGCAAAGTCATTATTTTTCATGGTTTAAATAGAGAGGGAGATAAAGGTACACCGTTAATTCGTGAAGCTATGATGCAGTTGCAGCGAAATTATCCAGATGAAGTTGAATGTGTTATCGATGGTAAAATGCCACTGGACACATATTTAGATTTTTTAAGGCGCGTAAATGTAGTAATAGATCAAGCCTATTCGGTTTCTGCTGGTGTCAATGGTGTGTACAATCTTGCCATGGGTAAAGTTGTACTTGGGGGGGGCGAATCAGAGTTTCTAAAGGAATTTAATCTTGAAAAATCTCCTTTGATTCCTATACGGCCAGATGTCGCTGATATCTATTCAAAATTAGAATGGCTCGTTAAAAACAAGGCTGAAATAAGTTCGATCGGCTATGAGTCTCGACAGTTTGCAGTAGAACTGCATGCATATATAAAGGTTGCTCAGCAGTATCTTGATATTTGGCAAAACAATACCATTAAGGATAAAAGGCATGGTTGATGAATACGTCCTTGGGCAAGTGGGGTTTGTTCTTGAATCGGATCTTGCTGGTGAGTTTCCGATATATCTTTATTGGCCTCAAGATCAATTGACTCTCCTCTACTCCAAATCAATAACGACTTTGCTGAACGACATTCGATTGCCAAAGCCGTTAAATATATCGCATGAAGGTTTTTCGTTTTTGTTACAAAGTGGAGTAGTACCACCGCCAAAAACAGCTTATCAAGATATTTATATTGTCGGTATTGGTGATCGAGCTTTGGTTAGTACGGAAAATGGTAGGGTGCAAGTTACGTTCAGCCACGAATTTCCATTTATGAATGCTAATCGGCTATTGGCAACTGAAATGGAGCCTGATGAAGACTTAGTTCTTAAAATGTTGGCAGAAGCAACTATTTCGCGCCTTGATGAAACTAAGCCTAGTTTTCTATTTCACAGCGCAGGTAAGGACAGCAATGCTATTGCGCTTGCGTTGGCAGAAGCTGGTTGGCAAGATAAAATAACCTTGATTACTCACAAATCTAAAGGTGCACTAGATGAAAGTGAAATCAGTCGTCAAATAGCTAAAAAGCTAGGCTTTAAGCACAGGATATTGCATGAAGTCGATCAACTTCAAAAAGCGCATCACCAAGCTATAGAAAACTATTTTATTAATGCGCCTTTTCCTTGCACTGATAATGTCACGCTAGCTTATCCTCTATATGCCTTTCAGGAGCCGGAATTAAGAAGCTCCAATCTTATTTTTGGAGATGGTAACGACAGTCATATGATGTCCCCCCCCGATAAAATGCAGAAAATGGTTCTTCCTTACGCCAGATTTACTTCTAAATTCGGTTTTGTGCGTAACTATATAAATTCTGAGAACAGAGTTAATACATTGCTGCGTACACCTGCAGAATGGTTTGGAACATCCGGATTATCATTAAGAGATTGCGAGCAAATTTACCCTAATACTTGTTCTGTTCTTCCGTATTGGTCTAAAGAATCAGATTTAAGAAAAGATTGGGACATTTTTGATTTTAAAACGGATATATATTCAACAAGAGTAATTACCGAGCGGATGATTAGAAAGTTACATAATTTTTCTGACGTCATAGGTGCGAAAATTATTCTACCATTTACGGATTCACAAGTGGCTTATTACTTTGGGAAGATGCCTGAGAGCCATCTGTTTGACAGACATCAATTAAAAAATAAACTAACCTTGCGTAAAATTCTTAAAGATCGTGTCGAGCTTGATTCTGATGCTATAGGCAAAATGGGCTGGACTTATGATTTCAGCAGTATTGTCTTGCAGAACTGGGATCATATTATTTCAGAAATAAAAAGTTGTAAGCTTTGGCAGAAGCCTGGGTTAGAAAAAGTTATTACTCGTCTTAAGGGTACAATGCAAAGCAAACATAAGTATGCTCACTTATCTGGGCAATTAATATATCGCATATATTTACTATCGGCTTGGGCAAATTGGAATAGATATTTAAATGGATAGTTCAAAAAGGGTCACTTGCTTAATTAGTACTCTTGCTGGGGGGGGGGCCGAAGGAGTATGTGTCAATATTTGCAGTAGCTTAGCAGATAGGGGGGGAAGTATTGAGTTGTTAGTATTGAACCTCGACAATGCTATAAATAAAAGACAGTTGTCAGGCAGTGTGAAATTGACATCGTTAGGTGTGCAACATGCCAGAGCGTCATTTCTACCTTTGCTTCGGCATCTCAACAAAACCAAGCCATCAACAGTTATTGCTTTTAATTACGAGTTGATGGTAGTTATGGTAATGTTACGACCTTGTCTTCGTTTCAAGTTCAGACTTATCGCTAGAAATATTAATAATTTGTCGAAGAATACCTTGCGTGAAAAAATATCAATAAAAGACTTGTTTGTCGGGTTTCTTACCAGAAAATTATACCGTTATGTTGATCATATTGTTAATCAGTGTGAGGGCATGCGGCAAGACTTTATTGATGTTACCGACGTTAGCCGTGACAAAACGAGTGTTATTTACAATCCGGTGAATCGATGTATTGAGCAGTTAGCAGAGGAACAATCACAGCTGAAAGTCGCGAAAGAAAATTTTATCTTGTGCGTAGGTCGGCTGGAGGAGCAAAAAGCTTTCCATTATGCAATAGCGGCGTTCTCGTTAATTGTTAAAGATTTTCGGGGTTTAAGGCTGAAATTTGTGGGTGATGGCAGTCTTAAACCAGAACTTCAAGCGTTAGCCGCTACGTTAAATGTAACTGATTATGTTGATTTTGAGGGGTACTCACAAGATATCGGTGCATACTACCAGAGGGCGCGGTTAACGTTGTTGACGTCGATGTACGAGGGGTTTCCCAATGTCCTAGTCGAGTCTATTACGGTTGGAACGCCGGTGGTTTCATTTGATTGCCAAAGCGGGCCGTCTGAGATTGTTAAGGATGGTGTTAATGGCTACCTCGTCAGAGACTTTGATGCTGAGAAATTGGCGGAGAATATTTCTATTGCATTGCGTTTAAATTGGCAAGAGAGACCTATTTTGGATAGTGCTAAGCCTTATAAATCTTCAGATATAGCGGATAAGTGGTATGAATTGCTCTATCAAAATAAGATATGTTAATTTGCGCGACTCTACATTTATGTTGTATAGGCAGCTTTTGATCTCGTTTTTCTTTATTCTGCTATTTTTGTCATTGACTGATTTTTTTATCTTTATTTCACCGGCTATTTTCTTATTGGTGTTTTTGTCAGTTATTTTTGTTATGTTTTTCAGGATTGCTGGAGTTGGGGGGTATGCGGACGTTTTTATATTGTCATATGTGTTGCTTTCCCTAGTTTTTTTTAGTGTTAATTACATATTCGATGCTGGCTTTAACATGGTTGTTTTTGTGCCTATGATAGCATTTTGCTTTGTTTTTTCCTTTCAAAGTTTTTCAGTTAAAGAGCTCAGTAGTGCTGTTAGATTTATCGCTATTCTTATATTGATGGTGTCTTTCATAGAGTTAATGGTTAAGTTGAATGTTTTAAGTATTTCTATTTATAAAGATTTCATTGAAAATTACGGTGACAAGAGGCCCGACGTGCTGCGAGTCAGGACCCTTTTCGGCTCATCCCTTAGCACGGCTGCGTTAACAATTTTTCTTTCATTTTATTTTTTGTTTGTGCAAAGGTCTTATTTTTATTTGTTTTTGGTTTTGATAATTATTATCTTGTCTGGATCTAGAACGGGATTTGTTCTTTTTTCTTTTTTGTCTTTTTCTGCCTTATTTCTTAATAAGAAAATGTTTTTATACACTTTAAAGATAAAACTTACCTATTTTTTTGTTTTGTTTCTTGCGTTTTCTTTTTTACTTCTGGCGGTATACTTCGCTTTCGAAGCTGGCATAGGGCATATAGTATCCAGGACGTTTTCAGTTAAAGTCGATGACTCTTTCTCTGGCAGGGAGGACACTACCGCTGCTACGTTTTATCGTTTGTTTGATGAGCTTCCGGGGAGCCTTGTTTTTGGGGTCGATTCATCTTTCATTTCTGATTCGGCTTTTGTGTCTATAGCAGCTGTGAGTGGTATTATAGCCGTCTTGATGTATGTTATGGTTTTTTTATATTGTCTTGCGCTGAGTCGCCTTTCGGGGGCTGTTATTTTTGTATATTCTATAGTGTTTTTCTTAGGTGGGGCAGTCATAGGTGATTTCTTGATACCACCGGTATCATTGTTGTACTTCGTAACATTCCTAGTGTTGAGTAATCAGAAAGGCATAGAAAATAATGAAAGTCGTTCATGTTATAGCATCACTTGATGCTGGAGGGGCTGAGGCAGCATTATACAGCTTATGTTTTAACAGCAAGAAGGACGTCGATAATATCGTTATCTGTTTACAATCTGAAGGAAAGTATGGCCCATTGCTGATAGCGGACGGGATTAAAGTTAGAACGCTAGGCATGTCACGAGGCAGTTTCAGCTTTCGCAGCTTTATTTATTTGTTCAGATTGATCAGGCAATACAAGCCCGATACTGTACAGACTTGGATGTACCACGCTGACTTGCTTGGCGGCTTGGCAGCTAAGTTTGCCGGTGTGAAGAGGATAATATGGGGGGTTCATAATACGAATCTTATCCCTGGTGTGAATAAAAGAAGCACAATTTTCGTATCAAAAGTTTGTAGCTATTTAAGTTATATCGTACCTTCAAAAATAGTTTGTTGCGCTAACAAATCGTTACAGGTTCATGCTGAGGCCAATTATAGAAAATCTATTATGACTGTTATTAACAATGGTTATGACACTAATAACTTTAACTTTAATCAGTACCAGGCAAATATCTTTCTAGCTGAGATTGGGCAGTTAAAAAAACTTCCGTTACTTGGCTGTGTAGGTAGATTTGACCCAGCTAAAGATCATAGAAATCTTCTGGATGCGTTGGCGTTACTTGTTCAACGAGGCGTCGCATTCCGCTGTTGTCTGGTAGGCAACGAAATGACACAAGACAACACACTACTGGCGGGTTTAATAAGTGCTTTGGGGTTGAACGAACACGTTATATTGCTTGGTTTACGTAGTGATATACCTGCTGTAATGAGCGCGTTGGATATTCATATATTGTCGTCAGTAGCTGAAGCATTTCCAAATGTGCTATGCGAAGCCATGGCCTGCGGTACGCCTTGTGTTACAACTGATGTAGGTGATGCAGCAATTATAGTTGGAGACACCGGTTGGGTGGTTCCGGCAAAAGACGCTGAAAAGCTGGCTGACGCAATCGTTGCCGCGATTGAATGTTACCGTGATAGCAAATCCTGGGAGAAGCGAAGTGCTGATTGTCGTGAGAGGATAGTATCTAATTTTAGTGTGGATAAGATGGTTTGCTCATATCTGCAGGTTTGGAATGCTGATGTTTAGACACTCTGCTTTAAAAGTTCTTTTTATTATTACCCGCTCAGATGTAATGGGCGGCGCTAGTGTGCATTTACTTGATTTAGCGGCAGGTCTGCAAGAAAGAAATTATAATGTACATATCCTTGTTGGTGGTATAGGTATTCTGCAGCAGCGCGCAGCAGAGTTTAATTTATCCATATCATCTGTGCCATCTTTAATGCGCCAAATTCATCCGTTAAAGGATCTTAAGGCGTATTTTGAGTTAAAGCGAGCTATCAGAGAATTTAAGCCGGATCTGGTGCATTTACATTCCTCCAAGGCTGGGTTGCTGGGGAGGTTAGCCTGCAAAGCAACTGATGTACCTTGTGTGTTTACTGCGCACGGATGGGCATTCACTGAGGGGGTTTCAGCAAAAAGACGCTGGTTGTATCGGGTTTTAGAACGACTTGCAGCACCATTGGCCGCTAAAATTATTGCTGTATCCGATTATGACAAAGCGCTGGCTTTGCAAAATGGGGTGGCGACTGCATCAAGTCTGACATTAGTACACAATGGTGTTGCGGACAAAGCTGAGCACACAGGTGTGGTACAACATTGCGAAAAAGCAGAAGTACGGCTGATTATGGTTGCACGTTTTGAGCAACCCAAGGATCAACCGCGACTACTTAGAGTACTGTCGCAGCTTACTGCGTTGCCTTGGCATTTAGAGCTTGTTGGAGATGGGCCGGGTTTGCCTGCTGCACAGGCGCTTTGCCGGCAGCTGGGTATCGCCGCTAAGGTCACCTTTAGCGGTGCTTGCACTGATGTACCACGTCGCTTAGCGGCGGCTGATACTTTTGTACTGTTATCTCATTGGGAAGGTTTACCGTTGACTATCCTGGAGGCTATGAGCCTCGGCCTACCCGTTGTTGCATCCGACGTGGGGGGCGTTAGTGAGACTATAGATAAGCAATGTGGCTTTTTAATAGCGCCCACTGATGACTCCGCTTTACTTAACGCCTTTGAGCAATTGATCAGTTCTGCTTCATTACGCGCAACTATGGGGATGGCAGCTCGAACCCGCTACCAAGAACACTTTACCTTAGAGCGTATGATCAACGACACTGAACGAGTTTATCAGCAAGTGGCAGCAAAATTATGACGATTATGCTTACTGGAGCTAACGGTTTTGTTGGCCAGTTTCTCACAGAGTTGTTGCTGAAAAATGGTAGTGAAATAGCTGCGGTAGTACGTCATGCGAATGCACTTAATATCTCTGAAGCTGTTACTGTTCATCGTGTAAGTAACTTTGATAGCGCACAGCTAAGCAAGTTGGATTTTAAGGGGGTGGATTGTTTAATTCACTTGGCTGCCAGGGCGCATATTTTGTCTGACAGTTGTGCCGAATCGCGTGCAGAGTTTCGTAAAGTGAATAGGGATGCAACATTGGCGCTTGCTCGCTTGGCGGCAGATGCTGGCGTTGGGCGTTTTATTTTTTTAAGCTCAATCGGTGTGCACGGTATAGAGAGCGCGGAACCGTTTCAGGTGACTGATACGCCTGCACCGGTAGAAGATTATGCGGTATCGAAGCTTGAAGCTGAAATAGGCCTACGGAAAATTGCCACTGACACCGGTATGGAAGTAGTCATTATAAGGCCGCCGCTGGTTTATGGCGCCAATGCGCCGGGTAACTTTGGCAAGTTGTTAAATTTGGCACGGAAAAACCTGCCGTTGCCGCTGGGTGCTATTCATAATAAACGCAGCCTGGTGGCATTGGATAACCTGGTCGATTTAATTGTTACCTGCATAGATCACCCCAAGGCAGCGAATCAAATTTTTTTGGTTAGCGACGACCAGGATGTATCTACCACAGAGCTGCTGCAAATGATGACACGGGCTGCCGGTAAAACGCCGTGGCTTATGCCGGTGCCGGTAAGTTGGTTAAAGCTGGCGGCGAAACTAACCGGTAAGCAGGCGGTAATAGACCGGCTTTGCGGTAATTTGCAGGTGGATATAAGCCATACCAAAGAAACCTTGGGTTGGGTTCCGCCGGTGACGGTTGAAGAGGGGATTGCTCGCTGCTTTGCAGCGAAGGGTTGAGTGATTAGTGTTTAGTTGTGAGTGCTGAGTTTTTAGTTGTTGCTGGCAAATTTTAGAGGAATTATGTTGATACGCTTATTGGATATTATTTTTGCCTTTTTCGGCTTAGTGTTTGGTTTTCCGGTGCTGGTTATTTTAACCCTTATTGGTTTATTTGATACCGGTTCGCCGATTTTTCGTCAGGTAAGGGTGGGGCGGCATAAAAAGCCGTTTACGCTGGTAAAGTTTCGTACCATGAAACCAGATACCGCCCATGTGGCCAGCCATTTAGCCAGCGCCAGTTCGATAACGCCCTTTGGTGGCTTTTTGCGTAAAACCAAATTGGATGAACTGCCGCAACTGTGGAATGTATTAAAAGGCGAAATGAGCCTGGTAGGCCCACGGCCTTGCCTGTTTAATCAGGAAGAATTAATTAGTGAGCGCGAACAACGCGGTGTGTTAAATGCCCGCCCCGGCATTACCGGCCTGGCGCAGGTTAACGATATTGATATGTCGACCCCGGAGCTATTGGCTGAAACAGACGCAAAAATGCTGGCACAGCTTACGGTAGCGGACTACTTTAAGTATATTTTTATGACTGTGGCCGGTAAGGGGAGTGGGGATAGGGTTAGGTAGGTTTGAGTGATGAATTTTAAGTGGTGAGTGGTTAGTGCTGAGTTTTGAGTGCTTAGTTGTGAATGGCTGGTGTTTATTATTTGTAAAATTTATGGTTTGGGCTATAGGTAGTATAGGATTTTGATTGGTTGGGGCTTTGGATGCCTGCTGAGTCGAATAATGTATTGGCCAAGGCTTTTGAGTTTGCGGTTCGGGTTGTCAGGCTTTATCAGTATTTGGTAAAAGAGCATAAAGAATTTGTGCTGTCTAAGCAGTTAGTGCGCTGTGGTACTTCTGTCGGTGCCAATATCAACGAGGCGCAGGCGGGGCAATCTAAAGCTGATTTTATCGCTAAAATGAGTATCGCCAGCAAGGAATCAAGAGAAGCAAAGTATTGGCTGGAGCTGCTATGTATAACCGGCTACCTCGATAATACCCAACCGCATGTAGCCAGCTTAATTAACCAAAGCGAAGAGCTAATTAAAATACTAACCAGCATAGTAAAAACCGCCCAACGCAACACTAAAAACTAACTCAAAACTAAACACTCAAAACTCACCCCTAACAAGGAGACAGGATGTCGACTTTGTACAACACCCCCCAATTTATCCACCATGGCGCGGTAGATGGTGTTACCGGCTCTTGCCATGAATATCGTTTGGCTGATGACTACGGCGTGCTAATCGACTGCGGTTTGTTTCAGGGCGATGAAGTATCAGGCTCTGGTTCTGCCGCTACACCACAGATTAACTTTCCGCTTGAGCATATCCGCGCCCTTATCGTAACCCATGTGCATATTGACCATGTTGGGCGTATTCCGTATTTGCTGGCTGCCGGCTTTAACGGGCCGATATATTGCACTGCAGCTTCTGCCACCTTATTACCGTTGGTGCTGGAAGATGCATTAAAGGTCGGTGTTACCCGCGATGAAGCGTTAATTAAGGCGTTTTTAGCCAGAGTACGCCGCCAGTTAGTGGCCTGTGAGTTTAAACACTGGGTTGTTTTGCCCGCTTTAGCGGGCGCTGAGCCCAAATTGCGCTTTCAGAGCGCCGGGCATATTTTGGGCTCGGCCTATGTTGAGCTGCGGCATAATACGGCAACAAAAAAAGGCTATAAAACGGTATTCTCCGGCGATTTGGGCGCGCCCTATGCACCCTTGCTACCTGCACCTAAACCACCTTATGCGGCAGATGTGGTGGTAATAGAAAGTACCTATGGTGATCGTGAACACGATAATCGCCGTGCAAGAATCAAGCGCTTAGAGCAGGTGTTGCTGCATTCGCTTAAAGATAACGGCACTGTATTGTTTCCGGCTTTTAGCATTGGCCGTACCCAAGAGCTGTTGTATGAACTGGAGGCCATTATTCACCGTTTGCGCGGGCAAAAAATTCACCGCCAGCTGTGCTGGGATGAGCTGCAAATTGTTGTTGATTCGCCGCTGGCGGCAAAATTTACCCGGGCTTATGCGCAGCTGAAGCATTGTTGGGACAGTGAAGCCAAACAACGGCTGAAACAAGGCCGGCATCCGCTGAGCTTTGCACAATTACATACCATAGACAGCCATACACAGCATTTGGAACTGGTGCAGTTTTTAGCCCGCAGCAAACAGCCGGCTATTGTAATCGCTGCCAGCGGCATGTGCGAAGGTGGCCGGGTGGTTAATTATTTAAAGGCGTTATTGCCGGATGCGGCACATCAGGTGGTGTTTGTTGGTTATCAGGCGCGCGGTACCCTGGGTGCAGCAATACAACGTTTTGGCCCGCAAGGGGGCTATGTTGAAATTGATGGTGAGCGCATTGTTATCGGCGCTGAAATTATCACGTTAAGTGGCTATTCAGCCCATGCTGATAAAACCGGTTTAGTGAATTTTGTCGGCCGGATGCGGCATAAGCCACAGCAGGTGCGCATAGTACATGGTGACAATAGCGCCAAAACAGCACTACAACAGGCTTTTTCCAGCTTAGGGATCAGTGCTATTATTGCCAGCTAACCTGAAGTGTGAGCGGTAACACTGTTTTATCACGACAAAATTTTTTAAATAGTATTCTGTAAATAATAGCGAGAAGGATTTTTATGTCTGCTTTAAAAATTGCCATTGCCGGTACCGGTTATGTCGGGCTGTCCAATGCTATGTTGCTGGCGCAACACAATGAAGTGGTAGCGCTGGATATAGTGCCGGAAAAAGTGGCACTGCTGAATGAGAAAAAATCACCGATAGAAGACAAAGAAATCTCCGATTTTCTGGCCAATAAGACGCTGAATTTTACCGCTACGCTGGATAAGCAACAGGCGTTTGCCAATGCCGACTTTGTTATTATTGCTACACCCACCGATTATGACCCGCAAACCAACTATTTTAATACCAACAGTGTAGAAGCGGTGATCCGCGATGTATTAGCGGTTAACCCCAAGGCGGTAATGGTAATTAAATCTACGGTGCCGGTGGGCTTTACTGTTGCGGCGCGGCAGAAATTTGCTACTGATAACCTGATCTTTTCACCGGAGTTTTTGCGTGAAGGCCGTGCTTTGTACGATAACCTGTATCCGTCGCGCATTATTGTTGGTGAACAAAGTGAGCGTGCAGCGCGTTTTGCGGCTTTGTTACAACAGGGCGCAATAAAGCAGGATGTGTCGTTATTGTTTACCGACAGCACCGAAGCCGAAGCCATTAAGCTGTTTTCTAATACTTACCTGGCCATGCGGGTGGCATATTTTAACGAGCTGGACAGCTATGCCGAAAGCCATGGCTTAAATGCACGGCAAATTATTGAAGGTGTAGGGCTGGACCCGCGCATTGGCAATCACTATAACAACCCCAGCTTTGGCTACGGCGGCTACTGCCTGCCCAAAGATACCAAACAGCTACTGGCGAATTACAGTGAAGTGCCAAATAACATGATTCAGGCCATTGTAGATGCTAACCGCACCCGCAAAGATTATATTGCTGACTCTATTGTGAAGCGCAACCCGCAAATTGTTGGCGTGTACCGCCTGGTAATGAAGTCCGGCTCGGATAATTTCCGCGCTTCGGCCATTCAGGGCATTATGAAGCGGATTAAAGCCAAAGGTATCGAAGTGGTGGTGTATGAGCCGGAGTTGCAGCAAGATGAGTTTTTCCGCTCGCGGGTAATTAAAGATTTAGCGGAATTTAAACGCATATCTGATGTAATAGTAGCAAACCGCCGCAGTGACGCTTTGGCCGATGTAGAAGACAAAGTGTATACCCGTGATTTGTTTGGTAGCGATTAGTGGAACTGCAGTGACGAGTTGCCTGTGGCAACGGTGACGGGTAACGAGCTTGCTTTGCAAGCAGTCACCAGCCAGCTATGCTGGCGGTCACTTGTCACTGTTGCTTTTGGCAACTTGTCACCAGCGACGTAGTCGCGGGTCACTCGTCACTGCTTTAAAAAACTTGGAGTTTACATGCGTTTTTTAGTAACCGGCGCTGCCGGTTTTATCGGCTCTTATGTGTGTCAGCGTTTGTTGGCTTTAGGATACAGCGTTACCGGTATTGATAATCTGAACGATTATTACGATGTGCAGTTAAAGCTGGACCGTTTGGCGCCGTTGCAGGCCAGTGCCGGTTTTACTTTTGTTAAGCTGGATTTGGCTGACCGTGAAGCTATGGCGGCGTTGTTTGCTGCCGGGCAATTTCAGCGTGTTATTCACCTGGGGGCTCAGGCCGGGGTGCGTTACTCGCTGGAAAACCCGATGGCTTATGCCGACAGCAACCTGATTGGCACTCTTACCATTCTTGAAGGCTGCCGCCGGCATAATATAGAGCACCTGGTGTATGCATCATCCAGCTCTGTATATGGTATGAATGCGAAAATGCCGTTTGCTACTTCAGACAGGGTAGATCATCCGGTGTCTTTGTATGCGGCAACGAAAAAAGCCAATGAGCTGATGGCGCATACTTACAGCCACTTATATGGTATTCCTACTACCGGGCTGCGCTTTTTTACCGTTTACGGCCCTATGGGCCGGCCGGATATGGCGATGTTTTTGTTTACCAAAGCCATAGCAGAAGGCAAGCCGATTAAAGTGTTTAACCATGGCCAGATGCAGCGCGATTTTACCTATATTGACGATATTGTTGAAGGTATTATCCGTATTCAGGATAAGCCGCCGGTAGCGAATAAAGATTGGAATGGCATTGATGCATCAGAAAGCACGGCGCCTTATAAGATATTTAATATCGGCAATAACCAGCCGGTAAAACTGATGACCTTTATTGAGGCGATTGAAAAAGCCCTCGGCAAAGAGGCAGTAAAACAGTACTTGCCGATGCAGGATGGTGATGTGCCGGCAACCTTTGCCGATATAGACGACTTGCAGGCAGCTGTAGGGTTTAAACCGGCCACGCCGATTGAAGTGGGCGTGCAGCGCTTTGTGGATTGGTACAAAGGTTATTATGGTGACTAGCTTGCTTTGCAAGCGGTAACCAGCCAGCTATGCTGGCGGTCACTTGTTACTGTTGCCTTTGGCAACTCGTCACTTTTCTTTTATTGGAGTTTAAATGAAAGTACTAAAAGCGGTTATCCCGGTGGCGGGGCTGGGCACGCGAATGCTGCCGGCAACCAAGGCTATTCCGAAAGAAATGCTGCCGATAGTGGATAAGCCGCTTATTCAGTACGTGGTAAATGAATGTATTGCTGCCGGTATTAAGCAGATTGTGCTGGTAACGCACTCATCAAAGAACAGCATAGAAAATCACTTTGACAAAAGCTTTGAGCTGGAGTCGATGCTGGAAACGCGCGTTAAGCGGCAGTTGTTGGATGAAGTACAGGCAATATGCCCTAAAGACGTTACCATTATGCATGTACGCCAGGGCGAGGCAAAAGGTTTGGGGCACGCAGTATTGTGTGCTTTGCCACTGGTAGGCGAAGCTCCTTTTGCCGTGGTATTGCCGGATGTGTTGGTAGATAGTTACGACAGTGATTTGCGCCGTGACAACCTGGCAAAAATGGTGCGGCTGTTTGAACAAAGCGGTGTTAGCCAGGTGATGGTTGAGCCTGTGCCGCATCAGTTAGTTAGCAGCTACGGTGTTGCCGATGTAAGTGGTCACCAACTGGTGGCCGGGGAGTCAGCAAAAATGACAGCCATCGTGGAGAAGCCGGCAATAGATGATGCACCCTCTGATTTAGCTGTAGTGGGCCGCTATGTGTTTAGCAGCCATATTTGGCAGTGGCTAAAGCGCACTCCAGTGGGCGCCGGTGATGAAATACAGTTAACCGATGCTATTGCTATGCTAATGCAGCAAGAAGCCGTTAATGCTTATCATATTGTCGGGCGCAGCCATGATTGTGGTAATAAACTGGGCTATATGCAGGCCTTTGTCGAACATGGACTGCGCGATAAGCAGTTAGGCCCGCAGTTTACTACCTGGTTGCAGCAGCTGTTGACGCAGCAGTAGCACTGCGTGTTGGATAATAATAAATGCTATACTTATCAAATTTTAAATATCAGCACTGTGTTAATTAGCAAACAAGTGTTATGAGGTATTAGATGCTGGCTTGGTTATTGGGCTTACCGCGTTCGGTAAAACGACTCGTCTCTGTATGTGCAGATATGTTTTTTTTGATTATGTCGTTGTTTGCCGCTTATTTTTTAACGCAGCATGAAGCACATACTAATGTGCCGCAAATAGCGTTAGCATTTTCTATTACCCTGCCGGTTACCTTATTTATCTTTACCAAGCTGGGTTTATATCGGGCGGTAATTCGTTATATAGGCCAGCATGCGTTGGGTGCGGTGTTGGCCGGTATAGTCAGTAGCGCCTTTGTGTTGGCATTGCTGTTTGGTGTGTTTAATGTGCATGACAAAGGCAATCTGATTTTTGTTTATGCCATTTTGGCGTTAATTACCTCCGGCGGTGTGCGGTTGTTGGCGCGGATGTTTTTGGTGCAGCGTAATAACGGCCATAAAGAACGGGTATTAATTTACGGTGCCGGCTCGTCCGGTCGCCAGTTGGCGCATGCGCTGATGAATGGTGAGCAATATCATCCGGTGATTTTTGTCGACGATGATACCACCTTACAGCGCTCAACCATTTTGGGTATTCCGGTGGGGGCGCCGGCGCAAATTACAGCTTTACTGAAAAACTACAATATCAGCCGCATTTTGCTGGCGTTACCTTCAGCCAGCCGTGCCAGACGGCGTGAAGTATTAGATGCACTGGAGGAGCTGCCTATTCCGGTGCAGTCGATTCCGGGGATGAGTGACCTGGTCGATGGCTCTATGCGGATTGACGAGTTGCAAGATGTGAAAATTGAAGACCTGTTGGGGCGTGACCCGGTAGCGCCGAAAGTAAAGCTGATGCAGGCGAATATCCAACATAAGGTGGTAATGGTAACCGGCGCAGGTGGCTCTATCGGCTCGGAATTATGCCGGCAAATTATTAATTATGAGCCAAGCGTGCTGGTGTTATTCGAGTTATCCGAATTTGGTTTGTATAGCATTGAGCAAGAGTTAGCCAATACCATTAGCCAGCGTGAGCTGGATATAAAGTTGATTCCGGTAATGGGCACTGTACAGCGTAAAAACCGGCTGGAAACCGTAATGCAGGCTTTTAAAGTGCAAACGGTTTATCACGCTGCGGCTTATAAGCATGTGCCTTTAGTGGAATACAATGTGGTAGAAGGCGTACGTAACAATGTGTTTGGCACCTGGTATGCGGCAGAGGCGGCAATTAAAACCGGTGTTGAAACCTTTGTATTAATTTCTACCGATAAAGCCGTAAGGCCAACCAACGTAATGGGCGCATCTAAGCGCTTGGCCGAGCTGGTGCTGCAGGCGTTAGCACAAAACCAAAGCCAAACCCGGTTTTGCATGGTGCGTTTTGGCAATGTGTTGGGCTCCAGCGGCTCTGTAGTACCGTTATTTCGCGAACAAATTCGCCGCGGTGGCCCGGTTACGGTAACGCATAAAGATATTATCCGCTACTTTATGACTATACCCGAGGCCGCACAATTGGTGATTCAGGCCGGTGCTATGGGCCAGGGCGGTGATGTATTTGTGCTGGATATGGGCGAGCCGGTTAAAATTGCGGATTTGGCCAAACGGATGATCCACCTGATGGGGCTGGAAGTAAAAGACGATATACACCCAAATGGTGATATTGAAGTGCATTACTCAGGTTTAAGACCAGGCGAGAAGCTGTATGAAGAATTGCTGATTGGTGAGAATGTACGTGAGACAGCTCACCCGCGCATTATGGCGGCGGATGAAATATGCTTAAGCTGGAGCCAGATGGAAAGCCTGTTGTTACGCTTGGATGCATTGTGTGACAGCTTCGCGGTTGAGCAGATTATTGAGTTAATGCGAGCGGCGCCAACCGGTTTTAATTACAGCTGTGCCAGCAGCGACCTGGTGGTTAAAGCCGGTTGCGACAGTGATATAGACAAACCACTGTTGGTTGTGCATTCAGACCCTGGGGCGGCTAAAAAATATATTGCCTGACAAACAGTTAGAGTGAGTTGTGGCGTGGCTGATATTTTATTTATTATTAATTGTAAAAAAGTCAGCTTTTTGTCGCTTTTGAGGTTGAGCTAGGCTTTTTTTTAGTTTATGCTGCGTACAAGTTTGACTTAAAGTTTCTTAATGAGGGAAATAGTATGAAAAAATTAATTATGGCTGCAGCGGTTTTAGCTTTCGCTACCGGCGTAAATGCACAAGATGTAGCTGGTGGCGCTGATGCTAAAGAAGGTACTATCGGTGGTGTTGCTACTACTACTGTAGCTGCCGGTGTTGTTGGTGTTGCTGTAGCAGCGGCTGTTATTTCTAACAACCGTGGCTCTTCAGTAGGCCCAGGCCCTGGTGCTTCTTGCGAAGCTGGTGATGAAGATTTAGGTAACGGCCAATGTGTTCGTGTTATCGTAACCGGTACCGGTACTAACACTTTCACTACTACTCAGGCATACGCTGCTCAGTAATTTTGGTTTTCCGTTAAAAGGCCGCCTTAAGGCGGCTTTTTTATTGCCGGGGATAACCATTGTGTTGGAAAATCCTGTTTGGAAAAATCTATGTTAAAACCCTTTGCCATTGTTGCGGCTTGTCTTTTTTTATCTTCCTGTGCCGGCACTTACCATTCCTATATTGATACTATTAAGCTTGCTTTGGCCGATACTCCGGACGCTGAATTGTCGATAGATGAAGTGCTGAGTTCTAAATCAGATTTACTTTATGTTACCCATGGTGAGCGCTCTCAAGCGGCGATGGCGCTAATGTTTATTGAAGCAGGCCAACACAAATGGGTGTCGGCAGATGATGCTTTGTTAGTGATGGAGCAGGGCCGTATAGTGCGTACTTTGGGTTTTGGCCGTGACTTGCTTTACCTTACTAACACGGCAGCAGATCCCGTTGCGCGATATAACACTATTAACGCACAAAGCAGTTGGCTCAGGTTGGCCGACTGGCAGCACGGTGAATATGGTTATCCGCTGAAGTCCCGGTTTGAACTGATGCCAGGGCAGCAACTTAGTTTTTTTAACAGCATGCTGAATACTACCTTGGTAGTTGAATATGTAACGTATCAGGCTGAACCGAACTATGTACGCTTTGATGGGCAGTGGAAAAATTACTTTTGGTTTGACACTGCCAGCGGTGCTTTGTTAAAGAGCGAACAAACTTTGGCACCTTTTCGTGAACCGGTTAGCATGACTTACATTAGCCGTATTGCCAGGTTAGTGCGTGATGGATCTTCCGGGGTAACTAATAATGATTAAGTTAATGGACAAAGCTCTGTTTTGTGGTGCCGCGCTGCTGTCATGCGTGAGCCAGGCGCAGGTCACCGTACAGATTAACGGTGCAGACTTTCAATTTGCCGGCAATCCGCGCTTAAGCGACGTATTAGCGCCTGCTGCGTTGCAGGCTAAATGGTATTGGCCGGCCTCGGCATTATATAAGCTGAACAGCAACCAGCCTGTTATGCTGCAACAGCAACTGCTAAAAAATATTATTGAATTAAGACAACAGTATGCAGCTGATTCTGAAGTTTTCACTGCCTTGGTATCAGTCGAGCGGCAAGTTGAAGCCTGGCAGCTGGCCGAGCGGGTTGCTATTCCAATGGACTATGATTTTGCCCGGTTACGGCCGGGTTTGAATCCCCGCTTTGACAACGGTAACTATCTGCTGAAGTTGCAGCTTAGGCCGCAAGTTGTGCATGTGTTTGGTGCTGTGCAACGTGCAGTAGCAGTAACACATCAAAGCAGCGCAGCGGTATCACACTATTTACCTGATATTGAACGCAGCAACTTGGCTGCAGACCATGAAGTAATAATATTACAGCCGGACGGCAGCCAGTTGGCAGTGGGGGTGGCGTACTGGAACCAACAACATGTTGAAGTAATGCCCGGAGCACAGCTGTTTATTCCATTTAAAGCACAGCTGTTTAGCCGCGAGTTTGCGCGGTTAAATGAGCAATTAGAGCAGCTTGCAATGCACAGGATTTTGCCATGAGTTTTAGCCGTAATGCCGTTTTTTGTTGTTTGGTTGCTGCTGGCGCTTTGTTACCGGGGGCTGCTGTTTTTGCTGCTTCTGTTGAGGCAGAACATAGCTGGCAGCTTCCTGGCTCAGGTGTGTCACAAATGGCGCATGGTGGCGTTGGTTTAATACAAACACCTACTGCGCGTATGGCGCCGGCCGGCGATTTATCGATTAATTATACCGACAACGAAGAATACCGCTTGTGGTCGGTGAGTATTCAGTTATTTGACTGGATGGAATCAACTGTGCGTTATACCGATGTGCGCACCAGGTTGTATAGTGATGACCCGAATTTTAGCGGTGACCAAACGCTGAAAGATAAAGGTATCGACGTCAAATTCCGTTTACTGCAAGAGAGCACCTATTTACCGCAAGTGTCGGTTGGTTTCAGAGACTTTGGTGGTACCGGTTTTTTTGAAAGCGAGTTTATTACGCTCAGCAAGCGCTGGGGCAATGTAGACTTTCACCTCGGTATGGGCTGGGGCTATTTAGGTAATGCTGCCAATACCAGTAACCCGTTTTGCGAAATTAAAGACAGCTTTTGTAGCCGGCCAGGTGGTTTTGGTGGCCAGGGTGGCAAAATTGATTACGATCAGTTTTTTAAGGGCCCTGCGTCACTATTTGCCGGTATTGAGTATCAAACTCCCTGGCAGCCTTTGCGGTTAAAGCTGGAGTATGAAGGCAATGACTATAAGAACGATAGAGCCGGTGATTTGGTGCAAGACAGCGCATGGAATATTGGTGCTGTATACCGTTGGGGTAATTTTAACTTTGATTTAAATTATCAGCGCGGTAATACCTTAGGTTTTGGTGTGCATTACAACATGAATTTGCATACTGCCAGCCAAATTAAGGTAAAACCGGCGCCACGTATTATTCCGGACGATATTTCAGCTCAACAGTATCAGCCCGATGGTTTAGCTGAAGCGTTATATTCGGAAGCCGGCTTTGTGCTGCGGGGGCGGCATTATAGTGATAATGAATTTACTATTTATGGCTCCCAGGTTGGCTATCGCGATTTTGATGAAGCGGTTGAGCGCATTGGCAGGATATTGGCAACAGAACTTCCTGATACTGTTGAGCGTTATCGTATCGTGAATTACAGTGGTCATTTACCTATGGTAGAAACCGTAGTTGACGCTGATAAGTTTATCCGTGCCGCACGTTATGACAGTTTAAACACTGACATTAAATCTACCTATGTGCGCCAGCAACCAGAAGCGGCAACAATGGCGCAGGCTAAGATACCTGGTTATAGCGGCTTTTATACCGGTTTAGAAACGTTCTGGATCCAGAGTTTCGGTAGCCCGGAAGCATTTTATATGTACCAGGGCGGTGTATTTTTGTCTGGTGGGTATCAATTAGCACGTAACGTCAGTATAAATGCGACGGCAAAAGTTACCTTATTGGAAAATTTCGATAAATTTAACTTTAAAGTGGACAATCAAAACACGCCACTGCCAAGGGTGCGTTCTTACATTCGGGAGTATGTTACCGGTCGAACTGTGAGCATGGAGAACTTGTTTATCAGTTGGCAAGATGAGCTGGTATCTGATTGGTATGCCCAGGCTTATGGCGGTTATCTGGAGACGATGTACGGCGGCGTTGGTGGTGAAGTGCTTTACCGGCCGGTCGATTCCAATTTTGCAGTAGGTTTAGATGTCAATTATGTGCAACAGCGCTCATTTGAGAATGATGTTGATTTTTTTGATTACAAAACCCTTACCGGACATCTCAATGTGTATTGGCAACCTGAGTTCCTGCCGGATACACGGTTAACTTTTAATATCGGCCGGTTTCTTGCCAAAGATAAAGGTGTAAATATCGACTTTGCCAAGCGGTTTGACAGCGGCATTATTGTTGGCGCCTATGCAGCTATTACCAATGTTTCTTCTGCTGACTACGGTGAAGGCAGTTTTACTAAAGGTTTCTATTTATCGATCCCGTTTGATTTATTCTCGCTGCGTCCGTCAACGGGCCGCGGTACTCTGCCTTGGGTACCTATTGCGCGCGATGGCGGGCAATCGCTGAACAGACCGATTCGGTTAATTGATTCTACCGAGCAACGCTCGCCGTTCTACGATTAACAGCGATATGCAGTGGTAAGAAGGGTAGCTTGTTAGCTGCCCTTTTTTTTATTGCTGCATGGCATAACCTGATTTCTACCGGCGTCTTTGGCTTGATACAGCGCAGTATCGGCGGCCTGGATTAGCTGCTCTGCACTGCTGTTTTTATCCGGAATCAAACTGCAATAACCAATACTAAGCGTTAATAGCTTACTGACAGCAGACTGCTGATGACGGATAGCCAGGGTGCTCAGTTGCTGTTGGATTTTTTCTGCCATCTGGCGACAAGCTGTGCTGTCACTGCCCGGCAAGATAACGGCAAACTCTTCACCACCGTAACGGGCAGCGAGTTCGCCCTGACGCTTTAACAACCCGGCCACCAGCTGTGCAACTTGCTGCAATGCCTGATCGCCGGCCTGGTGGCCGTAATGGTCGTTGTAGGCCTTAAAGTGATCAATATCCAGTAGTAATAAGCCCAGTGGCATTTGATGCCGTGCGCAGCGCTGCAGCTCTTGTTGCAGTTTGCTATCAAAACTCCGCCGGTTAGCAATGCCGGTTAACCCATCCTGTAACGCTTGCTGCTGCAATTCTGCATTAGCCTGTTGCAACTGTAATTGAATTTGCTGCAGCGAGCGGCGGTAGCTGACATTTTGCAGGGTATTGGCCAGCATTTCGCCGACCAGTTTTAACCGGCGCAGGTCGTTACTGGTCCAGTTGCGCTGGCGCGATACCATGTCACAACCGACAAAGCCGATAAGTGCATCGCCGGCCAGCATGGCACAGCAAAGTACAGACTGAATATCTTCAGCGATGAATTCGCGTTTTTCGGCACCGGCTTCTGCCGGCAGTTCGGCAACGTTATTCACGGCGAAAATCAGATTTTGTTGTATCTCGCGATAAAAGTAAGGCATGGCCGGTCGGGGGATCTGCTGCAGGTGCTCTTTATGCGCACTGATACCCGGCCGTACCCATTCATGTGTATTACTCATCTCGGTGATCTTAGCGTTAAACTGGAATACATAGCTGCGGTCGGCGTGGCAAAATTCGCCGACAGCCGCCAGAGCGTCTTCAATATGCTGATCGAGCTCGTCATCCTGCACATTGATTAATTCAGTTGAGATCAGTGAAATAAGTTTGTCGAATGCCAGCGCTTCTTCCAACTCGGTAATATCCGGCGGCGCTGGGCTATTGTCTGCTACCACGACGGCGCCGTTGCTGTTGTCGGTTTCCAGGGTAATAAGCACACTGGTGTGCAGGGTAAAGGATAACGAGATTGACCTGCTGCGCAGCAGCATATTTTGTCCGGGCTTGCCGGCCAGCAGCAAAGGCTGGGTAAGTTCAGTACCGCTTAGTGCCAGTAGTAAAGGATTATGCAGTAAATCGTAAGGGGTTTGCGTATCGCGGCTAAGCAGTTGCAGTTGCTGTATGTCGGCTAAGGTTAACAAGGGGGTCGTCAGCGCCGGCTTAAACAACTGCAATGCGGCCTGATTCGCCAAAATACGGCTTCTGGCGTGTTCTTTATACAATACCGCTATGGGCAGGGCGTCGATAATAGCCCAAAAATGTGGCAAAGCAACAGCGTTATCAGACATAGCGCTCTCAGGTTAGTGCTGAGCTTTTACTATAACGGATTTGGCCGTATTGGCAAAAAGCAGCTCAGCGCCAGAGTAATTTACTCAGCGCGGCTATGTTGTCCGGTGTGTCTTGCAGTAACCAATCACAAATGGCGCTGGCAACATTAGGGTATTGCACTTTATGGCTGTTGGCCGGTGCACTGAGCCAATTAGCAATAATATTGCTGTTGAGCTGATTACTGCGGCTGGCCAGTTGCAGTTGCTGCAGTGCAAGGGCGTTGGACTCTTGCTCCATCTGGCCATGCAGTGGCTTTACCATGATTTGCTTTTGTAATTGCAGGGCTTCGCTTATCAGCTCGAACCCGGCGTTGCTGAGCACATGGCTGCACCTGGCTAAATCGGCTTTAAACGGTGCCAGTGCCGGTGGGTGAGTGTAGATATGGCCAAGCTCAGCTTTGCTTAAACCCGGACCATACAAATGAAAACGGTACTCACTAAGCGGAGTGAGCATAGCGATAACCTGTTGCTGATCTTCAAAGGGTAAGTACACCAGTACTTTATTGGCTTCAACTTCCGCATTGTGCTCAGCTTCGTCGATAATAGGCGGCAGGATCGGTTGGTTAAAATGGTGCCAATGCAACCCCAGCTGATATTGCGCCGGAGCAAAATGCTTAAACACCAGTTTGCTCATCAGGTTGGCGTGTTCCATCGGGATATCGTGTAAAAAGGCGTACTGATGGCCAAGGGCAATGCTGTGCTTATTTTGCTGTTTGGCTGCCTGAGCGGTTACCGGTTCAAAATCGGTAAGTACCAGGTCGTAGCCGGTTAAGTCCAGCGCCTTGATATCCTGTTGCAGGGTACGTATTTGCGCCTGCCAAAAGCTTTGCCAGTAGTTAACCTTGCCGTTTTGCGTGACAAAAGTTAAGCCGCGTTTTAGCTGGTAATCACCAAACTGTTGCATATCAAACAATTGGTCGGCGGGGCGGCCGGAGAACAGATAATCTACCTGTACGCCGGCTTTCGCCAGATACTTCCCCATGGCGCGGGCCCGGCTGATATGTCCATTTCCTGTTGCCTGCACACCATAGAGAATTTTCATCTGTTACTCCGTTGCTTGCTCCTGGCTGGTATTGCCCTGAGTTGATTTATCCTGCCAAACCAGCGCTTTAAAGTGCGCGCGACACATGGAGACATAACTTTCATTGCCGCCAATTTGTACTTGTGAGCCGGTAGTCGCGGCGTTGCCATTTTCATCCAGCCGCACGACAAAGTTAGCTTTGCGGCCGCAGTGGCAGATTGTTTTCAGCTCGACTAATTTGTCGGCCCAGGCCAGCAATGCAGCACTGCCGGCAAAAGTCTCGCCGGAAAAATCGGTACGCAGACCAAATGCCAGCACCGGTATATCTATCTCATCTACCACATCGGTTAGCTGCCTGACCTGGGCTTTGGATAAAAACTGTGCTTCGTCTATCAGTACACAATCCAACCGGCCCTGCGCTTTTAGCTGCTGCACATGGGCAACAAAGTTAAAGCTGCTGTCAAAAATATGCGCGTCCATCGCCAGGCCAATGCGCGAGCTTACCTTGCCCAGGCCAAAGCGGTTATCCAGTGCAGCCGTGTAAATAGCCACTGTCATGCCTCTTTCCTGGTAGTTATACGCACTTTGCAGTAAAGAGGTTGATTTACCGGCGTTCATTGCCGAGTAGTAAAAATATAATTGCGCCATAGTATCGCTCTGCAAAAAAACACGACGCAGTATAACAACATCATTGGCTGAAATATAAAGGCTGAACATGACAAAATTAAGACGCTGGCATCTTTGGCCGCGCTGCATTAAGCTCTGAGCGGATTAAATCAGGAGAATAAAATGGAAAAAATGATCTTGCTGCCGGTATTTGTGCAGATATTGCTCACCAGCGTGGTAATGGTGCTGATGGGCCGCCGGCGTATTCGCGCGGCCAAAAACAAAGAGATAAGCGTAGCAGCATTTAAAACCATGAACCTGACCGGCGCTAACGAGCAGGTTATTGCCACCAGCCGTAACTTTGATAACCAGTTCCAGATGCCGATGCTGTATTTATTCAGCGTGCTGTTTACCTTGCAATTGGGGTTGGCAGATCTGGCTTATGTGGTGTTAGGCGCAGCCTATGTACTACTGCGGATATTGCATACTGCGGTACATATTGGCAGCAATGCAGTACGTTTGCGTTTTAATGTGTTTTTACTCAGCTGTGTGGTGTTGTGGGCTATTTGGCTGCGCTTGGCCTGGCAGGTGTTGGCCGGCTGATAAATGTTAGCTTATTTCTCTCTGTTTTGTAGCGGCCTGTTGGCCGCTACGTTGTTTCCGGCGTCCAGTGAAGTATTATTGCTGGCTCTGTTGCAGCAAGGCTATAACCCGCTGTGGTTGTTTATTGCGGCTACTGCCGGTAATACGCTGGGCTCCTGTGTTAACTGGTACTTGGGGTTGAAACTGCTGCAGTTTCAACATAAGCGCTGGTTTCCTTGTTCAGCGGCAGCGCTTGATAAGGCGCAGCGGCAATTTCAGCGTTTCGGCAGTTGGAGTTTGCTATTTGCCTGGCTGCCTGTGGTGGGCGATCCACTAACCTTGATAGCCGGTTTGCTGAAGGTGCGGTTTAGCCTGTTTTTGCTGTTGGTGTCGCTTGGCAAAGCCGGCCGTTATGCGTTGCTGATTTGGCTTGGTAATGCTTGGCTGGCGTAATTATTATTGGTAAAAGGCTGCCGGATCCGTCATCATTAGCGGTATTATTGATTCGCTTAACAGGAACATCTTATGGAATACCAATTAACCGCTGACGAGATCAAACGCATTACCGCTTTAGATGCGGAGCAGCGTTACACTTATTTTATTCAGGCAGTGGCTGATCTGGAAAAAATCTGGATTTTAACCGACGAAGAAGGCTTTGTACTGGTAAGCGCCGAAGATGAGCGTTGTATTCCGGTATGGCCACATGCCGAGCTGGCAGAGCAGTGGATTGAAGGCGAATGGCAACATTGTACCGCCCAGGCGGTGGATGTTGATACCTGGTTGGATAAGTGGACCTCGGGTTTAAACGGCGACGAGTTAGCCATAGCCGTATTACCGGATGCTGATGGCCCTGGTGTAGTGGTAATGCCGGAAGAGTTGGCAGAAACCCTGATTAACGAAATGCAGGAAGACTAACGCAGTAAGCGGCTGGTCTTTCACTGAAAAAGCAGCCTGATGGCTGCTTTTTTTAACTAACTAATTCATTGCCGCTGGTGGTATTGCTGGCAAAAGCCAGCAGGTTATCGCTGGTTACCTGGCAAATTTCCTGCAGCGCTTCCCGGGTAAAAAATGCCTGATGGCCGGTGATCAATACGTTGGGGAAGGTAAGCAGGCGTTTAAATACCTCATCATCGATCATTTGTTCGGATAAGTTTTCAAAGAACAAATCCGCTTCCTGTTCATACACATCCAGCCCCAAATAGCCTATTTTACGGTTCTTCAGGCCGTCGATAACCGCTTTACTGTCGATTAACGCGCCGCGGCTGGTGTTGATCAGCATTACGCCATCTTTCATGCTGCCAATGCTGTAGTGATTGATCAGGTGCTTAGTGTCGGGTGTTAGCGGGCAATGCAGGCTGATAATGTCGCTTTGTGCGTACAGCTCTGCCAGTGGTACGTAGCGCGCGCCCAGCCCGGTAAGCACGTCGCTGGGGGCGATATCATGACACAACAGCTGGCAACCAAAGCCACGCAATATTCTGGCGGTAGCCTGGCCAATACGGCCGGTGCCGATTAAGCCAACGGTTTTGCCAAACAGGTTAAAGCCCAGCAGACCGTCCAACGCAAAGTTATCATCGCGCACACGGTTGTAAGCTTTGTGTAGTTTGCGGTTAAGGCACAGCATCATACCTATGGTGTGCTCTGCCACTGCCTCGGGTGAATAAGCCGGTACCCGTGCAATGCGGATCCCCAGCGTTTTGGCTGCAGCTAAATCGACATTATTAAAACCGGCGCAGCGCAGCGCCACCATTTCGATGCCCAGCTCTGACAGCTGTTGCAATACCTCTGCGTTGAGCTCGTCGTTAACAAATACGCACACGGCGTGGCAACCAACGGCAAGCCTGGCGGTGTCTTTATTTAATCTGGTTTCATGGTAGCTAAACTGCAGGCTGGTATCAGCCCATTGGCTAAAACCATCGCGGTCATACTTTTTCGCACTGAATACGGCAACTTTCATGGTATCTCTCCCATTCCTTGCCGTACAGCTTAGCTTAATCAGCGCTAAAGTATTTAGCGCTGGATCAAAGTTACAGCAATTCTTCTATTGATTGGGCAATGCTGGCGGGCTTGGTGCGCGGCGCGTAACGTTTGACCACATCGCCGTCTTTGTTGACTAAAAACTTAGTAAAATTCCACTTAATAGCACGGGTTTTCATCAGGCCGCGGGCGCTGTCTTTTAAGTGTTCAAACAACGGTGACGCTTCCGGCCCGTTTACCATCAGCTTGGACATAACGGGAAAGCTCAGGCCGTAGTTAATTTGGCAAAATTGCTGGATTTCAGTATCAGAGCCCGGCTCCTGGCCACCAAACTGATTGCAGGGAAAGGCCAGGATCACTAAACCTTTGTCATGGTACTTTTGGTACAACTGTTCCAGCTCTTTATATTGTGGTGTAAAGCCGCACTGGCTGGCGGTATTTACTATCAGCAGCACTTTGCCCCGGTATTGGCTTAAATCTACCTCATTGCCCTGTGCGTCTTTTACCTTGTGCTGATGAACATTTGGCATAACCTTTCCTTCTTTAAGTGCTTTCAATCAGAGCAATATCTTTGTAAGCTCAGCGCCACAGTATGTCACAGTTTTAAGTCAGTAATATGTCAAATAATAGTGAGAACAAAGTGGCTTTTATCGGCCTGGGTGTAATGGGTTACCCGATGGCGGGCTACCTGCAACAAAAAGGTTATCAGGTAACAGTGTATAACCGCACAGCGGCTAAAGCAGAAAAGTGGGCAGAGCAGCATGGTGGTGTTTATGCCGAAACCCCGGCTAAAGCCGCACAGGGCGCAGCGCTGGTGTTTATCTGCGTAGGCAATGATAACGATGTGCGCTCAGTAGTGTATGGCGAGCAGGGCGTATTAGCCGGTATGGCAGCAGGCACAGTATTGGTTGATCACACAACCGCATCGGCCAATTTGGCCCGCGAGCTGGCGCAAGCAACCAAGCAGCAGGGTATTGGCTTTTTAGATGCACCGGTATCCGGTGGCCAGGCCGGCGCCGAAAACGGCGTGTTAACGGTAATGACCGGTGGTGAAGCGGCTGACTTTACCAAAGCCGAAACTGCCATTATGAGTTATTCGCGCTGTGCCAAACTGTTAGGTCCGGCAGGTTCTGGCCAACTGGCAAAAATGGTAAACCAGATTTGTATCGCCGGCGTAGTACAGGGCCTGGCCGAAGCGCTGAATTTTGCCCAAAATGCCGGCTTAGACGCCGCAGCGGTGGTAGAGGTAATATCACAAGGTGCAGCTTCATCCTGGCAGATGCAAAACCGCTCGCTGACTATGCTCGATGGTAAATATGATTTTGGCTTTGCGGTGGATTGGATGCGCAAAGACTTAGGCATAGCCTTAACCGAAGCACGTGAGAACGGCAGTCACTTGCCGCTGACGGCCCTGGTGGATCAATTCTACAGCGAAGTACAACAAATGGGCGGCAGCCGCTGGGATACCTCCAGCCTGATGGCGCGGTTAAAGCGTTAAGCGTGGGTCTGGCATAAAATCCAGTTCGGTAATTGTTGCCAGACACTCGTTAAACTGCGAATGCTGTGGATTAAGCAATATATTGCTCTCGCGTGGTGCAATAACACTGGGTACCGATAACGCGAGGCTGGCTTGCTGTTCCAGCCAGTTATCGCCAATACGTGCGGTGTCAATGCTGGCGGGTTGTTGTTGCCAGTTAGATGGCAGATTGATCTGACTGAGCGATAATACTTCTTCGGCGGCAATAGTTAATTGAAATAGCCTGTATTGTTTAAGTGCTGTACGGTTATTTAAATGTACCAGTACCTCCAGTATGGCCAGGGCTTCAGAGCCGGCGGTATAAATACACAATTGACCTTTGCTGTTCCAGCGTCCGCCATAAATTTTTGCTCCTTCGCCGTCAAATGCTTGTGCAGCCCATTTATGATGCACTAAGCGATACAACTGCATCAGGCAAACACACCATGTTCTAAGCGGCCAATTAAATCCAGTATGGCTTGGGTTTCAGCAGAGGTTGCCAACATATTTAATGGGGCTTTATCTCCAAGACCATATACCGGTTCAGTAAGCCAACGTTTGGTTGCTACCATATCTTTATCGAACAGGGTATTCGCAGCTACCAGCACGGTAGCAAAACGATGCAGCCGGTCACTTTCTTCCTGCGTAAATTTACCCAGCTTTGCCCGCCGGGCCAATGTAGCCGGTGCTAACTGACATACCTGTGCCAACTGCTTTTTATCTAACATGGATACCAGGGAAAGCTTATCAAATACGCTGTAACTAAACCCTTCATGTAATGCCTGATACAATTTAGGCCCACGTTCAGCAATACCCAGCTGTTGCCACAGGTTTGGTGCGGAATAGAGTGTAGGGGTAAACTCACGGACTAATGCTGTCATGATATGTCCTGCCTCATTTGATATTTTACGAGTATATCATGTGATTTTTTTTGGTCAAAAAAAGAGCGCTAAGATCGTGCGATCATAGCGCTCTTAATAGATTAAACCGGCAGTTTAGCTAAACACCATCTCCGGCACGTTGCCTTCGATAACCAGCTTACCGGCAGTTTTTTGCTGAATTTCCTCAACTGAAATACCTGGTGCTCGTTCCAGCAGGTGGAAGGCACCGTTGCGTACTTCCAGCACGGCTAAGTCGGTTACGATCTTCTTCACACAGCCTACCCCGGTTAGCGGCAGCGTACAGTCGGGTAGCAGCTTGCTGTTGCCGTACTTGTCAGCGTGGGTCATGGTTACGACGATATTTTGCGCGCCGGCGACTAAGTCCATCGCGCCGCCCATGCCTTTAACCAGTTTACCTGGGATCATCCAACTGGCGATGTTGCCGTTTTGGTCCACTTCAAATGCGCCCAGTACGGTTAGATCGACATGGCCACCGCGGATCATGGCAAAGCTTTCTGCTGAGCTGAAAATGGCCGCGCCTTTAATGGCAGTAACGGTTTCTTTGCCGGCGTTAATCATATCGGCGTCAATTTCGTCTTCTGTCGGGTAGGGGCCCATACCGAGCAAGCCGTTTTCTGATTGCAGCATTACTTCAATGCCGGCCGGCACATAGTTAGCCACCAGCGTAGGAATACCAATACCTAAGTTAACGTAGTAACCGTCTTGCAGCTCCTGCGCCACGCGCATGGCAACCTGTTCACGAGATAAAGCCATTGTTGCCTCCTTAACCTTGACGGACCATACGACGTTCAATGCGTTTTTCAAAGTTGCCTTTAATAACGCGCTGCACGTAAATACCCGGGGTATGAATTTGTGACGGTTCCAGCTCGCCCGGCTCGACAATTTCTTCTACTTCAGCCACGGTAATTTTACCGGCCGTAGCGGCCATCGGGTTGAAGTTCATTGAGGTGTGACGAAACACCAGGTTGCCGTAACGATCGGCTTTCCAGGCGCGCACTATGGCAAAATCACCGGTAATTGCAGGTTCCAGTACATAATGGCGGCCGTTAATTTCGCGGGTTTCTTTGCCTTCAGCCACCGGAGTGCCATAACCTGTGGCAGTGAAAAACGCCGGTATGCCAGCGCCGCCGGCACGCATTTTCTCGGCCAGGGTGCCTTGTGGTGTTAGCTCTACTTCCAGCTCGCCGCTCAGCAGTTGTTTTTCAAACAGGGCGTTTTCGCCGACATAAGAGGCAACCATTTTTTTGATTTGCCGATCTTCAAGCAAAATGCCCAAACCAAAGCCGTCAACGCCGCAGTTGTTTGATACCACGGTTAAATCTTTAGTTTGCATTTTTTTGATCTGGGCAATTAAGCCTTCCGGAATACCGCATAAGCCAAAGCCACCGGCGATGACGGTCATACCGTCCTGCAGGCCTGCCATGGCGTCTTCGTAGCTATGTACGACTTTATTAAACCCTGCCATTTTAAATCCTCTACGCGCTTTTTTAACTGTTAGTTTGCGTGCACTTGGCCTTTAGCGCCAATCCTACTTTAGAACTAGGCTGCTTCCCGAGCTTGTCGGTAATAAACCAGCCAGCCTTTGCCAGCGCAGTTAAATCTATACCGTGCGAAATGCCAAGGCCGTTAAGTAAATACACCACATCTTCAGTGGCAACATTGCCTGACGCCCCGGCGGCATAAGGGCAACCGCCTAAACCGGCGACGGCACTGTCTATCACAGCAATACCGCGGTTTAGCGCCACGTAAATATTGGTTAACGCCTGGCCGTAAGTGTCGTGAAAATGCACCGCCAGCTTATCTGCCGGCACCATGGAAAGCACCGCATCCAGCATCGCATTGACTTTAGCCGGCGTACCGACGCCTATGGTATCGCCCAGCGATATCTCATAGCAGCCCATCTCCAGCAGCGCTTTCGCCACTAACGCCACTTCAGTAGGGGCGACATCGCCCTGATACGGACAGCCGACCACGCAAGACACATAACCGCGTACTTTGATGCCGTCGGCTTTGGCCGCTTCTACCACAGGCGCAAAGCGTTCCAAACTCTCTGCGATGCTGCAATTAATATTTTTCTGGCTGAAGGCTTCAGACGCGGCGCCGAAAATTGCTACTTCAGTCGCCCCGGCGGCTTTGGCGGCTTGATAGCCTTTTAAATTGGGCGTCAGCGCAGCGTAGGTAACCCCGGCTTTACGGCTGATAGCGGCAAATACGTCTGAAGAGTCCGCCATTTGCGGTACCCACTTCGGCGAGACAAAGGCGCCGCTTTCGATATAGCTATGGCCGGCGGCGGTTAGCATATCAATCAGCGCGATTTTATCGGCGGTAGCAACTGCAGCTTCGTTTTGCAGGCCATCACGCGGGCCTACTTCAACAAGGCGAACTTGTTTGGGGAAATTCATGCTTCCTCCGGGGTAAAGTCAACCAGCTCGGCGCCGTCTTTTACCAGGTCGCCGGCGGCATAGAATACTTCATTCACCACACCGTTTTTCGGCGCTTTAATGCTGTACTCCATCTTCATTGCTTCCATTATCACCAGCGTATCACCGGCTTTTACGGTTGCGCCGGCTTTGGCCATTACCGCCACTATAGTGCCGTTCATTGGTGCGGTTAAGCTACCGGCGTGCTCGGCGCCTTCCACTTCTGTGGTTACTTCGGTCTGGTAGATAAAGTCATAACGCTGATGTTTAATAAACACGCTGATGGTGTCAGCATAGCGGCTTACCCGCACCTTGGTGCGATGATCGCCCAATACCGCGCTTAGCTCATCGCCGTTTAGCTCTGCTGTGCAGCAAAGCTGCTGGCCTTCAACGTCAATTACATAATGCTGCTGCAGTTGCTGCACTTTTAACAGGCTGGTGTCTTCACCATGTTGCAGCGCAATTTCGACAGTCGGTGTCTCGTTCATCCGCCAGCCATGGCTGAACTGCCACGGACTGAAGCTGTTGCATGAGCTTTGCGGTGCTTTTTGCTGCTGCAATATATAAAGTGCTGCCAGCACCAGCGCTTGGTTGTTTTCTTTGTTGGCTGGTGCAAACAGCGTCTGTTGGTGCTGATTAATAAAGTTGGTATCAAGCTCAGCCGCTTTAAACGCCGGGTGCTCGGTGAGGCTGGTTAAAAAGCCCAGGTTAGTGGTAACACCGGCAATACGGTAATCGTCCAGTGCACGCAGCATGCGGGCGATAGCGCGGTCGCGGCTTTCATCCCAGACGATTAACTTGGCTATCATTGGATCGTAAAACGGCGATACTTCATCGTTTTCCACCACGCCGGTATCCACCCGTACATGGCGGTTGGCTTCGGGCTGGCGCAAATAAGTCAGCTTGCCGGTTTGCGGCAGGAAATCGTTATCCGGGTCTTCTGCATACACCCGCACTTCTATCGCATGGCCATCCAGCTGAATATCGTCCTGCGCCAGTGGCAGAGTCTCGCCAGCGGCGACTAACAGCTGCCATTTTACTAAGTCCTGGCCGGTGATCATCTCGGTAACCGGGTGTTCTACCTGCAGCCGGGTGTTCATTTCCATAAAATAGAACGAACCGTCTTCGTCGAATAAAAACTCCACCGTACCGGCGCCACGATAATCAATGGCTTTGGCGGCTTTTACTGCCGCTTCGCCCATGGCTTTGCGCTGTTCGCTGCTGAAGTTCGGCGCCGGCGCTTCTTCAATCACTTTCTGGTGACGGCGCTGGATGGAGCAGTCGCGCTCTGCTAAGTAAACAGCGTTGCCATGATTATCGGCAAATACCTGAATTTCAATATGGCGCGGCTTGGTTAAATAGCGCTCAATCAGCATTTTGTCGTTGCCAAAACCGGCCTGGGCTTCACGGCGCGCACTGGCTAAGGCATCAGCAAACTCAGCTTGTTTCCACACTACGCGCATGCCTTTACCGCCGCCACCGTAAGCGGCTTTTAGCAGTTGCGGGTAGCCGATACGCTCTGATTCTGTGCTTAACAGCGCATCGCTTTGATCATCGCCATGATAACCGGGCACCAGCGGCACTCCGGCTTTGGCCATAATGTCTTTGGCGGCGCTTTTTGAGCCCATAGCGGTAATGGCACCTACCGGTGGGCCGATAAACACCACGCCGGCCTCATCACAGGCTTTGGCAAAGCTTTCGTTTTCTGACAAAAAGCCGTAGCCCGGGTGAATCGCTTCTGCACCGCTTTGTTTGGCGATGGCGATAATTTTATCCGCACGCAGATAAGAGTCTTTGCTCGGTGCCGGGCCCAGCAGATAGGCTTCATCGGCCATGCGCACATGGCGGGCGTTGGCGTCAGCTTCGGAATACACGGCAATGCAGCGGATGCCGAGTTTATGCGCGGTGTCGATAACGCGGCAGGCAATTTCGCCGCGGTTAGCTATTAATATTTTGCGAAACATTATGCGTCTTCCTTGCCAAGCCAGGCCGGTTTACGTTTTTCTAAGAATGCACTTAAGCCTTCCTGACCTTCCGGCGATACCCGGATTTCAGCAATCGCCTGCTCGGTATGGGCTATTACGTTATTGCTGATCTTGCGGTTATAAATATTATGGATCAGCGATTTAGCGGCAGTTAACGCCGCAGGGCTGTTTTGCAGCAGGGTATTGATAAAGGTTTCTGCGCTGTCGGCTAATTCACCATCGCCTACCACTTCATGCAATAAGCCGAGCTGTTTGGCTTTGGGTGCCATAAAGCGCTCGGCAGTTAAAAAGTAACGCCGGCTTTCACGCTCGCCAATGGCGCGCATTACGTAGGGGCTGATCACTGCCGGTATTAAACCGATGCGCACTTCACTTAAGCAAAAGCTGGCGTTCTCTTCGGCAATGGCGATATCGCAGCAGGCAACCAAACCTAAAGCACCACCAAAGGCGGCACCTTTTATCAGTGCAAGAGTGGGCTTAGGAAATTTATCCAGCCGGTGCATTAGGGTGGCCAGTTCGCCTGCGTCATTCAGGTTTTGCTGGTAGTCTTTTTGCGCCATCGAGCGCATCCAGTTTAAGTCGGCGCCGGCAGAGAAGTTTTTGCCGTTGGCGGTCAGTACCAGCACCCGCACGCTGTCGTTATTGGCTAAGTCTTTCAGTACGGTGATAAGTTCGGCTATCATCGCATCGTCAAAGGCGTTATGTACCTCGGGGCGGTTTAGCGTTAAGGTGGCTACGCCGCGCAGGTCGATACTGACTTCTGTGTAAACCTGGTTCATTTTCTCTCCGAAAGTTTTTACTCTCTATTCAATGAAAGTGTTTATTCAACCGGCAATCACTCCGCACAACTTTGCCAGAACACGCCGTAAATACCTCCCTGTAGGCTCGTGTTTTTCGTCCCTGAAAAACACGGTTCTGGTCAAAGTGTGCTGCGCGCTTGCCTCTACCGTTGAACCAGCAAGTGCGTGTTTATACTCAAAATCACATCCGGAACACGCCAAAACGGCTCTCTTCAATCGGTGCATTCAGCGCTGCAGCTAATGCCAGACCTACTGTCATCCGTGTTTGTGCCGGGTCGATAATACCGTCATCCCACAACCGGCCACTGGCGTAATACGGATGGCCTTGTTTTTCATACTGCTCAATAATCGGCTGTTTCAGTGCTTTTTCGGCATCTGCCGACAGAGTTTCACCTTTACGCGCCAGGCCATCTTTGGTGACCTGCGCCATAACGCCGGCGGCTTGCTCGCCACCCATTACCGAAATACGCGCATTAGGCCACATCCACATCATGGTAGGGTCATAGGCACGGCCACACATGCCGTAGTTGCCGGCGCCGTAGCTGCCGCCAATCAACACAGTAAATTTCGGCACCTTGGCACAGCTTACGGCCATCACCATTTTAGCGCCGTGCTTGGCAATGCCTTCGGCTTCGTATTTTTTACCTACCATAAAGCCGGTAATGTTTTGCAGGAACAGCAGCGGAATTTTGCGCTGAGCGCACAGTTCAATAAAGTGCGCGCCTTTTTGCGCCGACTCTGAAAACAGTATGCCGTTATTGGCGACAATGCCCACCGGATAGCCGAAGATGCGTGCAAAGCCGCAAACTAAGGTTGCGCCGTAGTACTGCTTAAATTCATCAAAGTCAGAGCCGTCAACAATACGGGCGATCACTTCTTTGACATCAAACGGCTTGCGCAGGTCAGTGCCAACAACACCGTACAGCTCTTTGGCGTCATACAGCGGCTCTTGCGGTGCTTTAACGTCCATCGCTTGCGGGGCAGGGCGGTTAAGGCGGCTTACCGCATTGCGTGCCAGTTGCAGCGCATGTTCGTCGTTTAACGCATAGTGATCAGCCACGCCGGAGATTTTACAGTGCACATCGGCACCGCCCAACTCTTCGGCGGAGACTTCTTCGCCGGTAGCGGCTTTAACCAGCGGTGGGCCGGCTAAAAAGATAGTGCCTTGCTCTTTGACGATAATGCTTTCATCGGCCATTGCCGGCACATAGGCGCCACCGGCAGTACACAGGCCCATTACCACGGCAATTTGCGGTATGCCTTTAGCTGACATATTGGCCTGGTTAAAGAAGATACGGCCAAAGTGCAGTTTGTCGGGGAACACATCGTCCTGGCGCGGCAGGTTGGCACCGCCGGAATCAACGAGATAAATACACGGCAGGTGGCAGCGCTCGGCTATTTCCTGTGCGCGCAGGTGTTTTTTCACCGTTAGCGGGTAGTAAGTACCGCCTTTTACTGTGGCGTCATTGGCGACAATCATGCACTCGACACCGCTAACGCGGCCAATACCGGCGACCACACCAGCGCTGGGTACGTAGTCGTCATAGCATTCCCAACCGGCAAACTGGCCGACTTCTAAAAACGGTGAGCCCGGGTCGAGTAACTTTTGGATGCGGTCACGCACAAACAGCTTGCCACGGGCGGTATGGCGGGCAATTAAGGCTTCGCCGCCACCGAGTTTAATTTGCTGTACTTTGCTGTTCAGATCATCGACCACAGCCTGCATGGCAGCGGCGTTATTCTGAAAGTCCTCAGAGCGAGGGTTTATTTTGGAGGTAATTCTGGTCACTTAAGTCACCTTATACCAGAGCTGGTTAGACAAAGCGGAGCCGGAACAACTAAGCAGACGATCAAGAGCGAGGATGGGAGATCCGAGCGGGTCTGCGTGTTGTTACGGTGGAAGCTTTGGCCTGCACCGGACTTAGATTCACGGCTTCGCTGCTTTCACACATTTAACACACTCGCCCGTTCGCCGCTCCCCGGCTCACTTTTGATCGCTCGTTTAGTTAAATCTGTTACGCGCTTCGCCTCGTTCAACTTTCTATTTGGTTACGGCTATTTTTGGCGGTGCGGAACCGGAACAACTAAGCAGACGATCAAGAGCGAATTTGGGAGAAATTCGCGGGTCTGCGTGTTGTTACGGTGGAAGCAGCCGCTTCCACCCGAGTTTCGCCTTTAAACCTTAGTTTGATTCGGTAAACAATTCCCGGCCAATCAGCATACGGCGGATTTCCGAGGTACCGGCGCCAATTTCGTACAGCTTGGCATCGCGCAGTAAGCGCCCGGTAGGGTACTCGTTGATATAGCCATTACCACCTAGCAGCTGAATCGCATCCAGTGCCATCTTAGTCGCCAGCTCTGCCGAGTACAGAATTACTGCGGCCGCATCTTTACGTGTGGTTTCACCACGATCACAGGCTTTAGCTACTGTGTAAACGTAAGATTTCGCTGCATTCATCTGGGTGTACATATCAGCCAGTTTGCCCTGTACCAGCTGGAATTCACCGATAGATTGGCCAAACTGTTTACGGTCGTGAATATACGGCACTACCACGTCCATACAGGCCTGCATAATGCCCAGTGGGCCGGCGGATAACACCACACGTTCGTAGTCGAGGCCACTCATCAATACTTTAACGCCACCGCCGATTTGGCCCAGCACGTTTTCTTCCGGTACTTCGCAATCTTCAAACACCAGCTCACAGGTGTTAGAGCCGCGCATACCCAGCTTGTCCAGCTTTTGCGCCGTGCTAAAACCTTTAGTGCCACGCTCAACAATAAAAGCAGTAATGCCCTTAGAGCCGGCGTTAATGTCGGTTTTGGCGTAAATCACATAAGTGTGTGCATCCGGGCCGTTGGTGATCCACATTTTATTGCCGTTTAAAATGTACTTATCGCCTTGCTTCTCAGCGCGCAGCTTCATGCTGACGACGTCTGAGCCGGCGTTCGGTTCACTCATCGCCAGCGCGCCGATATGCTCGCCAGAGCATAGTTTCGGCAGATATTTCATCTTCTGCGCTTCAGTGCCGTTGCGGAAAATCTGGTTTACACACAGGTTTGAATGCGCACCGTACGATAAGCCAACAGAGGCTGAAGCGCGGCTGATTTCTTCCAGCGCAACCACGTGCTCTAAGTAGCCTAAGCCTGAGCCGCCGTATTTTTCATCTACGGTAATACCCAGCAGGCCCAAGTCACCGAATTTGCGCCATAACTCATTCGGGAACTCGTTTTTCTCGTCAATATGGGCAGCGCGCGGCGCGATTTCTTCGCGGGCGAAGGCGTTAACCTGCTCACGAATCATATCTACCGTTTCGCCTAAATCGAAATTAAGCCCTTTATAACTACTAATCATGTTGATCCCCGTTTGCTATGTTTTTTAACCGGCGCTGTATTAATTCAGGCCGGTTTTATGTTGTTTGGCGTCGGCTAAGGTGTCGCGGCAACGTTTCTCTACTGTTACCAGCTCCATCAGCACAACTTTGATATCGTCCAATTGCTGATGCAGCTCGGCTTTTTTCAGCTCTATCAGCTTCAGCATGGTACTTAATTGGGTGACGCTGCTTTTATCTGCGTCGTACAGTTCGAACAGCTGGCCGGTTTCGGCCAGGCTAAAACCGAGGCGTTTGCCGCGTAAAATCAGCTTTAACCGCACCCGGTCGCGCTTGCTGTAGATACGGGTTTGGCCGTTACGTAAAGGCGTGATCAGCCCCTGATCTTCATAAAAGCGGATACTACGGGTGGTAATATCAAACTCTTTGGCCAGTTCGCTGATGCTATATGTTTTTTCTTCTTTTTCTGTCATATCCGCCTTCCCCGAAAACGCAGTCAATATAAGTGAAGTTTACGTAAAGGTAAAGCTGGTGACTTGGTGCTAAGTTGGCAAAACGGCCATTTTTACCGTGTTTGTAAAGCTAAAATGCCAGTTTGTACTGGTCAGACTGTACACTTTGCTGAACCAAAAGCGGTGCACACTACCATAGTGTTAGGTGGTTGACGTTGGCGTAAACGTAAATTTGGTGTAGGCTCTGGAACAACTTTTTAGCCGACAGCTTTTTCAGGAGAACTTCATGGCTACCGACAATATTGTAATCGTTGCTGCTACACGCACCGCTATGGGCGGCTTTATGGGCGGCTTAACCGACGTTGATGCGACAGTGCTGGGTGCCACGGCGATTAAAGCTGCGTTAGAGCAGGCTGGTATCAGCGGTGATAAGGTCAGTGAAGTGATTATGGGCAACGTGCTGCCGGCCGGTTTAGGCCAGGCTCCGGCACGCCAGGCCACATTAAAAGCCGGCTTACCGCTAAGTGCCGGTGCCACTACCATTAATAAAGTATGCGGCTCGGGCTTAAAAGCGGTAATGCTGGCCAGCGACCTGTTAAAGGCCGGTAGCGCTGATGTAGTGGTAGCCGGTGGTATGGAATCGATGAGCAACGCACCTTACCTGCTGCCAAAAGCCCGTAGCGGCTACCGCATGGGCCACGGCGAAATTAAAGATCATATGATGTTAGACGGCCTGGAAAATGCCTATGACGGTAAAGCTATGGGCTGTTTTGCCCAGGGCACTGCTGATGAGAAAGGCATTACCCGTGAACAGATGGACGCCTTCGCGGTGCAATCTACCACCCGTGCGCAGCAGGCGATTGCCAGCGGTGCTTTTGCAAACGAAATTACCCCGGTCACTTTCCAGACCCGTAAAGGTGAAATGACCTTTGCAGTAGACGAGCAACCGGGCAATGCCAAAATTGACAAAATTCCTTCTCTGCGTCCGGCCTTTGCCAAAGACGGCACTATTACGGCGGCTAACTCCAGCTCAATTTCTGACGGCGCGGCTGCGCTGGTATTGATGCGCGAAAGCGATGCCAAAGCGCAGGGCGTTAAGCCATTAGCCCGCGTAGTCGCACATGCGACTAACTCGATGGAACCGGCACTGTTTACTGTTGCTCCGGTGGGCGCTATGCAAAAAGCGCTGCAAAAAGCCGGCTGGGATAAACAGCAGGTAGATTTGTGGGAAATTAACGAAGCCTTCGCCATGGTCACCATGCTGGCGATTAATGAACTGGGCCTGGATGAGAGCAAAGTAAACGTAAACGGCGGCGCTTGTGCGCTGGGCCATCCTATCGGTGCTTCAGGCGCGCGTATTCTGGTTACCCTTATTCATGCGCTGCGCAACCGCGGTTTAAGCAAAGGCGTGGCCTCACTGTGTATCGGTGGCGGTGAAGCCGTAGCTTTAGCTGTGGAAGTACTGTAACGAATCAAACAAGCAAGGTGGTAAACCTGATAGCGCAGGCACAGACCCATTTCGCGGTAGCGAAGGCGGGGAACAGCTTCGTCGGGAACGAAGCTGGTCGGCGTAAGCCGGCCCGCCTCATTGAGGCCGGGATTGGCCGAAATGCCGCTGTGGCGAGCATAGCAGGCTTTGCTACCGACTTACTGCAACTGTAGTAACAAATAAACAACTGACTGGCGAATAGCATTACACAGATAACAAGCCGGCAGTACAGCCAAACAATCGGGAGAAGCAACATGACACAACAGGTTAAGCATTTTATCGACGGCGAGTTCGTTACCCCTACCGGTGACAAACTGATCCCCGTTACCAACCCGGCAACACAAGAAGTGATTGCTCAGGTGGCATGTGCCACAGCTGGCGAAATGGAGCAGGCGATCGAGTCGGCCAAAGCGGCTTTTTTAACGTGGAAAGAAGTGCCGGTATCAGAGCGCGCGCGCTTAATGATGCGCTTTGCGCATTTGTTAAAAGAACACCAGGGCGAGATTGCCGACATTATCTGCCGCGAATTAGGTAAAACGGTAGAAGACGCCAAAGGCGATGTTTGGCGTGGTATTGAAGTGGTCGAGCAGGCCGCTAACATTCCATCGCTGATGATGGGCGAAACAGTAGAAAACGTGGCGCGCAGCATCGATACTTACAGTTACATTCAGCCGCTGGGTGTTTGCGCCGGTATTACGCCGTTTAACTTCCCGGCGATGATCCCACTGTGGATGTTCCCGATGGCCATTGCTTGTGGTAATACTTTTATTTTAAAACCGTCTGAGCAAGACCCGATGACGGTAAACAAAATTGCCGAGCTGTTTGTTAAAGCCGGTGCGCCTAAAGGCGTATTACAAGTTGTGCACGGCGCCAAAGAGCAGGTAGATGCGATACTGCACCACCCGGATATTAAAGCCATTTCGTTCGTTGGCTCGGTTAATGTTGGCCAGTACATCTACAAAACCGGTACTGACAATTTAAAACGCGTGCAGGCTTTTGCCGGTGCAAAAAACCATATGGTTATTATGCCGGATGCCAATAAGCAGCAGGTAGTTAATGCCTTGGTTGGTGCTTCCGTAGGCGCCGCCGGTCAGCGTTGTATGGCCATATCCGTAGCAGTATTTGTTGGCGCAGCAGCAGATTGGATCCCCGAAGTGGCCGCTGCCATTGGCAAAGTACGCCCGGGTGTCTACACCGACCCTAACGCTGCTTATGGCCCGCAGATCAGCCCGCAGGCGCGTGCCCGGGTGTTATCGCTGATTGAACAGGGTAAAAAAGAAGGCGCCACGTGTGTGCTGGATGGCTCAGACTGCAAAGTGGAAGGCTACCCGAACGGTAACTGGGTAGGACCAACGGTGTTTAGCAATGTCACCACCGAGATGGAAATTTATAAGCAGGAAATTTTCGGCCCGGTATTAACTACCATGCAGGTTGGCTCGCTGGCTGAAGCATTAAAAGTAGTAAATGACAGCCCGTACGGTAACGGGACTTCTATCTTTACCGCCAGCGGTGCTGCGGCACGTAAGTATCAGCATGAGGTGGAAGTAGGTCAGGTGGGTATTAACATTCCAATTCCGGTGCCACTGCCGTTTTTCTCATTCACCGGCTGGAAAGGCTCGTTCTATGGTGACCAGCATGCTTACGGTAAGCAGGCGGTGCGTTTTTACACTGAGACGAAAACTATTACAGCGCGCTGGTTTGACGACGATATTCCGGTTTCCGGCCCGAATATGTCGATTAACTTGCGTTAAGTCAGATTAAAGTGCATTTGTAGTGCGGCGCTTCCACCGTAACAACACGCAGACCCGCGAATTTCTCCCAAATTCGCTCTTGATCGTCTGCTTAGTTGTTCCGGTTCCGCCCGCCTGCAAGTCCTGAGTAAATTACTAATCGGAACAAGCGCAGCGTAAGGGGAATTAATTAGCGAGCGATCAAAAGTGAGGCTGGGAGAGCCGAACGGGCGAGCGTTTAAATCCCCTGAAAGCGTAGCGATTGGTTAAGCGGTAAGGTCCAAACAGATGAATTTCAATTTAACAGAAGACCAACAAGCCTTTGTCGATGTGGCCAAACAGTTTGCCGAACAAGAACTGGCGCCACACGCAGCCCAGTGGGATCGTGAGCATCACTTTCCCAAAGACGTGATCCAAAAAGCCGGTGAACTGGGCTTTTGCTCGCTGTACACCCCGGAAGATGACGGCGGCATGGGGCTATCGCGCTTAGACTCCTCCATTATTTTCGAACAGCTGTCGATGGGCTGTACCGCCACCACGGCCATGCTGACCATTCACAATATGGCCACCTGGATGATCGCCAACTGGGGCACCAGTGATGCTAAAGCCCAGTGGATGGAGCATTTAGTTACCGGCCAAAAACTGGCGTCGTATTGCTTAACAGAACCAGGCTCTGGCTCTGACGCAGCAAGCCTGCGTACCAGTGCGAAAAAAGATGGTAACGAATATGTACTCAACGGCTCGAAGATGTTTATCTCCGGTGCCGGTGAAACCGAAGTATTAGTAGTGATGGCACGTACCGGCGAAGCCGGGCCAAAAGGCATTTCGGCCTTTATTGTACCGGCCGATGCCAAGGGCGTTATTTACGGTAAAGCCGAAGAAAAAATGGGCTGGAACGCCCAACCAACCCGGCTGATTACCTTTGAAGATGTACGTGTACCGGCGCATTACCTGCTGGGCAACGAAGGCGAAGGCTTTGGTTTTGCCATGAAAGGCTTAGACGGCGGCCGGATTAATATTGCCACCTGTTCTATCGGTACTGCGCAGCAGGCGCTGAATACCGCGCGCAACTATATGTTAGAGCGCCAGCAATTTGGTAAGCCACTGGCAGCATTTCAGGCACTGCAGTTTAAACTGGCTGATATGGCCACCGAGTTAGTGGCTGCACGGCAGTTAGTGCGCTTAGCGGCGTTTAAGTTGGACCAGAAAGACGGCGAAGCCACTGCTTATTGCGCTATGGCCAAGCGGTTTGCTACCGATGTGGGTTTCCAGGTCTGCGATCAGGCACTGCAGCTGCACGGCGGCTATGGCTACATTAAAGAGTATCCGCTGGAGCGGCATTTCCGCGATGTGCGCGTGCACCAGATTTTGGAAGGCACCAACGAAATTATGCGGCTGATTATCGGCCGGCGTTTACTGGATGAAGCCGCAGGCGATATTCTGTAACAGGAGATTTAAATGGCTCAACTAAAACTGGAAAAGCGTGGTCACACGGCGCTTATCACTATGTCTAACCCGCCGGCCAATACCTGGACCCGTGACACCTTAACCCAGCTGCGCGACGCGGTAAAAAGCCTGGATCAGGATAAAAATATCTATGCCCTGGTCATCACCGGCGAAGGCGATAAATTTTTCTCTGCCGGCGCTGATTTAAAGCTGTTTGCCGATGGCGATAAAGCTATTGCCAGCGATATGGCGCGTATCTTCGGCGAAGCCTTTGAAACCTTAAGCGCCTTTAGCGGTGTGTCTATTGCGGCCATTAACGGCTATGCCATGGGCGGCGGTTTAGAAGTAGCGCTGGCCTGTGATATACGCATTGCCGAGCAGCAAGCGCAAATGGCACTGCCGGAAGCCAAGGTCGGCTTACTGCCCTGTGCCGGTGGTACCCAGAACCTGGCCTGGCTGGTAGGCGAGGGCTGGGCCAAGCGGATGATTTTATGCGGCGAGCGTTTAGGTGCAGAAAAAGCGCTGCAAATTGGCTTAGTGGAAGAAGTGGTGGCAACCGGTATGGCGCTGGAGAGTGCACTGGCACTTGCTGATAAAGTCGCTGAACAAAGCCCGTCATCGGTTACCGCTTGTAAAAAGCTTATTCAGCAAGGCCGCAGCGGCACTATGCAAAGCGCGCTGCCGCTGGAGCGTGAGTTGTTTGTCGGCCTGTTTGATACCAAGGATCAGGTAGAAGGTGTGCAGGCGTTTTTAGACAAACGCAAAGCTAACTGGGTGAATGGCTGATGAGCGGCGCAAATGACGTAGTGCTGTATCAAGAGCTTGCAGCACAAAACGGTAAAAAAATCGGCGTTGCTACTCTGAATTCAGAAAAGTCACTGAATGCACTAAGTTTGCCGATGGTGGAGTCGTTACTGCCACAACTGCAAGCCTGGCAGGCGGATAACAGCATCAGCATGGTATTACTGCAGGGCGCAGGCGATAAGGCCTTTTGTGCCGGTGGCGATATTCGTGATTTATACAAAGCTATGCTGGCAGAGCCCGGTACTTATGCGCCGTACGTTGAAGAGTTTTTCACCAAAGAATATACGTTGGATTATTTAATCCACACCTTTGGCAAGCCGGTACTGGTATGGGGCAATGGCATCGTGATGGGCGGCGGTTTAGGCTTAATGGCCGGCGCTTCGCATCGGGTGGTAACCGCAACCAGCCGTATTGCTATGCCGGAGATGGCGATTGGTTTGTATCCGGATGTTGGCGCCAGCTGGTTTTTAAACCGCATGCCCGCCGGTTGTGGCCTGTTTTTAGGTTTAACCGGTGCTTCTATTAACGCTGCTGACGCCAAATTTATCGGCCTGGCCGATAACTTCTTACTGCATGAGCGTAAAGCCGCGTTACTGGAAAAGCTGCTGACAGTAAAGTGGGGCGATACTGTTGCCCTTAATCATCAAAAACTCAGCGATGTACTGCGTAGCGAAGAAGACCAGTGCCGCACCCAGATGCCGCTGAGTAATATCCGGCCACATCAGGGCGGCATTGAAACACTGGCGAAACTGGAGAGTTTGCCTGCTGTTATTGCCAGCATTAATGCCATGCAGGGCGAAGATAAATGGCTGCAAAAAGCCAAAGAGTCGCTGGCCTATGGCAGCCCCATTACGGCGCATATCGTATTTGAGCTGTTAAAATTGGGCCAGAGCAAAATACTGGCTGACAGCTTCCGGCTGGAGCTGGGCTTAAGCGTGCAGTGCGGCAAGCTGGGTGAATTTACCGAAGGTGTGCGCGCGCTGTTAATGGACAAAGATTTACAACCTAAGTGGCAATACAAAACGGTGAGCGACGTGCCGCAAAGCGTCATTGATGAGCTGTTCCGCTCGCCGTGGCATGCTAACGAGCACCCGCTGCGCGAACTGGGTCAACCGGATAACTGATTAGGAGCAAACATGGCTAAGGTTGCATTTATAGGCTTAGGTAATATGGGTGGCCCTATGGCCATCAATCTGGTTAAGGCCGGGCATGCAGTAACCGCCTTTGATTTATCGGCAGCGGCGCTGGCGCAAGTGAAAGCCGAAGGTGCAGTCGTTGCTGCTACCGCAGCAGAAGCGGTAACAGGGGCGGAGTTTGTTATTTCAATGCTGCCGGCCGGTAAGCATGTATTGGGTTTATATCTGGGTGAGCAGGGCATTGCCGGCAGTATCAGCAAAGAAGCGCTGGTCATTGACTGCTCTACCATAGATGCTGACAGCGCGCGTAAAGTCGGTGCAGGCCTTGCCGCACAGGGCATTGCCTTTATTGATGCGCCTGTATCCGGTGGTGTCGGTGGTGCTAAGGCTGGTACTTTAACCTTTATTATCGGTGGTGATGCAGCGCATTTTGAGCGCGCGAAAACCGTGCTTGGCAATATGGGTAAAAACCTGTTTCATGCCGGTGATGTTGGTGCAGGCCAGGTCGCCAAGATCTGCAACAATATGCTGTTAAGTATTTTAATGGTCGGCACCTCAGAAGCGCTGCAAATGGGCGTGGACAATGGCCTGGATCCAAAAGTGCTGTCTGATATTATGCTGAAAAGCTCAGGCCGTAACTGGACATTAGAGCTATACAACCCCTGCCCGGACGTGATGCCGAATGTGCCATCATCAAATGGTTATCAGGGCGGCTTTATGGTGGATTTGATGGCAAAAGATTTAGGCCTGGCGCTGGAAGCAGCATTGCAAAGCCAAAGCAGCACGCCAATGGGCGCACTGGCACGTAGCCTGTACGTGGCACATCAGCGGGCCGGTAATGGCAAACTGGATTTTTCCAGTATTTTTAAACTGTTTGAGAAAAAATAATGAACCTGCAAAACAAAACCATCGTTATTACGGGCGGGGCACAAGGACTGGGCCTGGAAATGGCACGCATGTGCGCGGCAGAAGGTGCCAAACTGGCATTAATTGACATGAATGCCGATCAGTTGGCGGCTGCCAAAGCTGAGCTGGGTGCTACAACTACAGTACACACCTACATCGCCAACGTGGCTAATGAAGAACAGATAGAAGCTACCTTTGCGCAAATCGACAGCGACTTTAACGGCATTGATGGCCTGATTAACAACGCCGGTATTTTGCGCGATGGTTTGCTATTGAAATACAAAGACGGCGAGCTGCAAAGTAAGATGTCGCTGGCGCAGTTCCAATCGGTTATCGATGTAAACCTGACTGGCGTCTTCCTGTGTGGCCGCGAAGCCGCGGCGGTGATGGTAAAACGCGGTACCAAAGGCGTGATTATTAATATGTCCAGCGTCGCCCGTGGCGGCAATATGGGTCAGACTAACTACGCCGCTTCTAAAGCCGGCGTGGTAGCCATGACAGTTACCTGGGCGCGCGAGCTGGGCCGCTTTGGTATTCGCGTTGGTGCTATAGCGCCAGGCGTTATCCGCACGGCGATGACCGATGCGATGAAGCCTGAAGCGCGTGACCGCTTAGAGAAAATGAAGCCGGTAGGGCGCTTAGGCGAAGCCAGCGAAATAGCTCATACGGCTAAATACATTTTTGAAAACGACTTTTTCACCGGCCGGGTAGTAGAAATCGACGGCGGCATCAGCATGTAAGCTGCTTTTCGCACCAGAATGAAAGGCGCCGTGGCGCCTTTTTTGTTGCCGGATCCGGCAGCGGATCGTATGATAAATTCATACTGTTAGTGGAGGTATGTTATGCAACGTAAAACCATTACCTTAACGCCACAGCAAGACGAGTGGGTTAAAGCTCAGGTGGCGTCCGGTCAGTTTGGTAACGACTCTGAATATATCCGGCATTTGGTCAGGCAGGATCAGATGCGCCGACAAGCTGAGGCTGAGCTGGGCGATATCTTGGATCAGGCTTTGGCGTCAGGTGTCAGCGAATCATCCCCGCTGGATATTTGGCAGGCAGCATTGATGCGGCATAAAAGTAAGTGCTGACATTACAGCTTTCGGCGCAGTCGAAAGAGGATTTAACTGTTATCGCCGATTTTACCCTGGCTGAATTCGGTGAATATCAAGCATACATTTGCTATCAGCAACTGCTGAAAATGTTTGATTTATTGTGCACACAGCCGTTGTTGGGTAAAGACTGCAGTGATATCAGAACCGGCGTGCGGCGCATCGTGCACCGTTCTCACTGCATTTATTACCGGGTAAAAGGAGATACACTGCTTATATTGCGTATTTTGAGCCGCTGGCAGGATCCTCTGGCAAAATTACGATAAATTTAATTTCACATCCGATACGAGCAGAAAAGGCGCCGCGGCGCCTTTTTTGATTAGGAAAGCAATTTAGCATTTTAAAACTGCATCCTCGCCAAAGTTAGTTTATCTCTGTCGTAACAGCCTGGCGCACTGCAGGGATCAGGCGGCGGCTTACCGACAGCTGCTGACCATTCTGTAATAATAGCGAAGCGGCACTGCCACTGCTTTTATTGGTACTGGTTTGTAATCGTGTTACCTGTTCTAAGTTGACCAAATATGAGCGATGCACACGCAAAAAGGTACTGGGCAGCTCCGACTCCAGGTTTTTCAGGGTACCGCTGTATAAATGCTGGCGGCCATCCGTCAAATTAATCTCGCTGTAATCACCGGCTGCCTGACAAAAGTTTATTTGAGCGGTATTGATTATGTCCACTTTACCGGCACTGGCTATTTTCAGTATTGCGGGTCTGTTATGTTGCTGGTTCTGCTCCAATCGTAACGTCAGTTTGGCGATGCGTTCTTTATCGAGTTGCTGATTACTGAGCAGAGCGTTGTAATCCTTAGCCTGTTGCATAAATAAAACGCTCAGCAACAGCGTTATCAGCACAAAGTACAAGGTCTCATGAAAGTAATCGGCAGTTAGTACAATAATCAGTAAAAACAGCGATAGTGTCACTGTTGTCGCTACGGCTGTTAAGCTTCTGCGGTGGTACCCATGTCCCGCCGCCAGGATCACAGATAGCAGCATCGGGCAAAAAGTTGCTGCTGTGGTTTTGTTGTCGAAGCCGGGTATCAATAGTACGGTTAGCAGCGTTGCAACAGCGCCGGCATAAATCCAGTGCACGGCATGGGTCCTGACAAAGCGTTGCGTTATAAGGGTTAGCAAACAAAGCCCAAAGCCAAAAGAGAAGGTTACGATAACTAACAACCGTACGTCGTGTAATGGATAGGAGTAGCTGAACAAGGCGCGGCCAATTTCACTAAACAACTGCAGCGCGGCAAAAAGGCTCATAAGAGCTAACAATAGGTGTTGACCACGCTGCATTGACTGCAAGCTGCGGATAGCAAAATACAAAGTGGCAGTAAGCAAAATACCGAGTATAACCAACATCCAGCTACTGTAACGTTGCAGATGGTGTTGGGGAGCGTTGTAGTGGTCGATGCCAATAAAGTGCACCGGGTTAGGCAGCGTAAATAAACTTTGCTGGGCAGACATTTTAACAACCAGTTGATTGTCACCCACCAGCAGCAGATCCAACGGAACATAAAATCGTGCATCCATATTACCTGCGATTTCGTTTGGTTGATTGCCAGGCAGGCCATTATTGCCAAGATGGTAGCCGTTTAAATAGCTGCTGCTGGACGCTTTGGCGTTTAAATACAGCGCTAACGGAGGCTTTAGCTGAGTTAACTGCTGCTTACTAACGGATAACGTAAGCTGCAACCAGAGCGTTTTGCCCTGAGGGTCAACATCTGCCAAGGCGAGGTGCTGGCATGTGGCTGCGGTAAAGTCGACAGGCCAATCCGGCTGTATTGTCGCATCACAAACTGTCACAGCCTGCTGCCGCTGCGGCGTTATAACAGCAAAACAGCTTGCGCTAAACAGCGTTAGCAAAGTAAGCAGCAGGCTGGCTGTTTTCCGGTTTAGAGCTACGAACATCGGTATCCTGTTGGTTGTAAGTTGTCCAACCATTTATCGACTATTAGCTACCGCTTAATGGTTTTACATTGCAAATTGCTACCACTAAACGAATAGCGCGGGCTGTCTGTGGTTGTTTCTGCTGTATTGTCAGCAGGTTAATCAAGGAGAGCATGTTATGTTATCAAAAAAAGAATTAATAGCGAGGCTAGCCGTTATCGACTCGGTATCAATGTTCGCGGTCGAAACGAGGAAATGGTTATGAAATTTCTATTGCTGTTGTTACACGTTGCCGTTTTATTTTTACCTGTGCAGGCAGATGAGACCAAAGGTGATAAGTATTGGCGCGCCATTGAGAAAGCTGTTAAGGAAAGTGGTTTTAATGGCACCATTGTCATCGGCAATAAGACGCAGGTTATTTGGCAGAAAAGCATAGGTTACGCCGACGCTGATAGAATAATACCACTTACTGCAAAGCACTTATTTAGCCCGGGATCGGTTGGTAAAGAGTTTACTACTGTCTCAATTATGCAACTGGCGGCCAATAACAGCTTGGAATACCAAGATAAAATCTCAAAATATATCCATGGATTACCCTCGTGGGCGAATAACATAACCATAGAGCACATACTTACTCATACTTCAGGGTTACCTGATGTGGTGTGGAAGCAGCACATCAGGACAGCCGATGCGGTGCAGCAAATTAAGCAAGCGCAGTTAGCTTTTGAGCCCGGAGCAGGCTACAAATATACAAATTTGAATGTTGTTGTTCGTGCTTTAATAGTGGAGAGCATGACAGGGCAACGCTATTCAGACTATGTTGCGAAGAGCATTTTTAATGTAGCGGGCATGACAGACTCGTTTCATCAAGCCGAAAAAGAACTTGCCTCTAAAGCCATTGTTTCAGGTGATTTTCCGACGAATATTGCTGGATTAACCATCTATGTAACGCCGCTTGACTTGTTTAAGTTTGAGAGCGCTCTGTGGAACGGTTCGTTAATTGACGCAGAGCAGTTAAAGCGGGTCTTGCCTGGCGACATTTTGTCAGGAAAAGGCAACAGGGCATATTTTGATTTTGGCAATTTTTCGCTCGACGATAAAGGTCGTCTGGTTTCCTGGCAGCACGACGGCTCAAATCCCAGCCATCACACACTTAAACATCATGACTTTATCACAGGCAATGTATTTATTTTAATGTCGAGTGACGGCAACAAATCGACGTTATACAAGATTCTGAATGAATTAAAAATTGTAGCTTCGAAATACATTCAGCCTATACCGTCAGAGCCTAATGAAGCAATGCAACCGACGGCGAATGAAACGGCAATAACCTTCACTGCCGACAGTGGAAAAAGCACTGAAGCTTATGCCGGGTCATTTCAGGTGGCGGAGAACAGAAACAAACCAGATAGCCGCCAACTTACAATTCACTATGTGCGCTTTCCCGCCTTAACTGATAAACCGGCAGCACCAATAGTGTATCTTGCCGGCGGGCCCGGCGGCTCTGGCATTAGCACCGCTAAGGGACGACGCTTTGAGCTATTTATGGCGCTGCGTCAGCACGCTGATGTAATAGCGCTGGACCAGCGTGGCACCGGTTTATCGGATGACGTGGCGCCTTGCCAGTCCAGCCAGGTTATGGATACCACCGCAGCCTGGGATGAGCAGAAGCTGACGGCGCTACACCAGCAAGCACTGGTAGAATGCACCGCCTTCTGGCAGGCAGAAGGTGCTGACATTTATGGTTATACCACAGTGCAAAATGCGCTGGATATTGATGATCTGCGTAAGCACTTACAGGCGGAGAAAGTCAGTTTATGGGGCATATCCTACGGTAGTCATTTAGCGCTGGCGGCTATAAAACTGTTTGCAGGTAACTTAGATAAAGTGATTCTGGCCAGTGCCGAAGGGTTGGATCAGACAGTAAAGCTACCCCGGCATACCGATGAGTATTTTGCAGCATTGCAGCGGGTAATAGAGATGCAGCCAGCGCTTAACGCGCGTTATCCTGATTTTGCAAACATGATGCGACGGGTACAGCAAAAGCTTGAGCAAGCGCCAATAAAGGTAAAACTGGCTACTGACGATGGTCAGCAAACCGACTTTTTGTTTCAGAAGCTGCATTTGCAATTGTTATCGTCGATGCTTATCGCCGATCCCAATCGCTCTGTTGGTTTATTGCTGGAGCTATACCGCAGTTTGGACCAAGGTGAAACCGACATGCTGCAATTTGCTTTAAAGCGTGGCTTTTTTTCCAACCAGCCGATCACAATGCGGATTATGCCAACAGTAATGGATATTGCCTCAGGCATATCAAACAACAGGTTGCAGCAGTTTAAACAACAAAATGCCGGCGCTTTGCTTGGTGGAATATTAAATTTCCCGATGCCACATTTACTGGGACAGGTACCGGCGCTTGATTTGGGTGCTGATTTTCGCCAACCGCTAAACTCAGAGGTGCCAACCTTATTACTCAGCGGTACGCTTGACGGCAGAACTTACCTGCCAGAGCAAATTGAAGCAGTGATGGGGCTAACTCAGCTTAACCATGTGGTTGTTGAGCATGCCGGGCACAATCTGTTTATGGCGTCGCCGCAGGTTGAAACTGCAATACTGCAGTTTTTCGCTAAGGGCAAAACCGATATTAAACACATAACGCTGCCGTTGCCCGATTTTGGGTTTTAACGTGAGCAGGATAAACAGTTTGTTTTGAATAAAAAGGCGCCGCGGCGCCTTTTTTATGCTCAGCTGCTTACTTTAAGCTTCACTTGAGCAGAGGCCGGCACTATAACAGTAGTGCGCTGCCCCAGCCACACCCCAAGTAGTACCAGCGCCATACCGGCACTTTGCAGCAGTGTTAGTTTTTGTTGCAGCACCAGTGCGCCCAGTACGGTAGCACTTAGCGGGCTAAGCAGGCTAAGTGTAGTTACGGCCGCTGCCGGCATTTTCATTACCCCGCGTAGCCAAAACACATAAGTTAAACCGGTGCCGATTAACCCCAGCCAGATATAGCCGAAAACGTTAGCCAGGCTAAGTTGGGCTGGCAAGGTTTCAAACAGCAGAGCCAGCGGTAATAAAAACAGACCACCGGCCGTTAGCTGCCAACTGGTTAGTACCATAGCGCTGGCTGGCGGCAGCCATTTTTTGGTCAGTAAAGTACCGCAGGCCATGGCAAAGGCACCTGCCGCCGCTGCGGCTACGCCGATAACATCCAATTTCGCGGCCGGCCCCAGCACCAACATGGCCACGCCGGCTAAACCACACAGTGCGGCAATCCAGCTTAGCATGCTGGTTCTGGCATTCAGCACTGCCCAGCCCAGTAGTACCACCACCAGCGGTTGAATGGCTCCAACTGTTGCTGCCACGCCTCCGGGCAAGCGATAGGCGGCCACAAACAGCAGCGCCTGAAAGATGCCGATATTCAGCATGCCCAACAGAAAAATTTTGCCCCACCAGCCTTTAGCCGGCAGTTGGCGCAAACACAACAGCATTAGTAAGCCAACCGGCAGGGTGCGCAGCGTGGCAGACAGCAGCGGTACATCGGGTGGCAGAAACTCTGTGGTAACCAGATAAGTGCTGCCCCAAATTAATGGTGCTGCAGCGGTTAAACCAATATCGAACCAGCGGGCTTGCGTTACGGCTGAACTCATTGAACAACTCCTGAAATAAGCGGATTAAGAAGAACTAAGCTAAGTGCTTGTTGCAAAACGCAGGCACTGTAAAAGCTCAACTTAGCTTAAGGTCAACAGTTTAATTGGCGGACATACTTTATATATTGCGTTAGTGGCTGAAATTGTTACTCTGAAGCAAGCAAAAACAACATCTTGGAACCTCTGATGAAAAAAATACTAATCGTTATGTCACTGCTGTTTTGTACCATGCCGGCCCTGGCCGATGACAAAGCCGAACTTACTGCACTGCTAAGCGAATTTTTAGACGGCGCCAGCCGCAACGATGCAAGCATTCACAATAAATACTGGGCTGACGAGCTTATTTACACCAGCTCTGGCGGCACCCGTTTTGGTAAGGCTGAGTTGATGCAAGGCGTAACCAGCCGTGGCATGTTAAAACCAGAAGAGATCGACACCGTGTATAGCAGCGAAGATGTGCGCATTATGCAATACGGCGATACCGCAGTGGTGGCCTTTGTATTGGTGGGTAAATCAGCTAATGAAACCAAACGCTATTTAAACAGCGGTACTTTTGTGCGTAAAAACGGCCAATGGCAGGCAGTAAACTGGCAAGCCACGAGTAAAGCGGAATAACCCAAACGCACGGGATTGCCGGCTAACGGAGATGTTGTGAAACACTTTGTATTGATATACGACACTGCGCCGGATTATCTGCAACGGCGCGCTGAATTTCGCCAGGCGCATCTGGCACTGGCGTGGCAAGCAGTTGAGCGTGGTGAGTTGCTGCTGGGCGGCGCCGTGGGCGAGCCGGCAGACAGCGCACTGCTGCTGTTTCGCTGCGATAGCGCGGATATTCCGGCCGCTTTTGCCAAAGCCGACCCCTACGTAGTAAACGGCCTGGTAACCCGCTGGCAGGTTAAACCCTGGCATACAGTAGTAGGCGAAGGCGCAGCTAACCCGGTAAAACCAGAAGCTAAGGGCTAATGGCAGAGACAAAAACCAAAGCAACCAGCGCCAGTGTAGCGAATTACCTGGCGAGCCGCGGCAGCGATGAAGCCCCGCTTAGCGGTTTTGCTATTCGCGGCCGTGATATTATTATTTACCTGCTGGCCGAAAGCGTCGAGCAAGAGCAATTGCTGCAACAACCAGGCAGACACTCTTCTTAGCCAGACTTCAGCAGTTTCTTCAGTGGGGTCGGTGCTTCTCCGCGCTGTTCTGCTGCTGAATATAATTCGCATAAGCGGCTTAGTTCGACTTCATACATGTATTTGCATTCTTCATAGTCGTCGCTATCGGTCGTCTCTGATTGAGCCAGTAGCTCGTAATAACGAATAGCGTCTTCTAATGCCTGAATGCAGACTGCTACAGAACGAAGATCAAGATTTTGCATTAGACACCCCCTGAATTTTAATCTCAGCATTTATTGCCAACTGGTCCAACGCCCTGAGGAATTTATTTACCGGCATATCAAAGTTTGGCGAAATGGAATAATGCCACGAATCTTTCTTCGGGATGTAGTGATCTTTTGTAATAACTAACTCTTTCGGAATAATGGTACCGGCGGGAATTACAACATAGTCCCAGTTTTTATGGCCAAACAAACCGTTTATGTCGGATAAAGATGTACCACGGCTTTCCTCAGATTTTACATAGGTAATGCCATTTTTCGGATACGTTGTAACATCGGCTAGCCGCACCCGCCCATTTGGAAGCGATCTGTCTGTCAGGTCTGGATAAAGCGGGTTGGTTGCCATAGCGGTTTCTGATTTGTTGATGGCGCGCCATAGCGTAAGTGAAATATCTGAACGGTAAATCTTTTCGAGATCGCCTCTGGCAATAATAATCTGTTCTAGCGTAATCACAATCTATCCTCCGAGCTGATAGCAACAATATAAGTTAATGAAAAAAGATACATAAGTATGTTAGTGCGAATGCGCGTAGCTAATTGAAACGCTCTGCTTCGCAGGTGGTGAAGTTAAGCATTAACGAGGCTAAGCTGAGCTTTTTCAGATACCAATCAAGGGTAAACTGCAAAAATGATAGCAATAATTTAATTTTTTGTGAATTCACATTGCTATAAAAATAATTACTTAGTGCTTTGGTGAATATTTGATGTGTATTGACGAATGAAGTTAAAAAAGCTTCAATCGTAGCCAATTTTACTACAGCGAGATGAGTTGAAATTATTTGCTGGTTAACACGGAGTCGTAATGCGCGTAAAAGGAAAAATTACTCAGTGGGATGACGCTAAAGGTTTTGGCTTTATCCAACCGCTGCTGAAAGGTGATCGGGTATTTGTACATATTAAAGCCTTGCAAAACCGCGCACGCCGGCCGGTTATTGGCGAGGTGGTAACCTATTCGGTTGGTAAAGATGACAAAGGCAGGGCGCAGGCCAACGCGGTAACCTTTGCCGGTGAAAAGCTTATTGTTAAAACTGCCAGAACCTCATCGCGCTGGCCGTTATCGCTGGTAGCTATTTTTAGCGCAGCGCTTGTAGTAGCGTTCGCTTTGGAAAGGTTGCCGCTATACGTTATTGCCGCCTACGCCGCTATTAGTCTGTTTACCTTTATCAGTTACTGGCTGGATAAGCGCAAAGCTCAGACTGGCCGCTGGCGCATACCGGAAGCAAATTTACAGTTGTTATCACTAATCGGGGGCTGGCCAGGTGCGTTGCTGGCGCAAAGCTATCTGCGGCATAAATCAAAAAAGCGCGCCTTTCTTATCGTGTTTTGGCTTACCGTGCTGGTTAATCTGGCCGTGCTTAGCTGGTTAACCGGGCAGGGCGGTCAACTATTTCAGGCACTTGCTTTACTGTGATTTCCTAAGTGCGCTAGCGAACCGACTGCGCGGCTTTTGCAGCGTAGTTTACAGGTTCATCCTGAATTCCATATCTCGTGGCGATTCAGCCCTTTTCCGGTATTTATTCAGTACTTATCTAATAAATGCTGCCGGCGAAGAAAAGCTGTGATGAAGCGGTTATACCGGACATTGTGTCCGGCAAACACATTCAATTCGACGGAGATTCATATGAAAAAGCTAAATTCGTTAGTGTTTTATGCGCTGGTTACACCGGCTATCGCCTTAGGTGCCGGTTCTGTGTTAGCGCAACAAACCACAGATAAGAATACTCAAAGTGATCAAAACCAACCTCGCACCATGCAGTCTGACGCGCAACGGGATATTGAACGCAAAAACATGCAGGGCAAATCCCGGATGCAGAACCGCGACTATTTAGGTTCTGTGCCGGCCAATGGCTCGCATGCCAGCCACCTTATTGGCGCTGATGTTCACACCGCTGATAACGAAGATATCGGTGATGTAAGCGATCTGATTATTGGCAGTAATGGCCAGGTGATGGCTATTGTTGTCAGTGTTGGCGGCTTTCTCGGTATGGGCGAGAAAGACGTTGCCATTGGCTGGGACCACATAAAACGCTCCGGCACAGCTGATGACGTGAAATTACGGGTAGATGTGACCCGTGATGAGTTAAAAGCCGCACCGAAGTTTGCAAAACTGGATTAACATCTGCCGGTTATCTGATTAGCTGGATATAATTAAACGGCAGGGGCGAAAGCCTCTGCCGCTTATTTATATTGCTGCTAAAAAATCAGCGCGATAATGATGATAACAGGAATTAGCCTATCTACACCAACGGTTGGCGCACTGCGTGCTGCTGCCGGATCAGTTGCTGTATTAATTTGTGACGTAAGATTCTCCATCTCTGTTAAGTAAAACTCAGGCTACTCAGGCGATGCGCAGCAACCGCTTTAATAAAGGTTGGCGCTACGGCGGCAGCGTCGGCACTTTCTGCCCGTAATACGCCTGCGGTTTGCTCCGCGCCGGGTTTAATGCCAGCCATATCCAGCAATTCCTGTCCGGCGCCTAATGCCAGCATTGCCTTGCCGTGGCGAAAAGCATCTTTTATAAACGCCATGCTATCTATATTGTGTGCCAGTGCTTGTACGGCTTCGTTGCCGTCGGGCAGGATCAGTGCATCAAACAGTACAGATGGCGAATTCTCCAGCGACTTGTTTGCGGCTATTTTCTCGCCGGCTAAGCCGGTGAACATGCCTACCCGTGGCCCGACGAAATGCACCACGGCACCGGCGTCAGTCAGGGCGGCATACAGCGTGGCGAGGGAGGCCTGGTGCACGCCTTTTTCAACTAACACCGCAATCTGCCGGCTGCGAATGCCGCACTCGCCGGGCAGTGCTGTTAACGATAGTGCCGGTGAAACCGTTACTTCCGGTGGCTGCGGTGCGGCAATAGCCTTGGGCATAGCGTCCGGTAGCTGCATGCCCAAACCGGCGGCCACTTCCGCGGCCAGTTGTTGTGACACGTTTACCAAGGAAGACAACATGCGCTGACGTATCGCCGGCACGCCGACTTTACTCAGCTCAAAGCGAAAGGCGTCGGCGATATGTTGCTGCTCTGGCGGCGTTTGGCTGTCGAAGAACAGCGTCGCCTGGGCATAGTGCTCAGCGAACTTTTCCGGCTTGCCGCGCACTTTATCTTCGCTGACGTTATTCGCACTAACAGCGGCGGGGAAGGAGACAAAGCCGTTGGCGCCGGCCTGAAACGGGCAGCCACCGGCCAGGGAGTTGGGCTCGTAGGCTACGCGGCCACGGTTTATTGCCTGACGGTGCATGCCATCGCGTTGGTTGTTTTGTACCGGCGCCAATGGGGAGTTGATCGGAATTTCATGAAAATTTGGCCCGCCAAGCCGGGTGATCTGCGTATCAACATAAGAGTGGATCCGCCCGGCCAGCAGCGGATCATTGGAGAAATCAATGCCGGGGATAACGTGCGCGGTGCAAAATGCCACTTGCTCGGTTTCGGCAAAGAAGTTGTCCGGGTTACGGTTTAATACCATGCGGCCGACGGGTACCAGCGGTACCAGCTCTTCCGGTATCAACTTGGTGGCATCGAGCACATCAAAGCTGAAACCTTCAGCCCGGGCCTCACTGAAAATTTGCAACCCAAGCTCCCAAGCCGGGAATTCGCCGGATTCAATGGCCTCCCATAAATCGCGGCGGTGAAAATCGGGGTCGGCGCCGGAGATTTTTACTGCTTCATCCCACACTAATGAATGGGTGCCCTGCAGGGGTTTCCAGTGAAACTTACAGAATACCGCCTGGCCTTCGTCGTTAACCAGCCGGAAAGTATGTACGCCAAAACCCTGCATCATCCGGTAGCTGCGTGGTATGCCGCGATCTGACATCACCCACATCAGCATATGTGTCGATTCCGGCATTAACGACACGAAATCCCAGAAGGTATCATGCGCCGACGCTGCCTGCGGCATGCCGTGGTGCGGCTCTGGTTTAACGGCGTGTACCAGATCAGGAAACTTCATCGCATCCTGAATAAAAAATACCGGGATGTTATTGCCAACCAAATCCCAGTTGCCTTCGTCGGTGTAAAACTTCACCGCAAAACCGCGGGCGTCGCGTGCGGTGTCTTTCGAGCCGCGCTCGCCGGCCACAGTAGAAAAGCGTGCAAACACCGGCGTTATCTTACCTTTTTCGCTAAAAGGCGCGGCGCGGGTGTATTTGGTTTGGGCATCGTACGCTTCAAAGTAGCCGTGCGCGGCTGAGCCGCGGGCATGCACAATGCGCTCGGGGATGCGCTCATGATCAAAATGGGTGATTTTCTCCCGCAGAATAAAATCTTCCAATAATGTTGGTCCGCGCAGGCCGGCTTTTAAGCTGTTTTGGTTGTCGCCAACCGGAACACCCTGATTGGTGGTTAACCGTTGCCCGCTGCCATCTACCCGCACGCGTTCAAGCGCTGCCACCATGGGGTTTGAACCGGGCGTTGCGGCGCCACCGGTTTTTGCCGTGCTGCCTTGTTCAGTGTCGGTGCTGGCCGTTAATGTCGCTGAATCCGGCTTTACGGTTACACCGGATGGTGGCGCCATGGCATTGTTGTGGCCATGCTCGAGTGGCTTATTACTGTTATGCGGCATCGCTGCCACAAAATCGTCGCTGGCTTGTGCCTGCTTGGCCACGATGTCGTTGGTTTTTAACACGTCTGGTCTGGCGGATTTATGCTTTGTTGCCATTTTTTTGCCTTATGTTGTTGCCATAGGTGTCAACGCCTGTACTAACAACATGCTGCGCTGAGGTGGGAAGGTGGTCAATCGGCATCTCGCCCGAACCGCCGGCCTGCAACGATTTTGCGGGCGCAGGCGGCCATTGTCTGTGCGACAGCGCACCAACGTTGCCGGCGTGTCGGGCTGTTCCGGCAGATACACAGAGCGCAAACGTTAAGTCAGGAGTCAGCGTGAATTTAAGAACGCGGCTATCCGTATTGGCGTTAAAAGATGGCTTACGTTAGATAGCGTACAGAACATAGCTTGCGGCTGAACTAACGTAATAGCGTCACCCTGCATCTGAATCAGTTAATGATAAGAGGCAGATACCAAGCGTAATAAATATGTGGAGCACAACTTATGAACAAAAATCAATCTAACAAAGGCAGTTCAAACGACGATAAAAGACAGGGCAGGGAAGTTGCTGAAAAAGTAACTGACGACAAAAAAGTGCCTAAGAAGGACAGAACTGAGAAAAATGACGGCAGAAACGGCGCCGTGTTAGGTGAAATTAATGATCCTACCGGGAAGAAAAACAAATGAGCACTATCATGATGCAACCGAATGGCGGCCTTAATGGCACAGGCGCCTTACTCAGTGCCGGCAGTATTACCGGCGATGAAGTCTGCAATATGCAGGATGAAAAGCTGGGTAAAATCCAGGACATTATGCTGGATATGGCAGAGGGCCAAATACGTTATGTTGTGCTATCGGCAGGTGGCTTTCTTGGTATCGGCGATCGTCTGTTTGCTGTGCCGTGGAAAGCGCTGACGCTGGACAGGGAGAATCAGCGTTTTATGCTTGATGTCGATGTTGAGCGCTTAAAGAACGCGCCGGGCTTCGATAAAGATCAATGGCCGGATATGGCTGATGCCAGCTGGAACTCAAGTGTCGAGTCCTACTACGCCAGATAATGGCTGCACCCGGCAGGCAATAAGCCTGAGATAAGGACAGTGTTAGCTGTCCGCTTCAGGTAACGCTGGCCCCGGCCGGCGTTACCTTTATACAACAGAACACAGGTTTCATTTACCGGAAGGAGATTAACATGATAAATAACAGAATCCTGGCCATTGTATTACTTGTTGTGGGTGTACTGCTGCTTTTCTTTGGATATCAGGCATCTGAAAGTCTGGGCGAGCAGGTAACAGAAGCCGTTACCGGCCGCTTTACTGACTCTACCACCTGGTTTCTGATCCTCGGCGCTGCATCGGCAATGGCAGGTGTATGGCTGCTGCTGATGGGAAAATCCGCCCATAACTAACGCAGAAATTTGCCAGGCCCCACGCGATAGCTAAAAACTGCAGGCATTGGGGCTGGCGTCAGCGCAGTGCAATTTGGCCATAGTACAATTTGGTAATAGTTAAACCTGGCTATACTTAGTAGTATCCGGGTTCAGCTCCGGCAGATCTGAACCTCAGCCGGCGTCGTAGAAGCAATGTTGTTACAGCAATAACATTGCAGATATAACGCCAACCTGAAAACAGGAGCCTAAGCATGCCTTATCATCGTGCTAATCATTTAAATCATCAGGGTGTACGCATCAATGAACTGACCATTCACTCGTTTGAAATGGGTGTGTATCTGGCTGAGGCCGACTATGACGGCCGCAAAGCGTTTTTAGTTGATGCAGATAACAAACCACAGCAGTTTCACAGCATAGATGAAGTGAAGCTGGCGCTGGACCGTTGCACTATTTACAAAGCGTATTTAGTGCATCTGTCAGCTTATGATGAAATGTGCGGTGGCGCTGAAAAAGTGGATAACACCTTAAAAGTGCCGCTGTTTGTACCCGGTGTCAGTTAACACACTAGCCGATAGCCTGATACAGTCGCTGCCACATAGCGGCATTTTGCTGTTTTAACCCGGCCGCTTTAAGTTTTACCTCAGCGGCCAGGCTGGCTTTATTATCCAGCAACTGTTGCAGCGCGCTAAGCAAACTCTGCTCGCTCAGTTCTGTTACGCAATAATCAGCCATACCAAAGTCAGTCATCATGGCGTGGTATTTATGACTCCAGCTGGTGGCAATGCAGGGCACGCCCTGGCTTAGCGCATTTACCGCACCGTGAAACCGTGAGCTTATCGCCAGTTCCGCCTGACCGATAAAGGCTTTTACCGCCAGCGGATCGTCAATTTGCACTATCTGGCATGGCGCTTTAGCCGCTATTTCTGCGCACAATTGTGCATCTTCTTTACCTTCATGGTTTACCAGTACGCACTGTAACCCTTCGGCGGCCAGTTTATTGGCGGCAGCGGCAAAGGCGGCAATATAGTTAGTGCGCTGCTGCTCAGCACCGGCGTGGTTAAAGCTGGATACCACTTTGTTGTTCGGAATCAGTGCGGCATAAGGGCCATTTAAAGCCGGTATTTCAGCATTGGCACGAGCGGTTAACCCCACAGTGAAGTCCGGCGTTAATACTACCGAGTCCGGCAGGTTTGCAACACAGCTTTGCAAGTGTTGTAACGACACCGGGTCACGCACAAAAATTAACCTGGCGTGGTTAATAATATCGCGCATCGCCGCTTTACTGTCGTCGGTTTTAAACGGGCCAAAGGCCTGTGGCATAAACACAAAAGGTTTACCGGCTTTGGCAAAACGCACTACTTCTTTAGCGGTGTTTTGCAAAAAGCGTAGTGGCCACTGCTCGCCATAAGCAAAGCCGCTGGCTTCCAGCACCAGATCAACTTGCTGCTCGCTTACCATGCCGTAGCGGTTAAACAGCTGCTGTACTGCGCCCGGTAACTTGCCGATTAACGGCGTTAAATCCAGGCCACCGCGGCGAAACGACAGCTTTTGCCAGGCACCTAACCGGGCACGCTCAACGTAGGGCAGGTTAGGGCCGGGTGATAACACCAGTTCTACCGGTTGTTTAATGCCTTTTAACCCTTCCAGGCTGGCCAATAGCATTAAGTAAGCGCCTTTATTGCGAAACTGCACGCCTTTAATTTCAACGAAAAGTGGTTTGCTCATAGAAAAACCTTGTCAGTGAGTGTCTGTGCGACGCACAGTAATAAGTTGCCATAGCTGGGCGCGGGTACTCTTTGCCAGCAGCAGAAAAAACAACGACGCATAGGCGTAGGAAATCAACGTTGCCCAGGCCGCGCCTACAATACCCATGGTTGGAATAAGCCATAAATTTAACCCGACATTAAGGATAGCGCCGATACCGTGACTGAGCAGCGACAGCGGTTCCTGCTCGGTAATAAGTAAATGCTGGCTGATCAAATAACGCACAAAGATAAAACAACCGGCCCAGATATGAATACGCAGCACCTCAACGGCAGCGGCAAAGTTGTCGCCAAATAACAGGCTGATAAGCCACGGCGCGGCCAGCGACATCAGCACCGCTATGGCAAAGGCAGCGCTGAAAAACAGCAGCGCAAAGCGGCGTAATTTCAGATAGTAGCTGGTTTTGCCCAGTTGATAAGCTTTTAGCATATCCGGGTAGTAGCGTGCGGCTAAGGTAGCCGGAAACACATACCACAGCTCAGATAAACGGCTGGCGGCAGCATAAATACCGGCCTGTTCGGTACCGGCAATAGAGCCAATCATAACAATATCAATTTTCAGGTAAATTACCGACACTATGCCGGACAACCACAACCAGGAAGAGCGGCGCAGCAGCTGTTTAGCCTGCTGCCAATTAAACCAGCGCGGATGATAGCCCGGCCAGCGTGCTTCATCTTTGCTAAACGGCTGCAGTTTGCGCCGGTAAATAACGTACTGTGCCATGCCAACCAGAAAAAACTCGATACCGGTTAGCAGCAGCAGGCTGGCAATACCAAAGCCGCTGTACAGCAGGGCGAGTTTAACGCCAAAGCTGAGCAGTGATATAGCCGATTTAACATAGGCCACCGTGCGAAAGGTGCCCTGATAATTTAAGTAAAATTCAAACAGTAAAAAGCCGAAAAATGCCTGCAACAAAAACAGTACCGGAATGGCAACAGCCGTATTGCCGCTAAACATGGCCGGATACAGCAGATAAAACGCCAGCAACATCAGGCTGCCGCCCGCTATGCCAAGGCCCAGCCGGATACTGATGGCACTGTACAGCATGGTCATTGCATCGTGGCCGCTGTCGTGTTTTACCATCTGGCGCACTACGATATTGTTCAGCCCCATGCTGGTTATCGGCACCAAAAAGGCACTCCAGGCCATCACAATGGAATACACACCCAGCTCGCTGGCGCCCAGCATGCGGGCAACAAATACCGTTAGTACCGCACCGGCAGCCAGCTTAACCATTTTGTCACCCAGCATCGCCGTGGCGCGGGCCTGCAACAGCTTTCTAATGATGTTCACTACTTAACTGTCCTTATTTAATGACGGCTGCTTCACTGGCGTTACTTTACCGCCCTTGGCTGGCGGTTGTGCAGTCGCTTATGGCGAAAGTGCGAGATAATACGCCAGATGTTCTGCAGCCCATACAGGTAAGCGGCAAACAGCGCGATAAACAGCGTTAACATTAGCGGCTCCGGCAGCAGCAGGTATTCGCCGATAATGCCGATACAGGCACAAATACAGGCCAGCGCGGTAATAAGCGCCAACGACTCGCGTGAGCTTAAGCCCAAACGCAATGAAATATGGTGCAGGTGTTCGCGGTCGGCCTGAAACGGCGACTGGCCCTTGCGGATGCGGCGCACCATAATGGCAATCATGTCCATCAGCGGAATGGCAATGATCCACAGTGCGGTAACCGGGCGAAAGCTGGCGCTCTCACTCTGGGTGCCGATAATCAGCAGCCAGATCACGCTCAGGCCAATTAACATACTGCCGGCATCACCCATAAAAATACGCCGGCCGGGCACTAAATTCAGGTTACACGCCAGGTAGGGCAGCAGTGCCAGTGCCAACGCCAGCGCAAAACCGGCATACAACTGCTGGCCCCATAACGCCATAAAAATAGCGATGCTGATAAAACTGACCAGGCTGAGCATACCGGCCAGGCCATCTATGCCATCGGTCATGTTAAAGGCATTAATCGCGGCGATAACGGCAATCAGCGTCACCGGCAGCCCCAGCACACCAAGCTCTATTACGCCAAAGCCAAACAGGTTGCCCAGGCTGGCCAAATGCAAATCCAGGCTGTAAGTCATCGCCAGGCCCACTAAGGTTTGTACTGCCAGGCGCAGCTTTACGCTTAAATCGAGGTAATCATCAAACACGCCCAATACCAGAATAACGCCGCTGCAGGCCAGGTAATACACAGGTTGTATGTTGCTGTCGGCAAACAGCAGCATTGCAATGGCCAGGCCGCAGTAAGTGGCAATACCGCCGATCAATGGCACCGCGCCCTGGTGCTGCTTGCGACCGCGCGGTACATCCACCAGACCTACGCGCACCGACAACGGATATAATACCGCGATGGCGGCGATGGCAGCGAACAAGGCAGTAACATAAAGGCTAATATATTCAGACATTTAACTATCCTGGTTACGTCAGGGTGAACAGCTATTCAGCCGGGCGTCAGCTACAATCGGTTTTACTGGCGCTATTCCGGTTGTAGCGCAATGCGCTATAAACTAAGTGTTTTTCCGGCTGACAACAAGTATTGTACACAGTCCGCCAGCGGTTCAGGGTGATATTTCAGCGTGCAGGCAGCAAAGAGCAACATTTTAATTATCAGTAATATGGGCCCCAAGCCATCATCACCGTTTCAGGGCAAGTTTGTCCACAATCAGGTATGGGCGCTGGCAGCGCTTAACCCTGCGTATCATTATATGCGCTGGCACAGTGACTCTTTGCTGAACAAGTGGTTGAAATATCCGGTTTTTGCGCTCGATTTTCTCTGGCGCTTTGTCATTAGCCGGCGCCGTTTTGATATTGTGCATGTGCATTATTTTTACCCCACTATCTGGCTGGCGATGCTGTATAAAGCCTTGCGCAACCCGAAAGTGAAGATTGTCGTTACCTGCCACGGCAGTGATATTTACTTATATCAGCCGCCCGGTAAAGCTTATCGCTGGTGCGCGGCAAAGGTAGACCAATGGATTTTTGCCAGCAAAGCGCTGGCACGGCAGTTTAGTTTACCGCTAAAACGCGCCATAGTATTGCCGGCCGGTATCAGTGAGCTGTTTGGCCAGGCACAGCAGCTGAGTTGGCAGGATAAAAGCATCGATATCTTGTATGTCGGCAGCCTGGATCACAACAAAGGCATGGATCGCTTACTGGCCTTGCTGCCGCAATTACAGGATAAAAAACTGGTGATCGCCGGCTCCGGCCCCTGGCTGGATAAACTGCATTCTGCTGCCAGGCGTTTTCCCAATGTGCTGGTAGTAGGGCCAAAAGACAGCCAGGCGTTAAAACAGTTATACAGCCAGGCGCGCTGTTTTATCAGCCTGTCACGCCATGAAGCCTTTGGCTTGGTGATGGCTGAAGCCATGGCCTGCTACACCCCGGTTATTGCTACCCATACCGACGGTGCAGCAGAGCAGATTAACCACGGTGACAATGGTATTCTTATCAGCCAGCAGGGCACAGAGCAGCAACTGCATACCGCGCTGGAACATGCGCTGGCACAGTTTTTTGCTCTATCAGATCTGCAATACCGGCAACTGCAGCTGGCCGCCCGTAGCAGCGCAGAGCAATATCTGCTAAGTCGGGTGATCACCGAATTACAACAGCTTTATCAGGATGTTTTACGATGAATGCAAGCAACGCCAATAGCATGATGCCGGATAATTCCGTTGCCACGGCACCGCCACAGGTGAGCATAGGGACGGTGCAGGTGTCGGCCTTTGCCGGTATGACACAGTTACTGGCTTACATAGTGCGCGAAGACGGCAGTGTCTACGCCGGCTCTGCCATTGCCATTAACCCGGAAAAAGTATTAACCGCAATGCGTGAACCGCAAATTGCCGCTGTTATTGCTGCGGCGGATATCCGCTATGCAGATGGTATCGGCGTGGTAAAGGTGATGCGCAAACGGCTGAAGCGGGCAGTACAGCGGATCCCTGGTTGCGAGCTGTGGCAGCAGTTAATGCTGCGTGCGGCACACTATAAGGTGCCGGTGTTTATTGTTGGGGCCACACCGGAGGTTAACCGGCAAACGGCAACTAAATTACTGCAACAAAAGGCCGTTCTGGTGGGCGCGGTAGATGGTTACTTTAAAGATGAAGCGGCGCTGATTGCGCAAATTAAGCAAAGTGGTGCGCGTATTGTCAGTGTAGCTATGGGGTCGCCGAAGCAGGAGCTGTTGATCCAGCGTATTCGGGCGCAGCATCCGGACTGTTTTTATATGGGCGTGGGAGGCACTTACGATGTATTTACCGGCAATGTAAAACGGGCACCGCCGCTTTGGTGTAAGCTGAATCTGGAATGGGCCTATCGCCTGTTATCACAACCCAGCCGTATTGGCCGGCAATTGGGTTTGCTGCGCTACGTCTGGTGGTATTGGACCGGTAAAATTTAACGCTATGGAAGCTAACAACATGAGCACGCAACCGTTACCGCTGATCAGTGTTTATATGCCGACCTTTAACCGTGTGCAGATGGCAATACGCGCCATTGAGTCGGTATTGGCGCAGGATTACACCAATATTGAATTGCTGGTAGTCGATGATGCCTCTACCGATGATACCTGGGCGGTGTTGACCAATAAATACATTAATGACGAGCGGATCCGCTTTTTCCGCCAGGCCAGCGGGCAGGGCGCCTGTGCGGCGCGTAACCGCGCTATTAGCGAGGCTAAAGGCGAATTTGTTACCGGCATTGACGACGACGACGAGTTTTTGCCTTGGCGTTTAAGCAGTTTGTATAGCGCTTATAACGACAAATACAGCTGTGTTTGCTCCGGCTATATCTGGGATTACGGTACGGTACAAAAAAAGCTGTATGCTGAGCGCAGGGTGGTCAATCTTCCTGAATTGCTTGATTTACATACGCTGTCTAATCAGGCGCTGGTGCGGCGCGAGCGCATGCTGCAGTTGGGCGGTTTTGATACCGGCCTGGCCGCGTTTCAGGATTACGATATGTGGGTAAGGGTAGTGCAGGCCTTCGGACCGGCGCTGCGTATTGCTGATGCCAGCTACAAGGTAAATGTTGGCCATGAGCTGGGGCGCATTACCAATTCACCGAAACGGCTGGATGCGCATAAACAGTTTGTTGCCAAGCACCGTGTGCATATGAGCGAGCGCAACTTGCAAAACCAGATGTTTTACCGCCAAAGCATGGAGCAAATTCCGCTGACGCTGGCGCAATTACTCAGCAGCAGCCGTTATGGTTTGGTGCGGTTAAAGTGGCGCTACTTTATTAAGCATAAGCTGGGTGTGCTCAGTCGCTGGCGCATTAAGGTGTTTAGTAAGGGCCTGGCTGGATTGTTTAAAAAATAATGCCGTCGCTGTTACTGATCACGAAGCTGCAAAGTAGCATTGATAAACTGCTGTGCTGTCTGATCCCGCTGTTTTTAGCGCTTGATTGCTTAAATGGTGCTTTGCTGCAATGGCATGGCAGCAGTTATGGCTTATCCATTGGTTATAAGTTTGTTGTGTTGCTGCTGATGGCGCTGACATTGCTGCTGCAACAACCCCGGTTGGCGTTTGCTCTGCTGGCGCTGTTACTGCTGCTGTTGGCAGGGCCGGCCATGCACTGGCCTGTTGTTGCTACACGCTGGATGCTGGCCGACATCCAACTGGCGGTTAAAGCGGTCAGCCCGCTATTGGCTTTTGTTTATCTGCTGTCGTTGCAACAGCGCCAACCCGCGCCGGCAAAACGGTTGTTAAAGCAAACGCTGTATATCAGTGCTCTGGTATTGTTGCTAAATGTGCTGGCCGGCGTTGCCGGCCTGGGCTTTACCGCTTATCAGCCGCTGGATGGCGTGGCGCAGTCGTTTTTGGGCATTAAAGGCTTTTTTTACTCCACCAATGAATTATCCGCCGTACTGCTGGTAATCAGTTGCGGCTTGCTGGTGCTGAGCTGGCCGCAATATAAAGCCGCTTACGCTCTAATCAGTGTCTGCGCGCTGGTGTTGGCAGTGCTGTTGCTGACCAAAACCGGCTTGTTCGGTGTGTTAGTGCTGGTGGTATTGGTGCCGCTGCTGATGCAGCCGGCGGCATTTTGGCAGCGGCAACGCCGTGTTATCGCAATAATGGCGGCGTTATCGCTGCTGTTATTAATGCTGTTGCTGTTAAACGGCGAATACCTGCTCAGACTACTCGGCATTTACGACAAGCTGAGTTTTGTCTATCAGCAGCGTGGTATCAGCGGTATCTTATTGTCGTCGCGTGACTATTATGCCGGCCGCATCTGGCAAACCGCAGCTGACCACTACAGCGACTGGCAGCGCCTGGCTGGGGTAGGTCAGGGCGGCATCGCATTGTATTTGAAAAAATACTTTGCCGAGCTGGACTGGTTTGATTTACTGGTTTTTCACGGCATCGCCGGTTTGCTGACATTTGTGCTGGTATTTGCTGTGTTTATCCGTCATAGCTGGCAGTTGCGTACCAGTGGTGCCGGGCGCAGTCTGTTAGTGTTAAACCTGTTGTTGCTGCTGGTGTCGTCGCTGGCCGGGCATATTCTGACTTCCGGCATGCTGTGGCTGCCCTGGGCCTTATGTAATGCTTTGTTGTTGCAAAGCGCCGCCGGCAAGAGGAGTGCTGATGAAAGATATTCTTGAACCCTTAATGTTTCCGCATAATCTTATGCTGTACGGACTGTTGCTGGCTTGCCTGTGCTACCGTAAAAAAGGCCTCTGGTTGTTGCTGGTGTTTTATTATCTGGCCGGCAACAGTTTTGTAGCTAATCAGGTGCGGGCCTGGTACGGCAGTTATAGCGCCGCCTACACCTTAAGTGCAGACAGCACGGTAGTGGTGCTGGGCTGCGGCGGTTCTGACAGCGCCTTACCAGCCTGTGCCAAAGCGCGCTTGCAGCAACTGTCCGCGTTAATGCCGCATGGCGGCAGCGTGCTTATTACCACCCGTTACTGCCGGCCTTATGTTGATTATTTACTGACTATGCCGGGTGATTTTGCCATTGATTGTTTTTTCGGCGGCGACAATACTTATAAAGAATTTAACAGCTTGGCGGCCAGGCCGCAGCTTAAGCCGGATTATATTCTTACCAGTGATTTTCATGCCTGGCGGGTATCACAGCTGACAGCGCACCATGGTTTCAGCGCTAAGGTGGTGGCAACGTCCAGCCAAACTTTCCGCCGTGTTAATTGTGGTTTCAATTGCCTGGTTACCGTTAACCTGACCAACTTTGATTTTTACAGCAAGCTGATGGCAGAATTTGCCAGCTATAGTGTGTTTATGCTCAGCCGCAATTGGACAGATTGGTATCAGCCGGACAGCACGTTATAAGGCTTAGCGGCGCCGGGTTTGGCTGCTGCCCCCAGCGCCATGGCAGAGCCGAGCCATTTTTCAATCTTGCCATCAGTGTCGTACACGGCAACCGCTTTAACCAGATGCCAGACATAATGCCCGTCCAGCCGGCGCATACGAAATTCTATACTGTAAGCATCGCCGCTTTGTACGCAGTGCAGCCAGTGCGACATAACGGCGTCACGATCTTCCGTATGTACTATCTCCAGCCAGTTATCTAACAGCTCCTGCTCTGTTTTGCCGCAAAATGCCGTCAGTGTTTGGTTAACAAAAGTAACGCTACCACTGCTGTCTGCGGTCCAGACAAAAATGGGCATACTGTCGGCCCATTGTTTAAACCGCTGTTGCTGCTGTGCCAGCCGCATACTGATTTGGTGGGCGGAATTAATATCCTGCACTATGCCGTGCATACCGGTGTCGCTGTCTGTGGCCGGATAGCCGACAATACGCAGCCAATGTGTTTTGTCGTTATCCAGCCGGTAAGCGCACTCAATATCAAAGGCCTGCTTCAGATCAATGCAGTCGCTGAGCAATTGCTGCAAGGCCGCCTGGTAAGGACTGTGAAATAACGCACTGAACTGGCTCAGTGTCAGCCGGCTGCGGCTGCCCGATGGCAACAGCGCTTTGGCTTCAGCAGACAGCAACAGCATATGGTTGTGCGGGTCCAGCGTCCAGCGGCCGAAATGTGTCAGTTGGTTAATTAATTGCAACTGTTGTTGCTGGCGCTGCAGATTAGCTTGTTGCCGCGCCTGGTGTAGCTGCAGCACTATAGCTGCGCGCATTTGCAGATAAATCAGCAGTAAACAGATACAGGCACCAAGGCGGTTGGCAACAACATAACCGAAAGCAAAGCCTTGCGGCGCGGCAGGCGAGGTGAAAATGCCAAGAATAATCAGCAGTATGGCGCTATAAAAGCAGGTGTTTAACAAACGGATTTTATTCGCCAGGCTGGCTAACAGCAGCAGAGGTGCATATAAAAAGCCGTGCGCAAAGCCCAGCTGGGTTTGGCTATCGGCGGCGAATATCAGCAGCAGTAACAGATAAACCAGATACTGGCTGTTGTCGCTATCCCTTAGCTGCTGGATCCATTGGCTCATCAAAGGTTGTACCGATCAGTCTGTTTCGGTAATTATGGTACAACAGTTGTTAATGTAAAAATTTAATATTGAATTAATTGTGGGTTAAAGTGGCCTGTTGTTAAACCGCGCGCTGCGGTTGGTTGTTATGGTAAGCCAGATGGCTAAGTGCCAGAATGCTGACAAATAACAACGCATTAGCCGGCGCTTGCAGGTTAAAGTCCACCGTGTTATGCAGCAGCATATGCAGGTTGGCCATCATGGCACCAAAGGCAACCCCCTTATACAGGCGGGTATTGCGCTTACGCATGGTCTGTATACATAACCATAGCGCATACAGTTGCCAGGCGCCTAACAACAGCGTAAGCGGTATGCCCAGCTCTATACTGAACTGCAGATATTCATTGTGGGCATGGTCGTAAAACCCGGTGTATACGCCTTGCTGTTGCGCCGGGAAAACGGTGTAAAAGCTGCCGGCGCCACTGCCGGTTAACCAATGCTGTTGCAGCAGCGGTAAGCTGTGCAGCACCACTTCATCGCGGGTTTCGCCGGCAAAGCTGGTCTCTGCCAATCGCTGTTTTACTTTTTCTACACCAAACATGGCGCCGACTATCAGTAGATCCAGCACAAAAATACTTAACACTAACGGTTTGAGCAGCCGTGGCGGCTTTTTATAACAAAAAATCGCCAGCAGCGCCGTTACGCCCAGACCGACAAAAAAGGCGCTGTTGCCCATACGCGAGCGGCTTAAAATTAAGCCGATAATCATTACTATCACGGCAAGGCGCAGCAGCATTTTAGCACTGAGTAAGGTGCTGACGGCTTCGCGTAATTTGGCTTTACGGCTGCCGCTGACTTTATCTACATTCAGCTCACTGATCATCCAGCCAATGGCCATACTGAGGCACAATGCCAGGTAATTGGCATAATGGTTCTGATACACAAAGCTACCGCGGGCTTTGTCAGCTTCAATGACACCGAACAGCGGCGATTGCTCCAACCCGGCTAAATTAATCATACTGCCGTAACAGGCTTGAATGCAGCCGGCGCTAACAATGGCAATTAATATGGCTTTGATCCGGGTTACCGAATCGGTGTACTGGCACAACAGCCATAAAAACAGCAGCAGGTAAAAGGTGCGTTGCGCCAGCATAGAGGTGTGATAAGCATCAAAGGTGGACAGGCCGGGAATAACATCCAACCACTGCAGCCACATATACAGGGCAGTAAAGGCCGGCACAGCAAGAAAGCGGCCTATCCAACGCTCGCGCCATAACGGCTGACGCTGTTGAAATGCCACTATACAGTGCAGTAATACCGCAACGGCAATTAAACTGTGTAACACAGACCAGGCCCAAATACGGTTAGAGCCAAGCGGTATGGGGGCCCAGATAATAATAAAGCCTAACAGTAGGGGGATGAAGCGGCTTAAAGTGCTGTGCTGTGTTTTCATCAAAGACTACGTAACATCCGTATTAAAATAATCCTGCGCAAAGAAAAAGGGCCAAAGGCCCTTTTTTCGCAACAAACAGAGGCTTAGTTACCTGAAATAGTACCGCCGCCACCGCCGCCGCCGCCACCGAAGCCAGGTGCACCAGGCGCGGGCAAAGCAACCGGCGCTACAGAAGCAGCGGTTTGCAGGCCTTGTGAACCAGGTGCAACCGGCGCTGCAGCCGTTTGCGTATCAGCAACAACCTGAGCCACTAAGCTTGGGTCAACGCCGGCACTTACTGCAGAAGCCAGGATAACGTCGGCTTCAACACCTGCGTCTGCAGCAGCAGCTAAAATAGCTTCAATTGCGGCTTCATCACCGTTGGCTGCAGTAATAGCATCAGCAATTAATTGCGCAGCATTTTCAGGTGCAGCCGCTAATTGAGCGGCAAATTCAGCAGTAGTCTGAACAACAGCAACATCAGTCGTTTGTGCAATGTCCTGTGCAAATACCGTAGCTGAACACAACATCATTGTGCAAGCGGTACCCAGCACCAGAGCTTTACGAAGCATCATAGGTATCTCCTTTGGGGTTAAAAACTTGTTTCAGAGTATATTGCATTTTGGTTTTATTGGCATCCCCTTTTTTGCTTAAAAAGGTAAAATTTATGATCTCACCTAAAACGAACCCCTGAAACCCATCTACATTCAGTAGTTTACAGGCTTCCAAGCTGTCTATGCTTTCAAGGTGTGTGGCCAAAACCTTAATGCCGACACTGTGACAAATTTGTGTCAGGGTCATAATAAAAAACCGACTGCTTTCTTGCTCTAAGTCATTGATAAATCCGGCATCCAGCTTAACGTAGTCAATGTTTAAGTGTTGAATATGCCGCAGTGAGGTTAAGTTGGCACCGAAGCGCTCAATCACCACTTTTATCTTCAATTGTTGCAATTTGGTTATAAATTGAGCGGCCTGTAGCGGGTGTTGCAGAATGCTGTGCTCGGCAATTTCTACCAATAGTGGCGGCAGTTGGGGAGCGCGTTGGCTAAGTTGCAGCAACAACCATTGGCGTAAATCGTCCGAGCATAATACCGCTTCGCTGATATTAATGGCCACTGCACCGCCGGCTAATTGCGGCAGTGATTGTAAAATAAACTGCAACATTTGCCGCTCTAACGTATCTGCGCGGTTTAGCCTGGCAGCCATCGCCAGCACTTCGGCGGTAGACAAGGGCTTATCGTCTACCACAAAACGTAGTAAACATTCAGCATAGAGTAGCTTATGTTGCTGATCGGCTACCGGCTGCAGCAACAGCTCCATATTGGCATCGCTGCTGTCGTTGTGGTGCAACAGCCGGTCAATCAGTTGTTGCCACTGCAGGCGGCCCGGCGCGCACAAGTCGGCTTCTGTAGCCATGCTGCCGCTTAACAGCTGCACACTGTCTTGCGCCTGCAGCGTATCGAGCCTGGCCAAAATATTACTAAATGGCTCTGCAGCTTGCGCCAGTACACTTACCGCACGGCCAAAGCCCAGGCTGTAGCACTGGCTGTGTTCTTGCTCCAGCGCCAGTGTCAGCTTGTTGTCCAGCTCTGCAGCACCGGCTTTGTCTGCCGCGCCAATAATAGCAAACTCTGAACCTGACAGCCGGAACAGCTGCAGGCTTGGATATTGTTGCTTTAGCTGCTGTAACAGGCCGGCCGCTTTTTGCACATATTCATCACCGCTGGCATAGCCTTGCTCGTCATTAGTTTGTTGCAGCGAGCTTAGGGTGATCATTGCCACATAAAGCGCATTGTGATTAAGTTTGGCGTCTTGCTGCAAATTACTCAGTTGCTGCTGCAGCGCGCGGCGGTTTGGCAGGCCGGTTAACGGGTCTAAAAAGGCTTGCTGCATTAATTGCTCGGCATAGCGGCTCTGCTCGCTAAATACCTTGCTGATATTCAGCACCATAGTGTTTAACGCCGTTAGCACCAGGTTTAACTCGCGGGTAGCGGTGCGGGTGGGGTTCTGCCGGAATTCTTTGCGGCCCACGGCTTCGGCTTGCTGCACTATTTGCCGCAGCGGCTTGAGCAGGGCACGCAAAATAACATGAATTGCCAATGCCGCCAGCGCAAACAACAGTGCACTGCTGAGCAGGTTACGGGTAGTTTGTTGCCACAGGCTGCGTTCAGCCAGCACTGTGTTAGATTGCACTGTTAGCGTGCCCAGCACTAACCAGCCATCACTTATTTCACTTTGCATTATCGGTGCCTGCAACGCAAAAACATCGCTGAACCAGCGCGGAACGGCAGCATTGGTGTTGTGGCTCAGATTAACCAGTTCGCGTTCTTCATTGTCAACAAAGCGGATTTGCTGATAGTAACCGGAGTCGAACAAGGTGCTGGCTAACGTTTGAATCAGTACCTTGTCGGCGCCACCGCTGCTGCTGATCGCTAACCCCAGGTTATGGGCTGCATCCTGTGCATGTGAACCTAATTGACTGTTAAGATAATCGCGCAGCGTCAGCGTGCTGCTAAGCAAGCTGCCGGCAAAGGCGACAAAGGTCATTACAATGATCAGCGCATAAAACTGTGTACTTAGACTGATTCCTTTACTCAACACGCTTGTTGTTCCTTTAATGTATGCAAATTGTTAATTACCATGTTCTATCCGTTCAAGCAACTGTTGCCATTGTGCCACACCGGCACTGTTCTCCACCTTATTGCCCAGGCCCTGGGCTTTTGCCATCCATAAACCACTGCCGTTAAAGGCGTATACCGGTCGCAAATCGGTGCGTTTATTCGCCGGCAAAATTTTCGGGTTTATATTGTCCAGTACCAGTGGATACTGGCCGGGCTTTTCGGTGTAGGTTAGCACCATATGCGGCTCATTCTGTGTCAGAGCGCGTACATACATTAAACGCAGTTTGTTTTCCTCCACGCCCATAGCGCGCAGCATAAAGTACTTCAGGATCACGTAATCTTCACAGTCGCCGGCACCGGTTTGCAGTGACTCCAGCGGCGTAGCCCAGTAATCGCTTTTGCCCCAATGCGCTTCATCACTGGCATAAGCTACTTCGCGGTTGGCAAAGTCGTTAGCCTTGTGCAGCTTGTTCCAGTCGTTGTTACCGCGGCTGTTGTTAATTAATGCTTGCCAACGCAATACCCGTTGCAATGCTGTGTCGCCATAGCGCTGTTCGGTTTGTTGCAGTAATGTATCACTTAACGCAAAAGGCTCTACCCGGGTAAACACCTGAAAACTGAGCAGTATGCTAACAGAAAGTAACAGGCAATAGCTAAAGCGCCGGCAAAAACGGCGAAAGCTTTCGGTAAGATACCAGGGACAGGAGAGCTGCAGGCTAAACCGCAATATGTAACACACCAGCGTTATCAGTAAGTTATTGCCAGACTATAGCGGCTGCGGCTAAGCGCTGCAATTACCGCGGTAGCAATTTGCCATCAGAGCGTCATAAATAGCAGTTAAAATACTTTGACTTTACAATTTGTGTACGTAAAATTGCGACGCTCGACAAGATGTAACATTTCAGCCATGGACGATTACCGCACCAGCATTGCGCTTTTGCCGCTTATTATCGCTTTTATCCGTGCCCGCTTTGTCTATTCGTACAGAATGTTGTAATGTTGTGTCGATTTTTGTTAATTAATTGTCATTCATCACAAGGACCGGTACTATGCCTTCATCGTTATCTGCAGTAAAAACCTCTGCCATCACTAAGGCTGTTATTCCGGTTGCGGGTTTGGGTACCCGTATGTTGCCCGCCACCAAGGCGATGGCAAAAGAAATGTTACCGGTAGTAGACCGCCCACTTATTCAGTATGTAGTACAGGAAGCGGTAGCCGCCGGTATCACTGAAATTGTGCTGGTCACGCACTCGTCGAAAAACAGCATTGAAAACCACTTCGACACCAGCTTTGAGCTTGAAGCTACGCTGGAAAAACGCGTTAAGCGTCAGCTGTTGGAGGAGGTGCGTGCCATAGTGCCGAAAAATGTGACCATTATTTCCGTGCGCCAACCGGTGGCACTGGGCTTGGGTCACGCTATTTTATGTGCCAGGCCGGTAGTAGGCGACAACGCCTTTGCTGTATTACTGCCGGATGTACTGATAGACCAATACCACAGCAACCTGAAAAAAGACAACCTGGCAGCAATGATCGCGCGCTACAAAGAAAACAATGCCAGCCAGATCATGGTAGAGCCGGTGCCGCACGACATGGTAAACCAATATGGTGTGGTTGATTTAAACGGCACCGATTTAGGCGCAGGTTGCGCCGCTAAAATTTACGATATGGTAGAAAAGCCGGCGTTGGACGAGGCGCCAAGCAATTACGCCATTACCGGCCGTTATGTGCTGTCTGCCGCTATTTGGGATCTGCTGGAATTTACCCCACCAGGCGCCGGTGATGAAATTCAATTGACCGATGCGTTGCACCAGTTGCGTTTACTTGAGCAACTGGAAGCTTACCGCATAGTGGGCAAAAGCCACGACTGTGGCACCAAGCTGGGCTTGTTAACTGCCAATATGGAATACGGCCTGCGCCACCCTACACTTGGCGCTCCGTTAAAAGCGCAGATGCAAAAGCTGATTAACGAGCCATTGAAAAGAGCCGAATTGGAACTGGCGATAGCCCAGTCTTAACGTGCGGTAACTAACACAGCTAAAGCAGCCTTAACCGGCTGCTTTATATTGAACAACAGATAGGAAAAAACATGTCTAAGCCGGTTTTTGACACGGTAAATGTCGGTGGTATTAACACCGCCAGGCTGGGGCGTAAGGAATTAGCGCAGCTGGTGGGCGATATTTGTGCCGGTTATGCAACTAAGGCTAACGCAGAACCTTTTGTTATTTTCAGTAATAATGGCCATGCCATTTCAATTTATAATTCTGATAAACAAGCGCGTGAGCAAATGGATCAGGCCGACCTGGTACATGCCGACGGCCAGAGTGTAGTCAGTTTTTCGCGTTGGTTTAATAAAGCCAATGCCGTGCCGGAACGCACAGCTACTACAGATATGATCCACGATATTCCAAATTTTTACCCCGGTAAGTTGAAACACTTTTTACTTGGCGGCAAGGATGTCTCGGTAACTAAAGCCGGTGAAATACTGGCGCAAACCTACGCTAATTTTGACGTAGTGGGCCACCAGCATGGTTATTTCAGCGATGACGATGAAACGGCAATTTGTGATGCCATTAACGCCGCCAAGCCGGATGTGCTTTGGGTAGGGCTGGGTAAGCCGAAAGAGCAAATTTTCTGCATTCGCAACAAACACCGTTTAAAGGTGCCGGTTATTATTTCTTGTGGTGGCTGCTACAACTACATCACCGGTGAATATCCGCGTGCGCCCATGTGGATGCAAAACGCCGGCTTAGAATGGCTGTTTCGTATGGCAAACGACCCGCGTAAGTTGTTTGTCCGTTATTTGCTAACTAATCCACATGCCATTTACTGTGTGGTAAAACACGGTATGGCGCGGCAAAGTTAACATGAGTACCGCAACAGAGTCGGGAAAGATACATTATATGAGTCAACTTAAAGTTGTAATTGGCATACCTACCTTTAAAAGGCCGCAGGGTGTCCGGCGTTTACTGGAGTCCATCAGTAAACAGGTTGCCGGCTTTGAACCTGTGGTATTAGTTGCAGATAACGAAGGCGATGGTGGTGTGGGTTTGGTTACTGTGCAGCAAATAATGGCGGAAGGTTATCCGCTGCCGTTAAAAGCCATAGCGGTGAATGAGCGCGGTATTTCGCAAGTACGCAATGCTTTGATGCATGAGGCTTTTGACAATATGCAGGCCGATTTGCTGGCGATGATTGACGACGATGAGTGGGTTGAGCCGCAGTGGATTGCTGCTTTAGTTAAGGTGCAGCAACAAACTAAGGCTGATGTAGTAGGTGGTAGTGTCGCGCCGGAATTTGAAGTGGCGCCGCCGGCGTGGGCTAAAGGTTTAAATATTTACTATCAGAGTGAAGAAACCACATCAGGAGTCATCCCTCTGGTTTCCGGTACTACAAACGTACTGCTTAGCCGCCATATTGTCGACGCTTACCCTGAAGAACGTTTCGATCCGTTCTATTCGCTGGTCGGTGGTGGAGATAAAGAGTTTTTTACCCGCATTAAGCGGCGCGGCGCTACATTTGCTTTTGCGCATGAAGCCCAGGCGCATGAAATTTTTGGTGCATCACGTTTAACCAAAAAATGGGCGATTGAGCGGGCCTATCGCATCGGTGCCGGTGATATTCGTATTATCAGCAAATCTCAACCTGGTCTCATTGCCTGGTGTGCAGAGGTTTTCAAGTTTGTAGCTGCGATTATTGTGTCATCGATCATGTTAATAGTTATGTCGGGCGTGCCTTACAAAAAAATGCATGCCAGATTAAAGCTAGCAAGGCAGTTTGGAAAGCTCAGTGCCTTGTGGGGGCGCCAGCGGGAGGTTTATAAAAAGGTTCATGGTAGTTAGCCGATACTCAGCATCTGGTGCAAATTGTGATTAATAATATTATAAAGTTAAATGAGCAACGCATACATATTGATTGTTATCAACTGGCGCGTTTCTTGTTCGCAGCGTTGTTAGTTTTTTGCTATGTTGGACTAGCTCCATTTTCAATGTCTGGCAGGGATATTGAATTGTCAGAAACAGGCTACAGCAATGTGATAAGGCAAATTATATTCCTGTTGTTCTTTTCTGCGTCTTTTTACACATTTATTATGTGTTCATCATTTGATAAGTTAAAGTGTTGGAAGGGGTTTTCTCTTATCTTAGTCGTATGCTTGTTGTCCGTACTTTGGGCAACTCATCCATCTGTGTCTTTCAGGCGTTCAGTTCTTCTAATAATAACTTCTTTAAGTGTAATGATGTTGATTTCTATACTCAGTAAAGATGATGTTGTTGACTTGCTGACTAAGGTTGTAGTGTCTCTTGTTGTAATAAGTTTTATATCTTGCTTTTTTATTCCCGGTGCGAAACATATTGAAGCTGAATTGACAGATCCCGGGCTTATTGGTAACTGGAAAGGTATATTTTCACATAAAAACGGAGCAGGCCCTACTGCTGTAATGTCAATATTTTTATGTGCTTATCAGTATATTCGAAGTCGGAAAATTAGCTGGATACTCCTAATTTTTGTTTCGCTGGTCTTTTTGTATTTTACTAAATCTAAGACAAGCTTATATTTGTTCCTTCCTTCGCTTTTAATTGCTATTTATCTGTTTTCTGTAACGCGCTTTAGACTTGGTAAATTATTCAACTGTTCAGTTTTTTTTGCTGCATGTGCCTTTTCTGTTGTTTTGAGTGACTATCTTATATCGGCTTTTAATCATATATTGGACGATCCTGCAGCTTTTACGGGTAGGTCAACCATTTGGAACCTTTTGTACTTGTCAATACAGGATCATTTTTGGCTCGGCCTTGGTTACGGCTCGGTTTGGCGAGTCGGTGATGATATGACGTTGGTAGAATATGCTCATGGCTGGATTGACTGGGTATTTACGCTAACCACGGGGCATAGTGGTTACTTAGATTTATTCGCATCGATAGGTTTTTTAGGTACTTTAATCTTTCTATCTGTTTTTGTTGTTGCTCCGGTATATAAGCTTTGCACTTGGAAGGGGAGTGATTATAACTTTTTGTTTCTTTTATCTGCAGTATTCTTTTTTACCATTTTTAGAAACTTCCTGGAATCAGGGTTTTTAGTTGCAACTAATGGAAACTGGTTGCTTTATCTTTCGTTTTATCTGTTGCTGTATAAAGACAGTGCGACGACTCGTTAATGTATAGTATTAAAATAGAGTTATTTTATGGCTAGCTTTCCAATTTTTAGTGTTGTTATACCAGCTTATAATCGGGCAGGTATTATCGAAAAAGCAATATCTTCTGTATTCGATCAGACTTTTGAAGATTACGAAGTGATTGTTGTAGATGACGGGTCAACTGATAATACAGCAGATGTTGTCAATAATATGAATGATGCTCGCTTACAGCTAATTACTCAAGAAAATGGCGGAGCCTCACGCGCCCGGAATTCCGGTATAGATGCTGCGCGCGGGAAGTATATTGCATTTCTCGACTCTGATGATGTTTTTCTGCCACACCATTTGGAACAAGCTTTAAGTACTTTAGAACAAGGTGATGATATTTGCACTTATGCACAGATAATCGTAGAACGTGGTGACGGTATTAAATATGTTAAGCCTAATAGGGCGATCAGAGCAAATGAGCATATTTCTGAATACTTAATGAGTGACAGAGGTTTTGTACCAACAATATCTTTGATAGTGCCTGCGCAGTTAGCTAAGAGGGTCCGGTATGATGAGAATCTTAGCAAAGGGGATGATTATGACTTTGCTATCAGATTAGCCGCAGCGGGTGGAAAATTCATGATGTTAAGTGAGCCCTCTGCTGTTTGGGATGATCAATGGAATCCAACCCGATTGTCCAACGCACGGAATACACAAGAACGAATTGACTGGTTGAATCGTATTCGCGATTTGATTACTGACAAAGCTTACTATGCTGAAATGGGCTGGCCTGTCGCAAAATACTTGTCTGAAGAGGGGAAGAAAACTATTGCCTTAAAGCATTACTTTAAAGCGTTGTTCAAAGGCTGTTTCAGATTGAAAATGGCGATAGTAGTTTTTTTACAGGTAGCGTTGTCAAAAAATGCCTATCGTAGAATGTCTGATGTTTTAGCAAAGTTTGGTGTTCAGCCTTAATCATGGAAGGCTTGGCAGTTTTTTGTCGGGAGTTATGAATTGAAAATAAAAATTGAAGCTTATCTGGATGTTGTTGCTCCTGCTGTCAAAGCATTTTGGTTAACCGGAAAAGAAACAGAATGGAATGCGAAGTCGTTACAAGATCACGCGGATTATATCTATACCAGGACCTTGCTAGGCGATTCAGACTGGTTTGTTCCTGAAGCAGTTACAAAATACGCAGAAGTTATAAAAAGTGCACCGTTGGCAGGGAAAGATGGTGTTGAGCAAGCCATGCTACCGCATCTTACAGCTTATTTGCTGGCATCGTTGAATTTGCTGGCTCACGCAGGGGCAGATGTTCGCGCAGATGTACTGGGATCAATCACGCTGGATTTGAGTAAACTTGTCGATGCAAAAACGCAGTTGCCTATCTGGCCTGCAAAATGGTCGCACCATACCTGGCGTGTAAGCCACTGGATTGGTGGTATCCCCTCAATTTTACTAACCTTTGCCCGGCATGATCCAAAAATGCAGGTGTCTGAGCAACAAGTTTTGCAGGTGCTTGAAGCTTGCGATCGACATATTTTACAGGCTCATACCGGCTTGATGAAAGCTTATCGTAGTGAACTATTGCAGCAATTATTCCGTTTGGCGTACCGGCTACGGCATAATCCTGAGCATGGCGATATTGGTGGTTTGGTGCATGTTCACTGGATAAACCATGCAACAGACAGATGCTATATTGCCGCTGATAAGTTAATCGACAGATGCAAGAGCGATTTAACAGCTGAACCGTTTTTAGAAAAGGTGCCTTACTGTCTGGATTTTGATTACATTCAGTTAATGAGAACAGCGTTGGAGCAGAAGCCTCAGAAATGTTCAGATAGTATTAATCAGCGTATTAGCAAATTCAACGTTGATTTGGTAAATTTTTTGGATGCAATACCTGCGGAAGGTTACTCCCTGCATAAGCTGCCCGGAGCTTTGGCCACATTGCATGAGACAAGTCTGTTGCTAAAGCAAGCTCAAGTACCGGGACTTAATATTCCCCCAAAAGATATCATTAAACTAGCATATTGGCTGTAAACGACTGTTAAGAGGCTTATTGTGCTAAAGCGATTTAAAAAGCTGGCTCAGGGGAGTTTATTCCGTAATATCCTTACAGTTGCGACCGGCACTGCCGGTGCCCAAGCTATTACTATGCTGGCATCACCTTTTATTACCCGTTTGTATGGCCCGGAAGCTTTTGGTGTGCTGGGCGCTTTTTTAGCATTGGTTATGGTGCTAAGCCCGATAGCGGCGCTTTGTTACCCTATTGCTATTGTACTGCCACGTCAGGACAGCGAAGCTAAAAAAATTGCGCAATTAAGTGCCTTATTGGCACTGACTTTGGCATTTGTCATTACCTTACTGCTGTTGGTCGCAGGTGAAACCATAGTTCACTGGTTAGGGTTAGAGGCTATTTATGCCTTTGTGTTGTTTATCCCGCTGGCGATGTTTTTCTCAGCATTGCATCAAATTTTGCAGCAATGGTTAATCCGCAAAAAACAATTTAAGGTTACCGCCAAAGTGGCTTTTATGCAGTCGGCTATTGTTAACACCGCTAAAGTGGGGATTGGCTGGTTTAACCCCGTGGCGGCAGTTTTAATAGTTATTGCCACCCTTGCTCACGCTTTGCATGCCGTAATGTTATTTGTTGGCGCTAAAGCTACGTTAGCAAGCCAAGCCGTTGATGATAACTCTAATGCCGGTATTTGGGCGTTAGCAAAGAAATACTACGATTTTCCGCTGTTTCGTGCACCGCAGGCATTAATCAATGCGGTGTCGCTAAGTTTGCCGGTACTAATGCTGATGAGCTTTTTCGGGCCTGCGGCAGCCGGCTTTTATGCGTTAGCAAAAACCATTTTGGCTATGCCGGCAAACTTGCTGGGTAAAGCAGTGGCAGACGTGTTTTATCCCCGCATTACCGAAGCTGCCAACAACGGAGAGAACGTTGCTGCCTTGCTACGCAAAGCCACATGGGCATTGGCCGGTGTCGGAGTGTTACCCTTTGCATTAATTGTAGTCGCAGGGCCTTGGTTGTTTGGTTTTGTCTTTGGTGCTGAGTGGACTGTATCGGGTGAGTATGCCCGTTGGATGGCGTTGTGGTTATATGCCGGTTTTCTGAACCGGCCCAGTGTAGCGGCTATTGCCACCTTATCCCTGCAAGGCTTTTTCTTGTGTTATGAGATCGTTAGTGTGCTGCTTCGGGCTGCCGCCCTGGTAGCGGGGTTTATGCTGTTTAACAGCGATGTTATCGCTGTTATGTTGTTCTCTTTGGTTAGTGTGGCATTAAATGTACTTTTGATTGCTTTCACCTTTATTAAAGCTGCAGCTGTGGAGCAACGCACCCGATGAGTGATTTTATTTTTTCCGCTGCACCGCTGGCAGAAACTACAGCGAGAACTGCCTTGCAAGGTATTTACAGTTCGGCACAACCTGCCGTTGAATTTATCAGTGGCGCCTGGGGCAGCCTGGCCTATACACCGAATTTGTATTGTGGCTTTAAACCGCTGCAAACAGAGCGGCATATCTTTTTAGTTATTGGCGGCCCGGTTTTGAGTTTTACCACTAACAGCTTTTTAGCTGAAGCGGATAGCGATAAAGGTACGCAAGCACTGTATCGGCGCTGGTTAAGCGGCGAGCTGCAATGGGATAGCGATCTTAGCGGGCCTTTTGTGGTGTTAATTGTGGATAAACAGCACAGGACGCTGAGCTGTATCACCGATTTAATGATGTTTATACCGGCGTATCAGTATCACACGACGGAGCAGTTGGTCTTATCTACCCATGTTGATGTGTTGGCGCAATGCACAGGACAAGCTAAGCAGATAGATATGGTATCTGTAGCCGATTTTGTGCTGAATGATGTTGTAACCTATCCGTACACTCTTTACCGCAACATCCGGCAGTGTGCACCTGCCGCTTTGCAAATGTATAGTTTGGCGCAGAACATTACGCTTGATGTGCAGCCTTACTGGCAACCTGAAGAAGTTACCCCCTACAAAGACATCAGTGCGGCCGCACAAGCTTTACGGCAAGGTTTACAGCACTATGTTAGTAATGTAGTGCAAAGTGGTAGCAAGGTGGCTCAGTTTATTAGTGGGGGGGAGGATTCCCGCGCCATGTCGGGGCTGTTGGCAGAGTATACGGAGCGGGATGCTTTTGTCTTTCTTGATAGCTACAATCGCGAAGGCAAAATAGCGAAACAGGTAGCCGATGCTTACGGCTCGTCATTCAATTTAAAGTTACGCCAACCAGGCTACTATGTCGATATTTTGCCTGCGGCAAGTAAGTTGGTTGGGGCCGGTCACCAGTATATGCATGCGCATACGCTGGGCTTTTATCAGGACTGCCAGCTGCCGCAATATCAGGCGGTATTTGGCGGTTACCTGGCTGACTCTTTGCTAAAAGCACCTTATGCCAATAAAAAAGGTGGTAGCCGAAAGTATCCTTTTGTTCCGGAGCGCTTTGTACAAGGCGAAAGCCGCACCAAACCAACTAAGCATGCTTTTTTTAAAGCGGATATTTTGCAGCAACTTGATACTCGACGGCTGGCACATTTTCAGCGCATACAGCAGATCCGGCCGCACACGGCACATGAATGGTTTGTATTATGGCCCACCACCATGCGGGTGGCATTACCTAACTTGTATTGCAACAGACGGTTATTCCGATCTTATGAACCTTTTATGTGTCAGCAAGTCGTAAAACTGGCCGCAGCTGTACCTACTGAGTGGAAGTTAAACCGCAAATTGTTTCACAAAGGCTGTAAGCCTTTTTTAAGCAAAAGTAAGTGGTTACTTCATGGTGACGGCCGCTTGCCTTATCTGAGTTGGTGGCAAAATATACCGGTTCAGTTTGTGATTTGGAGTTGGCGGCATCTGGCTAAAAAGCTTGGTATGGTGCGCGGTAATCAGGACTCCTGGGGGGATTGGAACGTTATTATTCGCTCGCAGGAGTGGCATGATTTAGAGTGCGAATACCTGACAAGGTTAAAAAATCTTGAACAAGCCTTATCAGCTAAAGCTGGAGACAGCAATTACAGCAGTCTTGATAAGTACAGTAAGGTTAATTTGCTTCAGACTTTAAATTTGTTTAGCGGGTAGCTTTATGAAGTTTATGTTGGTAGTGGTTTTGCTCTGGCCTTTTTTAGCTTTTGCCGATTTATATAAAGCCTACAAGAATCACTTCGATATTGGCGTCTCCGTTTCCGGAAAACAGTTGTTCCGGGATGATAAAATTAAAGTAGTTAATAAAAATTTCAACTCTGTTACCGCTGAATACTCGATGAAATGGAATTTTGTTGAGTTGGAGCAAGGGGTTTACAACTTCAATTGGACAGACAGTTTTATAGATTATGCAGAAAATAATAACAAAAACGTTATTGGCCATACGTTGGTATGGCACAAGAGCAACCCTGAGTGGCTTTTTGTGGATGCAGACGGCAAACCCGAAACTAAAGAAAAGTTATTAAGAAAGCTTGAGTACCATATAAACACCTACGTTGGGCGTTATCGTGGCAAAGTTAAAGGTTGGGATGTGGTAAATGAAGCTTTTAATTTTGACGGTTCATACCGCAGCAGCCGCTGGCTCGATATTATTGGTGAAGACTATATCGAAAAAGCCTTTAAATTTGCGCACCAGGCTGATCCTGATGCAGAGTTATACTACAACGATTACGGCTTGGTAAATCCCAAGAAGCAGGATGCGGTGGTTGCACTAATCAAGCGACTGAAGAAAAAAGGTATACCTATCCATGCAGTTGGTATACAAGGCCATTACAGCCTTACTTATCCGGATCTGAAAGCACTGGATAAAACCATAGCGCGCTTTGCAACGCTGGGTATTAAGGTAATGATCACTGAATTAGATGTGTCTGTTTTACCCTTTCCGGGTCAGGAGGAACGCGGCGAAGATGCTGTGATCAGCACCGAGCGCATGACAGCATTAAACCCGTTTGTTGAGCAACTACCAGATGACGTTGAGCAGCAGCTTGCTGATAGGTACGTTTCTTTGTTTAAAGTTTTTTTAAAACACCATAAGTCGGTAAGCAGAGTTACTTTTTGGGGGATAACGGACGCTCACAACTGGCGTAATAACTGGCCGCTTCAGGGGAGAACTGATTATCCATTAATTTTTGACAGGTCTCTGAAAGCGAAGCCTGCGTATGAAGCTCTTGTAAAACTACCGCAGGCTCTATAGTTTCTAGTTTAAAAGCAGTTAGTAAGCTGATCTGAGTTTTGCTCTGAAGCTGGGTTTTTCTAACAGAAATTTGAGTATGCTGATACTTTGCAAAACTTTAAATACTATCAGGCATAGTCCTACTGAGATCAGAGTGCCAATCAACGACATAAGCAACGGGTAACTTTCGAATCCAAGTTTAACACCTATAACTCTTACCGCTGCGGCAGGTACAAAGTGCATCAGATAAATGTAAAGACTTCTTTCCCCAACATACGTTAAAACACGTGATACCAAAAACGTGTTCTTAGTAACGTATATTAATGACATAACAGCCGCACACCCAAGTAGAGCCATTACGTAATAGTGTACTGAATTTACTTTCCACGAAAGTAGGGAAATGGATGCTGCAATCAGTATGTATGTAACGATTAACCAGCCAACCCTTGTAACCGTTGCTTTGCTAACCCAGCTCCTGATCTGCGACGAGCCGTAAACACCAATGAGGAAAAAAGGATATAACTTAAAGGTTTTAATCAAAATAAAGTCATTATTCGGAACTGTATTTAGTGTGACAGCGATCAATGTAAAAATTGAAATTTGAGTTAGAAATGAAATATTTCTTGTTAACCTTGCTGTTGCAAAAGCAAGAAACAGCGCATATAAGAACCAAAGTGAAAACGTAGGTTCCCAGAAAATATGCAATATATCAGTCATTTTGACTTCGTTATTTGTAAATGAGCTCAGTAGGTAACGTACTCCAATACTGACTATGCTCCACAGAATGTAAAAGTATGCAAAGTGCAGCAGCTTACCGTGGACAAAGTTCTTTAGGTCGCCTTCTATCGCTTTTTTCGCAAAAAAGCCCGCTACAAGGAAAAACAGTGGCATGCGGATTGGGCTGGTTAAGCGGTATATTTCCAGCGTCAGGTCGGAAAAGCCTATAGAGGTTTGTACTCCCTGAAATACATGGTGAAAAACCACCAGAATTATTGTCAGGCCTTTTACGGCATCTATCCATAGTTCTCGAGACTGATTGGTCATGTGGTGCAATTCCTCTGTTTAATTTCTGTATGACTAATGTTATTAATGATACCTTGTTGCGAGTTTTAGTTGTTTTAATTGTTAATTAAATATCTTAAAAAGTTTGTTTTAGTGTGATTTGTGGTTGCGATATCCGTCAACCCTGGGCACTCTTACCGATGTTTTTTAGCTGCAGAGGGATAGAGATGTTAAACGTTAGATACTTACTGTTTTTGCTTGGCTGTTATTTTGGTTTTTCCGCTTGTGCTACTGCTGGACCAGACGAGCTAAAGTTGATGCATATTGGTAATAGCTTTTCATGGAACAGCACACATTACTTGCCACAGCTGGCAAGGGCCGGTGGACGAAAAATAACAATATTTGCAGCAAGTAAGGGAGGCTGTTCGTTACAGTGTCATGCAGACTTCTTACAGCTAGCGCGCCAGAATGAACCTGATGGCAGGGCTTACAAGGTAACGCGGGTTCTGAAGAACTATACTGGTGCTGTGCCAAATGTCAGTTTAGACGATGCACTTAAAGCAGAGAAGTGGGATGTCATTACTATTCAGCAGACTAGCCGGCAGAGCGTCGACCTCGCTACTTTTGAACCCTATGGCGAAACGCTGATATCTCAGATTAAACGTGACGCCCCTGGCGCAAAAATACTGCTGCATAAAACCTGGGCTTATCATGATGAGCACTTAATGTTTAAACAGCAGCAAGAAGGGCCGGTGAGCCATACTGATATGCATAGCCAACTTACACAGGCTTACAACCGGTTTGCTGCCAGGTACGGCTTAGCGATAATCCCCTCCGCCGATGCAATGTCTCTGGCATATCAACAATTGCCAAAAGCGGATGATGAAGAAAAAGCCAGCACCAACAACACGAAACAGGCTGCAAGTATTGAGAATGCGCCGTCTATTAAGCAACGTTCTAACATGCTTTACAGTGATGATGGCGCGCATTTGGACATCGCCGGGAAATACCTTACCGCCAGTGTTTGGTATGAAGTGCTGTTTAATGAGTCGGTTGTTAATGTCGATTTTGTGCCTGAAGGGCTTGATGCTAAATTTGCCGCCGAGCTGCGCGCGTTAGCCCACCGGGCTGTTAAGCAACATAATGAGCAAACTAATTAGTGCTATAGGGTCTTGTTGGCAACGGCATATAAAAGCCCCGGATTACGGGGCTGAGTTGGGCAAGCAGTAGTTAAACAGCGGCTTTTTTGCGATACAGGCGTAACGCCAACAACCCCATACCTAATAAAGCAATAGATGCCGGTTCCGGTATATTGCTGATAGCCGTGTCTTGCGGGCGAAAGTTACTTACCGCGCCATTTACGGTTAACTGGTACGGCAAAGTGCGGTACAAGGTTGGGTTGTCATAGCTGGCTGCACCATTCCACTGCATACCGTCGATAATATCGTGGGCACCATAATTACAGCAGCTGCCTACGGCTAACAGATAATTGCCGGCGGAAAAATTAAAACTTAAATACGAATCCAGCGCGCTGGTGCTGCCGTCGGTAAAACCGCGACCAGTTAATGACCAAAAGTCGTCATTTTGTGTAAGTAAAGCTGACACTCCTAAATCACCGTCATCCTGAAACAACCATAACATACTGTCTAAGTAGCTGCCCTGGTAGCCCCACGCCAGAATATCAAAGCTGGCTAAACCGCCGGTGGAGGAAAACTGATAAAAATCAACAGTGCGATAATAGCTTTGGTTGCTTTGATAATCGTGTAATGCGGCGTTGATAACAATTGGTGTGGCGTGGGTTTTAACAGCAAAGGCAAAAACTGCAGTGGCTAATACAAATAACAGCTTAGTAGTGGCTTTCATTTTTACTCCTGGTGGCTACAACATAATTCAGCTAAACCAGTACTTAGCAGTATTTATGCCATTACTAAAGTATTTGATTTGTAAAGCATTTAGTGCGATGAAATATAATGGTGTAAAAAATACTGACATTAAAGCGTAGCAACGAAAAAAGCCCCGCCGAAGCAGGGCAAACAGCGGCTTTTCAAACTAAAGCGGTTGTTGCTTTCTGCGGCGAATACCAATACCGGCTAAGGCTAAACCAAACAGCGCTAAGCTGGCCGGCTCCGGTATGTTTGCAGGATCGCGTACTGAGAAAAAGGTGTTGTTTACAGTGTTGCTTGCACCTTCAAAGCTGGAAACCGCTAACCAGTCGCCGGCTAACCAACTGCTGTCAGTAAGGAAGCCACGCACGTCACCGGTCCAGAAGTCAATCCCGGTAAGTTCCGGATCTGCTTGCCAGGTTTCTACCTGATCCCAACTGATAAAAGCATACCAGGAAGTGACTTGCTGCCAGTCGTCCAGCAGGGTGTCAAAGTAGTAAAACTCGGTGTACCACTCCAGTTGGTCCAGATCCCAACCCAGAGCCGGATCACCATTGTCGCTGTTGCGGTCCAGAGCGCTCAGATCCAGCCGGCTGGCGATACGGATATCGTCCATAGCATCAAACAGATTTTGCGGTTGAATTGATGAACCCGGGCTGTAAGGGGTTGGGAAACCACCCACATCACCGGCACCTGGCGCCAGATAGCTGCTGCTGCCCGGCGCCGTGTCGGTAGCAGATACCTGAATTAGCGCTGCATGGCTACTCAGGCTGAAACACAGCGCAGTGGCGGATAAAACCTTTGTTAACGTATTTTTCATAATGCATCACCTTTTTTGGATACTCAAAATTTACAATGCAATATTCATTCCTGTTTTAAAGTTGTTTAAATACAGTCTATTATAATCTTGCTGTTTGTTAACTGTAAGATTTTATGACACATTTAAAATTGCCTTGATATTTACAATTTAGGCTGGCGGTTTGAGCTTCAGGTTGAACAAAAAGCTGGATTTTGCGCCATTTTGTCGTCTTGTTGTAATAAATATGTGTTCAGATTGTGTTCAGGCTGGCAGGTGTGGAATAGCATATGCATGAGTAAAGTGCAGTTGTTAGGGCTTTATTTAATTAAGCTGTTGAAATTTAATGATTAATTAAAGTTGTATAAATACCGCTTACAGTGAGATTACTACTGCCATGCACTGTTTTGGTGAGTATTGCGGTTTTCTGGTGATATTTTAATCGATACGGTTGTTTTTTAATCGAATTGTATCGATGATAACCTTATGTAAACTGTGGGTGTATATATGTGGGTATTTTTGCTTGCATTGAGCGCGCGATGTGATAAATTGTCGGCGTTTTAAGTACAGCATGCAGTAACAAATTACCTTGCAGATAATAGTACAAGCTTAGCTTGCGTGGCGGTATTGGTTACAAACAGATATTCAGCGCAGAAGCGGTTTGCTTTATCCGCCCTGAGTGTACAACGGCATACTTTTCTCAGCGGCATTGCGCCTTGCAGTGTCAGATGCCCATGCTTTACGACAGTTAAACGGAGTTAACACAGTGAATAAACAAACGTTTAGATATACCGGCCATGCCTCTTCTGTTATTTACCGGCTGATAGATTTACTGATCCTGGCTGCGGTGTTTGTCTTGGGCGCCGCTATGTATGACGTGACGCTAAACAGCAAATACGGCCTGCTGCTGTGCGGCTATCTGGTGTGTTATTCCTATTTAGCAGAGTCTGTACAGTTATACCGTTCCTGGCGGGTGGGGCGCTTTTCGCGCATGCTGGTACTGCTGGCGGTAGCACATACGCTGGCATTTTTATTGGTGCTGGCGGCACTTTTCCTGTTTAAGCAGTCGGAAGCTTTCTCGCGTGCAGTATTAGTCGGCTGGTATGTTGCCTCTTTAGTTACCCTGGCTTTGTGGCGTATTGGCGCCAGAGTGATCAAAACCATGCAACGCCGCCGTGGTTTAGCAATGCAGAAAGTGGCGATTATCGGCGCCACCGGCAGTGGCCTGAATTTACTGAATGAAATAACCAACCACCCTGAGCTGGGCTTTGAGTGTATCGGCTTTTTTGATGACAGAACTACAGACCGGCTGCCGGTTGATGCGCGCCAGCATATACGTGGCGGTATTGAGCAAGCGGTGGCACTGGCGCGCAGCGGTGAATTGGTAAAACTGTATATTTGCTTACCAATGCTGGCCGAGCAGCGTGTGGCTGATATGATTACCGCCCTGGGCGACAGCACAGTAGATGTGTTACTGGTGCCGGATTTTCTGATGAAGAACCTGATGCATGGCCGTATTGGTAATGTTGGTGATGTTGATACCATCAGTGTGTTTGAATCGCCGGGCTTTGGTATCCAGGACTTTTATAAGCGTAGCTTTGATATTGCTTTCAGCGCCAGCGTGCTGTTGGCTATAGCGCCGTTGCTGGTATTAATTGCCGCTGCAGTCAAGTTTACCTCCAAGGGGCCGGTCCTGTTTAAACAAGACCGTTATGGCCTGGATGGCCGCCGTATCGGTGTGTACAAATTCCGCTCTATGCGCACTATGGAAAATGGCGGCAAGGTAATACAGGCCAAGCGCAATGACAGCCGCATAACGCCGGTTGGCGCTTTTTTACGCCGTACCTCATTGGACGAATTACCGCAGTTTTTTAATGTGTTAATGGGCGATATGTCAGTAGTGGGGCCACGCCCGCACGCTGTAGCGCACAACGAAGAGTACCGTAAGCAGGTTGCCTTTTATATGTTGCGCCATAAAATGCGCCCCGGCATTACCGGCTGGGCCCAGATAAACGGTTGGCGCGGCGAAACGGATACCCTGGAAAAGATGGAAATGCGGGTAAAATTCGACCTGGATTACATCCGCAACTGGTCACTGCTGTTTGATATCAAAATTATCCTTAACACCTTGCTCAAAGGTTTTATTAACAAAAACGCTTATTAATAAGGACGTTCAATGTTTAAAATTTCACGCATTACGCTGGCTATCGCTGCTGTTAGTTTGTCGGCAAATCTGGCTGCAAACGAAATGACTGCGGCTGCTATTACTACAGAGAGCGGTATTGACTTCACACCTATGGTGCAAGCCCGTTTAGCCCATAATGACAACATTGCCAGTACCAGCACTAATGAAGAGTCCAGCTGGATTTTTGCAGTAACACCAAGCCTGCGCGCTTTGTTACAAGATGGCGCTAATGTGTACACCTCTACACTAAGCGTGGCCAGCGGCACTTATTTCTCCAGTTCAGATGATAACTATCTGGATTTTTATGCAGATGCTATGGCAAAAGTTGAACTGAACCAAAGCAACCGGTTTGAAGCCGGTGTGGAATATGTGTCCGGCCATGAAGATCGTGGTACCGGGGTATCTGAAGGATTAGGTAACCTGCAGGATGAACCGGCTGAATTTGATACGTGGAATCTCAAGGCCCACTACGAATACGGTGCTATGTCTACCCCGGCACGGTTGCGCGTAATGGCGGGTTATTTTGATAAAGAGTTCACTAATTACGAAGCGCTGACCAGCGTGCGTAATTTTGACAAATTCTCTTACGGTGCAGCGTTTTACTATGACACTCAGGCGACCACCAGTGTAGTGGCAGAGATTATCCGCGAAGATATTTCTTATGACTTGGTTGATCCTACCGGTAAACGTGACAGCATCACCACCAAATACCGTGTGGGTATGGAATGGGAAGCCTCGGCGTTAACCTCGGGTAGCTTCCGCATTGGTTACCAGGACAAAGACTTCGACAGCGTTGAACGTAAAGATTTCAGTGGCCTGACGTGGGAAGCCGCAGTGGCTTATGCACCGTTAAGCTACTCTACTTTCACACTGACTACCGGGCGTCAGGCGAAAGATCCTAATGTTGAAGGCGATTACGTGAAAGAAACGCTGCACGGTGTAAGCTGGACGCACGATTGGTCTGACTTATTTTCCAGCACGGCCGGTTTTAATTACAGCCATGAAGATTACTCCGGTGCCGATCGCACGGATAAAACCAAAACGCTGAGCTTGGCGGCTAACTACCTGCTGCGCACTAACATTATGTTAACGGCCGGTACCGATCTGACGCGTAAGTCTTCTACGGTGCAGAATATCCGTTTTGACAAAAACGTATTCTATGTTGGTGTACAAGCAGGTTTCTGATGTTAACAATGAAGCAGTTGTGGTTAATAGGCGGGCTGGCATTTGCCAGCCTGAACGTTTTGGCAGATGACAGCTATCTGCTTGGCGCCGGTGATAAGATCAGTATTAAGGTGTTTGGCCAGGATGATATGGAACTGCAAACCCAGTTGACGGACAGTGGCAACATTAACTATCCGTTTTTGGGCAGTATTAAAGCCACCGGCAGAACATTAAAAGAACTGGAGCAATTAATTTATCAGGGCCTTAAAGGCGACTATCTGATAGAGCCTAATGTGTACGTTGGTATTGATGAGTACCGGCCGTTTTATATCCATGGCGAAGTGAAAAAGCCCGGAGCCTACCCGTACCAACCCGGTATGACAGTGAACCAGGCGGTGGCTTTGGCCGGCGGCCTGACAGAGCGCGCCTCACGCGATCGCATTGTTATTGCCCGCGAAGCCAATAAAGCCCAAACCGAAAACGGTACGCTGAACAGCCGCGTGCTGGCGGGTGATACTGTCACTATTTTACAGAGATTCTTTTAATGCATGTTGAAACAGCACGCGCTGACGGGGCCGGTCAGGCGGTACAGGTTATTGATTTAAAGAAAACCTTTAATGTGGTTTACCGCGCCAAGTGGCGCATTATGGCCTTTACTTTACTGTGCGGTGTGCTGGCCACTTTTGTGTTGCTGAACATGTCGCCGGTGTATCGTGCCACCTCAACCTTATTGCTTGAAGCTACCCAGGCGCGGGCAATTAAAATAGAAGAAGTATACGGCTTTAACTCGTCACAGCAGGAATACTACCTGACGCAATTTGAAGTGCTCAAATCGCGCTCTATTGCCGAGCAGGTGTTTGTCAACCTGGATGTGGCGAACCATGCCGAATACCAGCCCACTGCCGGCTTAAAGCAACAACTGATGGCATTACTGCCGTTTTTACCGCAAACCGGTGTCGAAGACGACCCGGAATATGCTGCTTTTTTGCAGCGCAAAAGCCAGTTAGATGCCTTTGTTAAGAACATTGACATAGTACCGGTGCGCCGTACTCAGTTGGTTAAGCTGAGCTTTAGCTCTGAAGACCCTAAGCTGGCGCAGGCAGTGGCCAATGCGCTGGGCGACGCTTATATTAACAGCCAGTTGGATGCCAGGCTGGGTATTACGCAAAAGGCCAACAGCTGGTTAGGCGGCCGTGTAGCCGAGCTACGTGAGCGGCTGGAACAAAGCGAGTTAAAGCTGGAGTTGTTTCGTGCTGAAAATAACTTAGTTGATGTGGCGGGGGTTACCTCGCTGGATCAACAAGAGCTGGAGCGGCTGAATGAACAGCTGTCTGTGGCCCGGGCCCGTAAAGCCGAAACAGAAGGTTTTTTAACCCTGGTAAAACGCTTTGGCCGCGATGATATTCGCCGGTTGGAAAGTTTACCGGAAATTACCTCGCATATTTCTGTGCAAAACGTGAAGCGCGAAGTGCTGCTGACAGAGCGTAAAGTGTCTGAGTTTGGCAAAATATATGGCCCTAAGCATCCGAAGATGATTTCGGCGCAGGCAGAGTTAAGCTCGGTGCAGCAAAGCCTGACGCAACAAATTTTACGCTTAATTGACGGTGTAGAAAAAGAAGCAGAAGCCGCTGCCGAACGCCTGGCTGCACTGGAACTGCGCTTTGAACAGGCCAGAAGCCGCTTTTCCGGTATGGGCTCGCTGGAGTCTGATTATCGCCGTATTAAGCGCGAAGTGGAAACTAACCGCTTATTGTTTGACAACTTTATGGCACGGCAAAAAGAAACCGAAGTAACCGGTGATTTTGATGCGCCTATAGCCCGATTTACTGACTTAGCAGAGTTACCAACTACAGCCGAAAAACCGAAGAAAAAACTGATTTTATTGCTGGTGCTGATTGCTGCCGGTGGTTTAGCTACGGTAATGGCATTGGTGTTTGATGCACTGAACGACACAGTAAAACACCTGACTGACGTTGAAAAACTGTTGAATCAACGCGCGCTGGGCTTTTTACCCAAAGGCGGCAAGAAAACCGGCGAGACCGACCGCGCGCGGGCCTTCTTTGACCGCTCGCAGCGCCAGCATATTGAAGCGGTGTCTAACATCCGCACCGGTTTGTCACTGTTATCCATTGATAAGCCGTTAAAGGTAATAGAAATTACCTCGTCATATCCGGGCGAAGGTAAAACCTCTACCAGCTTAAACCTGGCTTTTGCCTTTGGCGCGCTGGAGCGGGTACTGCTGATAGATGCTGATATGCGTAAACCAACCCTGGGTACCAAGCTGGGCTTGCCCGGTTATCAGCCAGGTTTAGCCAATGTGCTGTCCGGCACTGAAACCGTAGCTGACTGCATTGTAAAAGATGAGCAAAGCGGCGTAGATGTGCTGACTGCCGGTGCTGTGCCGCTGAACCCGTTGGAATTGCTGGCAGGTGGTGCTTTCGAACGCTTGCTGGAGCAGTTAAAAGCCGACTACGACAAAATTATTGTTGATACGCCACCGGTGCAAATGGTCAGTGATGGCTTGTTGTTGGCACCGATGAGTGATGCGGTGCTGTTGATTGTAAAAGCCGACCATACCCGCAGCCCGGCAGTGAAAAACTCAATCGCGAAAATTAACCAGGCACATGGCAATTTGTACGGTGTTATTCTAAACCAAATGGATACCGAAAAAGCGGCCAGCTACTATGGCTCCTACGGCTCTTATGGCTACTACGGCGCAGAGCAGGGCTAAGCGTGATTGACTTACATTGCCACATTTTACCCGGCATAGACGATGGCGCGGCCGATATGGCCGAGTCATTAGCACTGCTGCGTCTGGCGCAGCAGCAGGGGATCAGCCATATGGTGGCAACACCGCATGTGCAAAGTGGTTATTATGACAATACCGTGCACAGCATAAGCGCAGCGCTGCAAAGTTTGCGTGCGGCCGCCGCAGGCGAAGGCATTAATGTGCAACTGGCTGCCGCGGCCGAGCTTAGGGTAGAGCCGCAGTTAATTCAGCTGGCCGAACGTAAAGCGCTGCCACTGCTTGGGCACTATCAGGGCGATAAGCTGCTGCTGCTGGAGTTTCCGCACAGCCATATACCGCCTGGCAGTGATAAGCTGATCAAATATCTGGCGAAATCAGGTTACCGCATTATGGTGGCGCACCCTGAACGTAATCGCGAGCTACAACAAGATCCCGCTAAGATTATTCAGTTACAACGGCTGGACTGTTTGTTTCAGTTAACCGCATCCTCAGTGCTGGGGGCGATGGGCGATATGCCCTTGCACGTAGCAAAGCTGTATTTGGCTGATGGTATTTTCAGTGTGGTGGCCACGGATTGCCATTCGCTTAAACGCCGGCCACCTTTATTGGCACAAGCCATGGCGCAAATCAGCAGCTGGACCTCGCCTGAACTGGCGCAGCAATTGGCGCAGGATACACCACAGCAGATCAGCCAATCACTGTTTAACGCCGGCGGCATGCTGGTGGCGGTCTGATGCAAAGCCGTTGGTTGTATCCGCTGCTGGCGCTGTTGATGCTGGCCGGCATAACGCTGGCTGCGCGGCAGGGCATTGCCAGTGCTTTTCACTTTAAATCGGTATTTTATCTTGATAGCTGGCATCAAGGCAAAGCAGCCACTGCGCAGTCTTATCAGGATGCGAAAGCCGCTGCAGAGCAAGCCGTAAAGCTTGACCGCGCTAACCCGCATTATCGCTTAATGTTAGCCCGCACCTTGGAGTGGGGGCATTATCAGCAACTTGAGCCGATAGATCCCACACGGCTGCAGGCGTTGTATCGCCACGCAGTAGCACAACGACCCACCTGGGGCGATGGTTATGCCGCTTATGCGTATGCGTTGGCCTGGGTGTTGGACCAACCCGGCGCTGCGGCAGAACAATTATTGTTGGCAGATACCCATGGCCCCTTTATGCCGCAGCCTTTATTGCTAAGCGTACGGCTGGCAAACGACTTCTGGCCGCAATTGCCGGCTGAATTTAAAGCGCAGTATTTTCGTAACCAGTTAAAACTGGCTAAAGCTTATTACCCGGTGTACCGCGACTTTGTCTCCTTATCCCGCAACAGTCCGCTGCAAAGTGTGCAATGCGCCTATCTGCGTCAACAGGCGCTGAGCAATGCTGAGTTTGGCCGGTTGCAACGTGACCTGTGCCGGCACTGGCCGAAAATTACCGGTTGAGTTTCAGCTGCTTGTTGGTTGATTAACAAATACCCGGCTTTGTTAGGATTCTGCTACAGAAATTTTCCGCTTTTAGGCGTATACTCGGCTTTATTACTTTCTTTGTTCATTATCTAACCAGTTGTATCACTTAGATAATGCATGCTACGGCGAAACAGGGGAACTATGCTGCTGAAACAATTCAATGTGCTGGTGGTCGACGATGTAATTTTAATGTGTGACTTTTTACATGGTGTGGCCAATAAAGTGCCGGGCTGTAGTGCTTTTAAAGCGCTGGATGGCAAAACTGCGGCCGATATTCTGCAAAATGAAACTATAGATTTACTGATCACCGATATTGAAATGAAGGCGCCAACCGGGTTGGAACTGGTGTATCAACTACGCAGTGGCAGTTTTGACGCCACCCCGCACGACATCCCGGTGATTATCTTTTCCGGCAATACCTATCTTGAGCTGATCCAGCAATGCAAAAGCTATGATGTAAATGATTTTTTGGCCAAACCCATTAGTTTTGATCTGCTGACGCGGAAAATTCAGCATCATTTACAAACCGACAAACCCATCAAAGGCCCGCAGCATTATGCAGCGCTGGGCCATCAATTTAGCAAAGCAGTAGTAGTGCCGGATGATGGACCGCGTAAAATCAGTGTGGCGATAGTACGCGAGCAGGAGCAAAAAGCCGACGCGGCTGCAGAAGAGACGCCGGCCGGTGAGAAGCCGGAGAAAAAAGATTTTTTGTTTTGGCCGGAACATGCCACTACCGGTTATTTTCAGCTTGACCGCCGTTTGCGCAACTTCGCTTTTAATGTCAGTTGTTTTCACAATGTGTTTGTCGGCAATTGCAAGCTGGTGGCGATTGAAAGCGAACGTAAGCGCGCCTGTGAAGCGATGGATTACCTGTTTCATATTGCCAAAAGTATGAAGCAGAAAGAGCGGCGTTACGATTTCTGGCTGCTGTTTAATCAGCGCTTACTGAAGCTTGAACCGTTGGCTGCGGAATTAGCAGCTATTAATGTTAAACACCATACCCAGGTATTGGCACTGCTGAAAAAACTGTCGTATTGGTGGATGCAAACCTGTAACCGGCCGATTATTCAATTAAATGATGAGCAGGAGGCCAGGCATGACTGATGCAGCCGCAATGCCGGTGCTGGACCTGAACGTGCTGATTGCTATGTACGGTGATGACAGCGCCGCCACTATTACCCTGGCGTTATCCGGTTTTCGCCGTGAGGCCACTAAGTATGTGCAGCAGCTGCAAAGCGCGGCACAACAAAATGCGCCGGCTGATATCGCCCGTTTATGTCACAGTTTAAAGAGTATGTGCGGCCTGATAGGCGCCGTGCAACTGATGCAGCTGTGCGCTGCGCTGGAGCAGGCCGCCAGACAACAAGACCAGCTGGTGTTGCAGGCTCAGTTGCCTGCATTAGCCGACGTCTGGTTGGCGCTGTTGACAGAGCTGAACCGTACTTTACTGCAGCATGGCCATACCGATGTATAACGTCCTGTTTATTGACGATGATGCTTTTATTCTCAACGCCTATCAGCGCATGCTGCGCGGCACTGTGTATCAGGGTTTTTATCTGCAACAACCTGAGCAGTTATGGCAACAAGCCTATTTAAGTTCACTGCAGATAGTGCTGGCAGATCAGCAAATGCCACGTATCAGCGGCACTGAATTATTGCTGCAGTTGCAGCACGATTACCCGGCCATTCAGCGTGTTTTAATCAGCGGCGACTTGCAATCAGCATTAAGCCAACAGGCTACGGGGTTGACACTGCATGCCAGCTTAGAAAAACCCTGTAGTAAAGCTGCACTGGTTGAATGCTTACAACGCCTTAGCGGGGGGCTTACAGCACACACATGATAAACGGCGGATTTCGCATCAGTAAGGTAATGGGGCTCAGTGTGTTTTACAGTAGCTGCCTTATTGTGCTGTTTGGCGCTGTGTTATTGCTATCCGGCTGGCTGTTGCATCATGATGCCAGGGTTGACCGTTTTGTGATGTTGCCGGATACAGCACTCGCGTTTATCGCTGCGGTAGTGATGTTGTGGGGCCTTGTCAGTAAAAAACGCATCCTGGTGTTACAGGCTAATCTGGTTATCGCCGTGATCGCGTTGGCCGGCCTGGTGTGGCACCAGGCAGACGCTACCGCTGCAACCATCAACTGGCAAAGTTCGCAGGCCAGAGTGCCGTTGTTGCAAAGTCTGGCACTGTTGCTGTTGTGTCTGAGCTCGTTCGGCTGGTTCAGTGGTAAAAATGCCGGCCGCTGGCCGCTGTTTACTGTGCTAAGGCTGTTATGTAATTTGTTGTTAGCCGGCTTTAGTATCAGCGTATTGTTGGCGCAGCATGGTTTTCTGCCTGCTATGGCGCTTGGCACCAGTGCATCGGCCTCTGTTTATACCGCGCTTTATTTATTGCTGTTGGCGGTTGCCGGCTTAAGTGCGCCCTATGTTAAAACGCGGCCATCGGTGGAGCAACTGCGCAGCAGCGGCTGGTTACTGGTGTGCTTTATTGCGCTGGCATCCACCTTATTATGGTTTGATTTTGCCCATCAGTTGCAACACAGAGTAGAGCAGGCCGCTGAGCAGATTGCAGACAAGCTGCAGTTTAATGTTGAGCAGATGATGTCAGAGCAACGTGCTCTGGTGAACCGCTTGGCTGAGCGGATCAATGTGGCAGAGCATCTACTGACAACACCTTACCTTAGCACTGAAATTCAGGGTTATTTGCGCGATTATGCTTATATTGACTACCTGGCCGTGCAGAACGCTGACGGAGCTGTATTGTATGCCGGCGCGCGGGACGACAAAGTGCTGGCCTGGTTTAACCGCTATATCTATCAACACCGGGACGCACAGCTACAACAACCGGTAGCAGATAATACTAAGCCTGTCGTAACGCTGCATTACGATACCGTTACAGATCATGCCTTTATCCTGGCGAAATTGCCGCCCGGTAATCAGGCCGGAGTGGCACAAATTGTTGCAGGTATTGATTTTGCCAAAGCGCTGCGGCTGGTTTTACCGCAGTTGCTGGCGCAGGGCTATTTTGGCCGTTTGCAGCAGGACTCAGACAGGCTGCTGTATCGCTCTGCTATTAATCAGGCGGATGTCAGCGGCGTTGGGCAATTTGCAATTAATGTGATACCGGGCATGTCGTGGCAACTGACGGTATACACTAACCTGGACAATGATGCCAAAGCGATATTACGAACAGCAGAGGTGATTCTGCTGGCCGGATGGTTAGCTACCTTGCTGGTGATGTTAAGCCAAAAGTATTATCAACAAAGCCAGTCGCATCGTGTACGTCTGATGGCAGGTAACGACAGATTGCGCCACAGTCTGAACCAATTGCAGCAGTTACAGCTGCAGCAGCAACAGATTATGGAAAACTCTGCCGATGTGATCTGTATCGTTAATGACCGCGGCCGTTATATTGAACTGAGTGAATCCTGCGAAACGGTATTGGGTTATTCCAGGCAGGAGTTGCTGCAGCAGCGCTATATTGATTTTGTTCATCCGGATGACAAAGCGCGCACTGAAGCTGAAGCGCTGCGCATGCAGCCTGGCGGGCAAAACAGCAATTTCCGTAACCGGCATTTGCGTAAGGACGGCTCATTAGTACATTTAATGTGGTCATCGCGGTATGTGGCTGGTGCCAAAACGCTGTATGCCATAGCCAGAGACATTACTGAGTTGGTAAAGGCTGAGCAATATCAGCAGGCACAGCAAGATATACTGAAAATGATCTCAACCGAGCAGGCGTTGCCTGATATCCTGCAGCGTATTTGCCTGATGGCAGAGCAGCAAAGCAGTATAGTGCGTGCGGCAGTGATGTTAAAGCAGGGCGACCAACTGCAACTGGCAGCCGCACCTTCTTTTAATGTTGGTTTTAGCGCGGCGCTTAATACTCTGGCGGTGGCGGAAAATGCCGGCTGTTGCGGCACGGCAGCTTATCAGAAAAGCCTGGTCATGATAGCGTCGATTGGCGGCGATGAAAATTGCCGTGCTTATGCCGCGGCAGCGCAGGCACAAGGGGTGCAGGCGTGCTGGTCTATGCCGATGGTGTCGGCGCAGGATGAGGTTGCAGGTACTTTTGCGCTGTATTGCAGCGAGGCAAGAACCGCGCGTAAAGACGAGCTGGAGCTGATGATTAGCTGCAGTCGTTTTGCTGCTTTGGCAATAGAGCGCGCTGACCATAAACGTCTGCTACAAGACAGCGAGCAGCGCTACCGTTCCCTGTATGAGTTTAACCCTGAGCCGGTGTATGCCTTTAATTTAAATGGCTATTTCAGCAATATGAATGCGGCGGGCTGCAAATTGCTGGGGCTGACGGAAGCTGAATTACAGCAGATGCATTTTAGCCGGCTAATCCTGCCGGAAAAGCTCGATGCGGTAACACGGCAGTTTCAACTGGCAGCACAGGGCCATGCTCAGCGCTATGAAACGACAGTATTAAACCGCCACGGCCGGCAAATTGAGTTGCAGGTGATAAATCTGCCAATCTGGATCAACGGCGAGATTGCCGGCGTATTTGGTATGGCCAAAGACATTACGCTGCGGCTGCAGGCTGAGCGCCAACTCAGATTGTACAAGCACGCGGTAGATGCCACCTCCAGCGGCGTGGTAATAGTCGACATTGCCGCTGAGGATCAGCCGCTGATTTATGTTAATTCGGCGTTTGAAAAGCTCACCGGCTACAGCGCTGCTGAAGCATTAGGGCGTAACTGCCGGTTTTTACAGGGCCATGACCGCGATATTCTGGCGATAAATCAGATAAAACGGGCAATAGCGCAAAAGCAGCAGTGTAGTGTGGTACTGAAGAATTATCGTAAAGATAACAGTATGTTCTGGAATAACTTATTTTTGGCACCGGTGCCGGATGAAAACGGCTTTATCGGCCATTATATTGGTGTGCAAAGCGATATTACGGCGCAGCGCTACTACGAGCAGGAACTGGCTTACAACGCTTCGCATGACATCCTCACCGGTTTACCTAACCGCGCACTGTTAAAAGACCGCCTGACGCAGAGCTATCAAATCAGTAAACGTAACCAACAGAAAGTGGCCATTTTGTTTATCGATTTAGATGGTTTTAAGTTGATAAATGACAGCTTAGGCCATTTAAACGGCGATGAAGTATTAAAACAAAGCAGTATGCGTATCAGCGCCTGTATCCGGCCGGGTGATACCCTGGCCAGAATTGGCGGCGATGAATTTGTGTTAATGCTGACCGATCTCAGCTCAGCAGATGAGGTATTACCGGTAACAGAGCGGATCCTGGCAGCAGTGGCGCAGCCGCTTGACGTTGACGGCCAGGAGCTGCATATCACCGCCAGTATTGGTATCAGTTTGTCAGACAATACACAATCTGAACCGATGCAGATGGTACAACAGGCTGACCTGGCCATGTACCGTGCCAAGCAACTGGGCCGCAATAATTGCCAATGGTACAGCGCCGATTTGGATGTTGCACTGAATCAGCAACTGAATTTGCGGGCAAAACTAAAAAAAGCCATCAGCAATCAAGAGTTTGAGCTGTATTATCAGCCACAAATTGATGCGGTTAGTGGTGATATCATCGGGCTGGAAGCGCTGTTGCGCTGGCCTGAGCAGCAAGGCTTTATCAGCCCGGAGGAGTTTATTCCGCTGGCTGAGGAAACCGGTGAAATAGTACCGCTGAGTAACTGGGTGCTGGATAACGCCAGCCGCTATAACCAGTCGTTGATAGCGCGCGGTATTGCTTCTGTGGTGATGGCAGTGAATGTGTCATCAATCCAGTTTCAGCGCAGTAATTTTGTTGAACATCTCCAACATACCTTGCAGACAAACGGCCTGGAGCCGCGCTGGTTTGAAGTTGAACTGACAGAGTCAGTGCTGTTTGATAACACCGAACAGGTGATCCTCAAACTGCAACAAATAAAGCAGTTGGGGGTAAAGGTATCGATTGATGATTTTGGCACCGGCTATTCCAGTTTAAATTACCTGAAGCGCTTACCAATGGATAAGCTGAAGATAGATCGCAGTTTTATCCGCGACATTGTTACCGACAAACGCGATGCGGCCATCAGCAGAGCCATTATTGCCATGGCGCACCATTTGGATATCAGGGTGATTGCTGAAGGCGTGGAAAACGAAGCCCAGGTGGCGCTACTGCGCAAAAGCCTGTGTGATGAATATCAGGGCTATTATTTTGCCAAACCTATGCCAGCTGACCAGCTTGAGCAATTTATCCAACAATACCCGCAACAGCGGCAGATCCGGCCGGAGTCGGTCAGTAATCAGCAAACTATTCTGCTGGTAGATGATGAAGAGAATATTCTCAGTGCTTTGAAGCGGGTGCTGCGGCGCGATAATTATCGGGTGCTGACCTGTACCGGCGCCAAGCAGGCGTTCGATATATTGGCGTTGAATCAGGTGCAGGTGATCTTGTCCGACCAACGTATGCCGGGTGTCAGCGGTACGGAGTTTTTCAGCCAGGTTAAAGATATGTACCCCGATACCATTCGTATTGTGTTGTCCGGCTATACTGATTTACGCTCGGTTACCGAGGCGATAAACAAAGGTGCGATTTATAAATTTATGACCAAGCCGTGGCAGGACGACGAACTGCGCAGCGAAATAAAGCAAGCCTTTGCGCAGTACCAGCAGCAGATCCACAGCAAAACGGGGGAGTGATGAGCCAGGACGATGACAACAAAGATGCACAGATAGCGCGGTTGGATGCGCAGCTGCTGGTGTTGAAAGAGCAATTGTTGCAATCAGAAAAGCTGGCGTCTTTAGGCCAGCTGGCGGCCGGGGTGGCACACGAAATCAATAACCCTATTGGTTATGTGTCGTCGAATATGAAAATGCTGGCGGAATATTCCGACAGTTTAATTAATCTGGTTAAGCTACTGAGCCTGCAGGTTGATGAAGCGCAGCGTTTACCACTGCTGGCACAGTTTGATTTTGATTATGTCTGTGCCGACCTACCCAAGCTGGTGCAGGAATCCGAGCAGGGGCTGAACCGGGTAGTGGATATTATTCACGATCTAAAAGACTTTTCTCATATTGAAGAGGCGGAATTTGTCGATGCTGACTTGCACCAGGGTATTCAGTCAACGCTGAATATTGTCAGCAATGAATTAAAGTACAAAGCTGAGGTGGTGAAAGATTTTGCCGCGTTGCCGCCGGTGCGTTGTATTCCGTCACAGCTGAACCAGGTATTGCTTAATTTGCTGGTGAATGCCGCTCATGCTATTGAGCAACATGGTACTATCCGTATCAGTACCGGCTTTGATGATAACTGGGTCTGGTTTAGCGTTAGCGATAATGGTAAAGGCATGGACGAGGCGCAGTTTGGCCGCATTTTTGAGCCATTTTACACCACTAAACCCAAAGGCCAGGGTACTGGTTTGGGCTTGCCGTTGTCGCGCAGCATCGTTGAAAAACATCAGGGTGTGCTTGATGTTAGCAGTACACCAGGCGTGGGTAGCTGCTTTACTGTTAAATTGCCGCGCCAGCCACAACTTTAACCTCTAATGCAATGTTAACTACTAAGCACAGGCTATGACTGATAAAACCCCGCACCTCGCTGTACCATCTAACGTAGCAGTGTCAGCAGAAATAACGCTATCCCCGCAAATAGCCGTGCTGCCCTGGTTGGGCAGTTTTTTACGCCCATACCGCAACCGCGTAATGCTGGCAGTGTTGTTTTTGCTGATAGGCTCACTCAGCTGGCTGGCACTGGGCCAGGGCGTGCGCCTGCTGGTAGATGATGGCTTTGTTGCCGGCAACGCCGCCAGGTTAAACCAAATTACGCTGGCTATTTTGCTGGTGTGTGCGCTGGCCGCTGCTGCGGTATTTTGCCGCTTTTATTTAATGACCTGGCTGGGTGAGCGGGTAAGTGCCGATATCCGCAATCGGGTGTATCAACATATGCTGAAGCTGTCGCCGGCGTTTTATAGCCAGATGCGCACCGGCGAAGTCATTTCGCGTTTTACCGCTGACACCACCTTATTGCAAAGTGTGGTGGGCTCCAGCTTGTCGATGGCGCTGCGCTCGGCGGTAACCGCTATCGGCGGTTTGCTGATGATGGCGCTAACCAGCTTTAAAATGACCGGTTTAGTGCTGCTGGCGGTACCGCTGGTGCTGCTGCCGATTATTGTGCTGGGTCGTAAGGTACGCAGTTTATCCCGCGCCAGCCAGGACAGGTTGGCCGATGTCGGCGCTTATGTGGATGAAAGCCTGCATGAAATACACACTGTGCAGGCGTACGGCCATGAAGCGCAAGATCAACAGCTGTTTGCCGATCGGATTGAACAGGTAATGCAGGCGGCAAAACAGCGTATTTTTTACCGCTCGCTGCTGATTGCCGCAGTCATGCTGCTAAGCATCAGTGCTATGGTGTTGATAAGCTGGGTTGGCGCCCGTGATGTGATGGCCGGTGCGGTCAGTGCCGGCGAGCTGACGGCCTTTATGTTTTATGCCGTTATGGTAGCCGGCAGCGCCGCCACCATCAGCGAGGTAATAGGCGATATTCAGCGTGCAGCAGGCGCTACCGAGCGCTTAATTGAGCTTGCTACAGCGCCGGTAGAGATCCGCTCTCCGGCACAGCCGTTAAGCCTGAACACCCCGGTTGCCGGTGCGCTGAGCATCCGCCAGCTTAGTTTTGCCTATCCGCTGGCGCCGGATAAAACCGTGCTTACGCAGCTTAATGTCGACATTAAACCCGGCGAGCGCGTTGCGCTGGTGGGGCCCAGCGGTGGCGGTAAAACCACCTTGTTTCAGTTGCTGCAACGCTTTTACCAACCCACAGCCGGGCAGATCACGTTGGATGGTGTGGATATCAGCGCGCTGGATTTAGCGGTATTGCGCGCCCGGTTTGCCCTGGTGCCGCAGGAGTCGGTGATTTTTGCTACTTCAGTGCTGGAAAATGTGCGTTATGGCCGGCCTGATGCGACAGAGCAAGAGGTTATTGCTGCCTGTATTGCGGCGCGGGCGGATGGTTTTATTCGTGAGTTTAGTGACGACTACGCTACCCAGTTAGGCGAGCGCGGTGTACGTTTATCCGGTGGCCAAAAGCAACGTATTGCCATTGCCCGCGCCATTTTAGCTGACCGGCCGGTACTGTTGCTGGATGAGGCCACCAGCGCGCTGGATGCCGTTAATGAGCAACAGGTGCAACAGGCGCTGGATTATTTAATGCAAGGCAAAACCACGCTGATTATTGCCCACCGCTTAGCCACGGTAATAAATGCCGATCGTATTTTACTGCTGGAGCAGGGCCGGTTAGTGGCCAGCGGCACGCATCAGCAACTGTTGCAAAGCAGTCCATTATATCAACAATTAGCGCAGCTACAGCTGTTAAACTGATACTGGCGGTTTTATCCGTACACTTGTGGCCGTTAGCTGCGCGATTTTTCGCGCAGTGCGGCTTCGAGCTTTTTCGTCGCACTGATATCCACCAGGGTGATCACCACGCCGTCTATCACATTATCCAGCCGCCGGTACGGCATAATACGCACCGAAAACCAGCGCTCGTCGGTGGTGGGAATTTGTTTTTCGCTGAATTTAAGTGTGCGCAAGGTGTCCAGTGCATCCTCGTGTAAGGCGGGATACTGCAGGCTGCTGGTTAAGTCGCTCAGTGGCCGGCCCAAATCGCTTTCCCGCAGGTTAATAATATTCGCCGCGCGGTCGGTATAGCGGCGCACGTTTAATTGCTGATCTAAAAACAAAATCGCAATTTCAACGCTGTTAAGCGTATTTTGCAAATCGCTTTGCGCCAATGCCAGGTCATCCAGCTTAGCCTGCAATTCGGTATTAATGGTTTGCAGCTCTTCATTCATCGACTGCATTTCTTCTTTCGAGGTGGTCAGCTCTTCATTAGTGGACTGCAGCTCTTCATTGGTCGATTGTAACTCTTCGTTACTTGACTGCAGCTCTTCTTTGGAAGTGCGGGTTTCTTCACGTAAAGTTTGAATTTCATCCAGGTATTGTTGCTGTATGGCCGCCAGCGAAAAATCCATGTCGCTTGCTGCATCTGTCTGTTGCGACGCGGCAACATCGCGAAACACCACCATTGTCATGCCCTGCAGCGCAGCCGGCTCCTGCAGCGCCTGTACCGTCACATCCACCTGCATGCTGTTGTCTGCGCCAGACAGCGGCAAGCGGTGTAATTGCAGCGGCGCTGCTTTAGTTTCGGCTTGTTGTAGTGCTAAAGCCAGCGGCGCGCGCAGCCCTTCGCGTACCATCGCATGGAAATTCCAGTTCGCTTTACCGGCGGCCGGCTCCAGGTATTTACCGGTGCGGCCACTGATATAAACAATATCACCGGCGTTGTTCAGTACCACAGCCGCCGGGGCATACACCTGTAGCAGTACCTGATCGGCTGCCGTTTGCAGATTGTCCGGCGCTGGCGAAGGGGTTTTCTGACTGGGCACCGGATGCTCCTTAGCAAGGGTTGATAAAGGCGGAAACGAGTGTACCGGCAGGTTGCGCACGCTATGTGCCAGCGGATCCTTACGCGAGTACAGCCGTAACCTGGCCTGTAATGGTTGAAATAAATTCTGGCTGCGGCCAATGGTTTCCGAGCTGCCCAGCAACAAGATGCCGTTAGGGCGCAGGCTGTAATGTAACAGCGGCAGTAACTTACGCTGCAGCAGGGTATCAAAATAGATCAGCAGGTTGCGACAAATAATTAAATCCTGCCGCGTAAAGGGCGGGTCGAGTATCACATCATGTTGCGCAAACAATACCATGTCGCGGATATGCTGCTTAATTTGGTAATAGCTGTCATGGCGGATAAAAAACTGCTGCAGCTGCTCTGCACTGACATGCTCACTGATCGCCAGCGGGTATTGGCCACGCCGTGCCCGGGCAATCGCATCCGGGCTGAGATCAGAGGCGAAAATTTTTAAACTGAAACGGCGCAGTTGCGGTTGTTGCTGCAACAATTGGCAAAATGTGATGGCCAGTGAATAAGCCTCTTCGCCGGTAGAGCAGCCAATACACCAGGCACGCAGGGCTGTTTCGCTGCTGTGTTGCAGCAGTGCCGGCAGGGCGCTGTCGGTCAGATAATCCCACACCGCAGTGTCACGGAAAAATTGCGTTACGCCAATCAGCAGCTCTTTAAACAGTAAATCGTTTTCCTGCGGATTGTCGGCGAGAAAATCGGCATAGTGCTGCATGCTATCAAGATTGTGAATCGCCATGCGCCGCTCAATGCGTCGCTGCAAGGTGCTGGTTTTATACAGCGAGAAATCGTGCCGGGTATGGCTTTGCAACCGGGTGATGATCTGCTGCAGCGCACTGTCAGGTGCCGGCTGCTGTGCCGCGTTTTCTATTTGGGCAGCCATCTGCGCCGCTAACGGCTGCACTGTATTAAACGGCATTTGCGCCATAGCAGATAAGATCCGTGCCGGCAGTTCAGCTGCTTCTGCAATAATATCAACACCGCCGCCGGCAATAGCGCCTTGCGGCATCGAGTCAAATTGCGCCGACCCGGGTTGTTGCACGGCAACCAGGCCGCCGGCAGCTTTAATGGCCTGAGACCCTAAAGTGCCGTCGTTGCCCATGCCGGATAAAATCACGCCGATAGCATTCTCAGCCAGGGTATCGGCAAGCGATTGGAATAAGATATTTACCGGCAGACGCAAACCGCGCGCCTCTGTCGGTTTAGTCAGTTTTAAGGCGCCATTATGTACCCTGAGCTCGGTATTGGGCGGGATCACATAAATCTGGTTGGCGTTTACCTGCATGCCTTGGGTCGCCTGTTGCACCTTCATGGCGGTGGCACGCTGTAACAGCTCTGCCAGCATGGCTTTTTGTGTCGGGTCCAGATGCTGCACTATTATCCACGCCAGCCCGGTGTCCACCGGCGTGTGTGATAAGAACTGCTCCAGCGGCTGTAAACCGCCGGCAGAGGCGCCAATACCGACTATGGCTTTGGGCGGGGTAGCCGCTACGGCTTTGGTTGAGCTGGCAGTGCTCACGTTAGCATAATCAATATAGCGTTATGATCCGGGCTCAGCTGTGCGCTCAGGCGCAAAGTGCGTGCTGCTGCCGCGTCGGTGCTCAGCATCAGCGTCGCGCTTTGTTGCTTGCGTTGCACCCGGGCCAGGGTAGCGCTAAGCATTGGCCGGCATGTCGCGCTAAACAGCGATAACACTGAGCGGCCACACAGTTGTTCCGTCAGCTGCGCAGGTTGAAGTTCTGCATGGTTAGCAACCAGGTGGGCAAATAAGTCTGTCGCAGCAGCATTGGCGGCGCTAATCATGCCGTCAAGGCTGAGAATAAAACAGCCTGCCGGCGCCAGTTCAAAGAACTGGCGGTAGCAAGCAAGTTCGTGATTACACTCGCGCTCATTCTGTTGCAGTTGCTCCAGCTGCAAATCCAGCTCTACCTGATGAATTTGCAATTCATGTAGTAATTTCAGGCCGTCACCGGCAGTAGTGGCCACACTACTAAGCCGGTAAAGCACGCCCAGCGCATCGGCACTTGCGGTAAAAGCATTGCTTAACTGCGCCGTACCTGAACGAAGCTGCTGTTCAGCTTGTTGGCGCAGCGGCGCGGCTATGTGCGACGGAATGATCGGATCAGACATACAAACCTGCATTAACGTTACAGTGTGCTGCAGTATAGGCTTATTAGCGCACAGGAGACACTGAATACCTGCGCTGGCTTAGTGAAAATCTGCTGTTTCCGGGGACAGTTGCGTAGCGTGATTGCCGGGAGTGCTTAGCTATTTAGTTTGCAACTTTGGCCGAAATGGTGAATTTAATGTCCTGCCGGCCATAATGTAATTTGTTAGAGTAAAGAAAAATCCCTATTTCAGAGGCCACTATGGTTACTGTTGGTATTGTTATTTACCCGGACATTCAGGCGCTGGATCTTGCCGGCGCCCTGGATTGTTTTGGCCAGGCGAATCAGGAGCTAATCAGCGGCGGGCGCGAACCTTACTACCAACTGTGTACTGTTGGGCTCAGCCGCGACAGCATCAGTGCTGAGAATGGCTTACAGCTAAGCGCCGGCTACGCGCTGGATGATTGTCCGGCACTGGATTATCTGGTGATCCCGGGTGGTGCCGGCGCCAGAGTGCTGAGCAGTAATCCGCGGTTTATCAGTTGGCTACAGCAGCGTGCAGTTAAGGCGGATAAGATTTTGTCTATCTGCACCGGTGCCTATCTGCTGGCGCACAGTGGTCTGTCGGATGGCCAACCGTTGGCAACGCATTGGCGTTTTGCTGCTGATTTACAAGCAAAATACCCCAAGGTACAGGTTAGTTCAGCGGCCTTATATGTTAATGCCGGTAAGTTTTACTCCTCCGGCGGTATGACGGCCGGTATTGACTTATGCCTGGCGGTGATTGAGCAGGACCTGGGCGTGGCAGTGGCCCAGGCCGTAGCGCAGGAGTTGGTGATGTACCTACGCCGCAGTGGTGATCAATCACAATATGCCAGCCCGCTAAAAATCCAACACAGCGCCGAACAGCGCTTTATTCAGTTACAGCATTGGCTGCTGGAGAACTTAGCGCAACCGCTGACTGTGGCCGATATGGCAGCGCAGGTAGCACTGAGTGAACGTCAGTTTCGCCGTGTGTTTCGCGCCCGTTTTGCGATGGCGCCGGTGCAATACCTGCAGCAACTGCGGTTGGATAAAGCCCGCAGCTTGTTGTTGTGCGACGGCTATAGCCTGCAGCGCATCTGTAATGCGGTGGGGATCAATGAACCACGCAGCCTGGTCCGCTTATTTAATTCTGCCTTTGGCTGCACGCCAGGCCAGTACAAACGGCACTTTAGTTAACACTGAGCCAATTCAAACGAGGCTGCTTTTAAAAGCGCTGTGGGATTTTGAGTTTAACCCTAAGCGACAGCATCAGCATGTCTATCTGTACCATACGTTGGGCATCTTAACCGACAGGCAGCTATAGTTATGCTACTTAGCTGATAGCTGCGTGCGCAGACTGTAATGTGAAGGAATGCCCTATGCCGCAGGACTTTGATGGCCAGCACAATTCTGCAGCGGATGAAAATGTGTTGGTGTTTGCTGCTGATACTGAAGCTACCGACGAGCAATATGACAGCTGGACGGTGCTGATTGTCGATGATGACGTTGAGATCCATCAGATCACCAGGCTGGCACTGCGTGATTTTAATTTCCAACAGCACAAGCTTAATTTTATCAGTGCTTACAGTGCTGCTGAGGCAAGGGATATTCTGGCGGCAAAGCATGATATTGCGCTGATCCTGCTGGATGTGGTGATGGAAACCGATGATGCCGGCCTGACGTTAGTACGCTATATTCGCGAAACTTTACACAACGCTCTGGTACGGATTATTTTGCGCACCGGCCAGCCCGGGCAGGCGCCCGAGCAGCGTGTGGTGCAGGATTATGACATTAACGACTATCGCGCCAAAACCGAGCTGACGGTGCAGCGCCTTACCACAACCGTGGTATCAGCGTTACGGGCGTTTACCGCTATCGAGCAATTAGCCAGGCTAAATGACAACCTGGAGCAGCAGGTGCAGGCCAGAACAGAGCAGCTGCAACAGAGTAATCAACAGTTGCAGCAATCTCTGGCTGAGCTGGAAGCTGGTGAGCGCGCCGGCAAGCAGGTACAGTTTAAAATGCTGCCGCCGCAAGATTTTAACTGCGCGGATTATCACTTCAGCCACGCCTTGTATCCGTCGGAATTTATGAGTGGTGATTTTGTCGACTATTTTGCTGCCGATGAACACAAAGTCGTGTTTTATATTGCCGACGTGTCAGGCCATGGCGTGGCATCAGCCTTTGTTACGGTGTACTTAAAACGCTTTATCAGTGCCAACCTGGAGCGTTACCGGCGCGGCAGTTCAGCTATGCTGACTGATCCGGCAGCACTACTGGTGGCGCTAAACTCAGAATTGCTGCAGGAAAAAATCGGCAAATACATCGCACTGTTTTATGCCGTGCTGGATACCCGTAGCGGTGAAATAACTTTCGCCAATGCCGGCGCTTTTCCCTGGCCGTTGTTGTTGCAGGGGCAAGACGCCGGTTATCTACCGTTAAAAAGCACACCGGTGGGGATGTTTGACTTTGCCGCTTACGCTAATCGAAGCATGCAACTGCAACCTGACAGCAGCTTGTTATTATTTTCTGATGGTATGTTAGATATACTGCCGCAACAAAGCACTGAACAAAAACTGCAACATTTGCTGCAAAGCAGCCAGCAACACAGTGACATAGCTGCACTGCTGCAGGCACTGAATATCGATCCGGCTCAGCCATTGCCGGACGATTTAACTATACTTAAATTGTCACGGCATTAGCTTATACGGCATAAGCGGAAAGAGCAGCGGAGCAGATGATGAGTAAGGATCCTATGACAGAGCAGGAGCAAATCCTGTTTGCCTGTATTGATAACTGCTGTTACTTCAAATTACGCGGCGAGCTGCGCTACACCAATGCTACCGGTATGGATGATTTGGTAGAGCGGCTGTTCCGGCAACAACCGGATTGCAACCAGGTGGTGGTCGATTTAAACGAAGCCAGCTTTATGGACAGCACCTATATTGGCCTGTTGGCCAGCCTGGCGCGTTATTGCCAGCAGCAACAATTGCCGCGGCCCGCCTTGTTTTCTACCCATGCTGAAGTTAACGCGTTGCTGTTTAGCCTCTGCCTGGATCAGGCGTTTGATATTATTCAACAGCCTACTCAGCATGCTGTCGATATGGTACCGGTATCTGCACAGCACTATAGCGAGCAGCAACAAGGCCTGATGATCCTGCGCGCGCATGAAGCACTGATTGCGCTGAACGACAGTAATAAATCGCAGTTTCAACCGGTGGTCGATTTACTGAAACAGCAGTTAGAATGAACCGGCAAGCCGTCTGTCGCCAGCTATACTAAAACCGCTTTTAATTTCCATTAACTACAGCAAGGAGAGAATAATGTCTAAGGTTCAGGCTATTCCGGCAGGTTATGCAGCAGTGCTGCCTTATCTGGTAATCAAAAATGCAGCAGCGGCACTGGATTTTTATCAAAACGCTTTTGGCGCAGAAACCATAATGCGCATGGATATGCCCGGCGGTGCGGTAATGCATGCCGAAATGCGCATTGGCAGTGCGGTATTTATGCTGAGTGAGCAAAGCGATGACTGGGGCAACAAAAGCCCGGATATGTTGGGCGACAGCCCGGTAACGCTGATGGTATATGTGCCCGATGTTGATGCCTTTGTTGAGCGCGCTGTTGCTGCCGGCGCTAAATTAACTATGGCGGTGGCGGACCAGTTTTATGGTGATCGCAGCGGCTGTTTGTTGGACCCGTTTGGCCACCGCTGGATGATTTCTACCCATATTGAAGATGTGTCTGAGCAGGAAATGGCAAAACGCGCGGCGCAGATGTTTGGCCAGTGATACAGTGTAAAGCAGGACTTTTGGCCGCGGAGCAAAGATGAAAAAGCAATTTTGGGCACTGGTATCCTTGTTGGCAGCAACGGTTATGGTGCTGGCCGCCTGCGTCAGTAGCGACACAACTGCGCCGCAGGCAAGCAGTGCAGCTCAGCTGTTACGGCTGGACTATGTCAGCAGTATCGACAACAGCAACCGGCAGTATTTTGTCTATTTACCGGCCGGCTATCAGCAAAACAGTGATAGAAAATGGCCGCTGATGCTGTTTTTACATGGTAATGGCGAACGCGGTAACGGCCTGGATGAGCTGGATTACACCTTAATCCATGGGCCTTTGTATGAAGCCTGGGTGCAAAAGCGCGATCTGCCGTTCATTATCGTGGTGCCACAGCTACAGATGTTTGCTATGGGCCAACTGCCTTATATAGCTAACCGCTCGCCGGCGGATATTCCCAAGCGCTTAACAGATGGCGTTCCGCCACGGCCGGATATGTTTCCATCCACCAGGCCCATTGCACCGGCTGAGCCGGTAAGCGATATGAGCACAATACCGCCGCTGCTACCCGACGGTTGGGAGCGCGCAGAGCAAGACCTGCTGGCCATACTGCAAAACGTGCAGGCGAGCTACAACACCGACGCCAGCCGCTTATATTTAACCGGTATCAGTTATGGCGGCTTTGGCAGCTGGTTTATGGCCAGTAAGCACCCGCAGTTATTCGCCGCTGTGGCGCCGGTAGTCGGTTGGGGCCATCCGGATTTAATGCCGCCTATCGCCAGGGCGCAAACGCCGCTGTGGGTATTTGCCGCCGGGCGTGATTCGGCTATTAATAAAAACTACTTTTACCCCGGCATTGAAACCCTGCGCCAGCTGGGCCACAGCAAGGTACGTTTTAGCATGCTGGAGCAGGCCGAACATGACGCCTGGCGCCAGGTATATGCCGGCCAGGACTTGTACAGCTGGCTGCTGGCGCAGCAAAAACCATCGGCCGACGCAGCCATTACCGTGTTCGATCAGGTGCACGTGTTGCCAATGGACTCAGAGCAGGTACTGCGTAATCAGCGCGTACTGGTGCAGGGCGATCGCATTATGGCCGTGGGGCCGGCGGCTGAGCTGGCAGTGCCAGAGGGCGCGACTGTGATTGACGGCGCGGGCCGTTACCTGATGCCTGGCTTGGCTGAAATGCATGGCCATGTACCGCCGCTGGCCGATTTTAGCGGCATGCCGGCGCGTTATTTAGATGATGTATTAACACTGTATCTGGCCGGTGGCGTTACCACAGTGCGCGGTATGCTGGGGCATGATCAGCAATTGCGCTTAAAAGAGGATATTGCCGGTGGCAAACGGCTGGGGCCTACGTTATATCTGGCCGGGCCCAGTTTTAATCAGCATACGGTAACCTCAGCAGAGCAAGCGCGTGAGCGGGTGCGCCAGCATAAACAGGAAGGCTGGGACTTACTAAAAATTCACCCGGGTTTAAGCCTGGAGCAGTATCAGGCGATAGCCGATGAAGCCAACAAGCAAGGCATCGACTTTGCCGGCCATGTGCCGGAAGACGTCGGTATTGAGCAGGCTATTTTGCTCGGCAGCCGTACCATTGATCATCTGGATGGGTATATGGCAGCGTTGGGCGGTTTTGATAAAGCGCTGACTGCTGCCGATATGGCTCCGTTGGTGGCGCTGACTAAAGCCAACAATGTGGCCGTAGTGCCTACCCAGGCGTTGTGGGAAACCATTATCGGCGCTTCAGATGCCACTCAGTTGCAACGCTATGACGAGTTGAAATATATGCCGGCGCGGGTAATTTCCGGCTGGCAGCGTTATCTGCAGCAACCCGCTGGCGCTTACTACAGTGGCGACACTGCGGCGTTACATGCACAAAACCGCCAGCGCCTGCTGCGGGCGTTAAATGACGCTGATGTCACTATCTTAATGGGTACCGACGCGCCGCAACTATATAGTGTACCGGGCCTGTCGCTGCGCCGTGAACTACCAAAAATGGCGGCAGCGGGCATCAGTAACTACGACATTTTACGCAGTGGTACTGTACTGGTAGGCGAGTATTTTGCCGATAAAGACCGCTTTGGTCAGGTAAAAGCCGGCCAGCGCGCTGATTTACTGTTGGTAGAGGGTAACCCTTTGGATGACTTATCTGTGCTGTATCAGCCGGCCGGCGTAATGGTGCGCGGCCAATGGCTAAGCCGGGCAACGCTGGATAGCAAATTGGCCGATATCGCCGCAGCGCGGCTGGCCGAAAACAGTTCAGCGGCTAAGTAGTTAATACCTAAGTAATCGCATAGCAGCGGCGAAATGCCGCCATACCGCTGGCGCTAAAGCGAATGACACGCGAGTCCGGCTCGCGGCAGCAATTGCAGCATCAGGCAGCGCAGCAGCAAGGCCGCAGCGGTTTGTTTGCCCACTACCGGCTACGCGTTGCAACTGTGATGCGCGACTATGGTTTAAACGATCGCCGGCAAGCGCCTGAGTTTATTTCTCTGTAACGGCAAGCCAGTCATTTACCTAAATGTTGCAGGGCGTGTATTGGCGTGCCCTGTGTTTTTCTGCTCATTAGTCAAATAGCGCAATAGTTGGTTTAACTCCGCGTAGTCAGGTGCTGCACTGGTATTGGCAGTGCAACTAAAAACATACATATCAATAAGATATGTATGTGGCCCATTCTTTGCTGACCTGTTTCTTTTATTCAGCTATTGGATGGTTAAACTAATGAAAAAATACGTCTTAGCGTTATTGCTGTGTCTGTTAGCGCTGTTTATCTACTCTTTGCCACGGCAGGCTGCGTTAAGTGACAATACGCCCGGCACTGATGATTTTATTACTGCGCTGATGCGGGAAGCTGCCATTCCCGGGCTTGCGGTAGCCAAAATCAATGCCGGCGATGTGGTTTACCGGCAAACTTTTGGTTATGCCGATATTGCGCAGAACGTTCCGGTGCAGGATAACACCATGTTTAATATTGCCTCCATTAGTAAACCGGTAATGGGGTTGATATTGTTGCAGTTAGTGCAGCAGGAACAGCTGGCATTGGATGAGGATATTAACCACTTTCTGCCATTCAAGCTTGATAACCCGCATACCGAAGGTGAAGTCATCACACTGAGACATCTGGCCAGCCATTCCTCTGGCATCGCCGATTATTATGATTTAAGCAGTTACGCCGAAAATAAAGACGCGGACATCAGTTTACAAGCTCATCTGTTGGCTTTATTAACTCCCGGCGGCAGTAAATATGGCCAGGGGCAATATTTTTTAGCGCAAATGCCGGGCGATGCGCGAACCTACAGCAATCTGGCAGCCGGGTTGGCAGGCTACCTGGTTGAAGCAACAACCGGCGAGTCGCTGGCGCAATACAGTAAAGCAAAACTATTTGGGCCATTAGGGATGCAGCACACCAGCTGGCTGATAGGCGATATAAATTTAGCTAAGGTGGCGTTACCTTATGAAGTAGAGCAGTGCGTGCCTTATTTATCCCTTTGTGCCGACACTGAATCGCCGCGGTTAAATCAGCTAATAGGCCACTATATTAACCCTGATTACGCCTTTAAACACTTTAGGCCTTATCCGCATTTTGGCAACCCACAATATCCCGATGGCGGCATGCGCAGCAGCATTCACGACATGAGTGTTTTGTTAACCGCGGTGCTGCGTAATAAAGACCTGCATGACGAGCCACTGTTGTCTGATGCGCTGTATCAGGAAATGCTGGCGCTACAGTCGCCGGATGTTTCACAGAACCAGCGCTTTTTCTGGCGCGACAACAGTAAAGGTTGGACAGGCCATATGGGCTCGGATTTGGGCGTTTATACTGCTTTATACTTCGATCGCGCCAGCCGTGATGGTTTTATTATTCTGATGAATCGCAGCGCCGATGCTTCCACCGAAATGGCAATGAAAAAATTGGCCGATCGGTTGATGGCGCTCTAAACGGCCGGTAATAAAGGTCTGAGCCATCTTTAGCTAACTCAGTACAGTTGCTGCTGCGCGGTGGTAGTAATTTGCTGGCGCAACTGCACCATTAGCGGGCTTTCGCTTTGCCAGTAGTGCCAGTACAGCGGGGTATCGAGGTGGTAATCCGGCGTTAAATCAACCAGCTGTTTAGTTTCCAGATAAGGCTGCATCTGTAATTCCGGCAGCAGGCCAAAACCCAGCCCGGCCAGAGCCGCGCGTAAAAAACCTTCCGACGACGGGCATAAATGGGTTTGTTGCGGCGGTTTACCGCATATATGCTGCAGGTACTGATGTTGCAGTTGATCATCCTGATTAAACACCAAACAAGGCGCCTGCGGCAGTTGTGTCAGCAGATCCCGCTGCAATTGGTAGCGCCGGATAAACTCCGGGCTGGCCACAGCGCGATAACGTAATGCACCCAGCGGCTGTACCTTAGCACCGTTTACGGCCTGGCTGCTGGCACACAGGCACGCCATCACATCGCCTTGTTTCATCCGTTTTAAACCAACCGACTGATCTTCCACTACAAAATCAAAACATAGCTGTGGGTAGTCCGGCAGTACCAGTGCCTGTGGCAGCCAGGTAGCCAGTGAATCGGCATTTACCGCCAATCGCAGCGTCGTCACGCTGGTGGCGTCCAGCCCGAGCGTGGCTTCCATTTGCCGTACTTGCTGCAAGTGATTTAGCAGCCGCTGCCCGGCGGGCGTGGCAACCGGCGGGGCAGTGCGCAGCAATACCGGCTGGCCGGCAAGGGCTTCCAGCTGTTTAATACGGTGGCTAACCGCCGACTGAGTCAGGCACAGTAGTTTTGCTGCGCGTTCAAAACCACCTTGTTCTACCACTGCAGACAGCGCCTGCAATAAGCGATAATCAATCATTAATTTTATTCATTTATACGTAAAATAATTCGTTGGATTAATAGTAGCGTAAAGGGTATTTTCTGCAGCAGATTTTTCTGCACAGGGTAAGCAGCATGACGTTTTTACTGGGGTTTGGTGTCGGTTTAAGTTTAATTGTCGCCATTGGCGCGCAAAATATCTGGGTGTTAAGCCAGAGCATGGCCGGGGCCAACCGGCTGGTGATTGCTGCTGTCTGTATACTCTGCGACTGCCTGCTGATTGTGCTGGGGGTATTTGCCGTACAGCAAATGCAGCAATGGGTACCGCCATTGGTGCCGCTGTTGACCTGGCTGGGTGTGGCGTTGCTGCTATGGCTGGCATGGCAAGCGGCCAGCCGCGCCCGGGCTGGCGGCAAAGGCTTGCAAACCGATACCACTACTCAGGTAATGAGTAACAGCAAAACCGCACTAACGGCACTGGCCATTACCTTATTAAACCCGCATGTGTATCTGGACACAGTATTTTTAATTGGCGGAGTGGCCAACCAGCAAGCCGCACCGCTATGGTTTATGGCCGGCGCTTGTATCGCCTCGTTAGTGTGGTTTTCCTCACTAACCGCTTTGGCGCCAAAGCTAAAAATCTGGCTTAACTCGGCCAAACGCTGGCAGCTGTTTGATGGTGCCATCGCCATTTTGCTTGGCGGTATCGCGCTTAACCTGGCGCTGCAGTAGCGCACCGCAGGCGATTCGGGCGCAGTTAAAGATACGGATGCCGGCTAAACCAACTTTGCAGAAATTCAATTAACAGCTTTAATCTGGGCGGGGTAAATTGCCGTACCGGATACAGCGCGAACAAGGTCATCTTCGGTTTATGCTCGTTTGCCAGCACTTCAACTACTTCGCCATCTTGCAAGGCCTGATAGCTGATAAAGCGCGGAATAAAGCCAACCCCCATGCCTTGTTTAATCATCTCAAGTAAAAATACTGAGCTGTTGGCTTTTAACTTACCGCTGATTGCTACGCCATCTTTACCTACCGGCCAGATATGCTTATGACGAAAATAACTGTACTCAAGACACTGATGATTCAGTAAATCTTCCGGGCAGTTGATGGCGCCGTGCTGGCGTAAATACTCTGGCGAGACACAGATGCTGTAGCTAAACTGCGTAATGGTTTGGCCGACATAAGCCGAGTCAAACGCCTGGCTGGCCACGCGTAAGCCCAAATCAAAATTATGCTGCAGCAAGTCCTGCGCTTCGTCGCTTAACTGGATATCCAGCTCAATTTGCGGGTATAGCCGCATAAATTCCGCAAAGGCCGGTGCCAACGCCGTCAGGCCCAGCGCCATGGCGGCGTTAATTCTGAGTTTGCCCTGCGGTATTTGCTGCTGCTGTTGCATACGGGCTTCGGTATCTTCTATCTGGCGCAAAATATCGCGGCAGCGCTGTAAATAGTCTTCGCCGGCTTGGGTTAGCTGTAGTCTGCGGGTGGAACGTTGCAGCAATCTGGTGCCCAATGTTTGTTCCAGCGCGCTTATCTGCTTACTCAGCATCGATTTGCTGCAACCGGTTTGCCCGGCAACCTGGCTAAAACTACCCAATTCTGCCACCCGCACAAACAGCTGCATGGCTCTTAATTTATCCATATTGTTTCCTTGCAGGAAATAAACTTGTTCTATTGTAGCTATATATCCACTCAATAGACATCGCTATAGTGACGTTGCTCCGGCGCTGCGGAGTATTTAACAACAGGAGTTCACTATGTATAAATTGTATTTTTCGCCCGGTGCTTGTTCGTTAGCGGTTCAGGTTATTTTGCGCGAACTGGGCCAGCCGTTTGAACTGATCCACAAAGCCAGGGTGGCGGATTATCAGCAGATCAATGCGGTTGGTGCGGTACCGGCTTTAGAGGTTGATGGCACTGTGTTGACAGAAGGCGCGGCTATCATGCTGTATTTGCTGGACAAGCACGCCAACGATTTACTACCGGCTGAAGCTTCGGCGCGCCAACAGGCGATACAGCAGCTGATGTTTGCCAATGCTACTGTGCATCCGGCTTACAGCAAGCTGTTTTTCCTCAACAACCAATTGGCAGACGGTGCCGTTAAACAGCAGCTATTGCAAGCGGCAGCAGATCAGCTCAGCAAGCTGTGGCAGTTAGTAGAAACCAGGCTGCAAAGCCAGCCTTATCTGGGTGGCCAGCGTTACTCTGCCGCTGATATTTTGCTGGCGGTGTATGCCGGTTGGGGCCGGTTCTTTGCTGTCACTATCGACATAGGCCCACGCGCGCAGGCGATGATTGACCAGGTGCGCGCTTTGCCTGGCTATCAGGCTGCAGTAGCGGCAGAGCAGCAGGCAGCATAATGAGTGCTGCTGAGCAAGATACTGACTTACCGGCCATTACCGCGCTGCTCGGGCAATATTTCGATGGTTTGCACCGCGCCGATACGGCGCTGCTAAATCAGATCTTTGACGATGACGCACGCTTATACGCCCCCGAGGTGCGTCGCAGCAAACAGCAGTGGCTGGAGCTGGTGGCAAACCGGCCGGTACCGGCAGCGCTGGGGCACGCCTTTGCCTATCAAGTTTTGTCGGTGGAATGCTTGGGCGGGCAAGCGCTGGCAAAAGTATCCTGTCCGTTATTGGGCCGGCACTACATTGATTATCTGAGTTTGCTAAAAGAGCAGGGCCAGTGGCGTATTGTCGCCAAGCTGTACGCCGACAACCCTTTTATTAACACCCATTAGGAGCACATTATGCCGTATGTAAATATCAAAATAACCGACGAAGGTGTAACCACCGAGCAAAAACGCAAGCTGGTGCAGGGCACCACCCAACTGCTGGTGGATGTGCTGGGTAAAAACCCGGCTACGACCTTTGTGCTGATAGAAGAAGTGAGCACCGATAACTGGGGGATCGGCTATCAGCTGGTAACAGAGCTGCGGCAGGCGGCAAAGTAGCCAAGCCCTTTTGCGCTGTGTTGTTCTGCCAAAGCTGATATATAGTTTAACTGAACGTTAGGCAATTCAGGGACAAAATTATGAATATGCTGGTAAACATCGATGTTGACGATCTTGAGCGCGCGGTGGGTTTTTATACTGCCGCATTCGGCCTGCGCATTGGCCGTCGCTTCGGCAGTTTTGGCGTAGAAATGCTTGGCAGTTCGGCCCCCATTTATTTGCTGGTCAAAGCCGCCGGCACAGCAGCGGTAGAGGCGTTGCCACAACAGCGGGACTACCGGCGGCATTGGACACCGGTGCATCTGGACTTCGTGGTAGAAGACATTGAAGCCAGTCTTCAGCAAGCGGTTCGCGCCGGCGCCCGGTTGGAGAAACCAATCGTAACGCAAAATTGGGGCAAGTTGGCACCAATGGCGGACCCCTTTGGCCACGGCTTCTGTTTTGTGCAATTCCTCGGCGCGGGATATGACGAAATTGCGGACTAGCGGATGTCTTTGTCCGGCGACAATAACTTTATCTCTCCTAATTGCAGCAAGCTAATTCCCTGATCGCGGCAAATAGAAAAGGTTTTGCCAGAAGGTAGTGTATGACAAGGAAACGTATTTATTGCTTTTTGTCTGATAGGAAGCTAATATGTTTCTTATTGATATAAAAGCAAGATATGTGACTACTAATATGGCCTCTATTCTGCAACAAATAAAAAAGCGCCGGCTGACACTAGGTTTAAAACAGAACGATATGCTGCTGCGTGTCGGGGTATCCCGTCAGCAGTACCAGCGCCTTGAAGCCAAGGGTAACCCCAGATTGAATACTCTTGAGCTGATAGCGCAGGGGTTAAACAGCGAGTTGCTGCTGATCCCGAAAGAAAAACTCAGTGCAGTAGTCGCGCTACTGGAACAAGGTCCCTCACTGCAACAATCCGCTAAATCCACAGCTGAAAATGCGCAGAAAAGTCTGGCCGATGACCCATGGCAGGATTTATTGGGAGATGACCAATGAGTAGTGGCCTCGCGGACGAAATAAGTGTTTTAAAGTTAACCTTGCATAACAGGTTAGTGGGCTACCTGGCCGGATTTCAAAGTGGTAAAAATGTACTGAGCTTTGCCGGGGAATTTAAGCAGGACACTAATCGCCCTACCTTTAGCCTGATAACCCACCCGGCGTTTCCCAGAGCTGAAAAATTAATGGCTGAACCCTGGTCAAGAAACCAAAGGTTGCACCCTATATTATCCAATCTGCTGCCGGAAGGTGCGTTAAGGGAGTTAATCGCACAAGGCCTTAAAGTGCATGTCGATAACGAATTCCATATTCTTTCCTATTTGGGCGCGGATTTGCCCGGCGCTCTGGTAGCTGAGCCTATGGAACCAGAAGACGTGCCAGACACCGTGCTTAGTACACACCGCAACGCCAGAGCCGTTAAATTTAATAAAACAGCCGCAGAGAACAAGTTTTCGTTGGCGGGTGTGCAGATGAAGTTTTCCATGAAGGAAAAGGATGGACGCTACAACCTGGCCAAAGGTGATGTGTTGGGAGATTGGATAATCAAAACACCGTCGACCAAACATAAAGATGTACCGCTGAACGAGTACACGGCAATGAAACTTGCGGCACTGGTTGGCATCGACATTCCCGAGATCAAGCTGGTTGAACTGAATAAACTGGACAACCTTCCGCCGATAAATCTGCCTGATGAAAAGCTGGCCTTTGCGATAAAACGTTTTGATCGCAACGATAATATCCGTATTCACATGGAAGATTTTGCTCAGGTATTAGTGAAGTATCCGCATGAAAAATACCAATCGGCGAACTATGAGCAAATTGGCAAGATTATCTATGATTTTTCCGGAGACGGCCTGGCTGACGCGCAACAATTTGCCAGACGGCTGTTGGGTAATATCCTGCTCGCCAACGGCGATGCACACCTGAAGAATTGGAGCTTGCTCTATGCTGATCAAGTCACGCCACGGCTGTCACCGGCTTACGACATCGTCACAACCAGTGTATATATTGACGGCGAAAGGCACTTTGCCCTTAATTTAGGCAAAACCAAACAATGGTACGGCGTTTCGCTGGCAAACTTTCAGTTGTGGGCTGACCGCGCCGGCATCCCTTGGCGAGCCATTAAACCTCATCTGGATGATGCCATAGCAAAAGCCAGGAGCCTTTGGCCAGAGGCCATCAACAACCTGCCAATGCATGACGATCACAAACTTAAGCTAAAGCAGCACTGGCGTAATTTGACAGAAGATTTTCAGATCAAATGAAATGGTCAGTTGCTTTGCGTAACGCAATGCCAAACGGGCTAATTGCGTAATGTTGTTTTGCCTGCAAATTTGGCTCCGTTTAATCTGGCGCTGCACTGATTGATGATTGCGAACTTCATCCGGTTAAATTACGCTGTGCTTTCACTTAAATGAAACGTTATCCGGGGGCTGTTATGAACCCAACATTACGTGATTTACCGTTGCTGCAACGTGTGCAATTGGTTGAAGATTTATGGGACAGCATTGCGCAAGATCAGCAAGCGCTGCCGGTTACCGATGCGCAACGGGCAGAATTAGATCGCCGGCTTGATGCCTATGAACAGGACGGCAATCAGGGCCGTGATGCAACAACGGTATTAAATGAAATCCGTCAAAAGCTGTGAGTTATATCGCTCTAAGTTTCCATTTGCTGTTTATTTCGCTGAAAAAGAAAATGTTATTGTGATCTATGCGGTATTGCATGGCAGCCGACATCCTAAAAATTGGAAATTCCGTCCGATATAATCGGTAATTGCCCTGTGCAGTAAGAGCTTACTATTAAAAGCTAAAACACTTCGCAAAGCGTCCCTCTGCTTTAACCATCAGCGCAAACCAGCGTTATCCAGCCATCTAAGCACATGCCATTTAAATGCTTGACCAAGTGTGTTTTTTCGGAAAATGTAACAGTTGGTTTAAGGTTAACTCACTTACTTATGCTGAAGCGGAAATGCATGTCAGAACGCAAGATCGACCCTCGGCGCTTGCAAAATTTAGGTTGTACCCAACTTAGTTATTAAAAATATAATTTGGTGACCTCTATAAATATCCATGCGATAATGCACTGTATAAATAACCACTATGCAAGGTAAGCATGACTGAAGCTAACGATGCTAGTTTTAAGACAGTAGATGTATCTAATCAAGATGCGGTTGATTGGCTTAAAACTTTACCGAATTCATCAATAGATCTAGTAATAACAGATCCTCCTTATGAATCTCTAGAGAAACACAGAAAAGTAGGCACTACTACTAGACTTAAAAACAGTAAATCGTCAAGTAATCAATGGTTTGAAATATTTCCAAATTCTCGTTTTGAAGAGTTCTTTGAGGAAGTATTTAGAGTATTGAAAAAAAATTCTCACTTTTATTTATTTTGTGATCAAGAAACTATGTTTGTGATAAAACCTATCGCAGAAGCTGTAGGATTTAAATTCTGGAAGCCAATAGTGTGGGACAAGGTAGTAATTGGGATGGGTTACCATTATCGAGCGAGATATGAGTTCATTCTTTTCTTTGAAAAGGGAAAGCGAAAAATAAACGACTTATCAATACCAGATGTTTTAACTGAGAAGAGAATTTGGAAAGGCTATCCAACCGAGAAACCTGTTAACCTTGCGAAGACTTTGATTATTCAAAGTTCAAAGGAAGATGAAATAGTAATTGACCCTTTTTGTGGGGCAGGTTTCGTAGGTCAAGCGGCAGAGATACTTGGTCGTAACTTTAAAGGGAACGACCTTAATGCTGAAGCTGTAGAAATCACTAAAACAAGGATATTGCAAGTTAGGAATACTGTTTGAAAGCTTTAACCCATGATTTTAATGTTTGGGCTCTTCTCGTACTTGTACTAATACTGAGCCCATTACAATTTTCTATTAAGAATTGAACTGCAGAACCTTCATCAATCTCTAGTAAAGAATCAACTTTTTGATTTAACATCCATAAACTACCACAGTCAGACTCTTCAAATTGTCTTTGAATTATGTTTATCCATTCATGGTTGCTTTGAGATTGTGCAACTTTCAAACCTAAAGGTGTTAATGATGAGTAGTCATGGATTAGAGACAAAATCTTGCAAGCATCTCTGTAGTAATCTACTTGTCTCGGATCGACATCAAGTTCTTCTGCTGTTACTAAATGCTTATCTGCCAAAAGACTTAAATATTTTTTAATTCTACTTAAATTATCAGCTTGTGGAACCATGCTGCTATCAAGGTAGGCTCCAAGCAAGTTATCAACTTCCGGAATGATTTCTCTAACATAACTTGGTGATAAATTCAATACTGTGTCAGTAGTATCTTCATCTATAAGTTGAATTTCGATATTGTTAGTGCCTATTAAGTCAAAAAGTTTTCTTACAATTCTCAAATCAATCTCTTGTTGCTTCAATGCGTTTGTAAAACTGTCATTTATAGATACTTTTGATAATAGTTCATACCCTTTTGTTTTAAAGAGATGGTCATCTTTTGCTTTCGTTTTAACTCGATAAACAAATGAACCCTCAACTGCATCTTGTGGAAATAATGAAACAGATATGTCATGTTTTCTGAGATAGTGACGGCAGAATTCTCCGAAAACTTCTGATACTTTATTTAAAACTTCCGACATTATTTCTGAACTTGAAGTTTTAGCAATGCGTATTCTGTGTGTGTGTTTTCTTCTTCCATCATAGTTAATATTTTCATGTATGAAAACATTCTCGTTTGGCATCTTAAAGTTAAATTTTTTCGAGTTTATAAGGCTTTCTTTTATGCTGAAGTCATTTAAATCTATTTCTAATAAAAGAATTTTTATTTTTCCGACCTGCTTTATCATCCCTGTAATAGATAGATCTTTCTGCTCCAACTTGTTAACTTTATCTTGAGATGTCGGAACAATGATCCACCGATCATGAGTTTCATTATTTCCTAGGCTATAGCAAAAAAACAGCTGGTCATACTCGTTGAGTGCGGTGAAAATTATTGGTTCATCATAATAGCTATACACGTTATGGTAATATAGCACTCCATAGCGAGCACTCTCTAAAAATAGCAATTCATCTCTAGTGCTCATATAACTTTAAATCCTTTTGGGTATATTCCTTCATAAAACCAAACTGTGACATGATCAGTGTTGGTAGAGTACTCGCCTTTTCCATGATTCGGCTCGATCTCACCGATTGCCACAAAGTCATGTGCAAACTTTTCGGGACTTCTTTCTACCACTTTATCAATTCCTTCTTTAGTAGAGAAAAATGAAGTTCCATAATAACTTGGCTTGCTTTTAATCGCAGGATTTCTAGCTAAACATTTCTGGCGCGGGTCCTTATAGCTTGCTAAAAAATCACTATCATTAGGGACTTGGTTTCGAACAATCCGATGCAGTGTATCGTGAATGCCTGTAGCAGCTTCAGGAGGGATATCTAAATGTTTAGGATAGTCAGAAGGCCATTTATTTTTAGTCATTAGCGTGTCTTCCATGTAGCCAAAAAATCGACATACAATAATAGAAAAAGTACAAGTAAGCAACAAAGTTGAAAATTTTAGAGTATTGCCGATATTCTTAACTGTTGAACAAGACTTTTTAAACTCTAATCCAACGCCACTGCCTTAATCTGCGCATATACCAACTGCCCAATTTGTAAACCCAGCCGTTCAACTGACTGTGTGGTTAGCAGTGCCTGCAGTGGCTGGCCTTCCAGTGTTAGCCGCACCAGGGTTTCGGCCGGGTGGGGGGCGGGGTTAAAGCCGCTGATGCTGACTTGCAATTGATTACTGACCGAGCTGTCGCTAAGCGGTGTTAGGCTAAGCGCCACATCGCGGGCCTGAATACGTAAGCGGTATGAAGTGGGTGAGTAACTTGCTGTATCGCCATGCAGCGGCGCCGGTAGTTGTAACTGCTGTTTGCCAATGCTGAGCTTAAGTAGATGGTTATTGCTGCCGTGGCTTTTGGCATGCAATAGCGACATAGCGCCGATAGCGGCTAGTTCGGGTTGTAGTAACTGCTGTTGCAGCGGGCCCTGGCTGTGAATGCGGCCGTGTTGCATTAGTACCAGATGATCGGCCAGTTTTACCACGTCGTCCAATTGATGGCTTACCAGCAGCATCGGAATACCGGTTTGGCTGGCGATGCGTTGTAAAAACGGCAAAATCTCGCTGCGGCTTTGCTGATCCAACGATGCCAGCGGCTCATCCAGCAACAGCAATTGCGGCTGGCATAGCAGGGCGCGGCCCAGTGCCACGCGCTGGCGCTGGCCGCCGGAGAGTTGCTCTGGTGCTTGCTGCAATAATGGCGTTAGCTCCAGCAGTTGGATCACCTGCTCGGGTTGTAGCTGTATTGCCGTGGGTTTTGCCAGCCGGTTAAAGCCATACAGCAGGTTTTGCGCAACTGTTAAGTGCGGCAATAAACTACTTTCCTGAAACACCATGCCAATACGGCGCTGATGCACCGGCACAAAGGTGTTGCCCTTTTGCCATATGGCGGCGCCACATTGCACTTTGGCACCGGCATGGCGATCCAGCCCCGCAATAGCGCGCAGCAAGGTGGTTTTACCACAGCCGGAGCGGCCAAATAACGCTGTTACGCCCTGTAGCGGCAAGCTGTTGTTAAGCTGCAGAGAAAAATCACCGCGCTGAATAGTTAACGCCAGGGTTAAACCGGCAGTTTCCGGGGCTGCCGGGGCCGCCGGGACTGCCGGGACTGATGGAACCGCCGGGGCTGATGGAGCCGCCGGAGCTGATGGAGCCGCCCGCTGCCCGGCTGCCAGCCTGGGTTTGCCCTGGCGCGCGGTGCGATGAAACAGGCTGATTACATTGTTCATCACAGGACGGCCTCGCGCTCAAAACGGCGGTTTAAGCCATAGACAATAAACAACACCACAAAGGCGCTGATAACTAAGCCCAGCGATAGCTGCTGCGCCTGAGCGTAGTTCATCGCTTCAGTGTGATCGTAAATCAGCACCGATAACACCTGGGTTTCGCCCGGGATACTGCCGCCGAGCATTAAGATCACACCAAATTCGCCCAGCGTATGGGCAAAGGTTAAGGTGGCGGCGATGATAAAACCGCCGCGGCATAGCGGCAGTACCACGCTAAACAGCTGATCCAGCTTGCCGGCACCTAAGGTTGCGGCTACTTCCAGCGGCCTTGGCCCCATGCGGCGAAAGCTTTCCAGCAGTGGTTGTACGGTAAAAGGCAGCGAGTAAATCACCGAGCCGATTAAAATGCCGCTAAAACTAAACGCCAGATGATTAAGCCCCAGTTGCTCTAAGGTACTGCCAACGGCACCATGCGGCCCCAGCAGTAACAATAAATAAAACCCCAGCACCGTTGGCGGTAATACCAACGGCAGCGCCACTATCGCCTGAATAGCAGTGCGTAGTTTGCTGTGGCTAAGTGACAACCACCAAGCCAGCGGTGTACCCAGCAGCAATAAAATAATAGTGGTGTATAAACACAGCTTTAACGTGAGCCGGATGGCTTGCCAGTCCTGCGGGCTTAGCGTGGCGAAAAGCTCCGGCATAGCGTTACTCCTGACTGCTTTGCGGTTGACTGGCCGGAAGCTCAAAACCATAGCGCTGCATAATGCGTAGCACTTCAGCGCTGGCCATAAAAGCGCTAAACAGCCTGGCATTGTGGTTATCGGCACCTTGGCGGGTAATCACATAAGCCTGCAGCAGCGGCTGATGCAGCTCTGCCGGTATTAGCTGATAGCCCTGGCTGGCCAGTTGTGGAAGCTTAGCCAGCGCGGGAGACTTGGCCAGCGACAGCGCAATAATGGCGATATCGGCACCACCGCTTTGCGCCAGCTGCGCGGTTTGGGCGATATTTTCGCCATACACCAATTTGGGTTCTACTGCGGCCCACACCCCGGCAGCCTGCAGTGCTTGTTTGGCGCGCTGGCCATAAGGCGCATGGGCGGGCTGGGCAATGGCGAGGCGGTTAAAGTTAAGCTCAGGCAGTTGGCTCAGGCTAATTCCGGCCATATTTTGTTTTGGGCTCCACAGTACTAAATGCCCCAGTGCATACGGCTGTGGCGCTGTTGCTGCCAGGCCGTCCTGATACAGCTGTGCCGGGAACTGGCTGTCGGCCGAGAAAAACATGTCATAGGGTGCACCATGGCGGATTTGCGTGCTGAGTTTGCCGCTGGCGCCATAGACAATATTTAGCGCCAGTGCGGGGTGTTGCCGGCGAAACAGTGTGCTGATTTCATCCAGCGCATAGCGTAAGTCAGATGCGGCTGCGATAGTCAGCTTGTCACTGGCATCGGCGGTTACAGCGTAGAGAAAGCACACTACCAGCAGTAACTGACGCATTGGCTACTCCCAGCGCGCCAGCGCCTGGCTGTCGCTGGCTTTGGCTGCAACCCAATAATCACCGCTGGCGGTATGCTCTTTTTTCCAGAATGGCGCGCGGTTTTTCAGGTAATCCATAATAAATTCACAGGCGGCAAAGGCGCCAGCGCGATGCGCGCTGGCAATGCCGACAAACACGATTTGCTCATTCGGTTTAAGGGGGCCAACGCGGTGAATAATATGCACCGCGCCAAGCTGCCAGCGGCTCTGTGCCTGCTGAGCAATAGCGATAAGGGCTTGTTCTGTCATGCCGGGGTAGTGTTCCAGCGTCATGCTGTGCAGGGTGTTATCGCTTAGCTCACGTACCAGGCCACTAAAAGTGACGACAGCGCCACAAGCTGAGTGGCGGCGTAGCTCGTCGTATTCACTGGCGACACAAAAATCATCGCTTTGTACTGCAACAAAGATGTTCATATCCTTTACCACCTGCTAGCCACCGGTTACCGGCGGGAAAAACGCCAGCTCATCGCCATCCTGCACGCTGGCCGTTAACGGTACCAGTTGCTGATTTACGGCGCAGAGCAAATCGCTGCGGCTAAGTTCCTGCTGCCAGTTATGGCAACGGCTTTGCAGTTGCTGCAGTACATCGGCCACCTGCAACATTTTGCCATCGCAACTAAGCAGGTATTGTTCGCAATCAAGCCGCTCGCGCAGCGCGGCGAAAAACAGAATTTTAATCATACTGCCTCCACAAGGTAATGCCCTGACTTGCCGCCGGTTTTCTCCAGCAGACGGATATCGCTGATACTCATCGCTTTATCTACTGCCTTACACATATCGTAAATGGTTAAGGCGGCAACCGAGGCGGCAGTGAGTGCCTCCATTTCCACGCCGGTGCTGCCGCTAAGCACACAGCAGCTTTCTATCTGAATTTGGCCTTGCTCCGGCAGCAGCTGAAAATCGACTGATACTTTGCTTAACAGCAGCGGATGGCACAGCGGAATAAGCTCGCTGGTTTTTTTCGCCGCCATAATGCCGGCAATGCGGGCGGTGGCCAGTACATCGCCTTTTTTCAGCAATGCCCGGGCAATTAAATCAATCACCTGTGGCGTGGTTTGCACTAAGGCGCCGGCGCGGGCCAGCCGGGTGGTGTTTGGCTTGGCGCTGACATCGACCATAGTCGCAGCGCCGCTCTGATCCAAATGGGTAAGGGTTGCTGTCATCTTAAGCTCCACAACTCTGGCTTGGGCTGTTTTTTACATGGGCAACAAAGTTGCAGGGCCCGGTTTTGTTATCTAACTGCGGTAAAATAAGTTGTTGCATCGCAAGGGTGCAGGCGCCGCCGGAGCCTGGCATGGCAAAGAGCAGGGTGCCATTGGCCAGGCCTGCCAGAGCGCCGGATTGCAGCGCGGCTGAGCCCAGCTCGCTAAACGATAACTGGCGGAACAGCTCACCAAAACCCGGTACCGGCCGATCCAGCAACGGTGTTATGGCCTCAACGGTGCAGTTGCCCTTGTTAAAACCGGTACCGCCATTAATCAGCACTACCTGAATGGTATCGCTTGCGATCCACTGGCTTAAGGTAGCGCGCAGCTGGTATTTGTTATTGGGTAATAAGGCGCGCGCGGCCAGCTGGTGATCGGCACTTTGCAACAGCCCACAGAGCAAGTCGCCACTGCTGTCACTCTTGCTGTCGTTAGCGCTGCTGCGGCTGTCCGATACCGTGAGTACGGCGATATTGAGCGGATAAAACCGGCGTAAATCAGGCTTAGGCATACAGGCTCCCGGTGTTAACTACTGCCAGACATTGCTGCCAGTCTGCTGGTGTATTGGTATTGAGTAGTTCTGTTGTTGGCGCTGGCAGGGCTATGGCATTAAGGCTGCTTAGCAGCGCTTTTACCGGGCGCTGACCGCTGCGCAATTGGTTGCTGATAAGCTCGCTTAGCGCCGGGCTAACCGGTAGCACACAGGGCAGTGGGCTATTGGCAAAATAAGCAGCGGCACCATTGGCTTGCAGCACCAGCTGTTGCAGGCTGGCGGCGCTTAACAGTGGTGTATCAATAGGCAGTACCAGTAACTGTGTGCTGCTGCAGTGTTGTAATGCCGCTAAAATACCGGCTAAAGGTCCTTGCTGCTGCGCTGACTCAGCATCGGCAATAAAGCCCGGTTGGTTGCGGCTAATCAGCACCTCTACGGCACCGCTATCCAGCGCCAGTTGCTGCATATGCTCAAGTAGACTTTGGCCATTAAGTTGCAGCAACGCTTTATCCTGACCCATACGGCTGGATTGACCGCCAGCTAAAATCAGTGCGCTAAAGGGTTTATTGCTGCTCATGTTAACCACCTGCTATCCACCAATCTGGGCTAAATGACGGGTGCTGCCGCTGTAATCCTGCGCCAGCTGATGGCTGAAGGCTTTGCCTTGCACCGCTTGTTGTAGAAAACGCATCAAGGGCGCGCTGTCATCGTTTTGCAGCAGGCTACGTAAGTCCTGGTGGCTGTCGGTAAACAGGCATAAATACAACGCGCCTGTGCTGGATACCCTTAGCCGGTTGCAATCGGCACAAAAATCTTTGCTGTAGGGCATAATCAGGCCCAGTTGGCCCTGATAAGCCGGATGCGAATACTCCAGCGCCGGACCGTCGGTTTTTGCTTTGGCGTTTAGCTGCCAGCCCTGTGCCAGCAACTGTTGCTGAATACCGGCGCCACTTAAATGCTGGCGCTGGTAAAAGCCGGCATTGTCACCGGTGCGCATCAGCTCGATAAAGCGCAGCGCGATATCCTGCTGCTGAATAAAGTTAAGAAAATCGGGCAGCGCCAGCGCATTGTGCTGCTTTAACAGCACGGTATTAATTTTCACTTGCTTAATACCAATGGCTTTAGCGTGCGCTATGCCATCTAAGATATCGGCAAGCTTGTCCTGACCGGTCACCAGATGAAAGGTATCAGCATCTAAGCTATCGACACTGACATTCACTGCATCCAACCCGGCTGCTTGCCAGGCCAGCGCATCGCGCTTTAAACGATAGCCGTTAGTGGTTAGTGCCACTTTTTCAATGCCGGGCACGGCTTTGCAGGTAGCGATAATTTCAGTCAGGTCTTTACGTAGCGATGGCTCGCCGCCGGTAATCCGTACCTTACGGGTGCCCAGTTTGGCAAAGGCGGTGACTAAGCGGCGAATTTCAGTCAGGTTAAGCTCGCCGCTACGGGAGTCGCAGTCATTACCGTCAGGCAGGCAATAGCTGCAACGAAAATTGCAACTTTCAGTGACAGACAGCCGCAAATAACTAAAGCGGCGCGCATAGGCGTCAGTTAACATAATTCACCTTTCCAAGTGGGGAGGTAAGGCCGTTTCCAGACTTACCCGGTGGCGTTAGTGCCACGGCAAAGGCCTCATGGCAGTATGGCTTTGCAATACTGCTTTAGAGCGCCTTGCTCGGTGTTGTGTCGTTAAGCTTAAAAGCTTTTATCTGCTTTTGTTATTGCCATTAAGGGGCGCCTGACTACTCCGTTGGGGGTAGCAGCCAGACCTGGCCGTGCTGTAGCTGCACAGCAAAAACCTGCAATTTCAGCTCGCTGTCGCTTAAGCACTGGCCATCGCTGAGCCGGTATTGCTGCTTGTGCAGTGGCGCGGCGATATAAAACTCACCGCCGCTTTCACCAATCAGGCCATGGGCGATAACCGGTGCGCCTGTCGCAGGGTCGATATGGCTAACGCCATACAACTCGACGTCCTGGCCGGGCAGGTAAAACAGCGCTATGGCATGCTCTGCAAAACGTGCCGCTACGCCGGAGAACGGCACTAAATCTTGCTGCTGACACAATAAAACCGGCTGCTGTTGTACGCCGGGCTGACTGTCTAAGGCATAGGCAAGCTGGCTCATAGGCTGGTCTCCTTACTGTCGATTTTGAGCTGGCGGGTGGGGATCAACTGGCCGCGCTCAGGCGTAAAACCAAACTCGCTGCGTGCAGGGGCTGCGGCATTAACATAGCTGTTAAAGCGGGCGCGCTGCGCCGGGTCATTCAGTACGGTTTGCCATTCGCACTGGTAATTGCCTATTAACAGCTGCATCTGCGCTTCGAGCTCGGCGCCCAGGCCCAGGCTGTCGTGAATAATCACATCGCGCAGATAGTCCAGGCCGCCTTCGAGGTTATTCATCCAGGTGGCGGTGCGCTGCAGGCGGTCAGCGGTTTTGATATAAAACATCAACAGCCGGTCGATATAGCTCAGCAACTGCTCGTCATTTAAGTCGGTAGCAAATAAGTCAGCGTGGCGCGGTTTCATGCCGCCATTGCCGCAGACATACAGGTTCCAGCCATTTTCAGTGGCAATTACGCCGACGTCTTTGCTTTGGGCTTCGGCGCATTCGCGGGTGCAGCCGGAGACGGCCATTTTAATTTTGTGCGGCGCGCGCACGCCCTTGTAGCGGTTCTCCAGCAAAATGGCCATGCTGACACTGTCCTGCACGCCATAACGACACCAGGTACTGCCAACACAGGATTTTACCGTGCGCAGCGACTTGCCATAGGCATGGCCGGTTTCAAAGCCGGCATCGATCAGCTGTTGCCAGATCAGCGGCAACTGATCCAGCGTAGCACCAAACAAATCAATGCGCTGGCCGCCGGTGATCTTGGTATACAGCTGATATTGCTCCGCCACCTTGCCAATGCTGATCAACATTGCCGGGGTTATTTCGCCGCCCGGAATGCGCGGTACTACCGAGTAGGTGCCGTTTTTCTGCATATTGGCTAAAAAGGTGTCGTTAGTGTCTTGCAGGGCGACATGCGGTTTGGCCAGTACCGGCTCGTTCCAGCAACTGGCCAGAATCGAGGCCACCGCCGGTTTACAGATTTCGCAGCCATGACCACGGCCATGGCGCTGTATCAGCTCATTAAAGGTTTTAACGCCATCGACCCGTACCAGATGGTACAGCTGCTGGCGGCTATAACTGAAGTGCTCGCACAGATCGGTGCTTACCGCCACGCCGCGGGCTGTGAGTTCGTGCTCGACCACGCTTTTTAGTAGTGCAGCGCAGCCACCACAGCCGGTGGCGGCTTTAGTGCAGCTTTTAATGCCAGCTAAGTCCTGCACGCCGCTATCGAGCGCAGCACAAATGGCGTCTTTGCTAACATTATGACAAGAGCACAGCGTGGCCGTAGCGGGCAGTGCCGCCGGGCCCAAAAGTACCTTGCCGCTGCTTTGTGGCAGGATCAGGCTTTGTGGATCGGCAGGCAAAGCAATGCCGTTCAGCGCATATTGCAATAAGCTGTCGTAATAGCTGTTATCACCCACCAGCACTGCGCCCAGCAGTTGTTTGCCGTCCGCACTCAGCACTAATTTGCGGTACTCGCCCAGCAAGTCATTGCGATAACGCAGGCTGATACTGCCTGGTGTGCGGCCATGTGCATCGCCAATGGAACCGACATCAACACCGAGCAGCTTCAGCTTGGTTGACATATCGGCGCCGGTAAAGCTGTGGCTGTTATCGCCGCTTAGCACCGCTGCGGCAGTGCGCGCCATCTGATAACCCGGCGCCACCAGGCCAAACAACTGGCCCTGCCATAGTGCGCATTCGCCAATGGCATAGATATCGCTGTCGCTGGTTTGGCACTGGTTGTTGATAACGATGCCGCCGCGTGCGCCCAGCTCTAAACCGGCGTCTTTGCCGGGTTGGTCCTGCGGCCGGATCCCGGCGGAGAACACAATTAAATCGGTTTGCAGCACGCTGCCATCAGCAAAGTTAAGCTGTAAGCGCTGCTCTGTGCCTGGCGTAATGCTGCTGGTGGCTTTGTCGGTATGCACACTAACGCCTAACTGCTCAATTTTACGGCGTAGCAGCTCGCCACCATCTTTATCCAGTTGCACCGGCATTAATTGCGGCGCAAATTCCACTACATGGGCTTCTAAGCCCTGCAGTTTCAGCGCATTGGCCGCTTCCAGCCCCAGCAGGCCGCCGCCTATTACCACGCCAACCCGGGCGCCTTTGCTGCTGGCACTGATCGCTTCCAGATCGGCAATGGTGCGGTACACCAGGCAGTGGGCGTTATCGTTACCGGCAATTGGCGGTACAAAAGGGTAAGAGCCGGTAGCCAGTACCAGCTTGTCGTAAAAGTAACGCGCCTTAGCGGTGGTTACCGTTTTGGCGTCGCGGTCAATCGCCAGCACCGGCTCGTTCAGCTTTAAGGCCAGGTTGTTATCGCTATAAAAGCTGTCAGGGGCCAGTTGCAGTTTGCCGGCATTGCCATCGCTGAAGTAATCGGATAAATGCACTCTGTCGTAGGCGGGCCTGTCCTCAAAGGCAAATACTGTGAGTTGCCACTGCGCTGCATCAGCTCGGGTCAGAAATTGCTCAATAAAATGCTGGCCAACCATGCCATTGCCGATCACCAGCAGTTGTTTTGTGATGCTTGTTGTCATCGTCGTGCTCCTAAGCGGCATCTTGTTGTGGTTCGTTGACAGCGGCGGGCTCTGTCGCGGCACTGCTGACCGGGCCGGGTTCGATTTGGCCAAGCAACAGCGCGCTGCGACAGCCATGATAGGGCTGCTGCTGATTAATCAGCTGGCTGAGTTGTTGGCTCAGGCCGGTATCGCCATACAGCACGGCACCGACTAAGTAAGGCCCGCGCCACCACAGCCGGCGGTATTCATTAAGTTCGCTATCGAGATAATCTGTGCAGCCATCAAAGCTGTCGGCATTGGCACAAAGCGTGGCAATATCGCCACAGGAGCTAAGCGCAATACCGCTTATTTTCAGCTGAGTTGCTGCCTGTTCGCTGCAATAGGGCGCAGGTTTTCCGCACAATGTTTGCGCCAGCTGTGTCGCCTGATCGTTAATTGGCGCTACTAAACCAAAGGTTTCGCCGTTAAGCTCAATACATTCGCCTAACGCATAAATGGCGCTGTCTGAGCTTTGTAAGTTGCGGTTAACGAGGATGCCGCGTTTAACGCTAAGGCCAGATTGCTGTGCCAGGCTGATATTCGGGCGAATGCCCAGTGCCAGCACCACTAAATCGGCTTTAAGCTGCTGACCGCTGGTTAGCGCCACAGACTGCAATTGGCCGCGGCGATAGTTAAGGCTACTGATTTCGCTGTTGGTGATAATATTTAAGCCACGCTGCGTCAGTTGTTGTTGCAGTAAACCGGCGGCGCTGGCATCAAGCTGTCGGTTTAGCAGATAAGCACCGCGCTGCAACAGGCTGACCTGCATGCCGAGTTTACGCAGGCCTTCGGCGGCTTCCAGACCAAGAAAACCACCGCCTACCACCACCGCATGTTGTAATTGCTGGCCAGCCAGGCGCAGCGTGGCTAAATCCTGCCAGTTACGAAAATGGCAAATACCGGGGCGCAAAATCTGGTCGCTATCCCTGGCATTCTCGTTAGCATTCTTGTTGGCCTTCTCGTTGGCATAGCCTGGTGTCAGCGGCAGGGCACCACAGGCCAGCACCAGTTGCCGGTAGCGGCGGTAGCGGCCGTGGCGGCTTACTACTAACTTGCGCTCGCGATCAATCAGCACCACCGCATCGTCGCAAATCAACTCGATATTGTGCTCAGCGTACCAATCCGGGCTTACCAGTTCGGCGGCGCTGTCGGGCAGCTCATTACTTAGCAGACCGGACAGCAGCACACGGTTGTAGGCCGGCTTAGCTTCAGCGCCAAATACCACTATGCTTGATGGCCGGTTCGGCTGTTGCACTAACTCTGTCAGCAAGCGCTGACAGGCCATGCCATTACCGATAATAATCAGCTCTGCTTCTGTCATGCCCGTTTCTCCTTTGCCGTCAGCGCCTCTGATGTATTAACCGCAGCTTTTACCGGCTCAGCTTTAGCTAATACTTCCACTTTGCGCTGCTTTTCATACAAAAAGCTCAGCACTTGGTGGCGGTAATGGTTGTAGGTGGCGCAATCGGCCAGCGCAATGCGGTTGCGCGGCCGCGGCAGCTCAATTTGCAGAACTTCGCCGATGGTGGCCGCCGGGCCGTTGGTCATCATCACGATGCGGTCCGATAACAGCACGGCTTCATCGACATCGTGGGTGATCATAATCACGGTGTTATTCAGCTGTGCCTGAATGTCCATCAGTGAGTCCTGCAAATGGGCACGGGTCAGCGCATCTAAGGCACCGAACGGCTCATCCATCAGCAGTACCTGCGGCTGCATGGCTAAGGCACGGGCAATACCGACCCGTTGCTTCATACCACCGGAAATCTCCGCCGGGCGCTTATCACGGGCATGGCTCATTTGCACCAGCGCCAGGTTATGCTCTATCCAGTCGCGCATTTCTCTTTTGTTTTTCTGGCCGCGAAACACTTGTTTTACCGCCAGCTCAACATTCTGGTACACGCTAAGCCAGGGCAGCAGCGAGTGGTTTTGAAACACCACAGCGCGCTCCGGCCCCGGGGCATTGACTTCTTTTTGGTTTAAAATTACGCCGCCACTGCTTGCCTGCAGCAAACCGGCGACCAGATTCAGTACCGTTGATTTACCGCAGCCGGAGTGGCCAATCAGGCTGATAAATTCGCCTTTGCCAATCTCCAGATTAACGTTTTGCAGGGCAACAAAGGGCCCTTTTGGCGTCGGGAAGCTGATCCCCAGCTGGCTGAGTTCTAAATGTGGTTTTTGCATACATTATCTCCTGGCGCACTGATGTTTTATCTAAGAGTGGCACTTTTATCCCAGTTCACCCGCTGCTGCAGTTGCAGCATCAGCCGATCCAGCGCATAGCCGATTAAGCCAATCACCAGCACAGCCACACAGATGCGGCTGAGCGAGTCGGACGAGCCGTTTTGAAATTCATCCCAGACAAACTTGCCCAGGCCCGGGTTTTGCGCCAGCATCTCGGCGGCGATCAGCACCATCCAGGCAATGCCGAGCGATAAGCGCAGGCCGGTAAAGATCATCGGCACCGCCGAGGGCAGCACAATGCGCCGCACATGAGTTAACCAGTTCAGTTGCAGTACGCGGCTGACGTTTTGTAAATCGGGCGAGATATTACTCACGCCAACAATGGTGTTAAGCAGGGTGGGCCACAAGGAACACAGCGTAACGGTAAATACCGACACCAAAAACGAGCGCGCAAACAGCGGTTGCTCGCTTTGATACAAGGCGCTGACCAAAATGGTCACCAGCGGCAACCAGGCCAGTGGCGATACCGGCTTAAACAGCTGAATAAGCGGGTTAAAGGCGCTGTACAGCCTGGGGCTTAGCCCGATAACAATACCGGCCGGTATTGCCAGTATTGATGCCAATACAAAGCCGGTGAGTACGGTGTAAAGGCTGGTAAAAATCTGGCTGAAAAAGGTCGGCCGGCCGTTATAGGGCCGCACGCTAACCACAGCATCCGGGTTGGCGGCCAGGGTGGCGCTGTTACGCTCAAGCTGGCGCTGAAAAAAAGCTGCCTCACGCACTTTCTCCGCTTTATGCTCAGCCACCAGGCCGGACCATTGCTGTGCTACCTGCAGCGGCCCGGGAAAACTGCCCAGCGAGGTAGTGATCTGACTGGCCAGCAGTTGCCACAGCAAGACAAACACGGCAATACCGGCGGCCGATAACAGGCTTTGTTTCAGCCACTGTGCCAGTTGTTGCTGGCCCGGTAACACGCTTTTAACCCTTGACCATTGCGTTGGAATAGCGCTCATCGTTATGCTCCTGTTAGTCTTTCTGGCCAATGGCAAATTGCTGCAGATAGGCGTTTGGCGCTGTGGCATCAAACTGTTTGCCGTCGATAAAGCGGGTGGCTTCCGGTGACCGGTAGCCGCTTTCCACGCTAAAGTCCGGAAAATCAGCCTCAGTAAGCTTACCTTCAGCAATCAGCGCTTTGGCAGCGCGTTGGTACAGCGCCGGCTGAAACACTTGTTTAGCAATATCCTGATACCAGCTGTCGGGCTTGGCCTCGCTGATTTGGCCCCAGCGCCGCATCTGGCTTAAATACCAGACAGCATCTGAGTAGTAGGGGTAGGTAGCGTGGTAGCGGAAAAACACATTAAAGTCCGGCGTTTCACGGATATCGTCGCGCTCATAGGCAAACACCCCGGTCATGCTGTTGGCAATAACGTTTTCATCGGCACCAACATAAAACGGCTGCGAAATCAGTTTGGCCGCCGCGGCGCGGTTGGCGTTGTTATCGGCATCCAGCCAATGGCCGGCGCGGATCAAGGCTTTAACCAGATGAAAGTGGGTTTCTGGGTAACGCTCAGCCCAGCTTTGGCTAACGCCGAAGATTTTCTCTGCCAGGTTAGTGTGAATATCGTAATTTGTGACTAAGGGCACGCCCAAATCACGCAGTACCGCCTGCTGGTTCCATGGCTCGCCAACGCAGTAACCATCAATGGTACCGGCTTCCATCGTCGCCGGCATTTGCGGTGGCGGCGTTACCGATAACAGTACATCGGCTTTTAGCTGGCCGCTGTTATCGCCGTGCTCTGGCGCGTAAAAGCCCGGATGCACGCCACCGGCAGCCAGCCAGTAACGCAGCTCATAGTTATGGCTCGATACCGGAAATACCATGCCAAATTGCAGCTTTTTACCTTGTTTGGTTTTTGCCGCCAGCGCCGCCTGCAGTGCATCAGCACCAACCGGATAATCCGGTTTACCTGCACTATTACGCGCCACCTGCGGTACTATCTGCTGCCATACGGCGTTGCTAACGGTGCAGGCATTGCCGTTTAAATCCAGCACCAAGGCGGTTTGCATTGCTGCTTGGGTGCCTATGCCGATGCTGGCCGCCAAGGCCTGACCGGCCAGCATATGGGCGCCGTCGAGCTGGCCGTCAATGACGCGGTCCAGCAGCACTTTCCAGTTGGCCTGGGCTTCTAACTGCACATACAGGCCTTCGTCTTCAAAGTAACCGCGCTCCAGCGCTACCGCCAGCGGTGCCATATCGGTCAGCTTAATAAAGCCAAGCTTTAAATCCGGCTTTTCCGGTGCGGCCCATGCCGGCAGGCTAAGGCTTAAGCCGAGGGCCAACAGCAGGCGGGTGCTTTTGTTACGATTCGGCTGTGTCATCTATGCTGTCCTTTTATTATTTAAAAAGCAGGGCGAAAAAAAACGCCATCTGGCTGCACCCTGTTGTGGATACAGCCAGATGGCGCCTTTGCCATTAGCTTGTTAGCTGGTTTTGTCTTTTGGTTGCCTCTTTGCAACCTGTAACTAAAACTAAGCAGCTAGTGTGCCAGTTTTAAAAAGTGTTTACTTTCAGTTGCTTAATATTTTTTGGTAACCTGCGTCAGCTGTGTTCAGGCACAATAACGGTGCAAATTGCACCAGCATGGCTCTTGCTGCCGCTATATAAAAAACTATTGCTGCATACCAAACAGCAAACCATCAATAAAGCGGCTGCCTTCGCCGTTTATGCCGGCACTGCCTTCCAGCCGCCAGTCCTCTGCCGGAGCGTTAAAGCCCAGGCTGGCGGCGACCTGGCGATATAAATCCGGCCGGTATACCTGTTGCAGCAATGGCTGATTAAGCGGCCCCTGCCACTGCTGCAGGTTGCGCATTTGCTGCAATATAAAAGCACCCTGCGAGCGCCACGGCATATTAAGCGCCGGGCCAAAAAAGGCTTGCGCTACCGCCAGATTAAATAGGTTTGTGCTGTTCAGGCCACTGTCTGCCAACGCTAAATACTGCGGTTGCGCCAACCAGTGCCATAGCTGCGCAGTTTTATCGCTATTGCTTTGGATGTCGCTTAACCAGTGGCTGGCTTGTAATAGTGCAGTAAGCAAGGCCAGATAACACTGCGGTTTGCTGTCGGCAAACTGCTGGCTGACGGCAAATACTTTTTCCTGCCAGTTGTGCCACAGCTGATCACAGCTGGTAACAATGCTGCCGTGGCCGCTTAATTGCGCCAGGCTGCTCCACGGCTCGCCGACACAAAAGCCGTCAATCGCGCCGCTGGCCAGTTGTGCCGTCATCGCCGCCGGGGCCACGCCTATCACCTCTACCTGGCGGGCGCTGATGCCGGCGGTGCTTAACCAGTAATGCAGCTGGTAATGATGACAGGAATAAGGCGATACGGTAGCCAGGCGCAGCGGTGGTTGCGAGCGTTTCTGCTGTGATTGTTGCAACAGATAATGCTGCAGCGCTTTACCACTGGCCAGCGGGCAGGGCAGCTTGGCCGGGTCCAGATCCAGCTGTTGCAACAGGCGGCTGGACAGCGTGATGGCGTTGCCACCACTGCTTAGCACCAGTGCTGTGGTCATCGGCACCGCTGCGGCGCCCAAGCCTAAGCTGGAGGCCAGCGGCAGTGGGGCTATCATCTGGGCGCCATCCAGCACGCCAAAGGCGACTTTATCGCGGATACTGGCCCAGGACGCTTCGCGTTGCAGCGACACCTTCAGCCCTTGGGCGGCAAACAGCCCCAGCTCTTGCGCCACTATTAACGGTGCGGCGTCCAGCAGCGGCACAAAGCCCAGCGTAAGTGTTTGTTGTCCTGTCTGATAAAGCCTGGTCATAGTGCCTCCAGAATAGCGATCACATCTTTGGCGACGTCGGCCATTTTTTGTTGCCGGTCCATCGCCAGCTTACGCAGAGTGCTAAAGGCTTTGGCTTCGTCCATCTGCTGCTTTTTCATCAGCAAACGCTTGGCTTTATCGATGAATTGCTGCTCTGCTAATTGGTTCTGGCTGCTATGCAGCTGCTGGCGCAACTGCTGAAACTCATTAAAACGTGCCACAGCGACATCAATAATCGGCTTTACCCGTTTTGCCGTTAAGCCATCAACAATGTAAGCGCTGACGCCGGCCTGGATCGCCAGTTTAATGCTGTCGGCGCTGTCGGGATTGTCATTCGGCCCGGCAAAAAACACTATAGGCCTTGGGTTATGCTGGCTTATTACCGTCATATGCTCCAGCGTATCGCGATCGGGCGAGTCCATGTCAATAATAATAATATCCGGCTGCACCCGCTCGACGTGATAGCGCAGCGCAGCGGTGCTGGTTAGCCGGCATACTACCTGATAGCCATGCTGTGCCAATGCCTGCTCTACCAGCAGGGCGCGGTCGGTTTCATCATCTACCAGCATCACTGATAACGGCGTTTTATCCACTGTACTGCTGTCTGCCATTGGGTTGTTGTAACGTCTATGTAGCAAGAGCTGTTCCAGCGCACTGCATTTAGCGCCATGGCTGGGCTGGCACCGGCATAACTCATTCTGGCGGCATAAATAAAGTGGTTGAAATGCCCTTATTTGGTGCAGCTTGCACTGTGCTAAGGCGCAACGGGCGGGCGCTGCAACGGTGATTTTTTAGTAACGTATTGATAATAAATAAAGTTACGGATTGGCATCGTGCTTGCAAATCGTTAGGTGCACTAAGATGTAAGAACAAAGCAAAAGTTTCACGAGCAATGGCGCTCGCTATGTTATCCGGTTGTCCGGCTAACGTAGCGGGCGTTTTTTTTCGCCTTTTTCGGAGATGGCCCAAACGCATGAGTGACATTCTAACGACCTGCCCCTATTGCGGCGTCGGCTGTGGTATCCGCGCCAGCGCGGCAACTGAGGGCCCGGAGCAGACTCCGACTGTTCGGGGTGATAGCAGCCATCCGGCGAATTTCGGCCGGCTTTGTGTCAAAGGCAGTGCGCTTGGGCAAACGTTGTCTGCTGAGGGCCGCTTATTGCAGCCACAGCTTAACGGTGCTGACTGCGACTGGCCAACGGCGATTAACGCTGTGGCACAGGGCTTACAGCAAACCATAGCTGAGCATGGCCCGGGCGCCGTGGCGATGTATTTATCCGGCCAGTTGCTGACAGAAGATTACTATGTCGCCAATAAGCTGATGAAAGGCTTTATCGGCAGTGCGCATGTCGATACCAATTCACGCTTATGTATGGCATCGACCGTGGCCGGGCATAAACGCGCCTTTGGTGCCGATGTAGTACCCGGCTGCTATGACGATATTGAACAGGCGCGGTTGTTTGTGCTGGTGGGCGCCAATATGGCGTGGAACCATCCGGTGTTATTTGGCCGCATTCAGGCGGTACTGCAAGCCAACCCGGAGGCTAAGTTAGTAGTAATTGACCCGCGGCGCAGTGCCAGCTGTGAAGCGGCACAACTGCATCTTAAACTGCGCCCGGGCAGCGATGTACTGCTGTTTAATGGCCTACTCAGCTTTCTGGCCGAACAGGGCAAGCTTGATCATCGTTTTATCAATTTACATACCGATGGTTTTGCCCGGGCCTTAGCCAGTGCGCAGCTGCAAGCAGCGACAGTGGAGCAGGTGGCCATTGGCTGTGATTTACCCTCAGAGCAGGTGTTGCAGTTTTACCGCTGGTTTGCTGCAGAAGCGCTTAGCCTGACATTATTCTCGCAGGGGGTGAATCAGGCAGTCGATGGCACCGATAAAGTCAATGCCATTATCAACTGCCATCTGGCCAGCGGCCGCATTGGTAAGCCAGGCTGTGGCCCGTTTTCGCTGACCGGTCAGCCCAATGCCATGGGCGGGCGCGAGGTAGGCGGCCTGGCCAATCAGTTGGCGGCGCATATCGATTACAGTGATAAAGCGCAGCAAGCCCTGGTTGGCCGGTTCTGGCAGGCGCCAAGGCTGGTGACCAGGCCCGGCTATAAAGCGGTTGAGCTGTTTGATGCCATTGCGCGCGGTGAGATAAAAGCGCTGTGGGTAATGGCGACCAATCCGCTGGTCAGTATGCCACAGGCCGACAAGGTAAAAGCGGCGCTGGCCGGGTGCCCGCTGGTTATCGTCAGCGATATTTATCAGCATACCGATACGCTGGATGTCGCCGGCATTAAACTGCCGGCTTTGGGCTGGGGCGAGAAAGACGGCACAGTAACTAATTCTGAGCGGCGTATTTCGCGCCAGCGGGCGTTATCTCCGCCACCTGGTCAGGCTAAAGCCGACTGGCAGATTATCTGTGAGGTTGCTAAAGCCATGGGCTTTGACCAGGGCTTTAACTTTAGCAACGCGGCAGAGATTTTTGCCGAGCATGCCGCGTTGTCCGGTTATCAAAATAGCGGTGAACGTGCTTTTAATATCTCGGTGCTGGCGCAACTTAGCGCTGAGCAGTACCACCAACTTGCACCTATCCAGTGGCCGGTAACCGATACCAGGCCACAGGGTACGGCGCGTTTATTTGCCGATGGCAAATTCTTTACCGCTAATGGCCGCGCGCAGTTTATTGCTGTGCACCAGCGTGCGTTTAACGAGGCAGCGCCGGCCACACCCTTATGGCTCAACAGCGGCCGCTTGCGCGACCAATGGCATAGCATGACCCGCACCGGAGAGGTCGCCAGCTTAATGCAGCACAGGCCTGAGCCTTTTGTTAGCCTGCACCCCGCTGATGCTGCCTTATATGGCATCAGTGAGGGCGAGCTGGTGCAATTGAGTAACGCCAGCGGCCGCTTGCTGCTGCGCGTTGATATCAGCGATAACCAGCGCCCGGGCGAGCTGTTTATACCGATGCACTGGAGCGCACAGTTTGCCAGCCGGGCCCGCGCTGACGTGTTGTTTGCTGCCGATACGGACCCTATCTCCGGCCAGCCGGCATTAAAACTCAGCCAGGTGGCACTGCGCCGTTTTACGCCAAAGTGGCAGGCCTTGCTACTGACTAAGCAGCCGTTAACGGCGCTGCAACTGCAGTTATTTAATCAGCATTATTTGGCGCGGGTACCGCTGGCGGACTGCCAGAGTTACCGGCTTGGCTTAACGGAGGCACTTGGCCCGCAGCAGCTGTTACAGCAACTGCAGTTAACGCCAACCTTGTCGTGCCGCGATAGCCAACAAGACCAACAAGGCCTGCAAAGCCAATTAACGGGCTATCGCGCAGCGGCTATTGAGGACAACCAATTGCAATGGTTGTTGCTGGCCGGTACTGAATTAGCGGCTGCCGATCAGGTTTGGCTGAACCGGCAATTTATTGCGCCGTTAAGCGTTGACAGCCGCCGGCAATTGCTCAGTGCTCAGGCCGGGCAAGGTAAAACGTTGGACAACAGTGCGCTGATTTGCAGCTGCTTTAATGTGCGCAGCCAGGCGATATGCCGGGCGATAAATAACGGCGCCGACAGCACAGCCAAGCTGGGTAAGCAGCTGCAGTGCGGTACTAACTGCGGCTCCTGTTTACCGGAGCTGAGTGCCTTGTTGTTGCAGCAAAAAGCTTTAACCCGGCAACAAACTTTGACACAGCAAAAAAGTGAGGAGCTTAGTGATGTCAGCAATTAACAGTATCCGTTATAGCGGCGAAGTGGCGCTGGTGGGCGCAGGCCCGGGCGCAGCCGATTTACTTACTCTGCGTGCGCTTAAGCTTATTCAGCAAGCCGGTGCCGTGGTATATGACCGCTTGGTAAGCGAAGAGGTGTTGGCGCTTATTCCGGCCGGATGTCCGTGCTTTGATGTCGGTAAAAGCCGTGGCCGCCACAGTGTGTCGCAGGCAGAAATCGGCGCCTTGTTAGTACAACTGGCGCAGCAGGGCTTAAAAGTAGTGCGGTTAAAAGGCGGTGACCCGGCTATTTTCGGCCGGCTGGCCGAAGAGCTGGATGCGCTGGATCACGCTGGTGTCAACTGGCAAATAGTGCCCGGCATCAGTGCGGCTTCAGGCTGTGCGGCGGCTACCGGCATACCGCTGACCGAACGCGGTATTGCCCAACAATTGCGCTTTATCAGCGCGGTAGATAAAAACAGCGACACGGCACAAGACTGGGCCAGCCTGGCCAAACCCGGCCAAACGCTGGTGTTTTATATGGGGCTGAGCGCCCTTAGCGAAATAAGCCGACAGCTGATAGCGCATGGCCTGAGTGCCGACTGGCCGCTGCTGTTGGTTGAAAACGGCAGCCGGCCCGGACAGCGCCAGTTGTTAACTACGCTGGCCGATGCCGCCACTGCAGCACAAAGCATGGCGTTGCAGTCACCGTGCTTAATCCTGGTGGGTGAGGTGGTGCGGCGCCAGCGCCGGACGGCACAGCTGATGGTGGCTGTAAGGGAGCATTTGGCGGCGTAGCGCTATATAAGTGCGGCTATACACCGGTTTTGCGCGGTGGCTTAACTTCTGTCAGCGGCGGCCTGATGTGTTAACCTTAAGGTATCATTGATACTGCAGGAGACATCATGGAAGCGAATCATGTGGAAGTGCGCCACCTTACCCGCAAGGATATGACAGAACTGCGCGAAGCTTCAGAGCAGGTATATCAGGCCGGGCCTCTGCTTACCTGGACCGAGCCGGTGGTAAATACCTTGTTAACCAAATTTCCCGATGGCCAGCTTTGCGTTTGTGTTGACGGCAAGGTAGTCGGCTGTGCCTTTTCGCTTATTATCGATTACAGCAAATTCAGTGACGAGCACACCTACGATCAAATCGTTACCGGTTATTCGTTTGCTAACCATGATCCCAACGGCGATGTGTTGTACGGCATAGAGGTGTTTATTCACCCGGATTACCGTGGCATGCGCCTGGCGCGCCGGCTGTATGATGCCCGCAAAGAGCTGTGCGAAAACCTGAATTTACGCGCCATTATGGCCGGCGGCCGCATGCCGAACTATAACCAGCACGCAGACACGCTAAGCGCCAAGCAATATATTGAAAAGGTTAAAGGCAAAGAAGTGCATGACCCGGTGCTGAGCTTTCAGCTGGCTAACGGTTTTCATGTACGCAAATTACTCAAAGGCTATTTGCGTGGCGATACTGAATCGCAGGAATATGCCACCTTGATCGAATGGGCCAATATCTATTACACCAAGTCGGTAAAACTGATTAATGCGCCCAAAGCCGAAGTACGGCTGGGGCTGGTGCAGTGGCAAATGCGCAGCATGGCCGGCATTGAGCAGCTATTTGAGCAGATGGAGTTTTTTGTTGATGCGGTGTCGGATTACAAAAGCGACTTTATTCTGTTTCCCGAGCTGTTTGCCGCGCCGTTAATGGCACATTACAACCATTTAAGTGTCACCGAAAGCATCCGTCAACTGGCAAAATACACTGAAACCATTCGTGATAAGTTTGTTGAATTTGCCATCTCCTACAACATTAATATTATTACCGGCAGCATGCCGTACCTGATAGACGGCAAGCTGTATAACAGCGGCTTTTTATGCCGCCGTGACGGCAGCTGGGAGCAGTACGATAAGGTACACGTTACTCCGGCAGAAAAACGCAACTGGGCCATGAGTGGCGGTAACCGGGTCGAAGTGTTTGACACCGACTGCGGCAAAATCGGCATTATGATTTGCTACGATGTGGAGTTTCCGGAATATGCGCGGCTGTTATCCGATCAGGGCATGAATATTTTGTTTGTGCCGTTTTTAACCGACACGCAAAACGGCTACACCCGGGTACGGCACTGCGCCATGGCACGAGCCATTGAAAACGAATGTTATGTCGCTATTGCCGGTGCGGTAGGTAACCTGGCGCGGGTCAATAATATGGATATTCAGTATGCGCAGTCGGCACTGTTTACACCGTCGGATTTCGCCTTTCCTACCACCGGTATTAAAGCTGAAGCCACGCCCAACTCAGAGATGCTGCTGATTGTTGATGTTGACCTGGATGCACTAAAAGAGCTGCACAGCCATGGCAGTGTGCATACCATGAAAGACCGGCGCCATGATGTGTATCAGTTATCGCTGGTAAAACCGCTGAATAAAAAATGATGCCGGAACCAGCAAGAGGAGGCAATAATGGGCACACATCAGCAGCAAATGCAGGGCTTTGCCAAATATAACTGTGAGTTTAATGCCAGGTTGTTCGCGCTGGTGGCGGGTTTAAGCGATAAAGAGCGCAAAAAAGATCTGGGCGCGTTTTTTGGCTCTGTCCACGGCACGCTTAATCATATTCTGCTGGCCGACCGCATCTGGCTTGGCCGCTTTGCCAACGCCTTGCCTGCTATGGCGTCTTTGCAGCAGGCGCAATTGGTGCAGCAGTTTGCTTCACTGCGCGATGAGCTGTATGCCGACTTTACTGAACTTAGCGCACAAAGGCTGGCGACCGACAAGGTGATAACGCAGTTTGCCGATGAGCTAACCGATGTACAGCTTGCCGGCACAATGAAGTACAGCAATTCGCAGGGCCAATTGCGCGAACATCCCACTTGGGTGGCCGTAGCGCATATGTTTAATCACCAAACCCACCACCGTGGCCAGCTAACCACGCTATTGCACCAGCTTGGCCATGACGTTGGTGTAACCGATTTTGTCGCTTATGTACCATAAAAGGTAACAGTAAAGATGCAAAAGCTGTGCTCTGGCGGTTAGTTTAAATGAAAGCCCGAATTTCCGTTATAACCCTTGGCGTGGCTGATTTAGCGCGCGCCGTGCATTTTTATCGCGATGGCCTCGGCCTGCCAACTGAAGGTATAGTCGGCACCGAATTTGAAAACGGAGCGGTGGCGTTTTTTGATTTAGCCGCCGGCCTGAAGCTGGCGCTGTGGCCAACAAGCAGCCTGGCACATGATACCGGCCTGGCGTTCAGCAGCCACGGCTCAGGTGTGTCAATTGGCCACAATGTGATGTCAAAGGCAGAAGTTGACGAGGTCATGGCAGAGGCCGGCGCAGCCGGTGCAGCAATAGTAAAACCGGCAAAAGATACCTTTTGGGGCGGCTATGCCGGTTATTTTCAAGACCCGGACGGACATTTATGGGAAGTAGTGTGGAACCCGCAATTGTTACCAGAGGTAGAGTAAAACCGGCTGTGCCGCTTGCAGCAATATATCGCTACTCAGCATTGGCAGCAGTTTACAGGCTGCACCTATATCAACGTTAGCTGCGGCAGATCAAAGTTACCCCGGCGAAATGACTCTATACTGGCGCTTCGCACCCTAAGCTAAGCGTAATTACAGAGGTAAAAATGGCGCCGGATCTAAACAAGCTGCAGTGGGACCCACAGTTAATTCGCAAGTACAATATTAACGGCCCGCGTTATACCTCTTACCCCACAGCGCTGGCGCTGAGTACTGACTTTGAGCACGGGCTGATCCAAAGCGCAATCAGCCAAAGCCCGGACGAGCTTAGTCTGTACCTGCATATCCCGTTTTGCCATAAGCTGTGCTACTACTGTGGCTGTAACAAAGTGATTACCCGGCACCAGCATAAAGCCGATACCTATCTTGATGCCTTAGCCAAAGAGATGGCGCTGTATGCGCCACTGCTGGACAGTAAACGTATTAATCAGCTGCACTTGGGCGGTGGTACCCCAACTTTTTTGACTGAAGTGCAACTTAGCCGCTTAATGGCGCTGTTGCATAAGTTTTTTACGATTAATGCTGATGCCGAAATCAGTATTGAAATAGACCCGCGCAGCTGCAGCGATGACAAATTGCGGCATTTGCGCACTTTAGGCTTTAACCGCGTGAGCTTTGGCGTGCAGGATTTAGATGAAAAAGTGCAAATTGCTATTAACCGCGTGCAGGATACTGACCTTATTCGTCACCAGGTAGCGCTTAGCCGCGAGCTGGGTTTCAGCTCGATTAATCTGGATTTAATCTACGGCTTGCCATTTCAGCAGCCGGCCAGTTTTAGTGAAACGGTAGATGAAATTATCCGCCTTAACCCGCAGCGTATTTCGCTGTTTAGCTATGCGCATATTCCTGAGCGCTTTGCTGCCCAGCGTAAAATTGCCGATAGCAGCCTGCCGGATGCGCCGTTAAAGCTGGAGTTAATGCAGCTGGCGATTGACCATTTTGTTGCTGCCGGTTATCAGTTTATTGGTATGGACCATTTTGCCAGGCCGGATGATGCGCTGGCAAAAGCCCAGCAAAGCGGCAAGCTGCAGCGTAATTTTCAGGGCTATACCACAGCCGGCCAGGATGCGTTGATTGGCTTGGGCGTATCCAGTATCAGCCAGGTAAGCGGTGTGCTGTGGCAAAACAGCAAAGATTTGCCGGATTACTACCGCGCTATTAACGCCGGGCAATTACCGGTTGAGCGCGGTTTTAGCTTAAATGCCGATGACAAACTACGGGCGGCACTGATCAGCCAGCTAATCTGCCATTTTCAGCTGGATACAGAGGTATTCAGCAGCAAATGGCGCATCACTGGTTTTTGGCAATATTTTGCTGAAGCGTTACAGCGCTTGCAGCCGTTTATGGAAGACGGTTTGGTTGAGGTATACGCCGAACGCATCAAAGTAACCGACGCCGGCCGGCTGTGGGTACGCAGCATCTGCGCCTGCTTTGATGCCTACTTAAACCAGGGCCAGCAGCGTTACTCCAAAGTGGTGTAGCTGCGTGAAACCCGATGCTGCCCGCTGAAACTATTGCTTTACTGCATCGGTTAAAATATAAAAACACCGCTCAAAGAGCGGTGTTTTTATATGAACTTACTGCTGCGTCCCGCTGGCCCTGAAACACCCTCTTCCCACAACAGAAATATCGGCTTGTATTATCAGAGGTTCGCTTTACCGAAATGATATAGCCTTCGCTTGGATGACCAGACTAGAGTGCTTAAAAAAATAACAACAGCAGGGTAGTTGTGCCTGCAAAAAACTAAGTACGTCCGGGGAGGATAAGATATGCAAAAGCTTAATACGATAACCATGGCCATTATAATGGCTTTTTCATTGCCGCTCTCTGCACAGGAAACTGAGCAGGCATCGGATGATGCAGCAAAACAAGCATCAGCAAAAAATAACACTGCAATCGAAGTGATTTCGGTTACTGCCACCAAGCGTAAGACGCGGTTGATGGAAACGCCTGTTGCTATATCCGCGTTAAGTGAAGCGCAGCTGCGGCAAAGCGGGGTTAATAACGTAAAAGATATCGCCGACTTAGTGCCGGGGCTGGATATTTCAACGGCGACCGATCAGGCGGCGCCGGTTATTTCTATGCGGGGTGTGCGCTCTACCAATATTACTGAGCTGGGTGACCCTGCCGTTGGCGTGCATTTAGATGGCATTTACTCGCCGCGGATGCAGGGCGCTTTGGCACTGATGTACGATGTAGAGCGGGTTGAAGCGCTACGTGGACCCCAGGGCACCTTGTTTGGCCGTAACTCCACCGTTGGCAGTATCAACGTTATTTCAGCCAAACCCGACTTTACCGGTTTTGCCGGTAATATAAATGCCGAAGCGGGCAGATTTAACAGCAAAAATCTCGGCGGTTTTATCAATATTCCGCTAAATGACGAGTTTGCTGTACGGATTGCAGCAAAAGGGCTGAAACGCGACTCTTACCTCGAAGGCTACTGGGATCCGAACCAGTACGATACACGCCGCCTTAGCGAAGACGTACTAAACGCCCCGGTGATTTCTGAAGACTCTTACCAGGGCATTGGCTCTACCGTAACACAGCGCGAAAACTGGTGGATAGACGGTGCCGGTACCGACCCGGAGGCACAGCGGGTGCGGGCGCTTACGCCGGCCAATAAGAAAGACTTTTATAATAATGCCAATGAGCACTCGTTTCGCATCAGCACATTGTGGCAACCTGCACATGGGCTATTCAGCAACCATACCGTGTTTCAGCAATATGTGAACAACAGTGCCGGCACGCTGGATTTGGTTAACTGCGACCAGCTGCGCGGCCGGCCTGACGAATATGGCGGCGATTGCTCATCGTTTTTACCCAGCGATAATACCTACCAGGCGGTGGTTAACGTACCGGGTGAGCTGAACCTGGATATTACTTATCTGCGCAATACATTGAACTACAGCCTTAGTGATGAATTAAGCCTGGTATGGCAAGTGGGCTATGAGGACATGGACAGATCATCCGCCCAGGACAGTGAAACCGGCCTTGATCCCTGGGATGGCGCCATCTATTTCCTCAAAGGTACCGGTGCGACTTCTTATTCGACAGAAATTCAGCTGCAGTCTGACGAATTTGGCGATCTGGTCTGGATAACCGGCGTGAATTACTTCTATGAAAAAACGACGACATTGGGCTATTACGACAACCCAATGGATGACAAAGCATTTTGGGACCAGCCGGACCGCTCTACCAAAGCTTATGCGCTGTTTGGCCAGGCCACCTACAATATTACCGATGACTTGCACGCCACCTTTGGCTACCGCTACAGCCACGAGACCAAGCAGGACAAAGGCGGCCGTACTTATCGCTGCTCGAATGCCGATGGTTGTGCGCCGGGCTGGTTAAATCGCAGCGTACTTAATGCGTTGCCGGTGGATTATTTTAACGACCCGGCGCTGTATGCATCTTACTTTGCCAATGACAATAAAGGCCAGTGGCATAATCACGACTTCAGAATTGGCTTGGATTACAACCTGAGCCAGGACACCATGTTGTACAGCTATCTGGCATCAGGCTTTAAAGCCGGTGGTATTGGTGACGTATTCGAAGTGGTGAACGACAGAACCGGTGAGGTTAACCGCTTTGAAACCCAGTTTGATCCGGAAAAAGTGCTGACGTTAGAACTGGGCGCTAAATCAAGTTTTCTGAATAACTCACTGAACCTGCAAGCGGCGTTTTTCTACACCGATTATACCGATATGCAGTATGCCTCTGTCGGTTCAATTGGTAATGTTGAGCGTTTATCGCCGGTAGAAGATGAGAACGGCGCGCCAATTCTGGATGAAAACGGCATGCCGGTGCTGGATTTCCAGAACCAACCGGTCATTGCCTACTATACGCAAAACGTGCCGGGCTCAACTATTAAAGGCGTTGAGTTTGAATTTGACTGGAAGCCATACCAGAATGGCCGTATCACTGGCTATGCTACCTGGACCCACGCCCGTGTGACAAAAGACTGGCTCACCAAGTGGGATTACGATCCTGAATACTTGTTTAATTTATCCTATGAAGAATCAATCGATCCGGAAAATACCCTGCTGACTACCAATCTCAAGGGCAATGATCTGGCGATGACGCCCCGGTTTACCGCTAATGTCAGCTATACCCACAGCTTTGATTTAGGCCGCTTTGGCTATGTACACAGCTGGTTTAATTTAAGCTGGAAAGATAAATCCTACACCACCATCTGGAACCTGGATAAGCATCTGGATGACATGGACTTTGCGGTAAGCGATGAAGCGGCGCAGTACATTACCGATAAACGTGACGCCTATACCATGGTTAATGCCTCATTGAAATATGAACCGCAAAGCCAGGCCTGGTACGCCGAAGTGTTTGTTAATAATGCCACCGATGAAATGGTGCAGTACTGGAACAACACCAGCAAAGGCTTTAGCAAAGGCAGCTTTGGTATGCCGCGTTACTACGGGATCAGAGCCGGTTTTAATTTCTAAGCTAAGCATCTGCTAACTATGCGCCCAAACCAGTCTGTTATATGGCTTGGGCGCAATATCTTGTGTACCGACAGGACATCACTATGAACAGTATACTTAAGCCCGTTATATTTGCGGCAACCTGCCTTTGCAGTACTACTACTGTGCAGGCAGAGTACTTTAAAGATGATTTCAGCTGGGGCTTTAACAACAGTATATGGTCAGCCAGAAGTGGTAATAACGGCTCGCCTTTTGGTTGTACCTTCACCCCTGGCATGATTTCACCCGGCTCGCATGGTATTACGCTGGCACTAAATCAGGGCAGTTGCGCAGAGCTGCAAAGCCGCAACAGTTATCGCTACGGCAAAGTACAAGGTGCGCTAAGAACCGGCAATACGCCCGGCACCGTGGCGTCTATTTTTACCTATACCTCTTGGTGGGACGCGCCCGGCCGGGCCTGGCAGGAAATTGATATTGAATTTCTGCCCTCGCTTGGCAATGTGGTGCATACCAATGTGATTTATCAGCCTCAGGGCGGTACCTATCAAAGCTGGGAGCAGGACATTGACCTTGGCCAGTACGGGCTGAATATTCAGCAAAACCTGCTGAGCATCGGCTTTGACTGGAGTGAAAACCAAATCCGCTGGTATGTATTTGATGCGGCGGGTAATGAGCAAACTATCCGAACGGTCTATAAAGATAATGGCGATGGTTATCTGGCCGCTGATGAAATACCGGCCTATGCCTGGCCGGTAGATAACACCAAAATTATGCTTAACCACTGGCACGGTGACAACTCGCAAGACGGCTTTTACTTTCCAGGCCAGTACTTTGGCGGCGATGCCTGGGCCTATTACGACTTCATTGAATATATTCCCCATTAAAGCACAGGCGTCAGCAGCGGCAATCTGTTGGTATTGCCGCTGCTGACGCAAAGGAACCCGTTATGTTTTCACTATCAGATGCAGCGCTTCGCAACACCTTTTTGTTAGGCTCGCTGCTGCTTCCGTTAAGCGGCCTGGCTGCAGATGCAGCTGGAGTTAGCTGGCCAAAGGCCGACACGGCGTTAAAAACCGATGCGGCAACCGAGCAACAGCTGGATGCCTTGCTGGCAAACATGACCATAGAGCAGAAGGTGGCGCAAATTGTCCAGCCGGAAATTGGCTATTTGAGTGTTGAACAAATGCGCAAATACGGCTTTGGCTCTTATCTGAATGGTGGCAACACTGCACCCTATGGCCAGAAGCAGGCGGATGCCAAAACCTGGCTAAAATATGCCGATGAAATGTATGCCGCCTCGGTCGACAGCAGCAAAGATGGCAGCAGCATTCCAACCATCTGGGGCACCGATGCTATGCATGGCCACAGCAATGTGTTTGGCGCCACCTTGTTTCCGCACAATATAGGCCTGGGGGCTGCCAGAGATGCTGATTTAATTCACCGGATTGGCCACGCCACCGCTAAAGAAGTGGCGGCAACCGGTATCGAGTGGATGTTTGCCCCCACCGTTGCCGTGGTAAGAGATGATCGCTGGGGCCGCACCTATGAAAGTTACGCTGAAGATCCTGACGTTGTCGCGGCCTATGCCGGGCCGATGGTAACCGGGGTACAAGGTGATATTGGCGCTGATTTTTTAAGCTTTTATCACCGTATTGCCACTGCCAAGCATTTTATCGGCGATGGCGGCACCGAAAACGGCCTTGACCGTGGCGATACGCTGGCCGATGAGCAAAGCTTGCGTAATATCCATGCTGCAGGTTATTACACCGCTATCAGCGCCGGGGTGCAGTCGGTGATGGCATCCTTTAACAGTTGGAACGGCAAGCGGGTGCACGGTGATCACTACCTGCTGACCGAAGTACTGAAACAGCAAATGGGCTTTGACGGCTTTGTCATAAGCGATTGGAATGCGCATAAATTTGTTGATGGCTGCGATTTAGAGCAATGCGCCGCCGCCTTTAATGCCGGTGTGGATGTAATGATGGTGCCGGAGCACTTTGAAGCCTTTTACCACAATACGGTGCAGCAGGTAAAAGACGGTGTTATTGCAACCGCAAGGCTTGATGATGCAGTACGGCGGTTTTTGCGCGCCAAAATACGCTGGGGCGTATTTACGCGTGGTAAACCCTCAACCCGGCCGGAATCGTTAAAGCCAGAGTGGTTTAATGCGCCTGAACACCGTGAGTTGGCCAGAGAAGCGGTAAGAAAATCGCTGGTGTTGCTGAAAAACAATAATAATATTCTGCCTGTTTCGCCAAAAAGCCGGGTACTGATTGCCGGTGACGGTGCCGACAATATTGCCAAACAGGCCGGTGGCTGGAGTGTATCCTGGCAGGGTACGGATAACACCAATGCCGATTTTCCTAACGCTACGTCAGTATATGCCGGCTTACGCCAGCAAATTGAAGCCGCCGGCGGTACGGTAGAACTCCGTGCCGATGGCCAATACAGCAGCAAGCCGGATGTGGCCATAGTGGTTATTGGCGAAGAGCCCTATGCAGAGTGGTTTGGCGATATTCAGCTATTGGAATATCAGCATGGCAATAAGCGCGATTTAGCACTGCTGCAACGCTTAAAGCAGCAGAATATTCCGCTGGTAACGGTGTTTTTAAGCGGCCGGCCGCTGTGGGTAAATAAAGAGCTGAACGCTTCTGATGCTTTTGTCGCTGCCTGGTTACCCGGCTCGGAAGGCCAGGGTATTGCTGATGTGTTGCTGAGCGACAGCAAGGGCAATATACAGTACGACTTTAGCGGTAAACTGAGCTTTTCCTGGCCCAAATACGATGATCAGTACCTGCTTAATGTCAAAGATGCGCAGTACCAGCCGTTGTTTGCTTATGGCTACGGCCTTACCTATGCCGACAACACCAGGCTGGCGCCACTTTCAGAAGTGACCCGTGCGGCAGCAAAACAACACAGCGGCGAACAGCTGCCATTATTTGTCAGAAACCTGGCCGACGGTTTGGCGTGGGCATTATCAGACAGCACAACAGGGCAAAAAACGGTCAATGCGTCGTCAGCTGTCAGTGGCGATGGTAAAAGTTTATCGATGCAGTCCGTTAATTTAGCCTATCAGGAAGATGGCCGTAAGTTTGTCTGGCAAACTGAGGGGGGCAATGCCAGTGCCAGCCTGAAATACGCGGCAGCACAGCCATTAACTGCGCTTGGCGACAGTAAATTTTTGCAAATGAGTATCCGGCTTGATCAAACGCCGGTGGCAGATGTCAGCATAGCGCTGATGTGTCAGCAGTCCTCATGCCTGCGCGCAGAATCGCTGCTGCCGCTTTTAACTGGCCTTGAGCGCGGTCAATGGCATAGTATAGCGCTGCCACTGCACTGCGAAGGTGCCAGCGCACCGCAAGTAGCAGAAGATGCCATGCGGCTAAGCACAACACAGCAATTTAGCCTGGCACTGGCGGATATAGCGCTGGTTAACAGTGTGGCTCAAACAACACAGCTACTTGACTGCGCGCAGTAAATACAGTGATATCGTGCCGGGTAATAACAGGCCCGGCACGATATTCAGCGCTAAGGCTAAGGCAGTGAAGTGATAGTGAAGTGAAAGTAACTTGATAAAGTTAGAATCAAAAACGCAGCTGTTCTGGTTATGCCAATATTGTGGTTGGGTAGCCTATGCTGTGCTTACTGAACTGATGATTAAAATGCCCGGCCAGGAGCCGTGGGCAATTCATCTGCCTCATTTGCTACTGGATACCTGCTGCGGCTTTTTTATTACTCTGCTGTTAAGAAAGCTATATGGCTGGTTCAGGCAGGAACCGGCCGGGGTAAGCGTTTGCTTGCATATTATCTGTTTACTGGCGGCGTCACTGCTGTGGACTCAATTTAAATGGCATAGCTTGCAGTGGTTTTATGGCAGTTGGTGGCAACGGATGACCTGGTTCGACTTTGGTACCTGGACCTCGGCGTCGTTAACCATGCTGGCAACCTGGACCGCCGGTTACTATGGTATAAAAATCTATCTGGATAATGCTGAGCAAAAGCATAAAGCGGCAGAAGCGCTGCATCTGGCAAAAGAGTCACAGCTTAAAATGTTGCGTTATCAGTTGAATCCGCATTTTATGTTTAACAGTATTAATGCTATCTGTACCCTGATCCTGAAGCAGCACAACGCCAACGCGGTAATTATGCTGGAAAAACTCTGTGATTTCCTGCGTTACAGCTTATACACCGATCCGCTGGAAAAAATCACGGTACAGGAAGAAATCACGCTGTTGCAAACCTATATTGATATTGAACAGTGCCGCTTTCAAAGTGAACTTAATGTACAGATCAGTGCAGACAAAGGCTGCAACTCTGCGCTGATGCCATCTTTACTACTGCAGCCGCTGGTTGAAAATGCCTTAAAACACGGTATTGGCAACAAGAATAATATTGCTATTGCCGTTAATTTTAGCTGTGATGACAGCCGGTTACATATCAGAGTGAGTGATAGCGGTACTGGTTTTAATCTGGCAGAGCCGGCGTCAGGTGGCATTGGTATGAAAAACTGCCGCGACAGACTGCAGCTGATTTATCCGGAAGCCAGTTGTTTTAAGCTGGGCAATGATGAAAAGGGTGGTGCCTGGATCTGTATGTCAATTCCACTGGAGACGCTTGAGAGCCTTTGATGAAGCCACTGAAAACCTTACTGGTAGATGACGAATACAGTGCTATCGAAGGGCTGGCCATCCGGCTGGCCGCATTTTCACAGATCAGCATCGTTGGACATGCGCGCAGTGTTGACGAAGCCATGGCATTAATCAGTCAATCTGCGCCGGATTTAATTTTCCTCGATATAGAAATGCCCGGTAAATCGGGTTTTGAGCTGATTAAACAGCTGCAGCCGGAATCGTGCCCGGCGATTATTTTTGTTACGGCTTTTCATCAATATGCCGTTAAGGCGTTTGAAGTAAGGGCGCTGGATTATTTACTTAAGCCGGTAAAAAAAGAGCGTTTGGCAGAAGCCATAGCCAGGGTATCATTAAGGCTTAATAGCCCGGCCAATAAGCAGCATATGTTGGAAGTACGCGACATCTTGCTAAATGGTGACACCGCCCGGCAGACAGAGCCTGGCAGCGCATACCGCATTGAGCAGGAAAAGCTGGTGATCCAGGACGGGCATCACCCGGCGCAATTGATCCCCTATGCCGATATTTTATGGATAGATGCTGCCGGCGACTATATGTGTGTGCACACCCGGGATGATACCTTCGTGATGCGGGCCAGATTAAAAAGCCTGATCAACGATGTGTTGCCCGATGGCTTTTTGCGTATTCACAAATCAACCATTGTTAACCTGCAACATGTCGCCAGGCTCGAACCCTTAATCAATTCAGAGTACAACCTGACGTTAGTGAACAGTAAATCGCTGAAAGTCAGCAGAACCTACAGCAGGCAGTTAAAACTCAGTTTGTCTGGCGACAAAGCCGGTTAATGTGGTTAAACGTACTGCATTTTTTCAACCAGATAATCGACAAATACCCGTATTCTTGCCGGAATATTTTTACCACCGATAAAAACCGCATGGATAGCTTCGCGGTCTTGCGGGTTATATTCTTCCAGTAAAGGCACCAGTTGCCCGCTTGCCAGAGCCGGTTGCACATGAAAACAGCCCACTCTGGTAATGCCGATCCCTTGCAGCGCAAGCTCCACCAGGGTTTCACCATTGTTTGCAATAACATTGCCGTTCACGGCTAACATAAAATCGCGGCCACTTTCACGAAACGGCCAACCCGGTTCTAAGCGGCGAAAGCTAAAGTCTAAGCAATTATGCTGCGCTAAATCGGCCGGCTTTTGCGGTATGCCTGCGCTTGCCAGATATTCAGGTGACGCTACTACAACCCTGCCGGTTTCGCCAAGACGCCTGGCATGCAGGCCGTTATCTGCCAGCGGACCAAAGCGGATAGCAACGTCGACATGGCCGGCACTGACATCGCGGATTTGATCCGACACATCTATTTCAATAGTGATGTCAGGATAACGCTGCAGAAATTCTTTTATTAACGGCACAATTGTCAGGCGGCTGTGTGCTGTTGCGGTACTGAGCTTGATATTGCCACTTGGGCTGCCGCGGTTGGCGATAGCGGTTTCTGTATCGTCTAAATCTTTTAAAATCCGCCTGGCGGCAAGCGCATAAGACTCACCTTCGCTGGTTAAGCGCAGGCTGCGGGTACTGCGGACAATTAATCTGACACCCAGGCGCTTTTCAAGCCGGGTCATGATCCGGCTAACGGCCGAAGGGGTAAGCTCCAGCTCACGGGCGGCAGCACTTAAACTGCCGGTGCAGGCCACACACAAAAAGGTTTCCATTTCAGCAGTTTTATCGGTTTTTCCGTGGTTCATTTGTGCCTCCAAAGCAAAGCTGAATATCTTCGACGCTACTTTTTCAGCAGTTTTTCATCGGTTATATTCTCATACATCACAAATTAACGAGAGTTCATATGAAAATCAATATTCCTTTGCTTGCTCTTGCCCTCGGCGCTTTTGGCATTGGTGTGACGGAATTTTCTCCAATGGGAATGTTACCTGTCATTGCCAATGATTTAGCTGTTTCTATTCCTACCGCCGGGATGTTAATCAGCGCTTATGCTTTTGGTGTGCTGGTTGGGGCGCCTTTTATGACCTTAGTGTTTGCCAATATGGCACGACGGAACTTGCTGCTGTTGTCGATGGCAATTTTCACATTAGGTAATCTGGTATCGGCAATGGCCGACAGTTACAACGTGTTATTGCTGGGGCGTATTATTACTTCGTTTAATCATGGGGCTTTTTTTGGTGTGGGCGCTATTGTTGCCATGAGTGTAGTACCGCCGGAAAAACGTGCCGGCGCAGTGGCAGCAATGTTTTCCGGGCTGACTATTGCAACAATAGGTGGCGTGCCGTTGGCGGCTTATATTGGTGAGGTGATTGGCTGGCGGCCGGCTTTTTTTGCCATGGCAGCGATTGGCGTAATTACCATGCTTGCACTACGGATGTCATTACCGCCTCTTGCTAACGAGCGCAAGGCCAATGTACGGGATGAGTTGCGGGTACTCACTAAAGGACCGGTGTTAATCGCGCTGTTATTAACCGTTGTCAGTTCAAGCGCCATGTTCACTGTGTTTACCTACATAGTGCCAATTTTGCAGGATGAAACTCAGGCTTCAACCATTTTTATTACTGCGATGCTGGTTTTGTATGGCGTGGGGTTGTCCGTTGGTAATTATCTTGGTGGCCGCTTTGCCGATCGCTCGCTGGATTTAACCCTGGTGTTTTCTTTAATCGCAGTAGCGGTGTTATTAGTGGTTTTTGCTGTAACCCTGTCATCGAAGATGATTGTTGCGCCGTTAATCTTTTTATGGGGCATAGCCAGTTTTGCCCTGGTGCCACCACTGCAGTCTTTAGTGGTGCAGGAGGCAAAAGAGGCACCCAGTTTAGCCTCAGCCATGAATATAGGCGCGTTTAATCTGGGTAATGCCTTAGGTGCAATGCTTGGCGCTGCGATGCTCAATACCGGCTTTAGCTTGAGCTCAGTGCCGTTGGCTGGTGCAGGCACTGCTCTTTTTGGGCTCATCATGGTGTTACTGTTCAGGCGTGGTCGCTATCAGAGTACACAACACTTACTACCAACAACGACCAAAGTATGACGTAAGCAACTCTTCAGGGGCTGGAGCCGGCCCTGCAGCGGCTACTTACCGGGACCGCGATGATGTGTTTGTTGACCGGAACACTTTACATCATGGTGGCATGATCTTTCATTGCCGTTAGGAGTATTAAACAAAAACGCCGCTGAACTTATTAAGTTTGAGCGGCGTTTTTGTTTAAATTTATTGGTGCGTCCTAGTGGACTCGAACCACCGACCCCCACCATGTCAAGGTGGTGCTCTAACCAGCTGAGCTAAGGACGCACACTTTAGGTTGCAGGCCAAAGCTAAGCTTGGCAGACAACGGCGGCTATGTTATTGCGCCAGTGGGGCAATGGCAAGTGTTTTTCTGCTAACACTGTGTGTTTGGTGCATTTTTCGCCGTATTGGCGGCTTATTGCTGTGCGGTAAGTTTAACCGGGCATTGGCTGTTCAGCGCTTGCCACCATTTTACATGGCGGCTTAGTTCGGTGCGCATATCCAGGTACGTTTGTTCAAAACGCAATGTGAGCGGGGTGTTCAGGTCGGTGTGTTGATACAGTTGCTGTAGCAGCGGCCACAGCTGCTGGTGGTAGCGGCTTAGCTCGCTGGTATACAGCTGTATTTCGCTGACAAAATACTTGCTGAACACATTGGCCAGAATTTGTAACTGTTCGCTGTCACGTTGCTGCGGGCACAGTGTTATGGGCGCAACGGCTTCGGTTAGCAGGTTAAGTTGTGCCAACTGATGGTTGGCAGCACGTAAACTGTATTGCAACCTGGCAACAAAGTTATAGCGGTACAACAACTGCAGTTGTTGCTCGATATCCACCTGGCTGGCAGCCTGCCAGTTTTGCTCTGCGATAAACTGCTGCAACCGGTTCAGTTCGGTTAGCGCTTGCCAGGTTTCGCTAAAGCCGGGCGCAGTTTGCAGTGGCAGCGCTTTGCGTATGCCCAGCAGTTCTTTGCGCAGCGTATCGTCGGTTAGCAGCATATTATTAAAGGCAATATCAATGCTGTGTTGTTTTTGCCGGTACACCTGTTGTAACTGGCTTAACAGCGCGCTGTTGTCCCAGTTTTGCTGCAGGCAGTGTTGTAACTGGCTTAAAAAGCGCAGCTCGTAGCTTAGCTGTTTGCTGGCGCTGTACACTTTACCCAGGCTGGAGTTGCGCTCGCCGATTAGGGTATCCAGGCTGCAGTGCCGGGTGGCGTAGGCATCGGTAAGATCCAGCCGCAAATCCGGCAGCGGTTGTTTTAAATCACGTGGTGCCGTCAATGGCGCGGCAGCAGGGCGTGGTGTACCGGCTATTTCCGTGTCCAGCACCCGCTCCAGTCGTTGTTGATAGTTCTGCAGCGCTTTCTCACCGTTATTGTCTGAGCAGGCAATAAGGTTAATCAGCAGCAGTGGCAGCAGCCATAACTTCATCTTTTCAACGGCCTCATAGTCTAACCCGCTTGCAGTTCTAACTTAAGCAAAGTGCGTTTTAAGATAATGGCCAGTAGCACAGCGGCCACGCTAAGCCCGGCGATAATACCAATCCAAAAGCCATGAGCGCCCATCGCCGGTACCAGCCAGTTGGTTAATCCCAGTACGGCACCCAGGCCAAAACCGATTGGCCAGTAGGCAATAAAGGTAATAAAAAATACCGGTTTGGTCACTTTCATGCCGCGCAGGGCACAAGCCGACACTACCTGGATGGCATCAGACACCTGATAAAAACAGGCCAGAATAAGCAAGGACGCCGCCAGCGCAATAACGGTAGCGTCAGGCGAATACAGCGCTGCAATACTGCCTCTGAGAATAAAGGTCAGGCCGGCGATCACCAAGGATATCAGCACCGCCAGTATGATGGCTGTCGACACGGCTTTTTTCAGCTCCATAATGCTTTGCTGGCCTACCAGATGGCCCACACGGATAGTGGTTGCCATACCCAATGACAGCGGCAGCATAAACACTATACCGCTGTAGTTTTGCGCGATCTGATGGCCTGCCACCATAATAGGGCCAAGATGCACTATGGCCAGCGGGATACAGGCAAACAGGGTAACTTCAAAGAAGATAGAAAAGGCAATCGGGGTACCGATACAAACAATCTGCCAGATATCTTTCAGATTAACGCTGTAGCTATCCGGATGCGTGCGGTAATTTGCCGTGCTGCGGCTAAACCAGCCGTATACCAACATGGCGATAAACATGGCTAAGAACACCAGCGCGGTGGCGATACCGCAACCGGCGCCACCCATGGCGGGCATGCCGAGCTTGCCGTAAATAAACACATAGTTGGCCGGAATATTCACCAGGATACCGACAAAGCCTATCCACATGCTGGCTTTGGTATTGCCGATACCTTCAAACATGCTGCGCAGCACCATATAGCCTGCTGCCGGGAACAAGCCAAAGCTGACGTAATATAAGTAGTCGAGCGATTTTTGCCGCAGGGTTTCATCCATGTTCAGCAAATCTATAGGTACATGCACATACAGCATCACGACAAACAGCGCCGCCGCTAATGCCATGGCCAGGTACATGGCCTGCATAGTAAAGTGGGTTACCGGTTTTACCTGCTTGCTGCCGTAATACTGCGCCACTATCGGCGTAAGCGCCAGCAATAACCCTTGCATGGTCATGACCACCGGAAACCATAAACCGGAGGCGACGGCTATCGCTGCCATATCAACCGCGCTGTATCGGCCGGCCATTACGGTATCGACAAAGTACATTAAGGTTTGTGTCAGCTGCGCCAGCACTATGGGGCCGGAAAGTTTCAGGATGGTTCTGGCTTCAAAGCGGGAAAAAGGTAACATATGCAGGTCTGTTGTATCAGCAGCGTGTAATGGCGCGCAATGTAGCACAAATGGGGGCTTATGTTTACCGGAATAGTTCAAACTAAGGCTGAGTTAACAGCCATTGCCGATAAAGCGGCATTTCGTCAGTTAACCCTGCAGCCGGGCGCTGCACACCTGCAGAATTTAAGCCGTGGCGCCAGTATTGCCGTTAACGGTGTTTGTTTAACGGTAACCGATTTTGACAGTAACGCCGGTTGGGTGTGTTTTGATGTAATAGCCGAAACCTTAAGCAAAACTAACCTGGGCGGCTTAAAAGTGGGCGATGCGGTTAACTTTGAGCGCTCGTTAAGCTTTGGCAGTGAATTGGGCGGCCATATTGTTTCCGGCCATATTCAAACCACGGCGACGATAACGGCGGTGGATAAAAGCACTAATAACTGTGCGATGCGCCTGACGCTGGCGCCGGAATATATGCGTTATATTCTTAGCAAAGGCTTTATTGCGGTGGAAGGCTGCAGCTTAACGGTAGGCGAAACCTATGCCGATGGTTTTAGTTTGTATTTGATCCCGGAAACCCTGGCTGTTACCACCCTTGGGCAAAAGCAGCCGGGCGATATACTAAATATCGAGCTGGACCAGCAAACGCAAACCATAGTGCAAACGGTAGAGCGTATTATGGCAGAGCGTTTTACTGCTACGACGACTTAGTAATACTGTTCGTCGTCGGCGTCGATAAACAGCTGCACACTGTGGTGCAGCTCATCTTTATGCACCCGCACATGGATAGGGTTGCAGCAGTTACTGCAGTCCTCGATGTAATCCTGGTCTTCATCGGTTACCTCCACACTCAGATGCACAGGGTGACCGCAAAACGGGCATTCAATGGTTTTGTGCAGTATGTCCATACTCCCTCCGCCGCTAACTGGCGTAGCTTAATATCAGGCCTTATTGCTGCCGCCTAAACTGCGGCCGCCATCTACGGCAATAATTTGCCCGGTGATATAAGGCGCCTGTAATAAAAACAGCAGGGTTTGCGCAATATCGGTGGTGGCTCCCAGCCGTTGTAACGGTATTTGCGCCAGAATCTGCGCTTTATCCTGCTCTGCCAGCGGTGTTGCTGTTGCCGGCGAGTCAGGCCATAAAATTGCGCCCGGTGCAATACCATTGACTCTGATTGTAGGCGCTAATTCCCGTGCCAGCGACTTTGTCATCATTAACAAGGCGGCTTTGGCCATACAGTAAATGCTGTGGCCCAGCAGCGGCTTTTCGGCGTGAATATCTACCATGTTAATAATGGCGCCGTGGTTTTTTGCCAGCTGTGGCGCTAAGGCCTGGCTTAAGAAGTAGGGCGCCTGCACATTGCTGCCAAATAACTCCTGCCACTGTGCCGGTGTTGCGCTGCCAACTGCGGTGGGATAAAACGCCGAGGCATTGTTTACCAATACATCCAGCCGGTTAAAACAAGCCAGAGCCTGTTGTGCCAGCTGTGGCAGCGCTGCAATATCGAGTAAGTCGGCCTGCAATACTGCCGCGCTGTGTGGCCGGAGTTGGTTTAACTGTTGTGCCAAAGCGTCGGCTTCGCTGCGGGAGCGGTTGCAATGAATAATGACGCGGTATTGCTGCCGGTGCAGTGTTTCTATCATTTGCCGGCCAAGACGTTTGGCGCTGCCGGTAATAAGCACAACAGGTTGGGTAGCGGGAGTGGACATCTGGTATTCTTCCTGAACTACAGGCGGCGTTATTGTTGTGGCCGGCTGCAGTCTAGTAAAACAGCTGTTTTACCATTTCCTGCGCCTGGACCAGATAAGCACCGCGAAACAAATAAGCATGGTTTAACACATGATACAGATTGTACAACGCTTTGCGCTGCTCAAAATCGGCATCCAGCGGATAAAACTCATTGTACGCCTGATAAAAGCTGTCATCAAAGCGACCAAACAGGCTGCTGTAGGCGATGTCGGTTTCTCTGTCGCCATAATAGCAGGCGGGATCAAACACCGCCGCGCCGCTTGTCATAAAGCCGACATTGCCACGCCATAAGTCGCCGTGCAGCAGGCTGGGTGGGGGTTGGTAATGTTGCAGGCGCTGGCGGCATTGCTCTACCAGGTGATCAATTTTGCCAAAGCCGAAGCCTTGTTCCAGCAGCAACTGTAATAGCCAACCGATACGTTGCTCAGAAAAAAAGCTGCTCCAGTTACTTTGCCATTTATTTGGCTGCACAGTGCGGCCAAGCATATTGTCCCAGTCAAAACCATACATTGCCTGGTCGTGTTGTTTATGCAGTAAGGCTAATTGCTGTGCCAGTTGGCGCCAGTCGCCGCCGTTGTCGTTAATCAGTGGTAAGTATTCAAGTACCAAAAAGGCTTTATCAATAGTTTGGCCGGCACAGATCACATCCGGTACGCGAATACAGTGGTGCTGGCGCAATGCCTGCAGGCTTAAAGCTTCGGTTTCAAACTGCTCGAATTGTTCGCGTTGATTAATTTTGACAAAGAAATCCTGTTCAGTGTTGCTGATATGCCAGGCCAGATTAATTTCACCACCGCTAAGTTGAGTTTTCTGCGTAATATGAAACTGCCCGCCCAGCTCACTGTTGATATGATCTGTAATCGCCTGCCACATAATAACCTCCGCGTCGTGCTGTGGTTTGAGTATGGCTGATAAAGCGGAAAAATCACTGCAGCTGAGCAAAAGCCTGTCGCTGTGTGGTCAAGTACCGCGGCTGATGCTACTATAGCGCTGCATTTTTTACCGGCTGCCGTGCCCGGTTTAGCAGATGGCTTCTTGTATAGGCCATTAACTGCTTTGCTGCACAGCGGCTTTAGCCTCGTTATTTAACATGTGACCCTTGGTATGGGCCACCACTGTATAAGGATTTATCATGCCAGTTATTACTCTGCCTGATGGCAGCCAGCGCGCTTTTGATCATGCTGTTTCAGTTATGGATGTTGCCAAAGACATCGGCCCGGGCTTAGCCAAAGCCACCATCGCCGGTAAGGTGAATGGCCAGTTAGTTGATGCCTGTGACCCTATCACCACAGACTCAACCTTAAGCATTATTACCAGCAAAGATCAGGACGGCCTGGAAATTATCCGCCACTCCTGCGCGCACTTATTAGGCCATGCCATTAAGCAGCTGTGGCCAAACGTGAAAATGGCCATAGGTCCGGTAATAGATAACGGCTTTTACTACGACGTTGATTTAGACCAGCCGATTAGCAGCGACGATTTAGCTAAGCTTGAGCAGCGCATGCAGGAGTTGGCGAAAACCGAATACGACGTTATTAAGAAAAAGGTTAGCTGGCAAGAAGCGGTTGATACTTTTAAAGCCCGTGGCGAAAGCTACAAGCTGGAAATTCTTCAGCAAAACGTTAGCAAAGATGACCAGCCGGGTTTGTACCATCACGAAGAATACGTTGATATGTGCCGTGGCCCGCATGTGCCGAATATGCGTTTTTGCCAGCACTTTAAAATTATGAAAGTGGCCGGTGCCTACTGGCGCGGCGACTCAAAAAATAAAATGCTGCAGCGTGTCTACGGCACCGCTTGGGCCGATAAAAAGCAACTGGCGGCGTATTTATTGCAGTTAGAAGAAGCCGAGAAACGCGACCACCGTAAAATCGGTAAGGCGCTGGGCTTATTTCACTGGCAGGAAGAAGCGCCGGGTATGGTGTTCTGGCACAACGACGGCTGGACCATCTTCCGTGAGTTGGAAAGCTTTGTGCGCGAGAAGCTGGGTGAGTACGACTACGACGAAGTAAAAGGTCCGTTAATGATGGACCGCGTGCTGTGGGAAAAATCCGGCCACTGGGAAAAGTACGCCGACAACATGTTTACTACCCAGTCTGAGCACCGCGAATATGCCATTAAGCCAATGAACTGCCCGGGCCATGTGCAGATCTTCAATCAGGGCTTAAAATCATACCGCGATTTACCGCTGCGGATGGCTGAGTTTGGTTGCTGCCACCGTAACGAGCCATCAGGTGGCTTGCACGGTTTAATGCGGGTGCGCGGCTTTACCCAAGACGATGCGCATATCTTCTGTACTGAAGATCAGGTGCAGGCTGAAGTGACCAAATGTATCCAAATGGTATTTGATACCTACAGCACCTTCGGCTTTAAAAACGTCGCAGTTAAACTGTCTACCCGGCCGGCACAGCGTATCGGTACCGACGAGATGTGGGACCGCGCTGAGCAGGGCTTAACCGAAGCGTTAAAAGCCAATGATATCGCCTATGATTTACAGCCGGGCGAAGGCGCGTTTTACGGCCCGAAAATTGAATTTACTCTACACGACTGTCTGGGCCGTGCCTGGCAGTGCGGTACAGTACAGTTAGACTTTGCATTACCCGGCCGTTTAGGTGCGACCTTTGTAGCTGAAAGTGGCGAGAAGCAAACGCCGGTAATGATCCACCGTGCTATTTTGGGTTCAATTGAACGTTTTATCGGTATTTTAATTGAAGAATATGCCGGTTTATTCCCGGCTTGGTTAGCACCAACTCAGGTGGTGGTGATGAACATTACCGATAATCAGGCCGAATATGTACAGAATTTAGTAAAAACTTTCAAATCTCACGGTATTAGAGTCATAAGTGACTTGAGAAATGAGAAGATAGGCTTTAAAATTCGCGAGCACACGCTTAAGCGCATTCCTTACCTTGTTGTCGTTGGTGATAAAGAAATGGAAGCCGGTGATATTGCACTGAGAACGCGCAAGGGTGAAGATTTGGGTAAAATGTCGGTTGCAGCCTTTGTAGAAAAGCTGACAACAGAAATTAAAACCCGGGTTTGAACCAGATTAAGCGTATAAGATTAATTTTCGGAGGAACATACTATTAAAGTAGGAAAGAAAACATTACCTGCAAACCGTCCTAACAGGATCAATGAAGAAATTAACCTGCCAGAGGTACGGTTAATTGGTATTGAAGGTGAGCAGCTGGGTGTAGTAAGTATTGCTGAAGCCATTCGTTTGGCCGAGGAAGGCGGCGCAGATTTAGTAGAGATCAGCCCGACAGCCGAACCGCCAGTATGTAAGTTGATGGACTACGGTAAGTTCCTGTTTGAAAAGAGTAAAGCTCTGAAAGAGCAGAAGAAGAAGCAAAAACAGATCCAGATTAAGGAAATAAAATTCCGGCCTGGAACTGATGAAGGCGATTACCAGGTAAAACTACGCAACCTGCGTCGCTTCATTGAAGAGGGTGACAAAGCTAAAGTAACGCTGCGCTATCGTGGTCGTGAAATGGCGCATACTGAGATAGGCATTGAGATGTTAAATCGGATTAAAGAAGATTTATCAGACATTGCTGTGTGCGAATCTTTCCCTTCACGGGTGGAAGGTCGCCAGATGATCATGATGCTGGCCCCAAATAAGAAGTAATAAGTGCTTTCAAGTGTAACCCCGCACTGCAAAGGGTGGGGTTGACGCCTTATTATTCGTTGTAACTTAACAATGCGAGTTTTTAACTATGCCAAAGATGAAAACCAATAAAGGTGCTGCGAAGCGTTTCAAAAAAACCGCTTCTGGTAGCTTTAAACGTAAGCAATCACACCTTCGCCACATTTTGACGAAGAAGACCTCTAAGCGTAAGCGTCAGTTAGGTCCTAAAACCTTAGTCGCTAAAGTAGACATCGCCGGCTTAGTCCGTTGCATGCCGTACGCATAATTAATTAGGAGTCTGACATGCCAAGAGTTAAACGTGGTGTAACGGCGCGTGCGCGCCATAAGAAGGTGTTAAACCAGGCCAAAGGTTACTACGGTGCCCGCAGTCGTGTTTATCGTGTTGCTTTCCAAGCCGTTATTAAAGCCGGCCAATATGCTTACCGTGACCGTCGTCAACGTAAGCGTCAGTTCCGTCAACTGTGGATCGCGCGTATTAACGCTGCGTCACGTATGAATGGTTTATCTTATAGCCGTTTCATTGATGGCCTGAAAAAAGCCTCTGTTGAAATCGACCGTAAGATTTTAGCTGACATCGCCGTATTCGATAAAGCAGCATTCACTGCTTTAGTGAGCAAAGCGAAACAAGCCTTAGCAGCGTAATTTACGCCGCAATGAAAAAGCCACCGCAAGGTGGCTTTTTTATGTCTGATATTCAGTGAATAAGCAGTGTGATTGCCGGTGGCGGTTAATTTACCGCAGGCTTAAATTGCAGAATAAGCTGGTTATTTTTAAACAGCTGTAATTTATCGCCGTTTACTTCAACTCTGTCGGCAGATTGCAGCGATTGGGTAAACTGTTGCTCTAAATCACTGCTGTCGGCACAAAACTTACGCGTGCTGACCAGCGGTTGCACCGTTAACTGGTTAGAGCGTTGCTTGTAGTTACCATTAAAGTTATTGCAACCGGCAAAGCCATACAGGCGCTCGTTTTGATCAAAGATCACTCTGACATTAAGTTGCTGTGGTACATAACGATCTGTCAGCTTTTCTGCGCGCCAGACGATACCTTGCATTTTGCCTGGCTGGATATGATCGGGGCAGATGGCGCCTGGCCAAAACTGTTCAAACTTGTCGATAAACAGCGTACCGGCTTGCTCGTCCTGGCCTCTGCGGCCAACTAAGGTAGCGATAACGGCATTGCCGCTAAAGCGCTCATCTTGCTGGTACTGCCGCATAACCGGCAAATGGTGCTGCGTATTCGCCACACTTAGGGAGTCACCGCTGCGGCAGCTGGTAAAGGTCGCCTGATTATTGCTTAGCATATATAAGCCAAGCATGGCCTGACGGGTGTCGAGCTTTTTAAATTCGGCTTCGCGCTGCAACTGATATTGCGGATTAGCGCTGATAGGTTTACCGTTCAAATCCAGCATGGCTAACTGGTTGTTAGATAAAAAATGGAATGCCGGCAGGGTTTGTTGCTGATTGACTAAATGCAGGCTGCGTTTTTCCAACAACCAGATACCTTTTACGATACTTACCTGATTACGTTCAAGGTATTCCTGACGTGCTTCAAAGCGACCGTCGCGAAACAGGTTGATATGATATGCAATGCCCGGACAATCAGCGCAGGGCAGAGTGCCGCTGAAGGTCATATCAGCATCGACAAAAATATGCTCAAAATCAGTTGCCATGGCTTCGGCCGTAGTTGAGTTTGCTACAACGACCTCTTCCGGCTGTGTTACCGGTGTTTCCTGCGCCGGAGCTATGGCGGTTTTCGTCTCTGCACTGCGCTCAGAAGGTACCTGGCTACAGGCAGACAACAGCAGGGCGGTAACGAGTAAGCACTTTTTCATCTTGGGATCCGCGGTTAAATTTGCGCTATTATAACGGAAATTGTGCTGCGCATTAACAGCTATTTTAACGGTGAATTCAGGGCGTTAACCGCATGCTGAATCTGCTGCTTTGCCATAGCCGGTTGTTCCTGCATAAAACAGTGGCCGCCGCTGACTTGTTCAATGCTGACAGCGCTATTGCGTTTTTGCCATTTTTTCAGCGCTTTGGCGACAAAGTCGTAACTTTTATCACCGTAGATGACATGCACCGGAGGGCACGGCCGGGCCAGTTGTTGCCATAACTTCTCAGGGTAAGACGAGAAAATATCAGCTTCACGTTGCGGCAGGCATTTTAAACTCAGGCCCTGCTCAGTCGGTTTTAGTGCATGGTCAATATAGGCTGCCAGTGCATCAGGGTGCCAGTTGGCGAACATGCCCCTGTTGTTAAGATAATTCAGTGCAGTATCTCTGTCCGGCCAGTGCTGACGACGGCGCAGTGCAGCTTTGGCCATCGGGTTCTTATGATATAAGCGTACCCCCTTTAAGGTGCTCATTACCGTTAGCATGCCAGGGGTAAACAGTACCGGGTCAAGCAAGATGGCGGCGGCAAAGGGGCTGGGGCTGGTAGTGTGGATCAAAGCGGTTAAAATACCACCAAAGCTGTGACCGACGCCGTATACCGGCACCTCTGCATACAAGGTTTTGTGTGCCTGCCAGGCTTCTGCCGCCAGGTCTGCGCTCTTATTCCAGCCAACAAAAGCGCCGCCGTGATCACTGTCACCATGGCCCTGGGCATCAGATAAAAATAAGTCATAATCCGCTGCTAACAGCTGTAGCATAGGTTGATACATCCGGCTGCAAAAACCGTTGCCATGCAACATATGCAATACCGGCTTGCCGCTGGCTTCGCTGCGATAGCCACGCAGGGTAAAGCCTTGTCGGGTATGATAAGACCATGGAATTAACTGCATAGTATTGTTGCCCTTGATAATAAATCCGGCGCTAAATTGCCACGCTTTATACGGTTAAACAAGATCGGGTTTTATTTGGTGCCAAACAGCTTATCGCCGGCATCACCTAAGCCCGGCAGTATATAGCCGTGCTCGTTCAGGCAACGGTCAACCGCCGCGGTGTACAGTTCGACATCCGGATGCGCCTGACGCAGTGCGGCTATACCTTCGGGCGCAGCGACCAATACCAGGGCTTTAATATGCCGGGCGCCGTGCTGCTTTAACAGGTCAATGGTGGCAATAAGCGAGCCGCCGGTGGCCAGCATAGGGTCTACTACTATCGCCAGGCGTTGCCCGAGATCCGACGCCAGTTTTTGAAAGTACGGCACCGGTTGCAGGGTTTGTTCGTCACGGTAAATACCCACCACGCTGATGCGGGCACTGGGTAACAGCTCCAGCACGCCATCGAGCATACCTAAGCCGGCGCGTAGTATCGGCACTATGGTGACTTTTTTGCCCTGAATTTGCTCAATCTCCACCGGGCCACTCCAACTGTCGATGCTAACCGTTTCGGTGGCCAAATCTTTGGTGGCTTCATAGGTCAGCAGGCTACCCAGTTCAGCGGCCAGTTGGCGAAACTGTTTGGTACTGATATCGGCGGCGCGCAGCAAGCCAATTTTATGTTTTACCAGCGGATGGTTAACTTCGGTTAGTTTCATCTGTAAAATCCTCTGTTTATCGCAGCTAAGCATAACGCAAGCGGCTTTTTGTTGCAGTTTAGGCTGAAGCATTATACAAACGGCAAGCAAAATTAAATCAAAGTCGCAGGGACAATAATGCACGTTAAATTACCACGTTTTGTACTGGCACTGTGTTTACTATTCGGAGGCAGCAATATGGCAGATGCGAAGCAACTGGAGTTAGAACGCTTATTTGCTGATCCGGCATTAAGCGGTGCCACACCGCGCTCGTTAAGTATGGCTCCGGACGGCAGCAGGGTTACCTATCTTAAAGGCAAAGCGGAAGATGCTAACCGGCTGGATTTATGGCAATACCATATTAAGGAGGGCAAACACAGTCTGTTGGTCGATGCCGACAGTTTAATCAGCGGCGCTGAAACCCTATCAGATGAAGAAAAGGCCAGACGCGAGCGCATGCGGTTATTTGCCTCAGGCATTATCAGTTACAGTTGGTCGAAAAACAGTGATGCGCTGTTATTTCCGTTAAACGGTGATTTGTATTATTACCAACTAAGCAGCAAAACCGCGAAAAAGCTGACCGACACCAGCGAGTTTGAAACCGATGCGACTATCTCGCCCACCGGGCGCTATGTTGCCTTTATCCGTAACCAAAACCTGTTTGTGCTGGAGATTGCCAGCGGCAAAGAGACCCAACTGACCACAGATGGTGGCGGTGATATTAAAAACGGCATGGCAGAATTTGTTGCCCAGGAAGAAATGGGCCGCATGACCGGCTATTGGTGGGCACCGGACGACAGCAAAATTGCCTTTACCCGCACCGACGAAAGCGGTGTGGCAGAAGTAGTACGCAACGAGATTTATGCCGACGAAATTAAGCTGTTTAACCAGCGTTATCCTTACACCGGCACCGCTAATGCCAAGATTCAGCTGGGCGTAGTAACACTGAAAGACGGCAGTGTTAATTGGATTTCACATGGTGATGACGAAGATATCTATTTACCGCGGGTTGAATGGACAAAAAGTGCCCGTTACTTAAGTTACCAGTGGCAAAGCCGTAACCAGCAGCAACTGGAATTACGTCTGGTCGATTTAAACAACAACCAGCAAAAAGTACTGCTTAGCGAAAGCAGCAAAACCTGGCTGAACCTGCATGATGATTTACATTTTCTGGCTAACGAGCAGGGCTTTATCTGGGCCTCTGAACGTGATGGTTACAAACACCTGTATCATTTTGACTTTAACGGCAAACTACAGCGCCAATTAACCAGTGGTAACTGGGTAGTGGACGAACTGGATGCAGTAAACGAAAAGCAAGGCATGGTGTATTTTACCGGCCGCAAAGATACGCCGCTGGAGCGGCATCTGTATCAGGTCAGTTTAAAAGACGGCAATATTAAGCGTTTAACCGAAGCTGGCTTTGACCATGCGTTGGTTATGGCCAAAGATGGCAGCAGCTTTATCGACAGCTTTTCTAATGTCAGTACGCCTGCTAAAGTGGCGCTGCGTGGTCTTGACGGTAAAGTGCTAACCTGGCTGGAACAAAACGAGCTGAACAGCAACCATGCGCTCACGCCGTATCACGCTGAACTGACGGCGCCGCGTTTTGGTACGCTTAAAGCAGAAGATGGCCAGACTATGCATTACCGGCTGTTTGCGCCAAAAGCCCTGGTTCAGGATAAAAAGTATCCGGTAATTGTCAGCGTATACGGTGGCCCGCATGCGCAGCGCGTAACCAACAGCTGGAGTGCGCGCGATCTGTATCTGCATTACTTAGTACAGCAAGGCTATCTGGTATTTCAGCTGGACAACCGCGGCTCTTATAACCGTGGCAAAGCCTTTGAAGATCCGATTTACTTAAAACTGGGTGAGGTAGAGTTAAATGACCAAATCCGCGGCGTAGAGTATCTGCGTAGCTTGCCGTACGTCGCGGCAGATAAAATCGCTATTTATGGTCACAGCTACGGCGGTTATATGGCCATAATGGCGATGTTTAAAGCCGCGGATTATTTTGCCGCCGGCGTATCCGGTGCACCGGTGACCGACTGGGCGTTGTACGATACCCATTACACCGAGCGTTATTTAGGTCATCCGGAGCAAAATGCTAAGGGCTATACAGACAGTGCGGTGTTCCCTTATGCCGATGGCTTAACAGGCGACTTACTGATTTACCATGGTATGGCAGATGACAACGTGTTGTTTACCCACAGTACCAAGCTGTATAAACAGCTGCAGGATAAGGGCTTGCTGTTTGATATGATCAATTACCCGGGCAGCAAACACTCGATGTTTGGCCAGCCGGTACAAACTCATCTGCATAAAAGCATTACGCAGTTTTTTGACCGCCATCTGAAGTAGTAAAAAAGGCCGGTATTTTACCGGCCTTTTAATTATGGTTTGCCCTGAATATGGTAGCTGACCTGTGCCCTTGGGTTGAGATACTCCGCAATATGTTGCGGTAAAGACTGAATTTTAACCACTTTGCTGATGCTGAGTTTATCCGGCTCCAGGGTAATGATCGGTGCTTCCAGTCTTGGCACATCGGCGTCATACACCAGTACATTAGGACACAGCAGGTTGTCGCTGTTTACGGACATCACAATCCCCAGCCGTTGATCTGACAATAAAACAATGGTACCCGGCGGATACACGCCCATCATTTTAATCATCACTTTCATTTCCCGCTCGGGCAGCTTGCCTTTCATGCTGCGATACATATACGACAACGCATGGTGTGGTGAGCGGGCGTTGTTGATATCTAACGGATGGCATAAATTGTCGAATGCATTCACCACTGCTACAATTTTTGCCAAGGCATCTATTTGCGGCTCTTTTAAGGCTTTGGGGTAGCCACTGCCGTCAATATATTCGTGGTGTTGCTCAATAATAGCCCAGGCATCCAGCGGAAAGATATCGGTTAACCCCACTAACTCGACACCATATTTGGTATGCATTTTCAGCAGATTTTGCTCCGGTGTGGTTAAGGGTGTGGTTTTACGTAAGATTTGGCTGGGTATTTTAATTTTGCCAATATCATGGAATAAAGCACCAATACCTACGGTTTTAACCTGCGCCGGTGTCAGGTTAAGGTTTTTCGCCAGCATCATCGATAAAGTGGCGACATTCAACGAATGATAATACAAGCCTTCCTGCTCTTTCGCGGCGCCGGAGATTAAATGCAGCACCAGCGAATCAGCACCCAGCAGAATATCTGCCATGGCGCTGATCAGGCTGCCGGCTTCGTCTATCGCATTAAGTGGCCGGCTGTTAATTTTGCTCATCAGGCTTTTTACCTGCAGCAAAGATTGGTCAAAGGCTTTTTCGGTGCGCTGTAAATCACGCCGGTGCGCTTTGGCCTGTTCAATGCGCTGCATTTTTTCCTGTTGCATTTTCAGCTGTGCTTCACTGGCGGCCATATTAAACCCGGCTGTGTCCTCGTCGCTTAACTCATCCGGTTGCGCAACTTTGACACTTTTATCCGGGTAGAAAAACACATAGTCCAGATTAAGTGAACGGATTATCTGCAGTTGCTGGGCGTTTTCAATAATCATATCGCCGGATAAAAACGGATGTTTCAACCAGCCGCCCGGCAATTTAACGGCATAACCTAATTTTAATGCCGCAGGTTTAATTTTTAAAACAGACAAGCATAACTCCGGCGCAGTTTAAACAATGTTAGCCATTAGTTTATGCAGCAAAGCGCACAATACCAATGATACAGAACAAAAAAAGGCCGGATAATGCCGGCCTTAGCGTTAGCTGCGGTTTATCAGAAGCGAATAGTGTAGCGTACGGTCCATAAGCGGCCTATCCAGTCATGTACTGAGCTGGCGTAACCATTGGTTGGTGATGACGCATAAGGTGGTTCTTTATCCGTCAGGTTGCGAACGGAAAACAGCAATGATTGGTTGTCATTGATGTCGTAACCAACGCTGCCACTGAATACCAGCCAGGCGTCAACGGTTTCGTTGCCACCAAATTTAAAATCGCCGTCGCCCAGTTCGCTGATGTAATGGGCTGACAAACTGGCAGACCAGTTATTCAGGCTCCAGTCAGTGCCAAAATCTGCGACAAAATCAGGCCGGGCAACTTCGTTGGCGCCACTGAGCTTGCCTAACAGGTCTTCTTTGCTGCTATCGGGCGTTACCTGGCGCTCATAACTAAAGGTTTTCGTGCCCGAGGCATACAGCTTAAAAGTACCGAAGTTGGCGGTATCAATGCGGTAATCAATTTTAACGTCAATACCGTCGGTTTCCTGACTACCGACGTTAAAGAAGCCGGTTCGTAAAAACACCAGATCATTACCGCCATCCAGTACGCAGCCAAATTCCCCGTTTAATGCGGCAATGCTGTCAGTAGTTGGCGCTGTGCCGGCAATACAAGCTTTTAACGTGGTATTGGCATCGACATCAACGATATCGGTGTGCTCATAGCGCCAGTAGTCGGCGGTAATTTGCAGATTGTCAGTAAGGTTCCATGACAAGCCCAGGTTAATGGCTTCGGAGTTTTCTGCATCCAGGTTACGGTTGCCCAGGGTTTCCTGGTCTAATTCTAACTCACCGAATGAGGCACCAAAATCACCGCACAAGGCATCAAATGGTTGATCCGCGCCACAGTTGATGTAGGCCGTGCCCAGGGATTCGCCGGCGCCCAATTGTGATAACGACGGAGCTCTGAAGCCGGTGCTCCATGACGCACGCAAGATCAAATCATCGGTAGCACGGTAACGTAGCGATAACTTCGGGTTGGCGTCACCACCAAAATCGCTGTAATGGTCGTAGCGCAGGGCGGCTATTACATCCAGGCTATCTGTAATCGGCACATTAAACTCGGCATAGGCAGCGTACTGGCTTCGATCGGCTTCGGCATCACTGGCACCCAGTGCAAATACACCACCATCTTTGGCTATTTGCGACGGCCGGTCGAAAATATCTTCACTTCTGAATTCGCCACCAAATACTGCGCTGATGTTGCCGGCTGACAGCTCAATGGGCAGGTCGCCGGCGATATTAAAGTCGACAGAGAATACTTCTGATTCGCCCACTCTCGGCGCCAACTCACGCACTGCGGCGCGTGCCGCTGCACTGTTATCCCGGCCGAGGTTAAACGGGTCGAAGGAGCCGTCGGCAATAGCGTTAAGCACTTTATCCACACCCATATAACCCTGCACGTGGGTAATTTCGTTCTCGGTTTTGCCATAAGTGGCCGCGGTTTCCCACGACCAGTCGGCTAATTCGCCGCGTAAACCGGCCAACAAACGGTAACTGGTGGTGTCATAATCCTGAATACGGGTTTCCGGGAAGCGTGAACGCACACGGATTGAATTCACTTCGCCATCCAGCGCATCAATGTCACGGGCCCAGGCCGGTACCACTGATAAATCACCGTCCATACCGATATCAAAAGCGGCGGCAGCGTCATAGGCAGAACCACTGTTTTGTTGATACATGGCTTCGGCAAAGAATTCTGTGCCACCGGCCAGGCGATAATTGTGGTGCAAGGTAGCGCCTATCGCAGTAGTGTCAGGTTGAATTGCCCGCTGGATCACGTAATCGTAGCGGCAGCGGCTACCGTTATTGCTGGTATTGTCACCACACCAGGGCTCAGCGTAATCCACACCGTCTATGGTGGTGCGGGTGCTGGATGTTAACGTTACTGCTATTGGCCGGTCGCTGTTAAACAGGGCTTCACGGTCAAAATAATCGACGACCAGGGTGGTGTTGCTGTTAGCAGTATTAAAGCCGCCGACATAAGTCAGGTTAGTGCGGCCAAAGTCACTACTGGCGGTGTCATCACCATAAGACACCGAAATTTCATGGCCTTCGACGTCTTTGCGCAAAATAAAGTTGATAACGCCGGCGATGGCGTCAGAGCCATACACTGATGAGGCACCATCGGTGAGTATTTCTACCCGTTCCAGCGCTGACATCGGAATAGCGTTAACATTGACAAAGGAGTCAAAACCGTTGGTAAAGGAATCGACAGCCACGCGGCGGCCATTCACCAGTACCAGGGTAGAGCTGCTGCCCAGGCCGCGTAAACTAACACCGGATGACCCGGCAGGGGCGCCATCAGCGCCACCAACACCGCCATTTTCCGTGAAGGTGCCGGCGCTTGATGCCTGTGGCAAATCCCGTAAAAAGGCGCTAACGGTATCGTAGCCGCGGTTGGCGAGGTCATCACGGCTGAAGATTTGCACCGGATTCGCGCCTTCCATGTCCACACCTTTTAAGCGTGAACCGGTTACCTGAATTTTCTCAATTTTTTCCTGTTCGGCGGTGGCTTCTTCGGCCGCCTGCACGTTATAACCGGTTGTTGCTAACAACATGGCCACACTCAGGGTAGATAGCTTCATTTTTGCTTTAATGTACATACACATTCCTCTGGATAATAAACGCCGCCTTGCAAGGCGATCTGATTAAAAAGCAGTAAAAATGCGTCTTAGCAGCGGGATCCCAAATAGGATGGCAAACGCAACATGCGATTGTCAGTCAGATCAGGGATTTAAGATCAGTAAAAACCTCTGCCAGACGCAGAGGGAGAACTAATTATTGAACCACTCGGACAAATAGTGAGGAGAGACGTAATAGCCGCGATGATTAACTGCACATTTTTGCATCGTTACGCCTCCTTATACTGAAGAATTGATTAATTTGCTGCCGGTTAAACTCGCGGATCTGCGTAAAACTGTCAAGCGCTTTTTAACAATTGGCTGAAATGTACCCAAATTGCCGTTATTTTTCAGCGTTGAGGTTAGACCAGTAACAGATTTGCCGCTTGACAGTTTTCCGATTCAAACGTACATTTCAAACACCTGTTTAAATATTGGTTTGGTAATGACAAGTAAACTCAGTACCCAACATAAAATTCTTGATGCGGCGCAAAGCTTATTTGCCGAAACCGGCTTTAATGACACGTCTTTGCGGCAGATCACCAGCCTGGCAGAGGTGAATCTGGCGTCAGTTAATTACCACTTTGGTTCAAAGAAAGAGCTGATCCAGGCGGTATTGCAACGCTATCTGGTGGTGTTAATGCCACGCTTAGATCAGGAATTTACCCGGTTGCTGGCCTCGCAGCAGGCAAACAATTTAAGCCAAGTATTGTCGGTATTTGTTAAGCCGCTGCTGGAGTTGAATAAAGTACATCAGAACGGTACGCGGATTTTTTTGCAGTTACTCGGCCGTGGCTACACCGATGTGCAGGGCCATTTGCGTTGGTTCTTTAACCATCATTACGGCCGTGTGCTGGATAAGCTGGTGTTATTGGTACAGCAGGCGTGCCCCGATTTACCGCCCGGAGAGTTGTTCTGGCGGTTACATTTTTCGCTTGGTACTGTGGTGTTTACCATGGCATCCAACGAAGCGTTAGCTGAGATTGCTGAAGCTGACTTTAACGAAAAAGTTGATATTGAAGGCGTGATCCTGCGGTTACTGCCTTATTTGTCGGCCGCGATAGCGGCGCCGGTGTCCACCGTTACTCCCATTAGTCAAACCGCGCCGCTGTTGGCGGGTGAAGGAAGGTAATATGTTAGTGCTGTTAATATTAGTTGTTGCTGTGGCGATTATATTGGGTGTTGGCGATATTCGCCGTAACCTGATCACCAAGCCGGTTTTTGCTATGTTTAAAAAAATCCTGCCACCGCTCTCGGATACCGAGCGTGAAGCGATGGAAGCCGGTGATGTGTGGTGGGATGGCGAGTTGTTTAAAGGTAAGCCGGACTGGCATAAGCTGCACAGCTTTCCCAAAGCGGAATTAAATGCCGACGAACAGGCGTTTATGGATAATCAGGTAGAAACCCTGCTGCAAATGCTGGATGACTACAAGATTGTGCAGGAGCAGCGTGATTTACCTAAAGAGGTATGGGATTTTCTAAAGCGTGAAGGTTTCTTCGCGATGATTATTCCTAAGTCCTATGGCGGCCGTGAATTTTCTGCTATTGCTAACTCCACTATTGTATCGCGCATTGCTACCCGTAGTTTAACCGCAGCGGTAACGGTAATGGTGCCTAATTCATTGGGCCCGGGCGAGCTGTTAATGCACTATGGCACCCAAGAGCAAAAAGATTTCTGGTTGCCGACCTTAGCTAACGGTACCGATGTACCCTGTTTTGCACTGACCGGGCCTGAGGCTGGCTCTGACGCCGGTGGTATTCCGGATACCGGTGTGGTGTGTAAAGGCGAGTTTGAAGGTAAAGAAGTTATTGGGATCCGTTTAAATTGGGATAAGCGTTACATTACGCTGGCACCGGTGGCGACAGTGCTGGGCCTGGCGTTCAAGCTGTATGACCCGGACAGTTTACTTGGTGATAAAGAAGAGCTGGGTATTACCTGTGCCCTTATTCCTACCAGCCATAAAGGCGTAGAAATTGGTGACCGGCACTTTCCGATGAATATGGCCTTTATGAACGGTACTACCTACGGTAAAGACGTATTTATTCCGCTGGAGTGGATTATAGGCGGTCCGGATTACGCTGGTCGTGGCTGGCGCATGCTGGTCGAGTGTTTGTCAGCGGGGCGTGGTATCAGCTTGCCGGCATTGGCTACTGCTACCGGGCATTTAGCAGCGCGGATGACAGGTGCTTATGGCTATGTGCGTCAACAGTTTGGTATGTCTATCGGCAAGTTTGAAGGTGTGCAGGAGTCGCTGGCGCGTATCGGTGGCTTCACCTACAGCCTGGAAGCAATACGGGTAATGACCGCCGGTGCTATCGACATGAAGTTAAGCCCAAGCGTGGTAACCGCCATTGCCAAGTACCATATGACAGAGATGTCGCGCACCTTAATGAACGATGCCTTTGATATTCATGCCGGCCGCGCTATTCAGGTTGGGCCGAAGAATTATCTGGCACATGGTTATATGGGTATTCCTATTTCGATCACGGTAGAAGGGGCTAATATTCTGACCCGCAACCTGATGATTTTTGGCCAGGGCGCCACGCGCTGCCACCCCTATGTATTGGCAGAGCTGGAAGCCGCGGCTAACCCGGATGCAGAGCAGGGCTTAAAGCAGTTTGATAACCTGTTGCTGAAGCATATTGGCTTTGCTATCGGTAATACTTTTGGTGCGTTGTGGCAGGGGTTAACGGCTGCTGCCTTTAATTCTGCCCCGGTATCGGGTGAAACCGCTAAATATTACAAACAGTTAAGCCGAATGAGCCGTGGTTTGGCATTAAGTGCGGATTTTTCCATGCTGATTTTAGGCGGCGAGTTAAAACGCCGGGAAATGCTGTCGGCCCGCTTAGGTGATGTGTTAAGCCAGCTGTATATTGCTTCAGCAGTGCTGAAATTTTATGAAGATAATGGCCGCCAGCAATGTGACCTGCCGTTTGTGCATTACAGCCTGCAGCGCGCGCTGTTTGATATTGGTCGTGCCTTTGATGGTTTCTTTGCCAACTTCCCGAACCGGGTGGTGGCGCGGTTATTAAAAACGCTGATCTTCCCGTTCGGTATTGGTTACAAGATGCCAAATGATGACACCGCCATTCAAATTTGCGAAGCGCTGTCTAAGCCTGGTGTCGTGCGAGACCGCTTAACCCACCTGTGTTATATCGGCGCAGATGAAAATGACGCCACCGGGTTAATGGAAAGTGCTTTTGTCGCCATGCACGCAGCACAGCCGCTGATGAAGAAAATATACCAGGCACAGCGCGAAGGTAAATTGGCGCGTAAACAGCCGTTGGCTCAAACCATCGAGCAAGCTTTAGCTGCACAGGTAATTAGCGCAGCAGAAGCAGAGCAACTGACAAAGATGAACACATTGCGCTTCAGTGCCATCAGTGTTGACAGCTTTAAACCAGGCGAGTTGGATGCTATGGCGATAGCCTCTGCTGACGCGGCTTAAACAACTTGCTACACTCAAACGCCGGCCGGGTTTTCGCTCTGCCGGCGTTTTTTTGTTTTTAAGGAATGATAATGTCAGCAGATATCACATTACGTTTAGCCACAGAGCAGGATATACCAACCATATTGGCGTTTATTCAGGGCCTGGCAGACTATGAAAAACTGGCCGATCAGGTAGTGGCCACGGAAGATAAGCTGCGGGCCAGCTTATTTGGTGCCAAACCCTATGCCGAAGTGGTGATTGCCGAATATCAGCAGCAGCCGGCCGGCTTTGCGCTGTTCTTCCATAATTACTCAACCTTTCTTGCTAAACCCGGTATCTATCTGGAAGACTTATTTGTGCTGCCGGCTCATCGGGGCCGGGGCCTGGGCAAGTTGCTGCTGAGCTATCTGGCGAAGCTGGCAGTAGAGCGCGACTGCGGCCGTCTGGAATGGTCAGTGCTGGATTGGAACCAGCCGGCGATCGATTTTTATCAGGCGCAGGGTGCCAGCATGTTGCACGACTGGCGTATTAATCGTGTTACCGGGCCGCAATTGCAGCAATTGGCGCAGCAGTATACCGACTGAGTTATAGTGTTTGGCTACTGCCGCTAAAATAAGCGCTATTCGTTGTGGCAACTCACCTAACTCAGTCTAAGCTATGTAGAGTTATTTCCCTCTTACTATGTAGCCTGCAGGTTTACGGGGTGTTTTATGAAACGTTTAAAAGCGCTGGCAGATAAACCTATTATTGGTGGTGTGGTGAAAAAAGCCATGGCGTCGCTGGCCAGCAATGATGCAAAGACTATTTCGGAACACTTTTCGCAATACCTGAAACCGCAAATTGCCGACACAGACCAATTGCGGCATGAAGTATACAAATTACGCCACAATGTGTACTGCGAAGAGCTGCATTTCGAAGATGTAAAAGAAACCTATGAAGAAAAAGACGAGTTTGATTTAAGGGCAATTCATTGTTTTGTTCGCCATATCAGTTCCAACAATCTGGCCGGTACCGTGCGGTTAATTACTTCGGCGCAAGATCATGAACTGTTGCCGATAGAGCAGTTTTGCTCACATGCGTTAACCGACACCGATATTTCGCCAATGAAATATGCCAGGCATGAGGTGTGTGAAATCTCCAGGCTAGCGGTACCGGCGGCCTTCCGGAAACGTGAAATTGATAAACATGCCGGTGCCGCCACCGGCGCCATTAACGAACAGGTATTCTCGCAAACTGAACTACGCTGTTTCCCTTATATTGCTGTCTGCTTATATTTGTCTGCCGCCGCCATGTCTTATAAGACCAAGCGCTACCATGTGTTTGTCATGATGGAGCCCAGGTTGGCCAGAAGCTTAAGCTTTGTTGGCATTATGTTTCGTCAATTGGGTCAACCGATAGAGTTTCATGGTAAGCGGGCGGCATACTATATTGACTCCAGAGAGTTGAAAAAAACCCTGAGCCAGGGTTATCTGAAATTGCTGCAGGCAATAGAGCGTGACTTGTTTGAACTGAAAAAACCGGGTTCACCTTCTTCCGGCGCAGTATTCTCGCCTAAACTTATTGCCGCACATTAGCCGTTATGCCGGACTACACATAGGGAATATGGCAATGTTTGACTACAACACCGCGTTTTCGCGCAATATTGGCTGGGTAACGCTGGCTGAGCAGCAAAAGCTGCGTAATTTTACCGTAGCGATAGCCGGTGCAGGCGGGGTAGGAGGGGCACATGCTTTAACGCTGGCCAGGCTTGGTATTGGTAAGTTTCGTTTATCAGATTTTGACCAGTTTGAAGTACACAATTTTAACCGTCAGGTGGGCGCTTTTATGTCTACCGTACAGCAAGACAAAGTGACGGTAATGGAGCGAATGCTCAGGGATATTAATCCTGAAGCTGAAATTAACAGTTTTGAACAGGGTATCAATGCTGATAATGTCGACGCTTTTTTGCAGGATGCCGATATTTATGTCGACAGCCTGGATTTTTTTGCGTTGGAAGCACGGCAGTTAGTGTTTCAGAAATGTCACGATAAGCGCATTCCGGTGGTTACCGCTGCGCCTTTAGGCATGGGCTGTGCCTTTTTATGTTTTATGCCAGGCGCAATGAGCTTTGAACAGTACTTTCGTTTTAATGGCCGCAGCAGAGAAGATCAACTTATACAATTCCTGATTGGCTTGTCACCTGCTATGTTGCAACGCAGCTATCTGGTTGATCAAAGCCGGGTGAGCTTTAAACAGCAGCGTGGTCCTTCAACTCCAATGGCAGTGCAATTGTGCGCCGGCATCGCCGGCACCTATGTGCTGAAAATTCTGCTGGGCAGAGGAGATATCCTATGTGCTCCTTACGGCCTGCATTTTGATGCTTACCGCAACAAACTGGTAAAAACCTGGCGGCCCTTTGGTAATGCCGGTCTGGTGCCCCGGCTGATGTTTCGGATCGCAAAAAAAATTGTCAACAGCTAGTGTCAGCTTTTTTATCAGTTACTTGGCTCAGGTCATATATCATCAACTTAACCTATTGAATATGATTAAAATATTTTTATGGCATGGTCATTGCTTTGTTAGGTGTGTTGTATATGACTACAGAGTTTAACAAGGAGTTACTATGAAAAAGATTCTTATCGCTGCCGCCTTACTTGGCGCTGCCGGAGCCGCCCAGGCAGGGGATATCAGCATTACCAATGATTACGGTACTACAGGTTTATTTGAAGCGCTGGGTGCCAGCAATATTCCGGTAACCTCTACTTATAGCCACGGTTTGGGAGCCGGTGCAGTGAGTGGTGCAGATGATCTGATTGGTGCGCCACTTAGCTTTAATGACGTTGGCGGTGGTTGGTTTGGTGAGTTAGTGCCTATTTTTGGTGGCACTTCACTGAACTACAACACCGACTGGCAACTGGGCTTTAACTACAACTTTAGCGGTAGTGCGACGCTTGTTGATGGTGTGTTCCCATTTGCGCCAGACGGTACTTTAGATGCTGACAATAACGGTTTAGTGGATTTTGGCGATGCGATAGTGCCTAATTTCACCGCGGGTATTTTAGAGATTTTCTTCACTGACTTAGCAAATCCGGGCAGCGCAAATGATGGCCAAAAAGTGCTGGAGTTGCAACTGGTTGGTACTGAATTACAGCCATTTTCGCCAAATGTGATTTTCTTTATGGAAGTGAATTATGACTGGTATGCCGGTGGTAATGCCTTTGTTGATAACTTCTTTACCGATGGTGATTCCGGTATGTCATTTTATCAGTTAAGCCAGTTAGCACCGCCACCGGTTATTAATTTCCGTATGGACTTTAACGTTGATTTTAACTATGTACCAACCTGCGATGATGCAGATTGTGAAACATTAAGCCGTACTACAGATATTAACGCAACCGGCATTTTTGCGGTACCAGAGCCTGCATCTATTGCTATCTTAGGTTTGGGTTTATTAGGTTTAGGTGCTACAGCTCGCAGACGTAAAGCTGCTGAAAAAGCCTGAGTTTAATCACTAACTAAAAAGCCGGTCTTAGACCGGCTTTTTTATGTGCATATTTAGTTGTAAAAAAACACGACAGAATTGCTGTCGTGTTTGGTCTTTCAGTTTATTGGCTGGCTTTTGCCTGCAATTCGGCAAGGCGTTGGTTAACTTTCCGGTCGTCAGATTTTACTTGTTGCAATATGTTATTTGCTTCGGCTGTTTTGCCTGCCATCAACAAGGCTTCGGCATAGTTTAGCTGTACATCACTGCTGCCTGGCCTCAGTGACAACGACTTCTCAAACTGTGCTATGGCACCTGATGTATTGTTAAGACGCATCAGAGTTGTACCGTAGGTGTCGATAACATCGGGATTTTCCGGTGCCAGTGCCAGTGCTTGCCTGGCATATTTTTCTGCTTCGGTAACTTTGTTATCGTTGAGTAGTAACCAGGCGTAATTGTTCAGGAAAATAAAGTTGTTTGCCTGAGCTTCCGTCAAAGAGGCATAGATCTGTTGTGCCTTTTGCGGATCAGATTGCATTAACAAATTCGCGTAATAAGACTGCATCATATCTGATGGCTCATGGTCTTTCATGTGCTGTTCGATAAATTCAATACCGCGGCGAAATGAATACTCTTTAGCATATAAATCGGCAATCACGGTAGCGGTAGAGTTGGCCGGTTGCAGGTCATAGCTTTGCAGCAAGGCTTCTAATGCCGGTGTCGGTTTCTTTTGTAATAACAGCAGCCGTCCTTTCAGTGCCAGATTATAAGCATTGTCGCGTATTTTTTCCGGTAATTTGGCTAAGGCATCGGTGGCGGCACTGTATTGCTGCAAAGCTTCCAGTGCAGAAATCTGCGTCATGCGAAGCTGTACATTGTCCGGATAACGGCTTTGTTGCAACTGTACTACCCGTAGCGCTTCTTGCGGCTTATTTTGTCTGAGCAGTAAGTTGGCATAAATAACAGCTGCTTGAAATGCTGCGGGGTCCTGCTCGTGCCAGTTTTTACTCAGACGCAGTGCATCTGCGGCCTTGTTCAAATTAACATTGGCTTCAATCAACATGGTCCAATGTGCCGGCAGGCGCTGGCTATTATCGGCCGGTGTTTTTTCAAGCAATGCTACGACCTGGTCTGCTTTTCCTTCCATTTGAAACAACTGTGCAACGGTTAAGCGCAGCGGATAATTATCCGGCTCACGTTGTTGCGTTTCACGTGCAGTCGCCAGGATCGCAGCGGTGTTTTTGTTTTGCCTTGCCAGCGCGTAGGCCTGGCGTAGCGCCGGCAAATAAGTGGGCCTGGCTTGCAAAAGTTTGTTGTTTAATTGGATAGCTAAAGGGTAGTCCTGCTCAACTTGAGCCACCGTAGCTTGCAGCAGCAAGGTTAACGGATTGTCGGGGGCGCTTTCGGCAGCACTGGCCAACATAGATTTGGCTGCGGGAACATCTTTCTGTAGCAAGGCACTGTAGGCTTTGAGGTTATAACCTAAGTTTGCACTTTCCGGGTTATTTACCCACTCTTGCGCCAACTGGTCGGCTTTATCGAATTGTTCGTTCTTCAGGTAGTTTGCAGCCAGCACTAAGCGGGTGTCATGCATACCCGGATCCAGCAGCAGGGCGCGCTCCAGATCCCGGATGGCGGCCAGCTCTTCTCCCGGAATCGCCATTCTTAACTGTCCAAGTGAACTTAAGCTTTGTGCTTCACCCGACATACTGCTTTCGTATTTCGATACCAGCTCGCGTGCCGCAGCAGTATTACCTTGTTTTACCAGGTTCAACGCCGTGCCGGCAACCAACTGGATATCGGCGTCTGTCATGTTCATATCCAGCAGCGTTTTCTGTGCATCATCGGCTTTGCTTTCTTTTAATTGCAGTGCGATATAAAGCCGCTCTAACTGTGGATAAGCATCTAAATGTGGTGCCACTGATGTCAGATGATGTAAGGCCTGACTTTCCAGCCCTAATCTTATCGATGCCACTGCGGCGAGGATCCTTGCCTGAGGAGTACGATACCCCTTTGCAATGGCTTTATCGGCAAACTCTTTGGCTGCAGTAAAGTTCTCATTATTTAGCGCCGTTACAGCGGCGAGATAGTTGGCAAAGGGTTGGTCGGGTGCAGCTTTTAAAATATAGTCTAACTGTGCCTGAGCTGCCGGATACTGTTCAAGCTTAACCAACACCTGGGCTGCTTGTAACCGGGCTTTCAGCTGGCGTGGCTGTAGCTTAATATAGTCCAGCAGCAGGCCTGATGCTTCTGCATTTTTTTCCATCGCCAGTAGCAGATTAGCTTTGAGGTACAGCGTTTCCTCAAAATGCGGATGTTCTGCTGAAATAACTGCCAACAGATCGAAAGCATCCTGATATTTAGCGCCGGGGATCAACAAATTAGCCTGAGAAAAGGCGGCGACATCGGCTTTGTCACTGTCGGCAAGGCCGGAAAATAAGCGCAAAGAATTTTCAGCCGAGCCTAACTCAAGCTCTGATAAGGCTTTATACAGCTGCACATAATCCTGCAACTGCGCTGGCAATGCTTCATCATCAGGGTGTCGCGACAGTATCGCAGAATAATTGTCGGCCAGAAAACTGGCCCGTATCAGTGGCAGCGTAACCAGCTCAACATCGATGCCGCCGGCTTTAGCCAGCAGTAGCTCTTTTTCGGCTGATACGGCATCGCCGATCTGCAGATACAGTTTACCCAGCGCAAAACGATAGTCGGCATTATCCGGCATTTGCTGAATAGCTGATTTTAGTTCAATTACTGCCGCACTGTATTGCTTAGCATCGATATAATTCAGCGCATCGCTGTAGTGCTCTGTGGCGTCTTTGCTGCCGCAGCCGCTGAGTAAAGCCAGTGCAATAGCACTGGCCAGTATAGTGGTTCTTTTCATCGTTACACTCCCTGTAGTTGTATAGTCTCAGTTAGCCAAAAATACCCCGGGTATCAATAACTACTTTGGTTGCAACATCCACCGGATGCAGCGCTTTAAACTGTTTGTGATCAACCAACACCACCAGGATATTGGCCCGCTCTAAGGCCTGGGGTAGCGGCGTTAACTGCGCAGCATAGTCGGCATACTTTGCCGGTAGCTGCTTAATGTTAGGCTCTACCAATAACACTTCGCCGATATTGTCTGTCAATAGTGACATGGCAATATCCAGTGCCGGGCTCTCACGTAAATCGTCAATGTCGGCTTTAAAGGCTAAGCCTAAGCAGGCGATAACCGGTTTTTTGAACTGATCGGCCGCCTGCCTGATTTTGTCTGCCACATAGTGTGGTTTACTATCGTTGATTTCGCGAGCTTTGCGGATAATTTGTGCCTGTTCCGGTGCCGAGTCGACAATAAACCAGGGGTCAACCGCGATGCAGTGGCCGCCAACGCCCGGGCCCGGCGAGAGTATATTTACCCGCGGGTGGCGGTTGGCCAACTTAATCAGCTCCCAGACATTGATTTTCAGATGATCACAAATCATCGACAGCTCATTGGCAAAAGCGATATTGACGTCGCGAAATGAGTTTTCTGTCAGTTTTGCCATCTCAGCGGTACGGGCGTTGGTGAGTAAACATTCACCGCGAACAAATAAGTTATACAGCGACACCGCTTTTTGCGCACAACGGTCGGTAATGCCGCCGATAATACGGTCATTACTGACCAGCTCCTGCAACACGCGGCCGGGCAGCACCCGCTCCGGACAGTGGGCAATAAAAACGTCGGCTTTATCCGGGTCCTGGTGTGGCATAACTAAATCGGGCCGCAGCTCTGCCAGCCATTCTGAGATCTTATCGGTAGTGCCGACGGGCGAGGTAGACTCCAGTACAATCAGATTGCCTTTGGCGATAACCGGCGCGATGTTTTCCAGTGCAGCTTTAATGTAGCTAAGGTCGGGGCTTTTATTGTCTTTAAACGGTGTGGGCACCGCTATCATAAAGGCTTCTGCCGGCTCCGGTGTCAATGATGCTTTTAGCTTGCCGGTAGTAACGGCGGCCTGTACCAACATATCCAGATCAGGTTCAACAATATGAATTTTGCCCTGATTAATAGTGTTTACCGCATGCTCAGAGACATCAACACCCAGCACCTCGACACCACGCGAGGCAATAACTGCGGCTGTGGGTAAACCGATATAACCTAAACCAATAACTGAAACACGTGAAAAACCAGACATACTGTTTCCTTTTAATGTGGTTGCCGGCCTGACTTTAACTTAGTGCTGCGATGTTCAGGCGGCTTGTTTTTGTGCAACAAACTGACTTAAGTGGCCGAAGGTTTCAAACACCTCGGCGGAGATTTCATCGTCGTCAATTTGAATGCCTAATTGCTGTTCTAATTCAGTAATTACGGCGATAACGGCCATGGAGTCAAACTCGGCAATGGCACCGAGCAACGGGGTGTCATGGTCAAATTTTCTGTCAATTTGTAATACGGCGCAGAGGATTTCTGCCAGTAACTGCTGATGAGACATGCTGCTTTTCCTTAAGTAACTGATACGGTTCCCTGATTTGCTTATCCATGTTGCAGTAACTAAATTGGCCTGGCGGCTAAATTACAGTCGGATTTTGTGCAAAACTGTTTTATTATTGCACATAAAGGGATTAAAAGTGAAAGGTCTGAAGGATGCTATGACCAAAAATATCCACGATATTATTACCCAATCCGCTGCGCGTTTTCCCCAGCGTCCTGCGTTGTACTTTAAACAGGCCGTATTAACTTATGCTGAACTGCAAGCTCAGGTGGTAAGCGCGGCGCAGTGTTTGCAACAAGCTGATATAAAACGCTTTGACCGCGTAGCCGTGTATCTGCCAAAACAATTCGAAACGGTGAGCAGCCTGTTTGGTTGCAGCATGGCCGGCGCGGTGTTTGTACCGGTAAATGCCGGGCTCAAAGCCGCCCAGGTGGGGCATATTTTGCAAGACTGCAATGTACGCTTGTTGATCACCAGCAAAGAGCGGCTGGCAAGCCTGGCCGATGAGCTGCATTTATGCAGTGACTTACATACCGTACTGCTGACAGATGGCAGCGCGGATGATGTGCAGCCGCTGGCGCATATTCAGATTAAAGCCTTTAGCGCACAGCACAACGGCGCAGCGCTGCAAGTTTATGCGCACAGTACAGACGCTGATATGGCCGCTATTTTGTACACTTCCGGCAGTACAGGTAAGCCCAAAGGCGTGGTGTTGTCGCACCGCAATATGTTGGTAGGAGCACAAAGTGTCGCCGGCTATTTACACAATACGCCGGATGACGTGCTGTTGGCGCTGTTACCGCTGAGTTTTGATTATGGCTTAAGCCAGTTAACCACCGCCTTTTTAACCGGCGCATCTGTGGTACTGCTGGATTTCTTCTTTGTGCAGGACGTGGTCCGCACCGTGCAGCAGCATGGCGTAACCGGCATAGCGGCGGTGCCGCCGTTATGGGCGCAGCTGGCTAAGGCAAACTGGCCGGCTGGCAGCACAGACAGCGTGCGTTACCTGACCAACAGCGGTGGCGCTATGCCGCAACCTTTATTAGCACAACTGCAGCAAATTTTTTCACAGGCGCAGCCATATTTAATGTATGGCCTGACAGAAGCGTTCCGCTCAACTTATTTAGCCCCGGCTGAATTGACTAAGCGGCCGGGCTCGATGGGTAAAGCCATTCCGAATGCTGAAATTGTGGTGGTGCGGGAAGATGGCAGCTTGTGCGGGCCGAATGAGCCTGGTGAGTTAGTGCATCGCGGCCCGCTGGTTAGCCTGGGGTACTGGAATGCACCGGAAAAAACCGCAGAGCGTTTTAAATTTGACCCGGTTGCACCCAAAGGTATTCAACTGCAACAACCGGCAGTGTGGTCCGGTGATACCGTGCGTTATGACGAAGATGGCTTTTTATACTTTATTGGCCGGCGTGACGAAATGATTAAAACCTCCGGCTACCGGGTCAGTCCGACCGAAGTGGAAGAGACGGTGTACCGGTTAAGCCCCGCACTGGTTGATGTTGCCGCTATCGGTGTAAACCATGCGGAACTGGGGCAGGCCATTTTGGTGTTGTATGTCGTTAAAGCAGAGCAGGAACCGGATACGGCTGATTGGTTACAGCAATTAAAGCGCGCCTTGCCCGGCTACATGCTGCCCAAAGCACTGCTGCCATTGCCGCTGTTACCTAAGAATGCCAACGGCAAAATTGACCGAAAATTGCTGGCAGAGCAGTACCGCGACTATTTTAACGGGGAAACACTATGAGTGCTCCAACAGCCGGTGACATGACAAGCGCTACCGCGCAGTTACCACAACATGAAGCGATGTCACAGTTTGCGCAGCACAACGGCCACCTGTTAGTCGGTGGTTTTAGCTTGAGCGCCATCAGCCGCATGCTGAATAAAGCCGTGTTTTATGCCTATGATCGCAACATTATTACGCAGCAGGTGCAACGCTTTCGTCAAGCGCTGCCGGCGCGGATAAAACTGCACTATGCGGTAAAGGCCAACCCCTACTGGCCGGTAGTGCAACACCTTAAGCCACTGGTAGACGGTTTTGATGTTGCCTCACAAAAAGAAATGCTGCTGGCGGCACAAAGCGGCATGCCGGTACAGCACATTAGCTTTGCCGGGCCCGGCAAAACGGATGCCGAGCTTAGTGCTGCTATTACACTGGGCGTAACGCTGAATGTGGAATCAGTATCCGAACTGGCGCGTATTTGCCGGCTGGGGCTGGAGTGTGGCAGTACGCCGCAAGTGGCGCTGCGGGTTAACCCGGCGTTTGAGCTCAAAGCATCCGGCATGAAAATGGCCGGCGGAGCCAAACCCTTTGGTATAGACGAAGAGCAGGTGTTTGCCGTACTGGCCGACATTGGTGCTATGCCGCTGCGGCTGCGTGGCTTTCATATTTTCTGTGGTTCACAAAACTTAAAAGCCGATGCATTAATTGAAGCGCACCAGCATACCTTTGCTTTGGCGGCAAAATTAGTGGCAGCTTGCCCGTACCGGCCGGATCTGATTAATCTGGGCGGGGGTTTTGGTATACCGTATTTTGCCGGTGAAAAACGGCTGGATTTAACCCCGGTAGGGCAGTCGCTTAATGCGCTATTAAAGCAGTACCATGATGATTTCAGCGGCGTTGAACTGGTGATTGAGCTGGGCCGTTTTCTGGTGGCAGAAGCCGGGGTTTATGCGTGTCAGGTGGTGGATAAAAAAGTGTCGCGCGGAACCACTTATCTGGTGTGTAACGGCGGCTTGCATCATCACCTGGCAAACTCCGGTAATTTTGGCCAGGTGATCCGCAAGAACTATCCGGTAGCCATTGGTAATTGCTTAATCAGCAATGAGCAGGAACAGGTCACAATAGTCGGCCCGCTGTGCACTCCGCTTGATATTCTGGCGGATAAAGTTATGTTGCCAAAAGCGGATGTCGGCGACTGGGTGGTGGTGTACCAGTCCGGCGCCTATGGCCCTACCGCCAGCCCGCAAGATTTTCTCGGCCATGCGGCAGTGACTGAAATACTAGTCTGAATATTTGTCACACAACAGATACTGCTGCCGGCACTGTCCGCTGTGCAGCACATCCAGCATTAAGCTGCCCAGTGCCGGCCGGTAGTGCGATGGCTCCCAGAAATAAGGGCTGTCGGAGGCTGTTTTGCTGGCAAGATCAACGACGTTCATTACCGGTGGCGAGGCAATCGCAAAATCGTACAAGGCCAGCTGATGTTGCTTTGCCAACTGCTGCAAATGCTGTTTCCAGATAGCCAGCTCAGCGTTTAACTGATGGGCAGTAAGTTGCTCCAGATAGGGCTGTTGGTACGGGTTAATCAGCAAATAAATGTCTGTTTGCTCAGCTTTAAGTAAGCGGATAAAGGTGTCCAACGTGTTGAAATGATGGCTTTGTGTGCTGACAAATAATGGCTGTGCTGCCAGTCGCTGTGCCAACTCCGCCGATTTTTGCCGGTACAGCGCACTAAAGCCCTCAGTGGCAACCTGTTGATAATAAACCCCGCCATCGTTAAAACCGGCAGTATTAAGGGCGTTGGTTTGTTGCGTTTGCGCAAAGGCGGTGTACAGCGTATCACCAAGGGCCGTAGCTGAAAACAGCAGGCTAAGGCGTTCTTTTAACAAAAAGGCGTGGTGCTGTTGTGCAATATCGGGGCTGCCCAGATGATAACGCAACCTTGATTGCCACTGGCTGCGGTCCGGCTGCGTGCTGATATTATGCCGGCTTGACGTGAAATCAAGAAAGTCTAATGCAATCACTACCTGCTTTACTGAGCCGCGGGAGCGGAGCACATGCCAGGCATAGTCGTACTGCATGGCAATGCCGGCGCCCGGTAAGCCGAGGTTATACACAGCTGCGTCCTGATAAAAAGCATGCTGCACCGGCAGGCCTATTTCGACTCTGGAATTACCAACCAATAAAGTCGCCGGGTTCAGTTGCATTGCCTGATAAGGCTTAATGGTGCGGCCCTTATCTGCGGCGGCCACCTTGCGGCCAAACAGTGGGTTGTCTGCACTATGGCGGTAGATACCGTAAGGATCGATCAGGTAACTGAATGCGGATACCGCAGCAATACCTGCCAGAGTAACCAGCAGCAGAAGCAGAAGGTACTTTTTCATTACGGATGCCTGTTAAAAATTAAAGTACAGAAATTCACTGATCTGGCCCAGAGTTGATAACGATAACACCAACATGGCGCCAAGCAGCAGCGCCCAGCGTACGCCGGGTCGCCATTGCAGCTTACTGTTGGTTGTGCCGGCCACACCTTCACTGGTTTCAGCGGCCAGCCGGGCATAAAACAGTTGATATACATTAGGGGCTGTCAGAGCAATCAGCAGCAAAGCAAAGATCCACAACCAGGTTTTGACAAACACCAGGCCGCCACCGGCGACAGCACCGACAGCAAAAAAATCAAACACCGGCTGTAAGCCCGGCAGGTTAGCCATAATGCCGGCCGGCAGTGTTATGCCGTTTAACCCCAGCATGGCCTTTAGCATGGCGCCGGCACCGGCTAAACTTTGTGCCCGGAAAAACACCCAGCCGATAACCACGGCGACAAAGGTAATAAGCCAGGCAAAAGGGCTGAACCAAATGTCGCGGATAAAGCCAAGGCTGGTGCGGCGCACATGACCAAAAGCATGGTTTATCACTAAGTAGCTACCGTGTAGTGCGCCCCAGATCAGGAAGTTCCAGCCGGCACCATGCCATAAGCCACCCAGGATCATCGTGATTAACAGATTACTGTAGCGGCGTAAAAAACCGGCCCGGTTACCGCCGAGGCTGATATATAGATAGTCACGTAAAAACCGCGACAGCGTAATGTGCCAGCGGCGCCAAAAATCGACAATATTCAGAGCTTTATACGGCGAGTTAAAGTTAAGTGGCAAGGCAATACCAAACAGCAGCGCCAAGCCAATAGCCATATCAGAGTAGCCGGAAAAATCAAAATACAACTGAAAAGTGTAAGCAAGAGCGCCGCCCCAAGCACTGAAAAAATCCAGCGTGCTGCCGCTGTCAGCGGCGTTAAAAACCGGATTCGCATAAACAGCGATGCCATCGGCCAGCACGGTTTTTTTAAATAAGCCAATAATAAAGATACTGAAACCGATGGCAAAATGGCTTGCAGTCAGTTGCAAGCGCTCAGGCCGGCGAAACTGCGGCATCATATTGCTGTGGTGCACTATAGGACCGGCAATCAGCTGCGGGAAAAAGCAAACAAATAACACATAGTTAGTTAAACTGTGCTCTATTACATAATGCCGTTTTACATCAATCAAATAAGCTATTTGCTGGAACGTAAAGAATGATATCGCTAATGGCAGTAAGATCTGCTCAGCCTGCCATTCAAACCCGGCGACAGCAGCCAGGTTATTGACAAAAAACACACTGTACTTGAAGTAGCCGATAACAGCCAAATTGACGCTAACGCCGGTAATAGTCAGCCAGTTTTTACGATAACGGTAAATTGCCTGCGCCATATAAAAGTTAAACAGCACCGAGGCCGCCAGCAGCAGTAAGTAAAGTGGCTGCCACCAGGCGTAAAAAAACAATGAGGCTATTATCAGCACAAAAATAGCACTGTGTGTTGATACGCTTGTTCTGAAATAGTGAAATAGCAGCAAGGTGAGCGGTAAGAAGAAAAACAGAAATTCAATGGAATTAAACAGCATTTAACTGTCCTGTTTATCTGTGCCGGCCAGCCGTTGCACAAAACCCAGCGTAAGCTGTTCTACGTGTTGGCGCCACTGTGCGGTAGAAAAGGTATGATTGGCGTCGGTAAGGTGGTGGTGCTCTGCTTTGCTCAATAGCTGTTGCCAGCGTGCATCGGTGCGGCACAGCGCTAAAAATTCTTGTGCTGTCAAATCATTGCCACTGCTGATCAACAAGGTATCGCCGTCAAATTGCTGCCAGCCTTTTAGCATAAAACCAATGTAGTTGTGCTGGTTAATAGTGGCAGGACTGTGTTTTGCCGCGCCGGTGTTTTTTTGCCGGCTTTGCCGCCAGGTATGACTGAAATCACGCAGGCTGCGGCCAAAGTTTAAACCACCACTAAGCAGTTTTTGCCAAAACGCTTTATCGGTTAAACGTTGTAAATAGTAATGTTTAAGCTTCACCTCCGCGAGGCTTTCCGTGCAGCGCACCCAGGGGTTCAGTAGTACCAGCCCGGCAATGCGGTTATCCTGCTGCCGGTAGCAGTGCAGCATGGCGGCACTGGCTGCGTCACATAACCCCCATAGCACAATGCGTTTCAGCTGTGGATGAGCCTGAAAAAAACAGTCGATGGCGGCGTTGATATCAGTTTGACGTTGATAAAATGCCGCGGCTGTACCGCGGCTGTCACCCATGCCGGCAAAATCAAGCCGCAGTGACGGCACCTGTTGCTCAGCCAGCGCGCGGCTTAACTTTACAAACTGGCGGTGACTGCCAACGCGGTATTGCGGGCCGCCAACCAGTATCAGCACACCGGTATCAGCGTTACCTTCGTGCAAGATAGCTAACAAGGTGGCCTCTGCGGCAATTACCAACGGCCGTTCAGTCAGCATGTGATGGCTCCAGTATGGCTAACGAGCAACGGAGCAATTCAGCCGCGTCTACCAGCTCCTGAGTGCTCCAAAACGGGTCGCTGTTGATAAGCTGCAACTGCACATCAAAACCGGCAGACAGCGCCTGTACTTGTTGTTGTACAGCCGGGCCGGGTTTGGCAAAGGCCGATACTTCAAACCAATACAGCGGCGGTTTTGCTGTTCTGGCAGCTACCGTGGTGTGTAATTGGCTGACGCTGTGATAAAACGCCGGGCTTATCGGGTAGCCGGCAATTTCCAGGGGCTGGCCGTCAGCCAGTTGCTGCTCAAGCTGCGCCTGGTTAATCTTAGTGCCGCCACTCATTTGCTCGGCTATTTTCAGCCGGCACAGCTGTTGCAAAAATCTGGCTGTATCCAGCTGAGGTTGCCACAAGATTAACTGCGCCACCGGTAACGGCAAGCTGTGCTGCAACAAGTCCAGCAGCAGCATGGCACCAAAACGTACTGCAACAAAGCTGACTTTTTTATAGCCCAGGGTTGCCAGTTGCTGCAACAACAGCCGTAAATCGGTGCGCCAATCGATAACGCTGGTCTGGTCCAGGTCGCCCATGCTGTCACCGGTGCCGTAAGGGTCCATCAGGTAACTGCTGATACCGGCATCGGCGGCCTGTTGCATCAGCCTGGTCAGCAGATGCCGGCTTTTATTCATCTCATCGCCAAACGGCGGCAGCAGCAATAAGGCGTGCTCAGCAGAGGGTTGGTAGCTGAAGACAAAATTTGCACCGCGACAACCGGCAAAATAAAAAGGCTTAATCACGGTGGCCGCCAACGCTAAAGGTGTGTTTTATCCGCTGTTTCAGTTGTTGCAACTGGCCTAACAAACGCCCGCTCAGACATTGCCGGTTCAGCAGTTCCATGCCATAAATTTGCTGTTTTTGATCCATCCACAGCGCCTTAAAATCATCATCGCCAAGCAGGAAATCCAGACTGTGGATCTGGTCCTGTTGCGCCAGTTGGTTAATCATATATTCGCTTAGCAAACTGCCCGGCGAAAAGCGGTTAGCGTTAATATCCTGCGCCAGTTTAAAGATACAGGCGGTGCCGTTATGCACTAACCACAGCTGGCACGCCACCACCTGTTCTTCAATGTACAGCAAACCCAGACGCAACTTACCTTCGGTTGCCGCCCACTGAAACAGCCAGTTGATAAAGTCTTTCGACGGCTCAGGGTGCTTCCAGCTGTGTTGATAAATTTGCCAGTAGTGGTCAATTTGTAACTGTGCGGGGTGAGCGGTGAGTTCAAAACGGTGCGGGTACTTTTGCAGTTGCCGTGCTTTACGCTGCAAGGTATTGCGTAGTTGCGACGGCCGTTGTTGCCAGTAAAGTTGCGGGTTACTGCAATCGGCACGGTAGTTGGCGGAAAACTGGTAAGAAAAAGCACTGCACTGCTGCTGTGCGGCACTGCTGCGAATGCATTGCAGCTGTAGTTCAGTCAGCGGGGTAAGTCGCAATGACAGCCAACCCGGGCGAAGCTGGGTTAATGCCCGCAGCAGTGTTTGCCATGCCAGTTCTGCACTCAGGCCGGCGTTATCGAAAAACAGCTCAAGCATAGGGCTGTAGAAATTGCTCAGTAAGCGCAGCCGCGCATAACCTAAGCTGCTGTGCTCTTCCAGTGGCGCTGCCAGCACTATGCTATCTGCCACCGACACAATCAGCCAATAAAAGGTACTGTCTTTGTGGCCTTCAGTACGTTGTTGTAAAAAGCCGGCCAAATGGGTAAACCAGCCGGGTGTGGCAAATAGCGGATGCGGCTGATGTTGGGTTAACCACTGGCTAAGCGCCGGCGGTAGCGGGGCACCCAGAGAAATCTGGCTGATTTGCAGCGGCGCGGATAACAGCTGAGCCGGCGTCATAAATGTTTTCTGCTTAAACGTTTTAACAGGTTGCGACAGGCGCGGAAAAACGGTGCCAAATCTGAGCGACGCAAAAAAGTGAAAGCCGCCTGTTTACCGTAAGGGCGCAAACTTTTTTGTTGCCACACCGCTTGCCAGTAGCTCAGCGGTGCCCGCTCGGCATCGAACCAGCTGATATTGTGGTTAAGTGGCCCGATACTGAGCGGTTGGGCTAACGCCAGTTGAAATTCCTGTAGTGGTTGATTAAAACCGGCTGCGATACACAGCTCAGCCCAAAAGTCGGTGCGGCCCACTGTGGGTTCGATCACCCAAAAACTGCCATCCGGTGCTTTTTTCAGCTCTAACGATACCGGGCCGGACAGGTTGAAGCCGGCAAAAAATTGCTCTGTCAGCGCCAGCACAGCAGGCTCATCCACCACTTCTGCTACTGTAGTCTGGCCGCGCGCCACCGGATATGAGGATAACTTTCTGCCTGCCATGGCCTGCACTGTGCTGCCGTGGTCCAATGTCAGGGCGCCGAAATACAAGCTGGTATCGCCTCCGGCAATGTATTCCTGCGCCAAAATAGGTAAATCGGCGCTGTACTGCATAAGCTGTGCGCTCAGTTCGCTAAGGTTAGCCGCCAGTTGAGTTTTAAAAGAGGATAACGGTTGCACCGGCTTTATAATGACCGGGTAGCGAAACCCTGCTAACTGCGTTTTCAGGCTGTCAATGTCGGCCAGTACGGCAGATTTGGGGTAGTTCAACCGGTTTTGCCGTGCAATCAGTTCCAATTCGCTTTTCTTCTGCAGCCGTAACACCGCCTGGCAGCTGTCGGCCCAGCTGATGCAAAAGGCCGCGCTAAGTTGTTGCAGCTGTAAACCGAAACAACGCACATGGTTATCGTTGGTAGCAAACAGCACCACCTGCTGATACTGCGACAGTTGCCGGCGAATATCCAACAGCGCCGGAACTAACTGTTCATCGGCAAAGCTGTCGACCAGAAACAACCGCCGGATGGAGTTGGTTGCCGCGCCAGGTAAATCCGGGTTTTGCTCTACGCCATACACCGTTACGCCACCACTTTGCAGCGCCCGGCTAACGGCTAAACCATGGCTGCATAAACCCACTACTAAAGCGGCACTGTGTTGCAAATGGGTGCTCATCAGGTGGTCCTCCGGCTTTGCAGCGCCAGACGGGCATGAAATTTCAACATAGATGTGTCCCAGGGGGTAAAGCGGCGTAACGCGAATTTATCTTGTTGTGCGCCGTTGCTACCGCTGTTGGTCGACACGGCAAAGTCGAACCCGGCTTGTTGCACCAGTGCCATATCGCGCTGGCCAAAGTCTTTGCCAAAGCGGCCATTGGGGTAAGCAAAGCCGTTGACCGGTACGCCAAGCGCACTCAACTGCTGTTTGCTTTGGCTAATCTCGGTTGCGGCAGTGTTGTCATCCAGTGTGGCCAAAATGGGATGGTTAACCGTATGGGCACCCAGCTCCATGCCGGCTTGATGCCAGCGCAGCAGTTGCACCGGCTGCATCATCACGGGTTGCGGGCTAAAGGCATTATCGGCGGCAAAGGTCTGCGCTATGGCCAGACGCTGCGCCGGGGGCAGATATTTAACCGCCATTAACAGCGCCTGGATTAACTGTGCAACATCCTGTAACGGTAGCGCCGGCGGCAGTTGCCGGCCAAAGGCGGTGAAGTTAAGTGCCGCAGTTTTAGCCGATGCTGTGGCGTGGCGCACGGTGTCACTGATGATATCGTTCCACATGCTTTGACCATCAGAAAAGCCGGTGGCAATAAAACAGGTCGCCGTAATGCCGTATTGCTGCAAAATGGGTAGCGCGACATCAAGGTTATTGGCATAGCCGTCATCGAAGGTAACGGCAACGGCGGCCCGGGGCAGGCGGTGTTGTTGCAAGCGCTGTACGGCCTCTGATAAGGGCAGGGGGCTGAAATAACGCTGTAGCAATGCCATATGCTGCGCAAAGCGAGCGGCGTGCATCTGACCCGGGAATAATGGATCCGGCTCTGCTAATACCTGATGATAAATAAGAATTGTCAGGCGGTTAGCTGCGGTAAGTTGTTTTAACATCCAATGTAACATTAGCGATCGCGGCTCCTTGCTCGCAGACTGTGTTAACCGGCACACAGCACGGTGGAAAACTACAGGGTTAAAAGCCTTTTTGCGCTAATTTTTGCTGTAGTGCATCAAAAGGGTAATTTAGTGCTTTGGCGTTATCGGCCATTTTCCGTGCCTCATCATAGCGCTTTAATTCAAATAACGTTAAGCCAAAATTATAGGCCAGCTCGGCGTTATTTAAGCCCAGCCGTTGTGCCTGAGTATAAGCATCGGCGGCTTTTTCATAGATCTGGTTTCTGTGCAAATGAATAGCGAAAATATAGTGCAGGTAAGGTTGTGACGGTGTGTAGCGAAACGCGCGTTGGAAATAGCAATCTACGGTGCGCTTCATGGTTTCGCGGCGGTAGCGGTCAGGATAATCTCTGATCGCGCGGTCCAGCCTCGATGCCAGGTCGAGTGCCGCCGGGTGATTAGGAATGACCGTCAGGGTGTAGTTCAAATCGTCGCTGATCGAGGCTGTATTGCCTTTTTCCAGTCTGAGCATTTCCGGTGTCAGGTGGATACGCTCTACAATACCGATGCGACCGGCTTTATGGTGTTGCTGATCAAAGTAATCGCGCGGGCCTACCCGGCTGGCGAGATTGAGATCACAAAATTCTGAGGCTTGAAGCTTTGCGCTGACAAAGGCAACCGGCACCAACAGGCTGCCAAGCAAAAACAACCTGATTAAAGGTTTAACACTAAAATAACACACATCAGCTGACATCCGTATCGCTCCAGTAAGTCCGGCAAATCAATTCCATTGCCTGTTAATTCTACAACAACAGATGGGACTGGCAAGGTTTTGTTATGCTGGTATAGTAATCAGGCATAGATAGTTAACGAACAAAGGGATTTTTGACGTTGATGGATAACTTTACTCTGGTGTTTAACAAAGCGGATAAACAGTTAAGCATTAGCTTTGCAGGCATGGATACGCCGCAACTAATCAGTACTCAAACTGATTTCAGCTGCTGGCCTCAGAAAGAATTTGCGATATCGCTAAGTGATACCCGGTTGCTGTTGTTGGCGGGAGAGTGCCATAACCTGCAGGGCGAACGCTTGACTGCCGGGCAGTTAGATACGCGGGATGCCGGCGCTTTGCCACAGCAGCTGGCCTGCCTTTCCGGGCGCTTTGCGGTCATTGTGGTTGATTTAGCTTCCGGTTGCTTGCAAGCCTACAGCGATAAATTTGGCGCTCTGGCGCTGTTTTATCTTGATAATGAACATGAGTATCGCCTCGGGACTGTGTTAAACGTCGTTAGCCCGCAGCAACCTTATGCTGCACAAAGCCTGTTTAACTACTTTTATTTTCACACTATCCCGGGCCCTGCCACAGTGTGGCAGGGCGCCTTTAAAATGGAGCCGGCCAGTTGTTTGAGCTTATCTGCAACGCAGGCAGCAGTAACCGCAGTGTACTGGCAGCCGCAGTTTGCCGGCAAACTTAAATCAGGCAAAGCACAGCTGGCCGCAGGCTTACGGCATGCCCTGATGCAGGCTACGGTGGCGTATCGCGATCAATCGACAGTGGGTTGCTTTCTCAGTGGCGGGTTGGACAGCTCTTCGGTGGTGGCATGTCTGGCACAGCAAAGTAAGCAGCCGGTAAAAACCTTTACTATCGGCTTTTCTGAGCCGGGTTATGATGAAACGGCCTACGCTAAAGTGGTTGCCGATGCCTTTAACACTGAACACTATGTGTATTACGTCACACCCGATGACATAGTGCAGCAATTACCGCAAATTGCGGCCTATTATCAGCAGCCGTTTGGTAATTCATCGGCGTTGCCAACCTATTTTTGTGCCCGGCTGGCTAAACAACATGGTGTTGATACGATGCTGGCCGGTGACGGTGGCGATGAGCTGTTCTCCGGCAATGAGCGCTATGCTAAGCAAATGATTTTCGAGCGTTTTTGCCAATCACCGCTATTTTTACGCCGGTTGTTGGCGGCCGGTGTCCGGCTGGGCAGCCGGCTGTTGCCGCATCGGCTGACGCAAAAGGCGAACAGTTTTATTGAACAAAGCGAGCTGGATTTAGCCAGCCGGCTACAGCGCTACAATTTTTTGCATCAGCATGCTGCAGAGCAGGTGTTTAGCGCGCAATTTCTTGCCACTGTTGATACCGGCGCACCACTGCGCCAGATCCGGCAGCGTTTCGCCGCAGCCGGTGCGGTAAGTCCGGTAGATGCAATGCTGTTTAATGACTGGAAGTTTACCCTGGCAGACAACGATTTGGTCAAGGTCAATGGCATGACGGAGTTAGCCGGGGTAAATGTGGTGTATCCGATGCTGGCGCAACAAGTGCTGAATTTGTCTTTGCAGCTGCCACCGGACGTTAAACTGACAAAAAACAACCTGCGCGATTTTTACAAATTTGCTTTAAGCCCAATCTTGCCGGCGGCAACCATCGCCAAGCAGAAGCACGGCTTTGGTTTACCCTTTGGCAAATGGTTGGTGCAGCACCAGCCGTTGCAGCAACTGGCACGGCAGCAGCTTGACAGTTTAGCGATGCGGGATATTTTCCGCCCCGACTTTATCGCCCATACCCTGCTGCAGCAGCAACAAGGGCATGCCGCCTATTATGGCGAGCTGATATGGGTAATGATGATGCTGGAGTTTTGGCTACAACAGCACAGCAGCGCACCAGCTAAGGCGCTGTAGCGCAGCTGAATTAACTCAGCTGCGCTGGCCGGTGCGGATAAAACGCTGCAGCTCAGCCAGATAAACCGGTGTGGCCATAATATCTGTTACCCTGCAGGCATAGTTACCCGACACTATGCCAGCGGCCAGGCGCGGATAAATAAAACCTCCGGACACCGGATGCGGATGTTGCTGCAAGAAGCGACCAATCTCCGTCAGGGTGCCGATACGTTGTCGCAAGCCCAACGGGCGCGCCGGTGTGCGTTCAGCATAGGGCAGGTGGGCGTATTGCGGATACGTCAGCGCTATGGCCCTGCTATGGAAGGAGTCGTTGGCAAAAAATTTGCCCGGTAACTGCAGTAAAAAATTATACACATCGCGAAACATATAAGGTGTGGCAACGTTGACCACCTTATTCATATAGCCAAATGGCATATAGCAAATTTCCCGCCGCGTGCGGTTCCACAGATAAAACTGGCCGACAGGATTGGGGCATTGCTGATATCGCTTCAGCTCGGCAATAACGCGGTCAAGCGCTTTGTCTCTGCTCCAGCGCCGGTAGTCATGCTCAGACAACATGGCCGGCAAGTAGCCCTCTGCTGACAATATAATATTGGCCAGCTCCTGCCATTTTTCCTCACGGTACAGTTGTATTTTCTTTGCGCTGGTAAAAGCGCCGTCGGATAAAATACCCCCGGCTAAGCCATCAAACGCCACGTAGCTGCTATCAAGGCTGTTAAGATGATCGGCAACCACACTGATCCAGGCGTTTTCTTCTGCGCAAAAACTGGACATTCTGAAGTTTTCCAACTGTTGAGCCAGGTAATGTGGCTCTAAAGCCAGCGACTGATGGCGGATATTCAGTTGCTGACACAGATGTTGCGCTACCTTGATGTCTTGATCATCATACGGCGGCGGCCTGACACAGGTAATGCAATGATCCACCTTGCGGCCGCTGGCTAAAATGGCAAACAGTATATGGCGTGAATCGCGGCCACCGGACAGCGGCATAACAATTTTGTCTTGCTCCACTGTGCTGAGGTAATCTGCCATGGCGCGCTTAAACACTTCGCCATATTCCCGCGCGGCGTCGTCAAAGCTGCCCTGGTACTCTTGCACTTGCTGATGCAAAAGTGCCTCTTGCTCAGCAGGCTGCTGCACACGAATTTGCCGGAATGGCGTATCCGACCCAAGAAAAAAACCCAGCCGTAAAAACACTGCCATGGCGGTATCGTCTATCTCCAGTGCATTATGTTGCAGCGGCAGATCAAAAATGCTGTGTGCAGTATGCTCACTGCCTTGCACGGTGAACAGCGGCGGCATACCAAATTTGCGATAGAATAAGTCAGGCGTATTATCAACATCTTGCATAATATCGTTTTTCATATGCGTCATACCCTAAGTCCCGCTGTGTAAGTGTGTTTTTATTACTTTGATAAAGTCCGGTTTGCACCACATCAGAGATACCGGCCCCCATTTTTCATTGCCTTCAATAATTACCGGGCCGTCTTGAGCTATCGCTACATCCCAGCCAACACTAAAAATCCATGGGCTGACTTTGTGCGCCTGAGTTACCATTTTGATGATTTGGTCAAAGTAGGGGATTTTCCCGTCTTTAAAGCGGATGTTAGTGCAGGGATGGGCTGAAAGTTGCTCTACATTTCTGCCGGTATTCATATAGCCAATGTCACCAAGCATGCCGGATTCGGTATCAACATCGCATACCACGCCACCGGCGGAGGCGTTATCCACCACGGAGCCGTTATTTCCCATTCGGAAAAATGCAGCGATAACCGATACATTCTGCTCGTCATCTATGATGCTGACCACCCGAATTGTGTTGAGCGAGCCGGGGTGAAACTTCGACAACATGTCATGCTGGATTATTCTTTTTTGAATGAGCATTGCCGATTTTATAACGACATTGCGTGTAGATAGCGCTTCGCCATTTACCATCAGGGTATTGTCGTTTCTATACAGCCTGAATGCACCTGAGCCATACCGCCCGGCAACCGGCTTGCAAAATGAGTCGGTAATGCTGGTATTTTCGTGCAAATATCCGCAGAAGTTCCCCGCAGTGTCGAACAGTTTTAAATCCGGCATAAGAACGAATTCGGAAAAAGTGCAGGGTATATTATTGGCACTGAAGTACTTTTCGAAAACCAATTTGTCTTCAAACAGGATGCTGTAATCCAACCCACGGTAGTTTTTGGTTTGTTGTTTTTTTCTTAAGGCAGTGTTGAATGACGATGTTGAGTAGTAGTCTTTCAGTACGGATTTTCCATTGTAATCTATGCCTTGGGCAAAGTATGCCGTTGAGCTTTCGTCATACCTCAGTGAAATATACAAAAGCTCAATAAACCTTCTGAACGCTGGTTTTCTGCCTTGTTCGCCCCGCTTGCCCCGGTAACTTTTCAGTGACTGCGCATTTTTAATATAACTTTTTACTTTCGCAATCCGCCAATAAATGAGTTTCAACATGGTTTCACCTGATAATTCCTTTTACTTTCCTCAGTGCATTGGTGAATTTTTCAGACTCAATCACTTTTCTTTCTATGCCGGCTGGCTTGCCCGCCAGTTGCCACAACAGCAATATTGCGAGGGTATAACTGATAAAGCAGATTGGCGTTAAGATAACCAGTTGCAATGCCGCTGTGTACGCCGTAGTGTCGCCCGGAATGTAAGCATGTATTGTTGTCACAACCGCGCTCATCATAATAGTGGCGGTTACCGGCCGCCACGATATGGCTAACCAGTCGCGGCGTTTGATATTGATTACCTTTGAAATAAGGTGTAGCCCTACCGGAATGGTTGCCAGGGACGAGGCAACTTTGATCCAGGCAATGACTTCCAGATTATAGTCATGAATAAGCGCATATATTATTGCCGGATACATAATGACCAGTTCTATAACGGTGACAAAACCAATCCAGGATGGTTTTCCGACCGACATAAACAATGCATGGCGGTTACCGTGAGCAACTTTAGTGGCGCCGCACAAGCACAATATTTGTATTATCGGCACTATATGCAGCCAGTTAACTCCCAGCAGCAGCGTTACTAATGGATCAGCAAGCAACATCAATATGATTACGGCAGGAAGGGATATGACAGAGACTGCTGCCTGCGCAAAAAGATAGGCATTTTTCAGCCGCTGCGGGTCATCCGAAATCTTGGAAAAGCCCGGGAAAACGGCCCGGGTGATAGGCAAGTAAATGGCCGTTGTCGGCAAAGAGGATATTTCGTTGGCTATTCTGAAGTTACCCACCATTTGCGCGCCCTGAAGCCGGCCAATGACGATGTCTGCGCCTCTCTCTCTTGCATAGATGGCGAAGTTATTGAATACAATCCAGGAGGAAAAGTTAAGCATTTCTTTCCAGTAAATAAGCGTTAACTTTGGCCGGTAAGGGTGGATAACATAGCTGAGTATTACGCCGATAAACTGGGCAAAAAGGGTTCCTAAAGCCAGCGCCCAATAGTTTCTGAAGTACAGAGCAAGAGACACTGTTACGACAACCGACAGCAGTTTTTTAATGATCTGGAAGTTAAATTCCTTCCTGAATTCCAGCTCTTTTCTGTAGGCGACTAAACCTATATTTTCAAAGCCGCTTAAAAACGCCACGGCGGCGTAGATATAAATTATGTCTGTTAATCTGCTGTCAGCATAAAAATCAGCAATAAAGCCGGCAGAGGTTAACAACAGTAAAGCAGAGGCGCCTTTAAATAATAAGCCTAATGTCCAGGCGGTATCAAAGTGCTGGTGAGTAGCCGTCTTTTTTTGGATAAGTGCCATATCCAGGCCAAGCATTGTTAAAAGCTCAACAAAGCCGGTAATGGCTAATGCCATGGCGATGACACCGAAATCATCCGGCAGCAACAGTCGGGCAAGAACCAGGGTGCTGATTAAGCCCAGGCTGCGCTGCAGTAGCCTGAGACCGATCATCCAAAACGCGCCTTTTGCCACGCGGGAACTAATCGAATTCATAGGGTTTATCTGGTTCTCCCGGTTGGCAGGTAAAGCTGCAGATCGGAACTGAATTCTGAGTAGCCCATTTTCTGCAGATTGTGTGCCGGGCGGCAACTGCATCCATACAGCAGGCTTTTCAGGCGCATTTTAGCTTTGCTGTATTGTACTGGCGCCACGGCCGGTGGTTGAAATGGCTCTGCCGCCGGTTGCAGAGTGACTAACTGGCTGTCTGCAGCCTTGCTGATCAGGCCTGCCTTTGTGCTTAGCCGCAATGCCTGTGTTTGCACAGGTAGCGGCAGCACGAAGCTGCTTTGCTGCTGTTGCCGGCTGAGTGCATAAAACAGCACCAAACTGCGACACCCCCAGAAGCTGCTGGCCGGGCCGGAGTATGGATCCAGCCAGTGCTCGTCATCGCCAAAGACACCCTGACCGGGACGGCCTTGAGTCAGGCCACCATTGCGGCTGAAAAACTGCCAGGTTCGCAGCAAGGTGCTAAATGCTACGGCGCAGTTATGTGCTGTGGGCTGGCAGTAGGCGCGGATCAATAACGGTGCCGGCATAGCGAAGCGGTAACATAAGCTACGGCCATACAGGACTACGCCCTGTTCAGTGAACAAGTGCTGGTACCAATCACAGTATTGCAGCAAATGTTGCTGTTGTGCGCTGAAATCAAGCTGCGGCAATATTTGGCTTAACCAGAAAAAATGATAATGAAAGCCCCAGGCGTTGTATAAATCGACGGCACCGTTCTCACCGTCGCGGTAGCAGCCATCGCCGAGGTAGAATTGGTTAAGCCGCTCCAGCCGTGACTGGCTGCTAAAGTGATGTTGCGGGTCCAGTGCTGACAAAACGGCATCTACCTGCAGCACAAATAAATGCCAGTTGTTGTCGGCGGTAGTTTTGCCGGGCACCTGCTTTAACCAGCAAAGGATCTGCTGTTGCTGCACGGCGTTTAGCTGCGGCCATAAAGAATCCCGCAGTAGCCACAGTGCTAAGGCAATATCAGCCGCTTCACAGATCAGGGTACTTTTGTTGCCGATATGGCCCCAGTAATACGGATGGGCGGGGTTGGTGCCATTTAGCAGGCTTTCACGCACGGTGTCACTCATAGCTTTTGCCAGCGCCGGCTCAGCTAAAGGACTGCTGCTGTAAGCCGCCCACAGAGGCAGGGTGCGGCTTACGCCTTCGATACCATCATTGGTGGCGCCGTAAATGCTGGCAAACCCGGGGTAATAGGCCCGGCAACCATCGGCCGTCCGGTAATGTAAAAATGCCGGCCAGAAATAATCTATCAGCTGCCGGCAGTAGCTAAAGGGGTCATTACTGCTACCGGACAGCGCAGCGGGCACGGAGTCTTCTTTGGTCTTAAGCCACAAAGGGGCTTGTAAGCGCCAGCGCTGCAACAGTTGTTGTTGATTGCGGGCAATTTTACCCAGCTCAGCGCGGGACAGCATAAGACGGTGTCCTGTCTTGTAGGCGCAACAGATAGCTGAGCAATAAAAACTTATAGGCACCGGCTTTATCTTTGCGATAGGTCAAACCTTTGCGGTAGCTCTGTGCTGAGGCTTTATACCATTTTGCCAGAAACAGCTCGTAGCCATGTTCAAACCACACCTGTGCCAAAATATGCTTTAACCGGCCGGCTGCCAGGCTACGGCCAAGTTGATCGGCAGTGCCGTATTTGCTGATTGCCGCTTGCAAGATTTCGGCGCGGTAATTCCGGCTGTGCGGTTTATGTGAAATGCTGAGTAGGTTCTTCCGGTAAAAGGCGTACAAATTATCCAGCTGAGCAATTTGCGTTTGGTTGGCCAGTTGTAACCAAAAATCGTAATCCTGGCCGCGGCGATAATCGGGGTTAAACCGCACCTGTGCCAGCGCCTGTTTTCTAACCAGCAGGGTAATGATATGAAAGCAGGATACCTGCAGCAGTGTTAAGTACATCCAACCGGATTTGCTGTGGTCAAACACCGGCTCTGCCATATGTTGCTGTGCCGCTACTGTGGCGGCTTCGGCCAGGCTAAAGTCGGCATTTACATGCATAAAGCGGCCGCATACTGCCTGATATTCCGGGTGCTGGTTTAAGTAGTCTACCTGTTGTGCTAAACGTCCGGGCGCCCAGATATCATCACTGTCGTTAAAGGCAATAAGTTCACCCCGTGACAGGCTGATGCCGTAATTACGCGCAACGGCTGAGCCGCTGTTAGTTTGGCAGACATAGCGCAGCCGTGGATCTGCCAGGCTCTGTATAATGTCGGCGGTGCCGTCAGAGCTGCCATCGTCCACCACAATAATTTCAAGGTTGCTGTAATCCTGCTGCAAAATGCTGTTAATGCAGTCGGCAATATAGGTTGCACTGTTAAACACAGGAATAATAACGGAGACAAGCGGTACCGGCGGGTTCATACAGGCGAAATTCCATTTCAAACTACTGTAGTCAGGTGATTGTTATAACAAGTTTTATCGCGAATAGCCAATCAATTATTGCGCTGTGCCGGTACAGTGCTTGCCAGCGCTGAAGTAAGCACGTTATAGTCTGGCCAGGGAAAACAGGGATGCCAATTGGCCTGCTATGGATACAGCACCGACCAACAAAGCTGCGTTACAGGTTTATATTACCGTAGATACGGAAGCTTCGATTGCCGGCGCCTTTGCCGATCCACTGCATTGCCGGCCCTTGCTTGATGGCCCGGTAGATGGCGAGGTAAACGGCCAAAGTGAAGCCCTCGGTTTTTTGTTGCGCACCTTGCAGCATTATAATTTAACCGCCACTTTTTTTACCGAAAGCCTGCAAAACCGCTATTTTGGCATTGCACCTATGCAGCGCCGTGCCGGGCAAATTCTTGATGCCGGCCAGGACTTGCAGCTGCATGTGCATCCGTGCTGGCTTAACTTTGCCGACGGCCGGCTGATTAGCCCAACGCCGAATGATGCCTCGACCGGGCGGCCGCTTACCGAGCTGACTGCTATTTTTCAGGAAGCGCGGCAACGCTTTATTGATTGGGGCTTTGGAGCCCCGGTTGCAGTGCGTACCGGTAACTTTTCTACCGGGCTTGATACCTTTGCCGCTTGTGCGGCCGCCGGCTTGCAGTATTCATCGAATATTGCTGCGGCATTGCTGCCGCGGGGGGCTGATGCGCAGCTACAACGCTACTATGGTTTTTCTCAGTTACATGGCGTCACGGAGCTACCGCTAACCAGCTTTCAGTCGTACCGGCTTAATGGTGCCCCGTGTCAGCGCATTATGGCCATTACCGCCTGTTCAGTAGCTGAAATGACCGGGGCGTTGCAGCAAGCCTGGCAGCAGGGCCTGACTGCGGTGTGTATCTTGACCCATCCGTTTGAATTTATTAAGCGCCGTAACGGCCGCTTTGAGCAATGCCGCGTGAATCGGCTGAATCAGTCGCGGTTTGAGGCGTTATGCCGTTTTATTGCAGAGCAGCCGCAGCGCTTTAGCAGCTGTACTTTTGGCCAACTGCCGCAGCAACAGCTTAGCTACGGTGCCGCAGCAGAGGTAAAACTACGCGGTAGTTACCGCCAGATGGTACAGCGTAGCGTGCAGAACCTTATCAATGATCACTTGGGCTAAGCAAAGGACAGTGTTATGCAACTGGTGGTATTAGGCGCGGACTCGCCGATTGGCCTGGCGTTAATTCGTGATTTGGGCCGCAGTGGTTATGCCGTAACAGCACTGGGGCGCAAGATGTCAGCCTTAGGCCTGGTGTCGCGTTATTGCCGGACACCGCTAAAGCGTGCGGCTGATGGCGAACCGTTAATTGCGCAGTTGTTGGAATTGGCCGCCGCCGGGCAACCGGCTGCGCTGTTGGCGATAAGTGAAACCGATATTGCCATGCTAAACCGCTGGCGTGAACCATTAGCACAGCGTTATAACTTGTTGTTTGCCGATGCAACGCAGATGGCACAGGTGCTGGATAAGCGCCTGACGCAACAACAGGCAGACAGCGTCGGTATTGCTACTGCAACCAGCTGGCAGCTGCAGACATTGGCGGAACTGGAAGCTGTGGCGCCACAGTTGCAGTTTCCGCTGATCCTGAAATGGGCTAACCCGCATCAGGTGTCGGCGTTGTTGCACGGGGCCGGGCTTACATTACATAAAATTCAGTATTGTCGTGACCTGGCAGAGCTTACCGCCTGTCTGACACCTTATCAGGCGATTGGCCATTTTCCGTTGATCCAGCGTTATTACGCCGGCCATGGTTTGGGCCAGTTTTTTCTGTGTCGTGAAGGTGAAGCGCTAGTTTGTTTTCAGCACGAAAGGGTGCACGAGTGGCCGCCGGAGGGGGGCTCGGCCAGTTTATGTAAAACCGCCGGTAATCATTTGCACCAGGCCTGTGCCGAACGCTCCAAAGCCTTACTTAAACGGCTTAATTGGCAGGGTGTTGCTATGGTGGAGTATCGCTATGATCCTGCCACAGCGCATTATGTCCTGATGGAAATTAATGGCCGCTTCTGGGGCAGTACGCCGTTATCACTCTGTGCCGGTGCTAACTTTGCCAGCAATTTGGTTAAGGCGCTGGCGTTACAGCAAACGATTACGCAACCGCAGATTAAAGCGCGCTATTGCCGCTATATGATCCCGGAGCTTAAGCGCTTATGGCGTATAGTAGTACAGCCGGGTTTAATCAAAGATCCGCAATGCCACTTTAATAAAGCGGCCGAAATTGCTGCCTTTGTCGGCTATTTTTTCCATCCGCGTTGTCGCTACTATGTATTTGCATGGGATGACCCGGCACCGTTTTTTGCTGATCTAACCCAGGCACTGAACAAAAGTGGCAATGCTTTGTTACGGGCGCTGCGCTTGCAAAAACTCGGTAACAAGAGCTGATACTGCACTTTCTATCCGTTGGTAACAGCTGTGAAAGTAAGGCTCGGATAAGCTATGTGGGTCGTACAGCAGGGCCGCAGCAGGGCTGGCCCACAAGCCGAGCAACGCCACTTGCGCCTGATGTTGCTGTGCGCTGGCCTGCACTTTAGCCAGATGGCGGTCTTCCATTACCAGCAGTAAGTCGCCGCTGGCAAAGTGAAAGTCGCTGATATCGGTGGTGCGGTGCGCGGACAGATCAAGGCCGCGGCTGTTGGCTACTTTAATGGCCAGTGGATAAGCCGGCTGACCGCTGGTGGTGGCGTAGCCCAGCGAAGCCACCTGGTTGGTATGCTGTAACGCCAGATAATGCGCGTAGGGCGAGCGGCAAATATTGCCCTGGCAGACAAATACCAACCGCTTTACTTTACGCCAATCGGGATGGCGCAAGGCGTGTCCGCGGTTGGCCCGCCAGCGCAAATTGGCCAGCAACAGCCGGACAAGGCCGCGGTAGCTACCATACTGTTGATTAATCCGTTGAAGTAACATAACCACTCACTGCTTAGGGCCGCGCAACGCGGATATTGCTGATGTACAAATCCATATCATGCTGCGGTTTGTCGGCACCACCATGGTAGAAATTAAACCACAAGCGTTCAATTTTCAGCTCAGCGATAGTGCGAAAGTTTAAATCTGTTCTGTGCAGCACCAATTGCTCGTCAATCCACACCAGTAACTCGCCGTCGGCTTTACCCGGTGTGTTTAACGTTAGTTGTTGGCTGATTTTATACCAGCGCTCGCGTTGCAATTTACTGCCGCGCTGACGCCAGGGGTGCACTTCGCCATGGCTTTGCGCAGAGCCGGTTAAATACAGGTAGCTACCCAGCGGCGTCAGGCCTTTTAAGTCATCATCGCTGTCAATGGCGCTGAGAAACTGACCCCGGGCCGACCAACCATTAGTGCCGTCGGCTTTGCGCCCACCCCAACCGGCACGGCCATAAGTGCCGGCAAAACCGGGAAATTTTCCGCCACCGTCACCTTGTAACCAGTTTTTATCTAAATATAAATCATACTCAAAGAATAAGCTGTCGGGTTCGGCACCCAGCAATTTTTTGGTGTATAAACTGATATTCAGCGCTACATTTTTCTGCGTACTGAAAGATACTTTAAGTGCATACTGCTCCTTGCTGCGCGCCGGCGCCTGCACCCGTGACGTTCTGCTGTATGAAGCCAGATCATGCCAGTTTGCCTCCCAGTTGCTCTGGCTGAAATCTTCAGTAAATATGCTTTGGCCGGCCAAAGAGGAAGGGTAGGCCGGCTGATCTAATGCCGGTTGTTGTAATAAATAAACCCCGATAGTCGGGCTGCCGGACTGGCGTTCGCGGTGCAGCTCCAGCTTGGCTGATTTGAGTTGATGTGGTGTTGCATCAGGTAGCGTGAAACCAATTATTGCATGATTTTGTTCCGCAATTTTAATGGTTTTGCGCTGGCCCAATGAACGGTGGGTAGACGTATCCAGATAGCTGTCCATCGCCGCGCTGATACGCTTGCGGCTGCCGTTTTGATATTCCAGTACCAGTGAAGGCGCCAGCTTATAATTTCTTTCCTTACTGGTAGCAAGAACATAACCGGCGCTGTCCGGTTGTAACCTCAGCAGCAATGCCAGCTCCTGCTGCGGCGGTAGTTGCTGCAACATAGCGGTTAAGTCCCAACTTAACCAGTTATCACTGTCCTGTTGTACTGTGAGCCGGCTAAAAGGCAGATCGCCCAAATAGCTACCGGCGCTGTCGTACCAATCACCCATCGGCGTCTGCCATTCAATAAAGGCTTCATGGTAACTGTAACGCTGGGTCGCGCCGCGAATATCTTTATTGCCTTCATGCCAGAGTACAGGCTGAGGCACGGCAGTAACGGCACTGCTAAGCAGCAGGCCGCTAACTAACCAGCTTATTTTCAACATAACAATATTTACCATTGGCTGAGGCCGGAATATCTGCGACTTGGCTGATGCTAATCTGCATATCAGTGCCGAGTAAACGCTGAAACTGCCGGCGAATATCTGTTTGAGTGTCAGGACTAAGTGGCTGCTCTGCCACGACTAATAACTCTATTTGGGTTGCCTGGTGCTGAATAACTTTAAATTTCTCAATATCGGTTAGATCGCGCAATAAATATACGATGCCCCAGGAGTGTAGTTGATCGCCGCTGGTGGTGAGTAAAAAGTCACGCCGCCGCCCCCGGACATTGGCTAATACCGGCAAGCTACGACCACAGGAACAAGGCTGCGGATCCAACTGCGCTAAATCACCGGTACGGTAGCGGATAAACGGAAAGCCGGGGGTGGCCAGGTGAGTAACCACAATTTCACCGCTTTGTCCCGCGGCCACCGGCTGGCCATCATCATCCAGCAATTCGACAATAATATCTTCGGCACTGATATGCATTCTTCCGGCCGGGCATTCATGGGCAATAAAACCGGCATCCCTGGCACCGTAGCCGTTGGCTACCGGACATTGAAAGCTTTGGCTTATGGTATCGCGTTCATGCGGATAGAGCATTTCTGAGGTGACAAACACCACTTTAACCCCCAGGCGGCTCAGATCCGCGCGTTGGCGTTTTGCCGCCAGGCACAGCTGATAAATCACCGACGGATAACCGAACAGCATGGCCGGCTGTTGTTGTTGCAGTTGCTGTAGTTGTGTCTCGATTAATTCCGGCGTCAGCGTCAGCGCCGGCATCAATACCGAACGAAACAGCTTATCACGCCAGGATTTCAACCGGCTTTGTTTACCCAGCTCAATTGGTGCGCCCCAGATCACGGCTTCCTTGTCGCCGATATCCACACCCCACCAGCGGGTTGCCCGTAGCTTGGCAGCCACATCGTGACTAACCCGGTGCTGGTCCATATAAAAGGTTAACGGCTGGCCACTGGAGCCGCCGGTACTGCCACGGCTATAACGATAGCTTTTGTTGCTGAACAGTTGTGCGCTATGGCTGCGGATCAGGCTTTTATCCAATAATGGTAGTTTGGTTAAATCTGCCGGGCTGCGAATATCGCCGGCGTTAAGGCCAAGTCGCTGAAACAGCTGTTGATAGTAGGGCACCTCAGCCACTGCCTGGCTGATAAATGCCTGCAGCTTATCTTGTTGCAGCTGTGCCAGTTGCGCCGGGGTTAACCATTGGCTGTGTTCCAGCGCGGCTAACAGGCGGTAGGTTGAATGGCCTTTTAAGCGCTCATGCAACGGAAACAAGCAGCGACTTACTAACTGTGTGTACCAGGACGTCATTTACTGTAGGCTCCTTGCGTAACAGCATCACTCCGGCGGGCTGCTTTTTGCTCAGCGGCAACAGCCGCCCGCTGTTTCTTCAGTAGCTGTTCAACAGCAACAATGGTTATGGCCAGATGATAGGGCAAATCAAAATAGGCTAAGCCAAGAAAAGCGCCGCCGCTGGCAAAGGCAATTAAACTGCATTGCAACATGCGGGCTAACAAAGACGCCCATTGCTGATCAGGGTCTTTAGCAGCCATTTTTATAATGTTATTTGCGCTAAACCAGGTAAACATAAAAATACCGAGAAACAGCGCTAAACCAATAAAACCGTGGTGGCCAACCATCTGAAAATAAATGCTGTGTGCACCGTCAACGCGGTTTGGGTTGGGGGCATATAACAAAAAGTGAGTCGGTTTAAAGCCATTAAAACCGCCGCCAAACACTCTGTCCTTAGCCAGGTTATAGCTCATTTCCCATGCATTAAAGCGGCCCTGCACAGAGCCGTCATAGCTTTCGCGGTCCGGCTCAATAATGGTCGCCATCCGGTCATGCCAGGTATCGGGCATAAATTGATACACCACCGGCACCGACAGGCAAAACGCCAGCAGCAGGACGAGTTTGTGCGGACTTTTCAGCCAGAGAAAGGCTGCAACACAGATACATGCTACCAGGCCACCACGTGACTGGGTGCCCAGTGCTGCCAGGACCGACAGTGCCATAGCGGCAACTAACAGCCATTTTAGCCAGGAATATTTTGCCGGCACCCTGGTGCGTAAATAATACAGTATTGGCAAGTTTACCAGCAGGGTTAACGCCAATTCATTGTTGCCGTAAAAAAAGCCACCGGTGGGGCCCCACACCCGGCCGCTACCGCCGGTTTGAATGGTATAGATACCGCCTTTCATGCCATAAAAAGCGATACTTAAACCTACCACCCATAGTGCGGCTTCTATGCGTTGTTTAGTGGTAAACATCGCCAGGATCACCAGGGTGAACAGCTGAATTTTAAGCACTTTATCCAGCATCATTATGGTATGGCTGTCCTTCACATTGACGCTGAAGGTAATGATCATCCAGATATTCAGCAGCACCATAAACACGACCGGCATGGCAACCGGCAGTTTCTTCGGCTCTTTGCTGAATAAATATGCCAACAGGAAAGTGCCGCCGATCACTGATGCCACCGGGAAGTGTTGCATAAAACCCCAGGCCAGCCGGTGCGGTACCATATAGGCGATCCAGCACCACATCAATACACCGATAAAGGGTCGTTTAAAAATAAACGGCACCGCCCCTATGATTAGCAGAAACAATATTATGTCACGCATTGGCTTTACCTGATTGCCGGTAGAGTTGCAGCCACTGCGGCAATACGGCTTGCGGTTGCAAGGTATGCACCAGCGCCAAACCATTGCGCCGCAAAGTGTCGGCCAGGGCCGGTTGTTGCAGCAATTGCGCACAGGCTGCGGCCATAAGGTCCGGCCGGCGCGGCGGCACCAGTAAAGCGTGTTCGCCGTCAGTTACCATATCCGGGATGCCGCCAACATTGGTACTGACCACGGCAACACCACAAGCCAGGGCTTCCAATACCGAATTAGGCATATTGTCTACGGTGCTGGGGTTAAGCATCAGATCTGCACTTTGGTACAACGCAACCATAGCCTCGCGCTCCAGCCGGCCAACAAAACAGACACTGGGCAGCAGCTGTAGCTCAGCAACCAGTTGTTGCAGCCCCGGCAGCGCCGGGCCTGAGCCGGCGATAGATAACCGGCTGTGCGGGTAATCCTGTTGCAGCAGGGCAAAGCAGCGGATAGCGGTGGCAATATCGTACAGCGGCTCCAGGTTGCGTGTTACCACTATATGGATGACGCCGGTAGGCGCTATGCAGGCACGCGGACTGAACATGGCGGTATTAATAATATTAGCGATAACCTGTGCCTCCAGCTGATAGCCGGCAAATACACGCTGTAAATAACGGCTGGGGGTAACCACTGCTGCCGCTTGTTTTAACAGCGGTAGCACCAGGCGGTGCTGGCGCTGCAAAAATTGCTGTGCTGAACCGCCGCGGTAGTTGACGATAACGGCAGTACCGTGCCAGCGGGCAATTAACAGGGCAGGGCAGGCAAACAAGTGCCAGGCCCAACCCGAGTTTGCCATCAGATGCACTACATCGACGTGTTTGGTGCTGCGGTACAGTTGCCACAAATAAGGGATTAACCGGCACAAGGCGCGCAGCAGCGGCAGCTTGCCCACCCAGGCTGGTTTATAAGGCGCATTTACCGCCAGCAGTTGCACCGATAACCCGGGCTCAGCGCCGAGTAGCTGCTGTAACTGCGCAGTTTGCATTGCCATACCGCCGTTAGGCGGCGGCACCGGCCCCACCAGTAACACCTTCATCGGTTTTTGGCTCCGGCCAGTTGCTGATATACCGGTAAAATCGTGGCGACGGTATGTTGCCAACTGCGCTCCTGCTCAACAAAACGCCGGGCATTGCTTTTCAGCCGTGGCCAGTCTGAGCGCTGTTGCAGTAATTGTTGCAACACTTCAGCCAGCTTGGCTGCGTTGTCGGCAGCAAATAAAATGCCGGTTTCATTGTGTTTGATCAGCTCGCGGTGGCCGCCAATATCAGAGGCGACGACCAGACCTTGCTGTGCCATGGCTTCCAGCGGTTTGAGCGGCGTAACCAACTCGGTTAAACGAATAGCTTCGCGCGGGTAAACAAAAATATCGACCAGGCTGTAGTAACGGCTAACGCTGTTGTGTGGCACGCGGCCGGTAAAAATGATGGCGTCGCTGATATTTAATGCTGCCGCCTGAGCTTTCAGTGCATCTTCCTGCAAACCGCCGCCCACCAGTAGCAGCCGCAGCTGTGGCTGAGTGGGTAATAACAAGGCCAGAGCTTCAAGTAAAATATGCAGACCTTCGTAGCGGTAAAACGAGCCGAGAAACCCCAGTACCGTCTTGTCCTGCAACGCCAGGCTGGTGTTAAGTTCGCTATCTTTATGGTTTTGCGGGCTAAACGCGGCCAGGTCAACCGCATTGGCAACAATGGAAATCCGCTCACGATTGATGCCCCAACCGGCAATTTGATCGGCCAGCCCCTGGCAAATCGTGACGACATGGTCTGCGCTTTTCAGGGCTCTTTTCTCCAGCCATTGCCCCAGCCGATAGCGTAAGTCACCTTCTTTACAAGTGCCGTGGCTAACGGCGGCATCTTCCCATGACGCACGCATCTCATACACCAACGGAATACTAAACCGTTTTGCCACTCTGGCTGCCGCTATGGCATTTAATGAAGGTGAGTGAGCATGAATAATATCCGGCCGTTGCTGCTGCACTAACTGTGTCAGGCGGCGCTGTAACTGCGTTATCACGTCCCATTGGTTCAGCAACGGCAGCCTGGCCAGCCAGCCCGGTTGGGTGCGGTAAAACAGCTGGCCTTCGGAGTATTCTTCTGTTGGCCCGGCGGGATAATGTTTGCTGCCGGTCAGCTGACGGGTATTGATATTAAGGCATTGTTGTTCCCGCAAGATGGCGAGACTACGAAAACTGTAGCCACTATGCAGCGGAGCAGAGTGGTCAAATACATGCAGTACGTCTAACTTTCCCTGTGACAATTCTTCAACTCCCTGTACGCTGTCTGAGCGCACGATAGCAACAGATTAACAGCAAAATAAGCAGCAGTATTTCAGTGAAAAATAACAGCCAAAGCAGGCGTTTTAAGTTTAGCATTTGCGCAATCAGCTGCTGATTTTCCGTCTGGCTGATGGCTTTGAACCGGGGGAACTCACCCAGTACTATGGCCGTTAATTGCTGCAGATGCGACGACACCCGGCCGGCACTGCGCAGCAAGGGCTGCTGCTCATAGCTCAGATCGTTATTGGCCCACCACAAGGCGAATTGGTTAGCGCCGCGGCGGTAATAGTTGATTGCGGTTTGCTCGTCTTTAAAACCAAAGGCAGAGCCGGCAATGGGTAGCAGTTGGATTTGCTCAGGCTCTTGTTGCAGGTGCTGGCGAAAGGCCAGTACCGATAGCGGTTGCCCGGTTGTGCGGTCAACGGCATAAAAGCCGTTGAAAACATCCAGCAGCACCCATTGTTGCAACCGCTGATCCCACACTTCGTTAAAGGCATGGCCATGGCCACCAAAGCCGTCAAACGAGATAGCCCATTCCCGTACCGGCACCCCGGCGGCATAGGCCAGCGCATTGATCACCTTAGTGTAATCGGCACAATAACCGCTGTGTTGTTGGGCAATGGTATTGATAGTTTGCGCAATGCCGGCCTGAATAGCAGTACCGCGGCGGCGGTTTTCCGGTTTCAGTACGGCAGTTTGCGCCAGCATATACTGCAGGTCTTTTTCCGCTGCAGAGTTTACAGCGCCAGCCGGTAACCAGGCCGGTAGTGCAGCCTGCTCTGTGCGAAAATCTGCCGGCATATTAGCAGGAGTCCAGTTGGCGTCCTGCGCTGTTATCACCTCAAATACCATGGCATTGCGCAGCTTTACCAGCTCTGTTGCGCTGTTAAACTGCGTAAGCAGCAGCAACGGCGGGCTGAGCATCAGTATTAACAGCAACACACAGTTGCGCCAGCGCCGGAGTAGCATTACCAGCACAAACCTATGTAGCGGGCCTTAACAGCCTGCGGCTGTTTCAGGTGCACCAGGTCAACCAGGATATGCTCTGCCGTCAAACCGGCCAGCACTTGTTCTACCAGGGCTTTGTCGTTCAGGCCAAGGACAATCACTTTATTGTTGGCCAGCACGGCACTGACATCCTGTGTCATCAGCTCACCGATATGCGGGATCGACTCTTCAATAAACTTTTTGTTGGCGCCGAGTAAGCGGGATAAATTCACCTCGGGATCATAGATACTCAGGTGCATGCCTTTACCAATCAGGTATTCTGCCAAATCAACCAGCGGGCTTTCGCGCAAATCGTCGGTGCCGGATTTAAAGCTCAGGCCTATCATGCCGATGTCGCGACAGCCCAGCGCCAGAATTTTTCTGGTTGCCTGTTGTAAATGCACAGCATTGGATGCCAGTACCTGTGACAGCATAGGGATCTCTATGTCGGCTTGCTTGGCAACATACTGCATAGCGCGCAGATCTTTGGGCAAACAGGAGCCACCAAAAGCGAAGCCGGGTTTGAGGTAAGCCGGCGAAATATTCAGTTGTTTATCGGCGCAGAGCAAATCCATCACTTTAAACGGGTCTACCGCTAAACCTTCGCATAATCTGGCCACTTCATTGGCAAAGGTAATTTTCAACGCATGAAAAATATTGCAGAAGTACTTTACCGTTTCGGCCGTTTTCACATCGGTTTTGTGATACACGCCGGGTAAATGGCCAAACAGGCGCTGCATTTGCTGGTGCGCGCGTTCGGTATTGGCCCCAACGATGGTAAAAGGCGGGTTGTCGTAGTCTTTAATTGAACTGCCTTCGCGCAAAAACTCCGGCTGAAAACAAATATCAAAATCGACGCCGTCTTTTTTATCTGAATGTTGCTCCAGCAACGCTTTGAGGCTGCCCTCAACAGTACCCGGCAACAGAGTAGAGCGGAACACTATAGTATGGTGCCCCTGTTTGCCCGCCAGGGCACGGCCTAACTGCTCTGCCAGCCGCAGCACCGCAGTTTGATCCTGGCTGCCGTTACTTTGTGACGGCGTGCCGACACAAATAAAGGATACTTCTGACTGGTTAACTGCATCCTGCACATTTTGTGTTACCCGCACGCGGCCACTGGCTGCCATGTCGGCCATCAGCTGCGGCATACCTTCTTCAATTACCGGTGATTGACCATCTTTAATCAGTTGCAGTTTAACGGCGTCGATATCTACGCCAATTACCTGATTACCGTCGCGCGCCAGGCACGCCAGTGAGACGGCGCCAACATAGCCCAAACCAAAAATACTGATATTCATAATTGCACTTCCCTTTGAGTGACCCGGTTTTCCTGAAATAAGTTTAGACAGCGCGTAACGATGCTGTCTAATTGCTGCATGGATAAATGCCACTGATGGTTGCTGAGCATCCTGGCCCGGCCTGCTGCAGCATAATGCTGACGCAGTTGCGGCTGCGTCATCAGCTTAAGCGCTTGTTGCGCCAGCTCTGCCGGCGTATCGGCGATAAGAAAATGTTCATTGACGACGGCATCTATGCCGCCGGCCGCTTCGCTGCTACTGATAACCGGTACCGCCATTGCCATGGCTTCCAAAATTTTATTCTGTGTACCTCTGGCGATTTTCAGTGGTGCTACCATGGCTGCGGTGTTACGGATAAACGGCCGTACATCGGCGACACTGCCGGTTACGGTGACACCGGGTAGTTTAGCCAGCGCGCGGATCTCAGCACTGGGCTCAGCGCCGACAATATACAGCCTGGCGTCGGGCAGTTGTGCCAGCACGAGCGGCCAGGCAGCGGCGCAAAACTGCAGCATGGCTTGCTGATTCGGGTAGTAATCCATGCGGCCGATAAACGAAATGCTGTGTGCTTCGTAGTTGCTGCCGTCGGCATCAGGGCAGAAGTAGTCAGTGTCGACGCCGTTGGGAAACCAGGCCGTGGCCGGTGCGGCCTGATAGCTTTGCAAGGTGTCCAGCTCAGCTTTAGTGGTACAGGTACTGATATCGAATTTTGTTGCCAGTTGCTTTTCTGCCCGCAGCATTTTTTGCCCTTCGAGCAAATAGCCCAGGTTCAGCGGGAAAGGTTTAAATTCACGATACGCCAACCATTTTTGTGAGTCCATATCGCCAAAATCGAGGATTTTCGGAATATGCTTCACATCGGCAACATATTGCGCCACTGAAGAGCAGTGCACAAAGATTAAGTCAAATTGATGCTCTGCCAGCAATTGGCGAACATGCGCTGCCAGGGCACTACTGTAAAAATAGCCCATTGATGAAGGGGTTAGCAGGGGCAGCCGCACTATCATGCGGGCAAATTGCAGCTTGTCATCGACCGGCGCCGCAAAATAGTGGCTGCAATGCTCACGTATGCCTTCACCTTCTGCAGCTTCGGCCGCGGAGCGGGCCAACGAGGCGACATACACCTGATGCCCCTGCTGATGAAAGTGGCGGATCATGTTAAACGGCCGGATCTTACCGCCGCGTTTGGGCGGAAAAGGAAAACGATGACAAAGGTACAAAATTTTCATGCCGACATCCTGATTGTCTCGCTGATATGCTCAGCGCTGTGTCCATCAATATACAGCTGACACCAAATTTCCAGATTTAGCAAGGCCAGCAAATGATCGGTGTGATCTTCGCGTCCGGCCAGGTGCAGTGTCAGGGTCTGTTCTATCAGCGGCCAGCTTAGCAGGCCGCGCCGTTCAATGCATTCCCGGTTAATAAACAGCTGCAGCAAACCGGCCAGTTCTTGTTTTAGCCAAGCGCCAAGCGGGGCGCCAAAGCCGCGCTTGGGCCGGTCCAGAATGCTGGCCGGTAACACATCGCTTAATGCCTCTTTCAGCAGGTGTTTCAGCCGGCCGTTTTTCATCACCAGTGCCGGCGGTATGCTAACGGCCAGTTCAACCATCTTATGATCGAGAAAAGGCACGCGGCATTCCAGTGACGTTGCCATGGTCATCTTATCTGTTAGCAACAATAAGTCATCCGGCAGCTGGGTTTGCCGGTCGGTATCAAACATCCGCCATAAGCCGTCGTTGGCTTTGCTATTACGATAATGCTGCTGTAACAGGCTGGTCGCTTCGGTATTGCCGCTCAGCAGTTGCCGGCTTTGCTCCGGGCTGAATACCTGCATATAACGCAAATAGCGCTCATCGTCGCTCAGCTCAGCACTTTGGACAAAGGCTTTGGTCAGTCGCAGGGTATTTAACCATTTTGAATGCCTGTCGCCGGGCAACTTGCCGGCCAACGGGCTGATTACCTTATGGCGTAACCAGGCCGGCACTTTACGGTATTGCTGCAGGTAGTGTTCTCCCTGATAGCGGCGGTAACCACCGAACAGCTCGTCGCCGCCGACACCGGATAAAATAACGGTAACATCTTCGCGGGCAAACTGTGATACCAGGTAGGTAGTGATAAAAGCACTGTCGGCTACCGGCTCATCCATATGCCACAGCAGTTTAGGCAGCAGGCTGACCACATCCGGCTGCACCAGAATTTCGCGATGCTCAGTGCCAAATTGTTCTGCAACGGCACGGGCGTAGGGCAGTTCGTTATAAAACTGGCCGGCATTGCCGGTATCAAAGCCGATGGCATAGCTTTTAACCGGCCTGGCGCTGTGGCGCGACATCAGCGCCACTATAGCGCTGGAGTCAACGCCGCCGGACAAAAAAGCGCCCAACGGCACGTCACTGACCATTTGCATTTCAACCGATTGCTCCAGCTGCCGGCGGATGCGCCGCACCCAGCTTTGTTCTGTGCAGGGTTCTGCCGGCGTAAAGTCGGGCTGCCAGTAGCGGTGCTGCGCTATACCTTGGGGGCCAATCAGCAGATAGCTGGCAACCTCCAGCTTATTAATGCCTTCTAACATCGAGTAGGGCGCCGGCACATAACCAAGGTTCAGGTATTGTTGTAAACCGTGCGGGCACACTTGTGCCTGAAAATCCGGTAATGCCAGCAGGGCTTTACTTTCAGTAGAAAACGCCAGATAACCGTTTTTCTGCCCGTAGTACAACGGCTTGATGCCCAGCCGGTCACGTGCCAGCATAAGCTGTTGCTTACGGTTGTCCCACAGCGCAAAGGCGAACATACCGTTCAGATGTTGCAGGCAGTCCACACCGTACTGCTGATACAGATGCAGGATCACCTCTACATCTGATTGTGTTTTAAAGCGGCAATGGCTTAAGCCGGCGCGCAGTTCACGGTAGTTATAAATTTCACCGTTACATACCAGTACCAGTTGGCCGTCGTCACTGCTGATCGGCTGATGACCACCGGCTAAATCGATTACCGACAAGCGGCGCATGCCCAGGGCAATATTGTCTGCCAGGTACTGGCCGCTGTCGTCAGGCCCGCGGTGCGCTGTAATATCGCCCATCAGTTCCAGCCAGTGCGGCGCAAAGTGTTGTGGTCGTTTAACGGCAACCAGGCCATGAATACCACACATAGCTTACCCCAACTGTTGCCGGTAAAAGTTAGCAAACATCAGCAAGCTCCACAGCGCAGAGCTGTGATCATGATGACCGCTTTGGTGTTGTTGATACAGCTGTTGAATAAATGCCTGATTAAATAACCCCGAGTCGGTCAGGGCCTCACTACACAGCGCTTGTTGTAAGGTGTCACGTAGCGGGCCTCTGAACCAACTGGCCAGCGGTACGGCAAACCCCATCTTTTTGCGGTATAAAATGTCGTGTGGCAGGTGCGGCTCTAACGCCTGTTTAAACGCGGCTTTGCCTTGCTGCTGTTGAATATTCAATGCTGACGGGATCCTGGCGGCCCACTCAACATAGTGATGATCTAAAATAGGCACCCGCACTTCAAGCGAATGCGCCATGCTGGCACGGTCTACCTTGGTCAGGATGTCACCCGGCAAATAGGTCTTCATATCCAGATACTGCACCAGCTTCAGGGCATCGTCGGTATTGGCGTTAGCAGCATGGCGTTCAAACACTTCTGTAGCCTGGTAGCCGGCCAGTTGTTGCTTTAAGTAGGGTGAGAATAACTGCGCCCGCGCCTGCGGCCGCATTACCGACACGGTGTCGCAGTAGCCGGCTAAAGCTGTCATTGCCAGCGATTGAAAGGTTGTTTTGGCTCTGACAAAACGCGGTGCCCAGTCCAGTTTCGGGTAAATACGGCCGAGCGGGCCGAATAAATGCTGTCGCACAGTTGCCGGGAGCATGGCACGCATTTTTTCTTCATGTAGCTGAAAACGGTAACGGCGATAACCGGCGAACAGCTCATCTCCGCCATCGCCGGACAAGGCAACCGTAACGTGCTGTCTGGCAAGCTGACATACGCGGTAAGTCGGGATCGCAGAGCTGTCGGCATAGGGCTCGTCATACAAGTCAGCTAATTTATCAACCAGCGAAAAATCATCGCGGTCAACCAGGCCGGTGCGGTGATTGGTGTGATACTGCTCCGCTACTCTGTTGGCATAATCACTTTCGTCAAAGCGTTTATCATCAAAGCCGATAGAGCAGGTATTTACGGCGTTATCCTGCTGTAATTGTGCCATCAGGGCCACCACAGCGCTTGAGTCGACACCCCCGGATAAAAAAGCCCCCAGCGGGACTTCAGCAATCAGGCGGATATCGACCGCTTCTTTCAGCCGCGGTAACAGTTGTTCACGCACCTCAGGCTCAGCCAGGGCCGGTGCCGAGAAATCGACATCCCAGTACTGTTGTTGCCGCAGCGTAGTGGGCTGCTGTTTATCCAGCAGTAAATAATGGCCGGGATTAAGTTTAAACGCATTGGCGTAGATAGTATTGGGCTCGGCGATATAGCCAAAGGTGAAATACTGTTCAATAGCCGGGTAATACAGCGCCTTGCTAAAAGCCGGATGGGCAGTGATTACCTTTAATTCGGAACCAAACAGCAACTGGTTGCCGGGTAATACGGCATAAAACAGCGGCTTAATGCCTAAACGGTCGCGAGCGAGAAACAGCTGCTGTTTGGGGCGATCCCAAATCGCAAAAGCAAACATACCGCGAAAATGCTTGACGCAGTCTACTCCCCATTCTTCCCAGGCATGCACTATGGTTTCTGTATCGCCATGGGTGGAGAATATATGGCCTTTGGCGGTCAGTTCGGCAGTCAGTTCGGCAAAGTTATAAATTTCGCCGTTAAAAACCACTGCCACATCGCCGGTTTCATTAAACAGCGGTTGATGGCTGCCGGCGATATCAATAATCGACAGCCGCCGGTGCGCCAGACCCAAGCCTGGTTCATAGTGAAAGCCATCGGCATCCGGGCCGCGGTGTGACTGTATGGTATTCATCCTGGTCAGAATGTTGCTGTCAACCTGGTTATTATCCTGCAGGTGTAAAATACCGGCGATACCGCACATAATGTTAACCTTCCTCTGGTGTTAATGCTTTTTGGTACAGTGCCTGATAGCGACTTACCATGGCAGCAATACTAAATTGTTGTTCGGCTGCACGGCGTGCCGCTACTGCCGCGGTTTGGCGCTGCTGTGGTTGTTGGTAACATTGCAGCATCTGTTGTTTAAGGGCCGCGACATCTTCTGATGGCACCAGCCAGCCGTTGTCGCCGTGGCGGATTAAGTCCGGATTGCCACCAACTGCAGTTGCAATCACCGGCAGGCCGCTGGCCATGGCTTCAAGCACAGTGTTTGAAATACCTTCTGCTAAAGACGGCAACACAAAGACTGAGCAGCCGGGTAAGATGGCGGCCACATCGTCGCGGTTGCCAGGCAACCAGCATTGCTGTGCTAACCCGGCGTGTTGCAGTTGCTGCCACAGCGGCGCACGGTATTCCCCCTCGCCAATAATGACCAGAGCAGTGGCGGCAGAAAATTGCGTATCGGCGCGACACAGCTCAATGTATGCATTAACCAACAGCGGGTGGTTTTTTACCGCTACCATGCGCCCGACACTGACAAAAATAACGCGGTTACTGCTGCGTAGTATCTCCGGCAGGGCAGAGGCATCTCTGGCGGTGAGGTTAAATTTTTGCGTATCAACGCCGTTGCAAATCAGGTTCAGCTTGGGCGCAGCCACCTTAATTTGCTGCTGCAAATAACTCAGGTTTTCCTGTGACAGGCTGACATACTGATTAACAAGCGGTCTGCACAGTCGTTTTAACCAGATATATTTGCGATTAACGCCGGCTAAATCTTTGATATCCCAGCCATGCTCGCCGTGGATCCGATAACGCACACCGGCCAGCCAGGCACTGAGCTGATATTCCAGCGCGGCGATATTGCGGCTGTGGCAGATATCCGGACGCAACTGACGTAATAAGCGGTAGCAGCGCAGAAATGAGTGGATATCGTGGCCCGGTTTTTTATGCAATGGGTAGATGGCTACGTTGCCGCTGTGGATGCGCTGAAAAAAGCCGGCGTCGTAATCGGTCAGGCAAACAATGCTGTGACGAAATTGCTGCTGGTCCAATTGGTTAATCAGGTTCACCACGCCATTTTCCAGCCCGCCGGTACGAAAACTCCAGACGATATGACAAATATGCAGCTGTTCTGTGGTACCTGCTGCGGCCAGCGCTGATGCCGGCGGCGTGCCGTCGATCATCGTGTACGCTCCAAAGCGGTCAGCGGCCCGGCGGGCAAGGTGGTGTTATTGGCTTGTTTTAGCAGCGGTAACTGCTGCTGTAACTGCTGCTGCAGTTGCAGCCTGGCAGCAGCGACATCATGTTCATAATAAATACTCAGGGCGTAAAAACTGCCGTGTTGACTTACATGAAATACCTTGCCCAGTGCCTGGGCTGCGGTGATCAGATAAGGGTTAGCAGAAAAATAGTCGCCGCTGCCATACCAATACCATAACAAACGCCGCGTGCCGTCATTGGCGCGTAAATCAACTTCCTGCACCTGCAGGCGCTGCTCGCCCAACTCAAGCCATTGCTGCTGCTGCGCTGCCGGAGTCCAATGCGCCCGCTGATAAGGCTGGTTGTGCCAACTGACCAGCTTGGCATTATCGACATGCTGATAAAATGCACTGTAAAACCAGATCTCCGCATTGTTATGCTGCCACTTGCCGGATAATGCTGCTGAGCTATCAACAAACTGTGGCTGCTGGATACCGGGCGGAACCAGTTTAAGCTGCTGCTGCAACAGCTGCGTATTGTATGCCGGCGATGCATTTAACGGTGGCAGTAAATAAGCTGCGCTAAAGGGTAAAGACAGTAAAAATGCGGCCAGGGTTGCGGCTAACAGCGGTGCACCACGGCGTTGTTTGCTGACAGAGTGCGGTACGGCAGGTGCCTGGTCAGCCCAAAAGCTGCCAATATAAAACATCAGGAAAATAATCACGCCAAAAAACAACCAACCGTAGATCAGGTGGTCAACGCCAACGGCGTGTTTCATATCGGTCAGGTGGGCTATCAGCACTATACCAAAGGCTCTGATGCCATTGGCAAGGATCGGCACCAGTATCGCAGCCAGACAAAACGCCAGTTGCTTATACCAGCGGCGGTAGTTCAGATAGGCAAACAGCGTGCCCAGGGCAAAAGAGGCAATCAGATAGCGCACACCGGAGCACGCTTCGGCTACCAGAAATAATCCGGTGGGCGTACTTAAATACAGGCCCTCGCGATACACCGGGATATCCGCCAGCCGCAACGCCGCCACGGTAATGTCGGCGGTGATCAGTTGCATCGGCGCAACCAGGGCGTCACCCATAGGGACAGCAAAAATCAGGTAAGCTAACGGAAACAGTAGCAGGTACAGTAATTGCCGGCCACAACACAACCAAACCAGCATTGGCAGCAGCAGTATCACCGCCAGTTGTTTTACCACATTCACATTAACGGCATCGGCAAAAAACCATGCTAACAATAATATCGCCAGCGGCAACAAAGCGGCTAAACTGCTGCTAAGCGCCGTGGCTGCGATGTGCTGCCGCTTTTGCCAGATCAGATACAGGCTGATGGGGAAGATAAGAAAACCATGTGCAAAGGTATCAGAGCGTTGCCAAATTTCTACCATTGAGCTTAAGGTAGACCAAAAAGCGACCAGCCATAACAGTAGCAAGGCCAATAACGCGGCGTAATGGCGATTGGCAAAGACGGGGCTTAATGTGAAGTGGCGAAAATTAATTTGCATACCGTTACCCCAGATAGCGCGAAAGTTTTGGCCCCAGCCACTGACTGGCGGCTAATGGCAGATGTTGCCAGAGCTTAATAAACAGCTGATACCGGGGGTTGTCAGGACTGAGATTGGGTAACGATTCTGCCTTGACCAGATAGTACTGATAAGGCAGTTCCACCGCCGTCATGCCCCAGTGCTTTTTATACTGGTAGGCGCCGGAGTCCACTTTACTGCGGCCAAAATCATACGACGTGCAGGCTTTGTTCAATCTGGCATGGCACATCAATTGGTAATACATGTAGTCGTTACTTTTCAACGATTTGGCATCGCTGATGCCGCCACCGTAGTAGGGCAACACCTCATTTTTAAAATAGAAACTCATCACCGACGATACGGCTTTATGCTGCTGCCGGACGGTGAGGATTTCGCAGTGATGCGGAAATACTTCACTGATTTTATTAAAAAAAGCTTTGCTAAATACCGGCGTGCCGAGGTTTCTGACACTCTCGGAATAGGTTTGGTAAAAATCTCTGCTGTCGCTGTCTAAGGTGTACGTCAGTGTTGAATTCAGCGCGTGCCGGATAACCGCACGTTGTTTCTTTTTAATGCTGGCTAATATCTGCTCAGCGTCGTCGGCCAGGGAGCAGGCAAAATAAGCATGCTGGCTGCGGGTGGTAAAGCTGTTTTGCTGCACGGTTTTATAGCGCAGTTCCAGATGATGCACGTTTAGTGATGTTGCCAGTTCAATGGCGGCCTGCTCTAAAAAGCGTTTCACTTGTGGCGCCCCCAAAGCGCCGCCGTAGACACAAAACGGCGTGGATACCAGGGCATCACCAAACAGTACGCTTTTTACTCTGGCCAGCGGCAGCACACCGACAATGGTGTCGTGCTCGGTGGCATACAGGTAGTGACATTGATGGCCGCAGGCAGCAACAACCTGCTGCCAGCCGGACAAATGAAAAAAAGTCGCCTCTTCGCAGTTATTAACAAACTGATCCCATGCCACTGCTTGCTCGTCCATGAGCGACAATGTATTCAATTGATACATCAGCTTCCCTTTAATTAAACAAAATACGACTGATAAACTTCTTTTACACTACGCCACTGATAATCTTGTAATAACAGTTCCAGCTTGGCCTCCATCCGCTGCAGGTTGGTATAATGCCGCAGGCGTGATTTTAGTGGAGCGCTGGCAAATCTGGGCTGCTGCGGATCAATCTCCCACGGATGAAAGTAAAACATATAAGGTGTGCTGCTTTGCTTTAAGTAGCTGTCGATACACCTTTTACTTAACCAATACGGCAGCAGGCGAAAGTAACCGCCGCCGGCGATGGGCCATTGCTTACCCAGTTTATTTAATACCGGCATCGGGCATTCCCAAATACCTTCCGGTCTTTTATACGGCTGTTGCGGCCAATCCGGCGTACCATATAAATCGTGTACCACCGGATAGGTACTGGAGCTGTACAGATACCCTTCTTCAGCCAGGGTATCAAAGGCCCATTCATTACTTTTGCCAATTGAAAAGCTCGGCGCGCGGTAGCCGGTAACTGCTACACCGGTGATGTCTTCAAGCAAGGCTTTAGCGCGGCGCACATCGGTAGCAAATTCTGTTGCTGTTTGCACTGACGCTTTAGCGTGGTTGTAGCCATGACTGGCCACTTCATGGCCGCCGGCATGTATTTGCCTGACCAGTTGCGGATAACGCTCGGCAACCCAGCCTAAAATAAAAAAGGTAGCTTTGGCCTGATGTTTGTCAAACTGCTGTAGCAATATTTCTGTGTTGCGTTCCACCCGCTGCGGCAACGAGCCCCAACGTTCAGGTGATACTGTGGCATCAAATGCTGCCACATGAAAATAGTCTTCAACATCTACCGTTAGAGCATTACTTCTTACTACGGGTAATGGCATCAGTATCAACGCCCTTTACCGAACAACACGATTTCTACTGTTCTGATCAGGATCATCAAGTCGAGAAACAAGCTGCGGTGCTTAATGTAATACAGGTCGAACTTCAGTTTTTCCTGCGCATCTTCAGCCGTTGAACCATAAGGATATTTCAGCTGTGCCCAGCCGGTTAAACCAGGTTTAACATTATGCCGTTGGTTATAGTAGGGAATGTCTTTCACTAACTGATGGACAAACTCCGGACGCTCCGGCCGTGGACCAACAAAGCCCATTTCGCCGGCTAATACGTTCATTAGCTGCGGCAATTCGTCTATGCGGTATTTACGGATAATACGGCCAACTTTGGTGACTCTGTCGTCGTTGGTTGTGGCCCAGCGCGCACCGTTTTTTTCTGCATCGAGGCGCATGCTACGAAACTTAAGAATATAAAAAGGCTTGCCGTCAAAACCTACGCGCAGTTGGCGGTAAAAAATGGGGGCACCGGTACTGCGACCATCCTCCAGGTAAATCAGTAAGGCGGTGATTAACATAATTGGCCAGGTTACTGCCAGCAACAGGACCGCGAGGATCAGGTTCAGTTTATAATCGAGATTGGTTTTAAAGCGTTGATTTAAATCCAGGCCATTGGCGTAAATCACCCAACTGGGATAAATCAGGTTTACCGCAATCTGACCGGTTTCCCGCTCAATAAAATCAAGTATTTCAATAACATCTATGCCGCGTGTTTTACATTTAAACAAGTGCTCAACCGGCAGCATATTACGCCGCTCATCACAGGCAATCACCAACTGATCAATGTTGTTTTCAGACACAAATTGAAACAGGTCATTCTGATAATCGAAGCGGGTCAAACGATGTTCCGGAATACCTGCATTTTTGTCACCCTCTATCGGGGTAAAGCCGAAAATTTCGAAATTACGTTTGTCGACATTACGACGCATGCGGCGCTCGATAATAGAAGCCCGTTCACCGGCACCTAAAATTAATATCCGTCGCCTGCTGATACGGGTGATGTCATGGTAGTGAAACAGTGCGCGAAAGCAAGATAGTAGTAAAGCTGCAAGTCCTGATGCTATCGCAAGGTACAAGGTGCTGATATGCAATGACGAAAACAGCTGAAACACGATAAATTCGAGCAAGATTGCGTTAAAAGCTAAGGTAATAACCACACGTTTGATAATGCCTTTTTGGCCTTCGCGTAGCTTTTGGTCATACAAGCCAACCGAAAGGGCACACAGCATGACCGACGCTGCGAATATCAGCGCATTGATTAAACGGTGATCAAGAGAAATTGGGGAGGCATAAAAACTGTAGATATAACTGGCCAGCATACTGGAGAGGGCCAGCAGCACCAACTCACCCAGAAGAAACAGCTTATCTGCAATCGTATTTCTTCCATAACGACTTGCTATACTCATAACGACATCCTTGTGCATCCATTGCGTTTAGGCTGTTGCAGACCTGTCTTGCATGTCCATCTGCAAAATTTAGCTCAGTAATTATACTATTTCTACGGCAAAACAGAAATTTTATTTTCTTTTTTTGCATCACAAGCGTAAATTTTTAAGTTATATTGTCAGAGCATCAGTAAAAGGACCAGTACTATGATGGCGTCATCTGCGAAAGGATATTGCGGTTTAATATTGATTTTCGGCCTGTTTTTGTCAGGCTGCTCAGTTAATCCGTTGCCGCAGGCAACAGTGCAAAGCTCCCTCACTACTTCAGTCGATAATTACCAGTACCTGATAGGGCCCGGTGATTCTGTTTCTATTTTCGTTTGGCGTAACCCGGAATTGTCCGGAGGCTTTATTGTCAGACCGGATGGAAAAATTACCACCTCCCTGGTTGAGGATGTGCCTGTCAGTGGCAAAACGCCTACCCAGCTTGCCAGGGATATGGAAGCCATATTGAGTAAGTATATTCGCGATCCCGTGGTAACAGTATCGATGACCGGCTTTGTTGGCCCATACAGTGAGCAAGTCAGAGTAATTGGCGCGGCGGCGAATCCTCAGGCTATCAGTTATCGTGAATATATGACCTTGTTAGATTTGATGATTGCTGTTGGCGGTTTAACCGAATTTGCTGATGGTAATGCGGCCAAATTAGTCAGAGTTAAAGATGGTCAGCAACATACGTATGATCTGCAACTGGATAACCTTATTCGTGAAGGAGAAATCAGCGCTAATGTTGATATATTGCCTGGCGATATTATCATAATACCGCAAGCATGGTTTTAAGCAGCAAGGGTTAGCTGCGCAGGTTCAGGGAGTGATACATGAGAGAGTTACAACAGGCAATTGAGCAGGTTTACACCTATGTACAAGGTGTGTGGATACGCCGGCGTTATGTGGTAATTACCGCCTGGTTAATTTGTCCGGCCGGCTGGTTTTATGTCTACAATATGCCACCTACCTTTGAAGCCAACGCTAAACTTTACGTTGAAACCAGTACTGTGCTGCAGCCTTTGTTGCAGGGACTGGCATTGCGCACCAACAGTGATGATGAAATCAAGTTGATGGCCAGAACCTTGCTAAGCCGGCCTAATTTGGAAAAAATTGCCCGCGCCACTGATCTGGATATTCAGGCCAAAGACGATAAAGCTTTTGAGGCGCTGATAGATGGTTTGCAAAGCCAGATCAAGATATCGGCATCCGGGCGGGAAAATATTTACCTCATTTCATACAGTAACCCGCAGCCGCAAATGGCGTTAAAGGTGGTGCAGGAAACGCTGAATAACTTTGTTGAGGGCCAACTTGGCTCCAGCCGCGCTGACTCACAAACGGCAGAGCGATTTCTGAATAACCAGATAGCGGATTACGAGCGGCGTTTAATGGAAGCCGAAATTCGTTTATCCGATTTTAAAAAACATCGTATGAATATGCTGCCGGGTAACCAAAGTGATTACTACAGCCAGATCAGCAATGAAAAGAGCCGGTTAGAAGAAGCTAAGTTGGCTCTGCGGGAGTTGGAAACACGATTAAGTTCCGCCAGGAGTCAACTGGCAGGTGAAGAGCCGGTATTTGGCGTGGTACCTTTTACCGGCAGTGCTAACCGACCAGCTACACAGTTCGACGAACGAATTAAGAGTTTACAATCACAACTGGACAGTTTGTTGATCCGTTACACCGAGTTTCATCCGGATGTGTTAGAAACAAAACGTTTACTAACGCAACTGGAAACAGATCGCGATGCTGAACTGGAAACATTAGCGCAAATTTCAGCTGAGAATCCCGGGCAAAATATTAATCTGAATCAGAATGCAGTGTATCAGGAACTGCGCATCAGTGTCTCCAGACTGGAGACGGAGGTAGCGTCGACCAAGGTACGGGTGAAAGCATATGAGGATAACGTAGCGGAGCTGGAAAGTAAGCTTAACTTAATTCCGGAAATAGAAGCTGAATTCACCGGATTAAACCGCGACTATGATATTACCAAGTCAAAATACGAAGCCTTGTTGTCCAGACGGGAATCTGCGGAATTATCCCGCAGAGCCGATGCATCCGCGCAAGATGTGCAGTTCAATGTTATTGAACCGCCGCGGGTACCTTTGACACCGTCCGGGCCAAATCGTGGTTTGTTTTATACCTTGGTGCTGTTCCTCGGGATTGCGCTGGGGATCTGTTTAGCATTTTTACGCAGTTTGATATCACCGGTGCTGACTCGTGCATCGCAGTTACAGAGCATTACTGATTTTCCGGTATTTGGTGTGGTATCACATACGGATAAGTACGCCATTTTGAAGCAGGTCAGAATGCACTTTGTGTATTTTGCTATGCTCAGTGGCGGGTTACTGCTCTGTTACATCGCGTTATTGAGCAATGAGGTGTTGTTTGGTCGGTCCGCTGAATTGTTATTGAGGGTTATCCGGTGAGTATTATTGAAAAAGCCATCAACAAACAGGTTCAGCAGTCTGATACCAAACCGTTAAGCACGATTGAACGCACTCAGGCAGTAACAGAGGCCGGCAATGAGCCCACAGCCGGGCCAGTTGCTGCTGCGGTAACGGCTAATATTGCTGAACCTGCAGAACATAAAGCCTTTATTGAGTTAAATTTGCCGGAGCTGGAGAAAAAGAACTTTGTTTCGTTGTCCAGTGAGCGTCGTCTGATTAACGAAGAGTATCGGGTGATAAAGCGCAAATTGATTAACAATGCCTTTGGTGCTCTGAGCAGCACATTAAAACACTCGAATCTTATTTTGGTAACCAGTTCCAGGCCCGGAGAGGGTAAAACCTTTTCTGCTATTAATTTGGCTTTGAGTATTGCCTTGGAGCAGGACAAAACGGTGTTGCTGGTTGACAGTGATGTTTTGCGGCCAAGTGTATCGAAAAGCCTGAACATAAAATACGATATCGGTTTGACGGACTACCTGTTATCAGATGAGATTAAAGTCTCTGATATTATGCTTAGCACTAATGTTGAGCGGTTAAAGATCATCACCGCCGGCAGACCGCATCACTTGTCAACAGAACTGTTGGCCAGTGAGCGTATGTTGATGTTGGCCAATGAGTTTGCTTCGCGATACCATGACCGTATCGTTATTTTTGATGCGCCGCCGCTACTGGGGGTTAATGAAACCGCGGTAATGGCGTCCATGTGTGGTCAGGCAGTTGTGGTTCTGGAAGAAAACCGTACTAAAATCGCCGAAATCGAACAAGCGGTAACATTGTTACCCAAAGATATTGCCACCGGTTTTCTCATTAACAAAGCGCACCGTAATCAGGGTAAAGGTTATGGTTATGGTTATTACTATGGCGCAGGCTAAGGTGGTGAAACACTGCCGCGTTAGTCAAAGTATTATTATGGCCGGTAGCATTGTGTTGCCGGTTGTAACTGGCGGAGCAGTTGCGGCAGATGTGAGAATAAGCCCTGAACTGGAACTGGGGTCCTATGCCTTTTGGGTACGGGATGAGGAACAGTCACCCGGGGTGGACAAAGGTCTGGCGGCTCTTGTTACGCCATCGCTAAGGGTTAATGCGACAGGTAATAACCTGTCTTCGTCATTGTATCTGCAAAATGAGGCGGTGTGGTATGAAGATGCCCAGCGTTCACACAAAAGCCTGACAGAATACAGTTGGCGTAATCTGGCTACGGCTTACGATAAGCGGCTTAGCTTCGGCTTAAATGCCAGCAGTAATAACAGGGTGCGTAACTCGCAAAACGGCGTATTTTCAGACATCATCACCGGCTCTGAAAATTTATCGAAGACGACAAGTTATGGCGCAAATCTTGGTTTTACTACCTTAAGAACCGCCGATGTCCGCGCTCAACTGGGATTATCGTATCGTGAGTTGCACTCTGAAGCACCTGAGGTTGATGATGGCTCGGGCGATTTTGACAATAACTCCTACGCCGCTACTTTGGATTTAGGTAGTGCAACACGCCAATCTACGTTGTTTTGGCAGTTCAATGGTAACTATCGGAAAACTGAACGTGAAGCCAGGGACGACTTTGTCAGCAAAAGTGCCAATGGTAATGCCGGAATGCCGCTTGCGCCGGGTCTTTCCTTAATTGGCCGCGGCAGTTATGAGAGCAATGACAACACCAGTAACTTCAGTAATGAGTTTCGCTCTTACGGTGTAGGATTGGAGTATCAATTTGGCAGAGCGTCGCGTATTAATGTGACGCAAAATCGCTATACCACCGGAAACAATGATTCAAGCCAGGCTGATGCCAGTGGTACTTATGTCGGTATGGAAGTTTTTCTGGCTCCCAGCCGGCGCACTACGTTGTCTTATAATCTGGACCGGCGGTATTTTGGCAGGACGGCCAATTTGCAGGCAAGCTATAACATGCGATTTTTGTCTGTCAGACTGGCGTTGACTGATTCGGTGCAAACGCAGTCTTCACTGGAAGAGGTATTTCAAGATTTAGGCATCTTTGTCTGTCCGGATGGGGTAACTCAGATCAGCGAGTGCTTCAGGCCACCGTCTAATAACTATGAATTAGGCACCGGAGAGTCTTTTCGCCAGTTGTTTGATGTTGAGCTTGAGCTTAGTGAAGAAGTTATTAAGCGTCGTTCTGCCGCCTTGACTGTAGGTTACAGTAAAAACAGGCTTGCCTTGAGTGTGCAGGCCAGTAAAAACGAAGATGAATATGTCGAGTCCGCCAGGCTTACTGAGCGTAATACTTTTTCAATGCAGGCGTCGTGGCAGCTGTCGCAGCACGATGCATTACTGTTTAATGCCCGGTACTATGAAATAGACTACAGTTCCGGGCAACGCAGAGACAGCAATAGCTCGCTTGAGCTTGGTGTTAATCATAAGATCAACAACAACGCTGATGTAAGTGCCAGTGTGCGTCGGGTTATGCGTAATTCAACACTCGATAGTTTTGATATCGAAGAAGACCGTGTTTGGTTGACCTACAGCCATAAATTTTGAACCCTCAATACCTTAGCCTAAGGTTAATTGTCTTTCTCATCGCGGCTACTGAGTAAATGTTGTTGCCTTTTCAGTAAGGCATCCAGTTCTTTTGCCATTTTTATTTTCTGCTCCAGCTCGCTGTCCAGCATCAGAGAAAGCTCTTTACGTGCATCTTGAGATGTCGGCGTTGATGCCTGTCTTACGGCAGGATGGGCTGCTGATGGTGCCTGGTTGGCAATTTCCTGAGATATTTCCTCCAGTACAGTGTTGACGTTATCAACGCTGATGGCTGCACACTCCTCCAAATAGCCAAACAGCAGTATCCTGTCCATAGTGGTGTTAATTTTGCGCGGAATACCGCGGCTATGCTGCTGGATTAACTCATAACAATCATCTTGTAGTAGCTGAAGATCACCACCGGCTTGCTGCAGGCGATATTGAATATAGGCTTTGGTATCTTCCAACTGAAACGCTGACAAATTAGATGAAGCAATAATACGCTGGCGGAACTGTTCCATATCCGGTGCCTGGACTATGGCATTGAGCTCGTTTTGACCGAGTAAAAAGCTCTGCAGCAGGGGTTTGCCATTTAGCTGAAAGTTAGACAGCATGCGCAGCTCTTCTATAGAAGCCAGTGGCAGGTTCTGTGCTTCGTCGACCAGCAATAGCGCTCTGCGATGTTGTGCGTGTAATCGTTTCAGATAGCTGTAGATAGCGTCAAGGTAACTGGCCTTGCTGTGCTCCGTAACAACCAGATTAAAGCTGGACGCAATCATTCTGATTAGGTCGTCCGGCTCCAGTTTGGAGGTGACGATCTGTTTGGCAATAATCTCATCCTGGTTTAACTGGCTTAGCAACTGATTGGCAATGGTGGTTTTACCGGTACCAACATCACCGGTGATAACAATAAAGCCTTCGCCCTGGGATAAACCATATTGCAGATAGGCGAGGGCGCGTTTATGTAACTTGCTCGCATAAAACCAGTGGTGGTTGGGGGTAAGCTGAAAAGGTCGTTCCCTGAACCCGTAGTACTTCTCGTACATAATATCTCATCCTTTTGTTGTATCAGCCACACACTGCTTTTCAGCAATGCGGTTGCTGCTAGTTTATACAAAAAAATCGCAGAACACGATGTTCCGTTGCCAGGCAAAGATTTGTTTTTTAATTTTGTCACGGCAAACAGTTTGCAGTAAGGCTTTATGTTTGCCTAAGCCGTTATATAAACAGTCTTTTTCGTCGTTTTTTGCTGATAATTTCAGCATGGCGTCTAAAAAATGGCCGAACAAATAAACTGACAGAAAAAACTGTTGACACATTTTCGGTGGCACCCTAGAATGCGCCCCGTGTTCAGCGCTAACGTAAGTTGGCAAAAAACATAAAAGTGTGGGGCTATAGCTCAGCTGGGAGAGCGCTTGCATGGCATGCAAGAGGTCAGCGGTTCGATCCCGCTTAGCTCCACCAAGATTTTTTAGTGCGTCCCCTTCGTCTAGAGGCCTAGGACACCGCCCTTTCACGGCGGTAACAGGGGTTCGAATCCCCTAGGGGACGCCA